>CAVSTD010000001.1:0-349645 GCA_963730815.1 uncultured Thermoplasmata archaeon
AAAGGCCCGACCGTCCTCTCTCCCCTCGTGCCCTCTCTCGGCGTCTCGCGGAGCCACTGGCCGGTGGTCGCGTGGATCCGCCTCACGCTCCCCGAGCGCCCTCCGCCCATGACCCTCATGCCGGGCGTGGCCCCTCCTCCCGACCCGCCGCTCGACATCCTGGCTCCGAACCCCGTCACGACCGACCCACGGAAGCGGGTGTACGCGTTCGAGCTCGAGAAGGACGACTGGGTCGTTCGGCTCATCTGGGACGCAGACGACCCGACCGTGCTCGAGGCGGAATGCCGGGCCCCGCTCTACGGACAGCGCCTCCCCAAGTCGGACGTGCCGAAGTTTTGGGCGGTCGTGAAGGAGCTGATCGCCCCGATCGGCCCGCTTCCCGTCGAATCGGCCGACCCGCGGCCCTAGCCGGCCCACAGACTCTAAAGGGAATCCGTCCGTCGCGGCGTTCGTGCTGAGGGCGACGTTCCTGCATCTTCCCGGCATTGGTCCCGCGACCGAGGTCGACCTCTGGCAGTCCGGCTGTCGAGACTGGCACGATCTCGCGGAACGGACGGAATCGCTTGGCCTCACGACCCCGAGCCGGGCCCGACTCGCGAGCGAGCTGAAGAGGAGCGAACAGGCGCTCGCCGAACGGGACGCCGGCTGGTTCGCCCGACGCCTTCCGAATCGCGAGCACTGGCGTCTCTATCCGACGTTCGCCCCCGAGACCGCCTACCTCGACATCGAGACGACGGGTCTCTCCCCGTACGGCGGCATCGTCACCGTCGTGACGGTGCACGGAGGGGGCGCGACGCGCAGTTTCGTCGCGGGCGATGACCTCGAAGAGCTCCCGGCCTACCTCGGACGTTTCTCCGTCCTCGTGACGTTCAACGGGAGCCGGTTCGACGTACCGTTCCTCCTCGCGTCGTTCCCGCAGCTCCTCGTCCCGCCCGCGCACATCGACCTGCGGTTCCTCTTGTACCGGATCGGTCACGCGGGGGGCCTCAAGCGGATCGAACAGCGACTCGGGGTGGGGGACCGCGCCGGAGTGGAGGGCGTCGATGGCCTCGACGCCGTGCGTCTTTGGCAGGAATACCGAAGGGGAAGTGCGTCCGCGCTCGACCGGCTGGTCCGCTACAACCGCGCCGACACGGTGAACCTCGAACCCCTCCTCCACTTCGCGGCGACCGAGCTCGAACGCCGGGTGCTGCCGCCTCCCCCTTCCTTCGTCACGATCGGCGATCGGTTCGCCTCCGTCCTCCCGTCGGGCCCGCGCGGACCGAGGGCGTAGGGCGCGCGATGCCGGGCGACCCCGAGGTCTCGGTCATCGTCGGAGCCTACTCGCGCGAGAAGTATCTCCTCAGCGCGGTCCGCTCGTTGCTCGCCCAAACGATCCCCCGCGACCGGTTCGAGATCGTCGTGATCAAGAACTTCCGGTCGGCGGAGATCGATACGGAACTCGAGCGGGTCGGAGCGACCGTTCTCTTCGATGCCGAACCGCGGATCGGGCGCTGGCTCCGACACGCCGTCAACATCTCTCGCGCCCCGATCGTGACGTTCTGCGACGACGACGACGAGCTCGAGCCCGACCGGCTCGAACGACTGCTCGGACGTCTTCCGGACCCATCCGGACCTCGGATACTATCGGAACCGGGTCCGCGTGATCAACCGGGACGGACGGCCCATCCCCCCGAGCGAGTGGCGGGAGCACGAGACCGACCCGGGGTTCGACCGTTTGGGGCCGGTCTACCTGCCGCGGGACGGGAAGGGCGGACTCCTCGACCTGGCGACCCGAACGACCCACGCGACGTTCGCGACCAGCAGCATGGCGTTGCGACGTGATCTTCTCGACGGAGAGCTGGGAGATTCGTTCGAACGCACGCAGCTCGAGGACCTCTGCCTGTTCCTAACCGGGACGCTCTCGCCCTACGGGATGTACCTGGACGACCGCCGTCTCACCCGATACCGGTACTACGCCGGCAACGTGACCCACACCGTACGCTGGCTCGGTCACGCCGCGGGGTCCGAACGCGACATGGCCGCGGTCGCCGAACGTCACGGACGCCCCGACTTCGCCCGATGGCTGACCGCGCGCTCGGTCAACCACGAGCGCCTGTTCCGCGGAGGCACGCTGGTCGCCCGCGTCGCGGCCGACGCGGACCGTCGCGAGGTCGCCCGGCTGACCGCCGAGTATCTCCGCTTTCTCGGCCAGCATCCCGAAGAGCGTGCGTGGACGCTCGACGTCTGGGCGGCGAGCGTCTACGGCTTCTCGAGCCTCGCCGTTCCAGCCCCTACGGGTCGGGTCGCCCGTGCTCGCTTGGCCGCTCGGGCCGTCGCTTGATCGGGGAGCGACTTTTCTTCGATTCGGGGAGAGAGAACCGGTTTCCCGAGGGCGGGGGCGCGATCGGCGTGTCGGCGGGAGGCAGCGACGCGCGGACCCGGTCGGCCGCGATCCGGCAGTACTCCTCGGAGGCGTCGATCGAAAGGTAGTGACGACCGAGGCGACGGGCGACCGCCGCGACCGTCCCGGTTCCTCCGAACATGTCGATGACCCGGTTCCCCCGGTAGCTGTAGAACTTCACGAGCCGTTCGATCAGGGCCTCGGGGAACGGAGCTGGGTGGCCCTTCCGCCGGCGTTCGGGAGGGATCTGCCAGAACCCGTCGGAGAACTGCTCGAACTCCCGGGCGGTGATGTCGACGGCGTGCGGGTCTCCTTCGAGTCTCCATTGGCCCTTCGAGAAGACCAGCACGTACTCCCAGGACGGCACGATGTGCGGGTTGGACGGGCTCCGCCAGCTCCCCCACGCGGTCCGGCGTCCCATCGTCTGCTTGTACCAGATGATCTCGGTGCGCATGATGTAGCCCAGGTCGCGCAAGTCTCGGGAAAGGTCGTGGTGGATCGGACGGAAGTCCTTGATCGAAGTCGGGGCGACGTTCAGGACGAACCGGCCGCCGGGAACGAGGACCCGGTAGAGCGACTTCCAGACGCCCTTGAGCCAGCGAAGATACTCCTCCGGCGGAAGGTCGTCCGAATACTCGCGGTAAGGAATCCGAACGTTGTAGGGCGGACTGGTGATCGCGAGTTGGACCGAAGCGGCCGGGAGCCGATCGAGTACCTCTCGGGCATCCCCCAGGACGATGCGGTCGAACGAGCGGTCCTCGGCGGACCGTTTCGAGCCCTCCGCCATGGCGCGGCCGACGGAGAGGCCGGTTATGAGGGTTCGCCCGCGTCCGAGGGGGCGGGCGGAGCGACGCGGCTCAGAATTCCTGCCTCGTCCGCGACTTTCCCGCCGATCGCGAATGCCGCGGTCGCGGCAGGAGAAGGAGCGTTGAGGACATGCAGGGCCTGCGGCCCCCGAACGAGAACGAAGTCGTCCTCGAGGGATCCGTCGGGTCGGACTGCCTGGGCACGGACTCCGGAGGAACGGCCGATGAGGTCGCCTTCCTCCACCGCGGGCCACAACGTCCGTACGTCCGAGAGGAATTCTGCCGGGCTCCACGAGGACAGCCACTCGCGTGCGGCGTACATCCCGTACCGCCGCGCAAGACCGATCGTTCCCGGGAACATTGCCATGCGGCCCAGCTGGGAGAGCGTCCACTGACCCCGGCGATACCCCTCACGGTCCAGTGCGAGCGCGGCATTCGGTCCGACGAGAAGCTCCCCATCGACCGTGGGGGTCAAGTGAACACCCAGGAACGGAACGTCCGGATCCGGTACCGGATACACCAAGCAGGGGATTCGAGAACGCAGTCGTTCGCCCATATGGTAGAAATCGCCGCGGAAGGGTACGATCGTCACCGGAGGTGTCACCCCCATCTCCCGGGCGACCAGGTCCGACTCGAGACCGGCACAGTTGAT
Source organism: uncultured Thermoplasmata archaeon (assembly GCA_963730815.1). Lineage (GTDB taxonomy): Archaea > Thermoplasmatota > Thermoplasmata > Lutacidiplasmatales > UBA184 > Lutacidiplasma. The sequence continues at coordinate 3,842 of CAVSTD010000001.1, forward strand.
CACGAATCGTGCCGCCACCTCTCCGGTCGGAGTGTCGAGGACCCAATCCTCGCCGCGCAAGGCCGCGGACCGAACCCCGCTCGAAAGCCGGGTCACGGCGCCCCTGGCGGTCAATTGGGCGGCGAGCCGTTGAGCGACCTCCCGATAATCGATGATTGCCGCCGACGGAACCTCGACCGCGGCGACGCCCACGAGTTCTGGGAGCCGCGCCTTGAGCTCTTCGGGGGCGAGTCGACGGACCGAGGGGACGCCGTTCGCGCGGGCACGTTCCTCGATCATCGAAAGCGCGGGGATCTCCTCGGCTCGGGAGGCGACGATCACCTTGCCGATCCGCACACAGCGCAGGTGTTCGCGCGTCGCGAAGTCGATCAGTTGAGCTCTTCCCTCGAGACATAAACGGGCCTTGAGCGACCCCGGCCGGTAGTAGACGCCCGAGTGGACGACCCCACTGTTGTGTCCCGATTGGTGGGCGGCGACCTCGTTCTCCTTCTCGAGGACGACTAACGACCGCTCGGGCGCCCGCTCGCGGACCACGCGAGCGGTTGCGAGACCGACCAACCCGGCCCCGATAATCGCGACGTCGTACCGCTCGCCCATTCGGTCAACCTACGGACACATTAAGCGTATAATCTCGCCCGACAAAACCCCCGCGATTCTCATGGTTGTGCGCATCGCTGTACCGATGGAGATTACTCCCAGTGAGAAGCGCGTTGCTCTCGTCCCTGAGGCAGTTCAACACCTGACGAAATCGGGCGTGGAAGTGGCCGTCGAAGCCGGTGCCGGAGCCCATTCGGGATATCCGGACGCGCTCTACACTGCGGCCGGCGGCCAGATTGTCGGGGATCGTGCGGCGCTTTTCGGTACAGCGGCGATCGTTCTCAAGGTTCAGGTGCCCACGGTCGAAGAGGTCGGATGGATGAAGCCGGGGACCGTGGTGGTCGCCCTCATGAACGCGAGCCGCAACCTCGACCGGGTCGCGAAGATGCGCGACGCGAAGCTCACCGCATTCGCGCTCGAGTTGCTCCCCCGGATCACGCGCGCGCAGAGCATGGACGTGCTTTCCTCTCAGGCGACCGCGGCGGGTTACCGCGCGATGCTCATCGGCGCCGGATTGAGCCCGAAGTTCCTTCCCATGCTCACGACGGCCGCCGGAACGATCCGACCGGCCAAGGTCCTCATCTTGGGCGCCGGGGTCGCCGGCCTGATGGCGATCGCCACCGCCCACCGGATGGGCGCGGTGGTCGAGGGATACGATGTCCGCCGGGCGGCGGGCGAACAGGTCCGTAGCCTGGGCGCGAAGTTCCTGGAATTGCAGATCAACGCGGAGGGTGCGGGCGGGTACGCCCGCGAGCTCACCGACGAGGAGAAGAAGCAGGAGCAGGCGATGGTGGCGAAGGCGGTCGCCGAGGCGGACGTCGTGGTCACGACCGCCGCGATCCCCGGCCGCAAGGCGCCGGTCCTCGTCCGCAAGGAGATGGTGAGCGCGATGCGTCCGGGCTCCGTCATCGTGGACCTCGCCGCCGAAACCGGCGGGAACTGCGAGCTTACGAAGCCGGGCGAAGAGGTCGTGGTGGGCGGCGTCACCATCGCCGGCCCGCTGAACCTACCGAGCCAGCTCGCGTTCAACGCGAGCCAGATGTTCGCGAAGAACCTCGAATCGTTCCTCACGCTGCTGCTCACGAAGGAGCGAACCCTCGTCACCGACTACTCGGACGAGATCCTCGCCGCGAGCCTGCTCGTTTCGAACGGCGCGGTGACGCACAAGCCGACCGCCGACCTCCTCTCGAAGGAGGCAGCCTAGATGGCGGCCGATATCTGGACCGCGCTGTTCATCGCGCTGCTCGCGGTCTTCGTGGGCTACGAGGTCATCAGCCGGGTTCCGGTCCTTCTCCACACCCCGCTCATGAGCGGGTCGAACTTCATCCACGGGATCGTCCTGGTCGGCGGCATCGTGGCGCTCGGGCTCGCCACGAATACCGCCGAGGAGGCGATCGGGTTCATCGCCGTCGTCATGGGGGCGATGAACGTCACGGGCGGCTACGTCGTGACGGAACGCATCCTCGCGATGTTCGACCGGTCGAAGAAGCCCGGAGGCAAGCCATGACCGACTGGGTGAGCGACGCGATCGACGCGGTCTACGTGGTCGCGGTCCTCGTCTTCATCCTCGGCCTCAAGGCGATGAGCTCGCCCGTCACTGCGCGTCGCGGGATCGTCTACGCCGGGGTCGCGATGCTGATCGCGGTCGTGGTCACGTTCTTCAGCCCGGGTCTATCGAACTTCGCCCTCATCGCGCTCGGCGTCGCCATCGGAGGTCTCGGCGGGTGGTACTGGGCGCGCGTCGTGAAGATGACCGCGATGCCGCAGATGGTCGCGATGTTCAACGGGATGGGCGGCGGCGCGGCGGCCGCCATCGCGGCGGTCGAGCTCCTTTCGACGCTCTCGAACCAGGTCACCTCGAGCCTCAGCGTAGCCGGTGCGATCATCGGTTCGATCTCGATCGCGGGCAGCATGATCGCGTTCCTGAAGCTCCAGGGCTGGATGCCGTCCAAAGCGATCGTCCTCCCGGCCCGGCAATTCGTCAACACCGCCGTCCTGATCGTCGGGGTCGGGTTCGGCGTGTTCTCGCTCTGGACGATGAGCGCCGTTTGGCTCCTGCCGTTCTTCGTCCTCCTCCTCCTCTACGGGATCCTCCTCACTTTGCCGATCGGCGGGGCGGACATGCCCGTCGTCATCGCTCTCTTCAACGCATTGACCGGTGTCGCGGTCGCGCTCGATGGATTCGCGCTCGTGAACGGTCCCCTCGGGGACGCCGGCTACGCGATGGTCATCGCGGGAACGCTGGTCGGCGCGTCGGGTTCGCTCCTGACGCTCCTGATGGCGAAGGCGATGAACCGGTCGGTCGGGAACGTCTTCTTCAGCGCCTTCGGCGCGACCGAGGAGACCGGCGTCGCGATCAAAGGTTCGATGAAGCCCATCGAGGCTTCGGACGTCGCGGCGATGATGGAGTACGCGAACCAGGTGATCATCGCGCCCGGCTACGGAATGGCCGTCGCGCAGGCCCAGGGGAAGGTCAAGGAGCTCGCCGACCTCCTCGAGTCGAAGGGCGTCGCGGTAAAGTTTGCGATCCACCCCGTGGCGGGCCGCATGCCCGGCCACATGAACGTGCTGCTCGCGGAAGCCGGGATCTCCTACGACAAGCTGTTCGACCGCGACGAGATCAACGCGGAGTTCCCCAACACCGACGTGGTCCTCGTCATCGGCGCGAACGACGTCGTGAACCCGGCGGCGCACCGCCAGGGGAGCCCGCTCTACGGGATGCCGATCCTCGATGTCGAGCAGGCGAAGAACGTCATCGTGATCAAGCGGGGGCAAGGCAAGGGGTTCGCGGGGATCGAGAACGACCTGTTCTACCGCGACAACTGCCACATGCTCTACGGGGACGCCCAGGCGGCGGTCGGGAAGCTCGTCGTAGCCCTCAAGCAGTCGTAGGGACCGACCCGGCCCGCCGAGCGGCGAGCTCTCCACGCCAGAGGTCGACGAACAGCGCCAGGAGCAATCCGGTGAGGGCGACGTCGAAGATCATGGAGGGCCACCCGACGCCGTCGTCCCACGCCCAGACATTGAGGGCGAGGTCGTAGTTCAGCGACCCGACGAACGCGACACTCCACAGCCACCAGCGGGCGCGGACCCCGATGAGCGCGACCGGAAGGAGCCAGACGAGGATGTTGAACGAGAGAAATGGGGTGAGAAGCGCAAAGCCGACCAGCATAATCGAGGCGGCCACGATCGGCGAACGAACCAGGAAGAACACCGCCACGAGCAGCGCGACGATGAGCACCCCCTGGAACAATTCGATCCCGATGCCTCCCGGTAGCGTGTTCGACAGGAGGAAGACCCCGTAGAGATTGAGCGAGAAGGAACGTCGGCCGAGCTGGTTCAGGAATACGGGGTCCAGGAATTCATGGCCCCAGATCGCGAAGGTGATCGCGGTCGCTCCCGCAAACACGGCGGCGCCGGTGATGAAGGCGAGGTAGCGCCGACGTCGGAACGCCCCGGTCTCCCCTAGGATCGGTAGAATGTTGGGAAATCGTGAGGTGGAAAGAAATCCCCCGACCGCCGAACCGAGGAGCTCGCTACGTTGGGCGAGATACAGAGAGAGTAAGACCGTGGTGGGGACGATTGCGTTCGTCGCGCCGTCGATTTGCGAGGAGACGAGCGGCACGAGAAGCACCGAGGTGCCTACGAACACGAGGACGTAGCGTCGGTCCGGCCCCGCCACGGCCCAAGTGAGCGGGATGAGGGCCAGCGCGACGACCCCCCAGACCGCGTAGATCCCGGGTAGACCCCCAAGGCTTCCCACGGCGTCGAGGAGGACGGAAGCGAGACCGTACGGGACTTCGATGTGGCCTCCGCAATCGGTCACGTAGAACGGGTTCTGTCCGTTCCAGAGCGCCTGTCCGGAATTGAGGGCTCCGATGGGGTCGCTCACCCCGGGCGGGTGGCACCCATACTGCCCGCTCAGGATCCCATAGGCGCTCACTGCGGCGAACGCGATCGCCGCGGCCACGAGTATCGGTCGCCAGTCCAACCACTCGAGGTCGGAGCGTCCCGAGACCCGTCGCAGCGCATGAAGGACCCTGGCCCGGAGCCCCGACCGTTCCCCCCACTCGGTCCGGTAGAGGAGGATGAGAAGGCTCAGCGCCGAGAGCGCCCCGAAGACCCCCCACGTGACCGCGTTGAACCAATCCGCCATCGCCGGTCGGGGGCGGCGAGCGGGGTCGCGCTATTTCAGGGCTCGCCCGGAAGGGGTCGGGCCAGCGTGCTCAGCCCGTCTCCGCGTATCCACCATCACGGCGGGGGTTTGGTCCACACATTTGCCAGAACGATCGGACTCATCCTCGACCTACACTGACTTCGAGGGCCGTGAATCCGACCTCGTTCGCCGACGTGGTATTTCCCTCGCAACGGGGCCCGTGCGGAGAACACGAGCTCACCGTGTGTGTTCCCACGTGCTCGACCGCACCGAGCACAAAGTACCCCGCGACGCCGACAGTGATCGTCACCGCCATCAGAATCGCGACGGCCTTCGTCGGCGATAATCCCCTTTGGCCCGACTCCCGGAATGCGGGCACTCCGCTCTCCTCCCTGGCACCTTTCATTGGTCTCTGGCCCTCCTGAATGATCGAGCCAGAAGACCGAGAAAGGTGGATATGGGCTAGGAATTTCCCTCGAGAACGGAAGATATACTCTAGGATTCCGCCGACTCAGCAGGTCCGCCGGGTCGACGAGAGACAGGTTGCCCTTTGCGCGACCTACGGCTTTGAACGAAGTCGCGGAAGGAAACGCCCAGTTCTCGCCGCATAGGCATCGTAAGTTGCACCAAACGCGTCCGGTGAGCTCAGCAACCGCTCTTCCAAATCCGCCCGGTAGACCGCGAGTGCGGCCAACAACAGAGCGAGCAAGGCCGCGGGCAGGCTGAGGAACAGCAGGCTCTGCCCAAACGCCACGAAGAGTATGGCGGTGTAGACCGGGTGGCGGATGCGCCGATAGGGGCCCACCTCGATCAATTGGTGGCCCTGTTGGATCCGGATCTCTGGAGTCATCTGAGTTCCGAGCGCGCGGGCGGCTCGCGAAAAGAGGACTCCTCCGGTCACGCCGAACGCCACTCCGATGATCTGGACGACCCACGACGCGGGAAAGTCGGGGAACGCGGGCCAGTGATACGCAAACTGAGGAAGGAGAAAGAACCCGAGCGGCCAGAAAGTGGCCACGAGAGTCCCACCGACCCAGAGGATCGTCGTTCCGCGGACAGGGTCCTTTCGAGCGACGACGTGGACTTCTCCGAGCGCGCGGCGGCGCTGTGCGATACCGGCAGCGAATCCTGTGACGGTCCCCACGAGCGCGACGGCCGCGCTGATCTGGACGAAAAGTACGGGCAGCACGAGCGCCGCTACCACTCCGTCGGTACTTCACTTTGCGATGCAATGGCTTGGGGAGTGGTTCCCACGGCTCCTCGCGAGGGCGAGCTTTTTTCCCGGTGCTCGGTGCCGGAGGTGTGGCTCGCGTCTGGTTCGAGGGGTTGCCCGATTATGCCTCGCTCGGGGGATCGATTCAGGCCTCCCTGGGGCTCGAGGCTGATGGAGTCGTTCGCGCGACCGACCTACTGCTCTATCTGCACGGGACCGAAACGTCCCAGATCACGGTAGGGGCGGGCAAGTCCCGTCACGTCGTCGTTCAAAAGGTGCCATTTCTCGAGCTCGTCTCCTCGTTCCACGAATCGCTTCAATTCAAGGACACCGACCACATCGACCCGGGCACCTATCGATTCCCGTTCCGCTTCGACATTCCCGCGACCGCCGAACCGTCGCTCGTGACGACCGAGCGACCCCGAACTGGTACTCGGCTCACCTCCCAGGAGGACGGGATGTACGTCGAATACGAGCTCGAAGCTCGAATGACGGTACCATGGTGGATCGATCCTATCGACCGGGAGGTCGTCCCGGTCTACTCCCCCCGCCGGGTGCTGGGCGCCCTGCCGCCGTTCTCGAGCGGGAGCGACCCGGAGCGACCGACAATCCAGATTCGCGTGGACCAGCCCATGATCCTACCCGGAACGGTCCTCACCGGAAACTATTCGATCGACAATCCGCGGCTGAAGGAGCTGCCGGAGTTGGCCTTGACCCTCTTCCGGCACGCGCAGTACACCGCCAACGACTACTCGGCGACCCGCGAGGTCCCGGGGTTCCAACTTACGGTCCCCCTCGGCCCTCGCTCTCCGCACTACGAGGGAACCTTCCAGATCGCCATCCCGAACTCGGCCGACACGACGGGACCGTTCTCCGGCACGCTCTACCGGACCTATTGGGTCCTCCGGGCTCTGATCGACGTCAGCCTCGGGTTCAACGTCAAGGTGGACGCGGTCTTCACGCCGGCGTAATGCGCGCATCGCGCGACGTTGTGGAGCCGACCCGGCTGCAGGATAGCGCGCGCCGCATGGGTTATGAGAACGAATTCACTCGATACATGAGACGTGTTCGCGAATTCGCCGAACCGCGCCGCCACGGCGGTGTTCCTGGTCGTGGTCGGGGTGATGGCCATCGCAATCGGTGCCTGGACTTGGGCGAGTTGCAATTCTCTCCCGACCGTCAACGGTGTCGCCCCCTCGTGCGGCGGCTACGCGGTCATCGTCCTCTTCGGATTCCTCTTCCTCATCATCGGGATCGTCGTTGCCGTGGCGTCCGCGCGGGGGGGCCGACGGACGATTTATCCGACCACGGACCCGGCCGTTCCGCCCCCCCTGATCCAACCGGTCCTCGTCCAGCAAACCGTCGTACAACAAACGGTCGAAGTTCGCTGTCGGTACTGCAGCAGCCTCAATCCGGTGACGGAGACGAAGTGCTCTGCCTGCGGCGCGGCCCTCTAACGGCGTGCTCCCGATTCCGACCGAGCGTGCTGCTTCGGTCCCGTCCCACGCCTCCCGCTGGCCGCATATAGGTGGAGCACCTCCCGCGCGTCGCATGGCGCCCTCCCGAGTGGCGGACGTGTTGGTCGACACGCTCGTGAACGCGGGGGTCAAACGGGTCTACGGTGTGGCCGGGGACTCCCTCAACGGCATCACCGATTCCATTCGGCCGCGCAAAGGGATCGCGTGGGTGCACGTGCGGCACGAGGAGTCGGCGGCCTTCGCTGCCGGAGCGGAAGCCCAGCTCACGGGGCGGCTCGCGGTCTGCGCGGGAAGCTGCGGTCCGGGGAACCTCCACCTCATCAACGGGTTGTTCGACGCCCACCGCAGCCGAGCGCCGGTGCTGGCGATCGCTGCCCAGATCCCGAGTCCCGAGATCGGCGGAGGATACTTCCAGGAGACGCATCCCGACCAGCTCTTCCGCGAGTGCAGTCACTACGCCGAACTTGTCTCTCAACCCGAACAGATGCCGCGCATCCTCGAGATCGCGATGCGGACCGCGGTCGCGCGCGAGGGCGTTGCGGTGGTGGCGATTCCGGGAGACGTAGCGCTCCGCCCGGCGACCGAGGGCGCGTCGGGCCTTACGCTCTCCGACCCGCGGCCCCGAATCTGCCCCAGCGACGCGGAGGTCGCCAAGCTCGCGGAGCTTCTCTCCGCGGCCAAGAAGGTGACCATTCTGGCCGGGGCGGGGTGCGCGGACGCGCACGACGCTCTGGTCGGTCTCGCGCAGAGACTGAGAGCACCGATTGTCCATACCCTGAGGGGTAAGCAGTTCGTCGAGTACGCGAACCCCTGCGACGTCGGCATGACGGGACTTCTCGGCTTCACTTCCGGATACCACGCCCTCCAGGCCGCCGACCTCGTCCTCATGCTCGGGACCGACTTTCCGTACCGGCAGTTCTATCCGTCGAAGGCGACAGTGGTCCAGGTGGACGTCCGGGGGGAACAGATCGGGCGGCGCACGTCGGTGGCCCTCGGGGTCGTAGGGGATGTGGGCGCGACGGTCGAAGCCGTTCTTCCCCGATTGCCGGAAACCCGGGACGATCGCCACCTCGCGACCGGACTTGCGGACTACGCCAAGGCTCGCGAGGGGTTGGATTCTCTCGCCACCGAGGGAAGCACGGGTTCGAAGGTGCATCCCCAGTTCGTGGCGAGGGTACTGGACGAACTCGCGGCGGAGGATGCGATCTTTGCCTGCGACGTCGGTACCCCCACAGTTTGGGCCGCGCGCTACTTGTCAATGAACGGCAAGCGTCGCCTGCTCGGGTCCTTCAACCACGCCTCGATGGCGAACGCGCTCCCCCAGGCGATCGGGGCGCAGCTTGCATTTCCGGATCGGCAGGTGATTTCGATGTCCGGCGACGGCGGATTGGCCATGCTGCTCGGAGAGTTGTTGACACTCCGTCAGCTCGAGATCCCGGTCAAGGTCGTCGTCTTCAAGAACGACTCTCTCGCGTTCGTGAACCTGGAGATGTTGTCGGCCGGGTTCCTCGATTTCGCGACCGACCTCACGAACCCCAACTTCGCCGCGCTCGCCGAATCTGCAGGTCTCCTCGGGCTCTCGGTAACGTCTTCCGAGCAGGTCCGTCCCGCAATCACTCAGGCCCTTCGCCATCCCGGGCCGGCGCTCGTCGAAATCGCCGTTTCCCGCCAGGAGATCGTGCTCCCTCCCAGCATCGACCTCGACCTCGTCCGAAAGTTCGGCCTGTTCGTCGTGAAGGCGGTCCTGAGCGGAAAGGGTGACGAGGTCATCGACCTCGCGAAGACCACTTTCTGGCGTTAGTCCCGCGTCGTACCTGGTTCGAGGGGTTCGACAATCGGGGTATTTTCGCGACCTCGGTAACACAACATCCTTGATACCGGTCCGGCGATTGCCGACATGGAAAAAATCGACGGGACAAAAGTACTTCAACGAAGGGACCGAAGTGGTGTTCGGCCGCGTGCCGGGAGGTGACAACGGTGGCAGAACTCTGCCCGAACTGTGGAGGTTCCTTCGCGACTCCCGCGGAGCTGATGGTCCATGTGAAGAAGAACCACAAATGGGCCAGTCCGATGGAGACACTCTCGATGAACCCGGAATCGGAGATGCCCCGCCTCGTCTGCGCTCTCTGCGGAACCCGATTCCCTGATCGTGAGTCGCTCGCGCGCCATAACATCCGGCCGCACATGCGGACCAATCGAACCGGCCGCAGGAACCCCGTGTACTCCTCCTTTTGACGGCGGGTCGTCGATGCGAGCGCCACGTTCGCATCGATGAAGTTCGCCGTGGGGGGGCGCTCGGCATCGAGCACCTCGAACCCGTTCCCTATGACTCGGAAAGCCCGTTCGAAAACTATAGGTCTCCCACTAAGTCGTTCACCAAATCAACCCCTGCACCGGACACTTCCGGTTCGGTCGCCCCCCTTATGGGCGCCGAAGTCGAACGCCGTCATCGACCATCGAGCGGGAGCCGAAGCGAGTGCGCTCAGGGCGAGGGAGGAGTCCCATCCGGGCGGGACTGCGCGGTCGGTGCGGGGCGGCGCGACATCAGAAGACCAACGGCACCCCCGAGGAACGTCGCGATATAGACCGCGAGCAGGATGTCGTAGAGGTAGCGAATGTCTCCGCCGGAATACGTCACGCCGAACAGGTAGTTCGCAAAGTCGGTCGCGGAGGCGAAACCGACCTGGCTGTAGGTGAAGATCGCCCCGAGGAAGACCGCCACGAGGAGCCCGGAGCCCACCGTGCAGAGCTTGACGGCGGTCCGAGACCGGAGCAGCAGAAGAAGGGCCACTCCGATCAGGTCCGCGACGGCCGTTCCCAAGATCACGTACCAGTGAACGTAGTACCCGCTCGACACCGTACCGAAGTCGGTCTGCAGGTTCGTGTCGGTGACCAGCATCACCACGGAGAGCGCGAAGGCGAGGCCGAACGCCGCGCTGAAGAAGATCGGGTTCGGGACCGCTCGCTCGGACTCGACCATCGGCACGCACCCGGACCACCGACCGAAGAAGAGGGTCACCCTCTTTTTGGTCCAACCTCAAAATCCATTGGTCCAAGGGCGGGGAATGGCGGCCCGAAAGGCCCGGGAGAGGCCCGGTCGGTCAGCCGCCGGGGGCTCGACCTTCGTCATCCATGATCGACGAACGAGCGTCGTATTCCTCGGTCGGTTCCGCGGGGGGAGAGCTCGGTCGTCTCGGGGGACTCCGCACGGGAACTATCAGGTGCAATTCCGTCGAGCTTCGGTAGAATTCGAGCGACGGGCGACTGGCATCCACGTCGTGGGTCCGGGCCATTTCTTCAAACAGCCGTGGCAGCTCGTGAATCTTAGCTTCCCAATCTCGGAGCTTCCTTCGTGCGTACCAGCCGCCGGGAATGGTTCCCGTCTCCAGTTTCAACCTCTCGGGGTCATCGGTGTCGACCCGAGCCACGCACGCGTAGTACTCCTCTCCGAGCGGCGTCACCCGAAAGCTTCCGTAGAATCTTCGACCCTTCAAGGTCGGAAGCCGGGATTCGAGTAGATCGAAAGCGGCCTTCGGACCCTTTCCCGACATGTCGGCCTTGACGCGGAGGACCGGAAGCTCTTGGAGTTCCACGAAGGTGTCGGTCACGGCCGTCTCCTCGCAAGGCGCCGTCCTACATAGGAATTGAGAAACGGATTCGTCGTCCTGATCGTTCACCTTCGCGGTCGTGTTCCTCGAACGGCCGCGTACGCATTGGTAATTTCGATGCGGGCAAGGAACGCGCCTTGGGCGAGCATTCCCCGTTCAGGACCAGAGGTGGATTCCTAACGCATGCGCCAGTAGCGTGTCCGCACCAATGACCGGGAGGGCGCACGCGAGGGGGAGGAAGTAGGCCAGGACGTAGTGGAACCAGCGCGGAGGGACGGCTCTCGCCCTGGTCGGTAGGCTGTAGGCGGGCAAGAAGACCATGAGCCCGTAGACAAAGAACCAGAATCCCGAGATGAAGGCGGTGGGGCTCAGGCTGGCCTCCATCGTGGTCCCGAGGAAGCCGTAGAGCAGGAACACCTCGTTGGGAGTGAACGAGTACCGGCGGAGCAGCAGGACCCAGCCGGCGAATTCCGGAACGAAGACGACCACGCTGCTGAACGCGATGACGATCAGGTAGTTGTTCGAGGCGGTGATGTACGCCATGCCGATCTGCGACCCGAACTCCGGAGCCAGGTTGGTCATCGTTGTGGTGATGGCTTCTTCGATGAGCGCAAGAGCGGTGGCGAGGAGGAAGAACGTCCACTCCCATCGCAGGGGGATTCGCAGGAGCCGGAGGCGGATCCGGTCTCGGAATCGAAGGGTGATGAGACCTCCCAGAAGAACCCAGAGAACGACGAGACCCGCCGCCATCAGGATGATAGCCCGTGCCCGCGGGTCGTGGGAACCAATCAGAACGACCGCGACGATGAATGAGACGAAGATCGCGCTGTAGACGGCAAGAAGCTTGATCAGAACTCGAGGGATCCTCTCGCGCGCGTTCTCGGCCCGTGTTCTGGTCGTCGGCGCGACCGAATTCGCGGTACGGTCGGGTCGTTCGGTCTCGACCACGACCGGGAGAATCTCGTCGTCTCCCTTGCGGTTTGCGTTCGGTTCCGGCGGGACGGCTCCGGCGGGACGGCTCCGGTCGGGGTCATCTCTCTTCAGTTCGGAGGACGGCCCGGCATTGCGGTCCCGCCGGGATGCAATCTCTCCGCCTTATTCGACCAACTCGGGTGAATCGAACAGACTCCGGAGCGTGCGCTGATCGCTTACGGCGCCCAGGGGGGTCGGTAATCGCGCGGGTCGGTCGAGTTCCGAGTTTCCCAAGGACCGTTTGACGGCTGCGAGGGCGCCGCGGGCCGCCGAGTCGGTGGCGCCGATGGCGAGAGAGCCCACCGCCTGAACGAGTGCGTCAAAAAGGCGAGCGCCGGCATCGGAGACCAACCGCACGGCCCCTTCTCCTTGCATCAGTATCGAGCGCGGCGGAGTATCTTGAGGTCGGGTGGTCCTCAGCAGTTGGATCAGCTTCGCCTCCGAGTGTTGGTCTCTGAGGCGCCCCAGGGCCCATATCGTGGCCAATCGAACTTCCGGGTCCGGATCGTCCATTCGGACCCGGATATCCGGCAACTTCTCCGAAGCACCGAGCTGCCCCAGGGCGTACACGGCTCCGCGTCGAACCCACGGACTGGAATCATCGAGGAGCGGTGCGAGAGCTCCGGAATCGGAGGAGTGGCCGGCTCGCCCAAGGGCTAGGGCGGCGGCTCCGCGAACGGCCCAGGACGAATCGTTGAGCTTGGAAAGCCCTACTCTTCGGGTCAGAGGGGAGCGCATCTCCGAGAGTCCATGGAGAGCGCAGACTCGCACCCAGAGGGCGTCGTCCTCCGCGGATTGAGCCAGGGCCTCTCCGCACTCGGGCGTCCCGATCCGCCCGAGAGCAATCAAAAGCGCCGGCTTTTCAAACGTGTGCGAACGACCCAACAGGTCGAGAAGAGACTCTACCCCCTCGCGATCGCGCCGAAGCCCAATGACGAGCGTCGCAGCGATCCTCACCCTTCGGGCGGGATCCCGCAGGAAACGACGAACCTTTTCGGCCGCATCCGGGTCATGAGAACGCTCGAGAGCAAGGACCGCCTCGCGGCGGACGCGGTCCGACGGGTCGTCGAGCGCGTGTTCGAGGGTCGGGATGGCCCTCGGGTCCCCGATTCGGCCGAGAGCGAGTGCGCAGGCATTCCGCACGAGGGCGCTTTCGTCACGGGAGAGCGTTTCCGTGAGCACCCTCGTGGACCGGTGATCGTGCAGGCGGGAGAGTGCGTAGGCCGCCTGAGCTCGCACCCGCCAGTCGGGGTCCGAGACCGCGGATTCGAGCGCCGTTCGGCTCTCCGTTCGCCCGAGTGAACCGAGGGCCGACGCGGCACCGACCCGTAGCCCGACCTCCGGACTTTTGAGGGCCGCCTCCAGCGCGACTCGGGCGCGAGCTTCCCGCAGGTGCCCAATGCGCAACGCGGCCTGACGCGCCGCGAGAGGGTCCCCGCCCGAAAGCTCCGCGATCAGTCGATCGGTTTCTCGCTTCGTTGACGAACGGGCGGAGTCGGTGCGCCCCGTGGTTCGCGAACTCTGGCGGACTCGCGTTCCCTTCCCCGACTTGAAAGCGGTCGCCCGGGTTCGAGGCACGCTGAAGGAACGGAGAGAGGGACCTATGACTGTTCCCGAATCCCGGAAGTCGGTGGATCGCGCGGCGTCCGCATAGTCTAAATGACCCCCGGTGCTGCCCGCGAGCGAGGTTGGCACGCGTGGTCGAGGTCGTTGTCGTCATGGAAAAGTGCACCGGTTGCGCCCACTGTCGAGACGTGTGCCCGGTGAACGTCTTCGAGCTCAAGCCCCGAGACCAGTTCCCCGACGTCGTCGACGACCCGACCGTGGGAGCGAAATTTCAATTCCGGGGCGAGAAGTCCCTCGTCATTCACGGCCCCGACTGCATCGTCTGCGAGGCCTGCCTGTTCGAGTGCGAAGGCGAGTGCATCACGATCACCGACGACGAGGGAAAGATCCATCTCTCGACGTACAAGTGATCCGCGGCACCGACCCCCGCCCCGCTCCGGCCGCTGTCGCGAACTCGGCCGAATTGACCTGTGGGTCGGGATCCGCGATGCCGCCTCGGACGACGGTTCGACTCGCTCGCGGGGACCGGGACGTGGAGGCTGCCCGTTTTCTCTTCCTCGAGTACCGGAAATGGCTCGCCGAGCACCGAGAGGTGACCGCCTTCGAAGACTCCGTGCTGAAGACCGGCCTCCGCTACTTCGACGAGGAGATTCGAACCTTGCCCGGAGCGTATGGACCACCACGCGGCGCACTCTGCGTGGCCTTCGACGGGTCGGCCCCTGTCGGATGCGGCGCACTCCGGCAACTTCAGCCGGATGTTGGTGAGATCAAGCGACTGTATGTGCGCCCCGGCGCTCGGGGTGCTCGTCTCGGACGTCGCATCACTCGTGCACTATTGAATCGGGCGCGCCGGTTGAGGTACGACCGGGTGGTCCTGGACACGCTGCCCAACATGAAGGCGGCTATCGCAATCTACCGGGAGATGGGGTTCGTGCCCATCCGCCCGTATTGGGCCCATCCGTACCCGGACGCCCTCTTCTTCGAGTACCGACTGAGGTGTCGGGACGTATCTTCGGGCTCTCTGCAGGACTAGGTGCACTTACCCACCAGCTATCTCGCGGTGGCGGAGCAGTACTCCAGGATTCTCCTTACGTTCTGTTCGGCAGAAGCGGTCCCATCGACGGAGAGGACCGGCTCCCCCCACGGTCGGTAGTCTCGATGGACCACTTCGCCCCAGGTAGGCGACGGGAGAGGCGGAGTTTGCTCTGTGCGGGATTCCACGCGTTTTCGGTGAACCTCGAGATCAGGACACGTCACTTCCACGACGTAACGAGTCACCCCCAGCGATTCCGAGAGGTCCCTCCACATCTTCCGGGCGGGCTCGACTCCGTTCACCGCGTCGATCACTACGTTCCGACCCAGCTCGAGTTGTTCTGAAGCAATATCACGGACCCCGATGTAGGCCGCTAACCCGGTTTCAAAAGAGCGTGCCAGTCCCGCCTTCAACAATGCGGCCTCGACCGTGTCGACACGTAACCAAGCGGCATCCAATCGCTCGGCGACCTTTCTCGCGAGGGTCGATTTTCCCGTTCCGGGAAGACCCGCGAACACGAGGAGCTTCGGTGGGGGCGACACGTCGTGTTCCCCAATCTAAACCGCAGACTTGAGCGTTCGGTGCGTGATTCCAATCCGTGCCAGGATCAACTATTCCGGCCGTCAACTCGTAGTTCGTCGGCACAATTATCCCGAAAGAGGCGGTGGGTATCACGAGGCTCTCGTTTTGACGCGAGATCTGAACACCATCGACACAGGGTCGTTTTCCCGGGCGGCAGCCGCGCCCGCGACCCCTCCCTCTACGTCCGTGCCGGCCGCATTGATGCCACCCCCGCGAGGATCCCGCCTAGGAGCGATCGTCTTTGAGTTGGGGGTGGGACTATTCGCGGTTAGTTTTCTCATCTCCGCGTCCATTTACTACACTCTTGTCAACTCTTCCGGAATCCCCAATTATCAGACCATCGAACTGGAAATGGCCATTGCAGAATTGTTGATGGCCATCGGAGCCTTGGTCGCGGGCGCCGGGTGGGTGCTCGACAAGCGCGAACTCGCGCGCGTCCTCGGGCTTTCGACCCAGGGCGGTCAGAAAACACGAAGACTTGCTGGACAAATCATCGTGGTCCTCGGCGCCCTCACATTCTTCGGCGGAGCCCTTTACTTCAGCATCCTCGAATTCCTCCCATACTACAATATCACTGTCACCCTCCCCTCGTGGACCCTTTCGTTTATCTACGCGCTCGAGGGCGTCGGCGTCCTGGTCGTCGCAGTGGGCTGGTCGATCCAACGCAGTGGGTCTACCTTGGACAAGGCCCACGTGGCCTAACCGAGAATACTCGCAATTCTCTGCCTCTACTCAGGACGGGCCCGTTGGGGTCGTATCGAATTCGCTGACACCGTATGCCTTTTCTAGGTCGCCGGTGCGGAACGGGGGCGGTTGAGTTCCGTCAACGTCCGTGAATCCGTACAGTTTGGCCAGGTCGCCCACGTAGAGGAGCTGACCGGACTTCGCGAGAACCCTGGGGTCTCCGCCCAACGCCACGACGGCTCTTCCTAGGTACGCGGGGGACTCCGTCCCGGAGAGGTCGAACGGATGGGCCGCGTGTGACGTCATGACCCGTTCGGTTCGCATGAACCCGGGAACGAGGACGATCGCCGCGACGTGGTGAGCTCGCAATTCTCTCGCCATCCCTTCGGTCATCCGGATGATCGCGGATTTCGCGGTATCGTAGTAGAGGTTCCCGAGGTACTCGCCCTGCAACCACGCTACGATGTTGATCACGCACCCACCCTGGGACGCCATCAGCAGGGGGGCGAGCTGGGCGGAAGTAAGCAATGTCGGTCGGACCCCGGCCGTGAACATCCGGTCCCAATGGTGCGTGGGCTGCTCCCAGAACGGACGCCCGAACCCCTCCAGGTCGTGCTCCTCGTATCCGCCCCAGGCGCTGTTGACGAGGAGGTCGAGGTGGGCATAATCGTCCTGGATACTCTTCCTCAGGGCGATCACGTCCTCCTCCCGGGAGTGGTCGCAGCGGACTGGGATGGCTTTCCCTCCGGCAGCCTCGACCGATGTCGCGGTCTCCTCGATCGTACCCGAGACGCCCTCTCTGCTCGGCGACTGTCGAGTACTTCTCGCGGTCACCACGACCGTCCAACCGGCCCGGCCCAGTTCGATCGCAATCGCCTTCCCAGCCCCTCGGGAGGCGCCGGTGACCACCGCAATCCGAGGGTTGCTCACGACCTTGACAGGGGCCTGCTGGATTAAGGACTGTCACCCCCCGGCTATTATTCCGCGCGTACCTTGGCTCGAACATGCCACGGGTACCTCCCCGGGACGTCCACATCGCCTCGGTCGTCGGCGGCGGTGTGATCGGACTGGTCCTGATGGTCGTCGGCGCGCTACTTTTCTCGGCGGCGTCTGCCGTCGGCGGCTCCGACGTGCTCCCCGACTTCTTGGGAGGCGCCGCCGCGTTCGGCGTGGGGGCGGCCTTAGTCATCGTCTCGGTCATCCTCCTGCCCGGGCGTCGAGCGCGACAGTCGGAAAGGGCCCCGTCGACGTGAATGTCCCGACGGGGTCGGATTCCCCGGGGGCAGAGCGATCGGCTGGCCCTCGCCCTCACTCACTTTGATTGGCGAAGCGAGAATTCAAACGTGGAGCGCTCAATCGGTCATTCGCGATGACCAGCCTCAGCCCGACCTGCCACCGATGACGAGGACGATTCGGATCGCGCTCGCGACTTTCATCGTCGGGTTCGTGGCGGAAGCGGCCACGGAGATCTATCAATTCGTGAGCTATGGGATCAGCCAACCGGGATGGATCGGATTCTACTACGTCGGGCTCGTCACGACAGGACTCGGGTTCTACCTCATGTACCGGGGCCGGCACGAATGGACCGACCTCCATCGTCGCAACGTGCGTCGCGGACACCGTCTCCTGTGGGCCGCCCTCGCGATCTTTGGGGGTGCGGTCGTGACGATGGCCATCCTCAGCAGTGCGCTCGGGAGTTCGGAGAGCCCGGGCGTCTCGCCGGTGTTCGCGTGGTTGATCGGGGGGCTCGTGGCGCTCGCATTCGGGAACTTCTTCCTCGGTCTCGCGGTTCTGGTCGACCGACTGGCGGGCCCCATTGGTCGACTCCTTGCCTGGATCGGATTCGGGTGGTCGCTCGGTGTGGCGGTGCTGACCGGACTCATTGTGGGCGGAGAGATCTCGTCTCTCGTCCGGCAGTTCTTCACGAACCCTCTGGGATTGATCGTCTCCTTCGCCCCTCTGGCTTTCGTGATCGCTCCGCTGTTCGTGAGTTACCTTCTCTTCGCGGCGGCGTACACCGAGGCATACCTTCGGCTCCGGAAATCTCCGAAGCACCACCGTTCGGAGATTCCCGCTCCGGCCGATCCGGTTGCGACCTAAGCCAAGGAGTTTTCAAGAATCTGCCGAGTCCGGTTGCCGGACGCGAGATTCCTCGTCAATCGGTACGATTAGAGATGACGAACTCGTTGCCGTCCGGGTCCGCGATGACGGCACGAACGAACTTCACGCCCGGAAACTCGATGACCTTGGGTCCGACCGTCACGGTCCCGCCCCGTCGAGTGATCTCCTCACACGCGGACGTCGGGTCCGGAGTTCGAAAGACCACGCCCGAGACCGTGCCCGGGTCTCTCCCTTCTTCCCCGGGCGCTTGGATGTGCATCGTCAGGAAAGTCGAAGTTCCCGGGAGCGCAAAGACGGCCCGGCTTCCCTTCTCGTCAAAGGAGACCTCGCGGAAACCGAGAACCTCCCGGTAGAAGGTCCTGGCCTTGTGAATATCCCGAATGTGGATCGTTACGGAATGAAGCCCGGTGATCATTTCGCCCATGGGAGGACAGTTGGGCAGCCGTTGTTAAGTTCTCCTCTCGGCGCGGAACGATAGGGAGAGTGCGTGCAACGAGCCCTGCGCGCATTCCCCTCGAGGTATCCGTGGGAGACGGATGTCCGTAACGGCTTCCGCTTCCAAGAGTTGAAAAGCGGAAAACCAATCCCTCGGCTAAGCGATGCCGATGGAAATCCCGAAGCCCGACCCAGGCGCGGCAAAGATCTTCGAGGAGCTGACGCCCGCGGCGACCGGCGTCAGCGCGAGGAAGGTCTTCGGTCAACCAGCCGCGTTCGTGAACGGAAACATGTTCTTCGGGGTGTTCGGTGACAAGCTCTTCGTACGACTTTCGGAAGCCGACCGCGCCGACGCGAAGAAGAACGCGGGGTTCGTCACATTTGAGCCGATGCCCGGCCGAGCGATGCGTGAGTACATGGTTCTCCCGGGATCCGTGGTCAAAAATCGGAGCCGAGCTCGAGCCTGGGTGACGCGGTCGTTAGGCTACGCCGCGAAGCTACCCGCCAAGAAACCCGACAACAAAACCAAGTGAACGGGCCACGGCCACCCGAGCGGGGGAGGGGGTCGCCGGACTTCGGGTTCTCTGCCCGCTCCGTCTCGATCAGGAGGGATTCACGCCCGCCCGACTACCGAGACCGAGGAGACGACGGTGAGGGTGTTGTGGCTCGCCCAGACCTCCATCTCTCGGAAGAGTTGGCCGAGCTCGCGTGCCTTCCGAGTCGCTTCGTACTCGACTCGGGGAGGGATCTCCGAGTAACGGCGGCGGACTAGGAGACCCGCCTCGACGAGCGACTTGAGCCGGCTTGAAAGGGTACGCGGCGAGAGAGACAGCTCCCTCTGGAGCTCTCCGAACCGAATGGGTTCGGCGTCTTCGTTCAGGAATGCATGGAGAACCTGGAGCATGTGGGGCTGACCCAGCATCGCAAACAGGGAGCCGACCGGGCACCCCTGATCGTCCTGCTTATCCGGAGTCTCAGAACCCGACGTCGAATCCGGCCTTCGCGAACTCACCATGAACTTCCATACCTATCCTTTCAGAAGCAATAAAGATTCGCAATGTGCCACGGCGACATTTCTGACCTCATCCGGCCCGTCTGAACATGCCGGAGATGTGACAGCACTTCACATGTGCAAGCATAAATACTATCGAATGTATAGTCGTACCAATGTCCGAAGCCGAGTCCGCCGCAACGCTTCCCCACTCGATTGAGTCTGAACGGGCGCGCGAGTCTCCCGTTTCCGAAAAGTACGAGCGCCTTGCTGATCCATCGCGAGTCGCTCTCACGGTTCGAAGCCTCGAGGCGAACGGGTTCCGTACCATCGTTGTTCCCTCCAAAGAGGAGGCTCGAAAGACGGTCGAAGAGCTTCTCCCCCAGGGCGCCGAGGTTTTCGACTCCAGCTCGGTCACTCTCGAAGAGACCGGGATCGCCCGGACGATACTGGAATCGGGTCGTTTCCATCCAATTCGACCCGCGCTCCTCCGGTCCATGAGCGAGGGCAAGAAGTCGGAGGCACGGCGGTTGGGCGCCTCCCCCGACTATATCGTGGGGAGCGTGCACGCCATCACGGAAAAAGGACAGGTGGTCGTGGCATCCGCAACGGGCAGCCAACTCGGCCCCTATTCCTACGGTGCAGAGCATGTGATCTGGGTCGCGGGGACCCAGAAGATCGTCAAGGACCTGGACGACGCCTTCGACCGCATCTATTCTCACACCCTACCCAGGGAGAGCGAGCGTGCCCGCAAGGCCTACGGAGTTCCCGGCAGCGTGGTGGCCAAGATGTTGGTCGTCAACCGTGAGGTTCAACCCGGCCGAGTCACGATCATTCTTGTGAATGAACGGCTCGGGTTCTGAGCAGGGCACCCTAGCTCAGACGCTCAAACTTGGGTCTCTACTGTGGGAGCCGGACCTCGGGCCGGCATAGGTGCAACGACCGTTGCACCCAGAGTTAGTCGGCACTCTCTCAGCCCGGGATCAAGCCAGGCAACGTGAGCACGGAATCTGGCTCTCCCACGAGATTTACCGCCTATCGTTTGCGGATGAACCGCCGGACCTTACGCGGTGTAAAATTTTCGATGCCCCCCAGCTTGGACCCGTCCGCCCGTACGAGAAGCGGGATCACCTGGTCTTCCTCGACCCAACGGTCGACCAGGTGTTGGCGGTCCCCGGCCCTATCCACGTCGACCACGGTCACCGTAGTCCCTTCTCGCTTGGCCATTTCAAGAACCGTGTTGACGCAATGAATCTGCTCCGGAGGAAGGCGCCAAGGCGGCTCTCCCGGAGGGAGGGATTGTTCGTCCCTGGTCGAGGGTCCGGGACCCGGCGGCGGAACCGTCGAGAAGTTACCAGCGGCGGACATGCCGATCATTCGGTCAACGAGGTGCACCCTGGTATCTCGGATAGACGGGATTCCGGGATCCGGCTCCCCTGCGACGAAGAGGATCAAACCGAGCGGGGTCGCCGCAATCATCGGCCTTTCGTCTTCGGCAACGGAGAGTATTTTTGCGTCCACGAATCGGACAAATCGTCTCGTCGGGGCTTGTATACCTCTGCGTAGAATCGTTGGCGCGACTCGAGAGTAGCGCGGTCAAAGCTCGCGACGATTCGAACCGCGTCGTCCCAGGCCGCGCGGAAATTCTCCGGCGTGCCGAAGCGAGAGGCCACAGAGTGTTCGAAATCCTTTACCGTCTGAGGTTGCCCACCGATCGTGAAAGTAATCGACTTAGCGCCCGGGTCTCGATAGGCCTCGTCTTCGCCGAGGCGGTAGAGTTCCGGAGCCACCGCGTCGGCCGGCTTCCTCGGCTCCTCGCCAACCTTCGGGCCCGGCTCCCTGAAGCCTTGCTTGGCCGCCGCGTAAAAGATGGCCCTATTCAGCCCCCACGACAGGGCCGAGTCATGCGGCAGGCCGAGCGATTCCGCGCGGGCCGCCTGGAGCACCGCCATGACGACGAACCGCGTGACCCGACCTTGATTCCGCACCATGACTGGCTCGACCCGTCACCGGGAATGAGTGACCCACGTACGCGAAAAGCCGAATATCTATTTCGGGGTGGGTCGAGGGGATAAACGCTCACTCCCTCTGACGAGGGGTACGGGTAGATGCGACCGTCGTTCGATCACGGACGTAACCACGGGAAGCGGGTCGCCTCGGAAGCGGGGTTCATGTAACCTCCCGCGACGGGCAGGCACGAGTGATTCGAGGCCGACCGTAGCGCATCAGTCTGTGTCGGGCGAGGACGGCCTTGCCAACCGCACCTATCGCACCTTGCCCGGAAACTCAGTACCCGGCTCTCGAGGCCACCCCGTATCCGAACGACGGGCAACGACCTTGACGACGCGAACCGACCAGAGCCGAGCTCGCGGTTCCCCGGGAATGTACACCGCGAACGCGGACCATGCTGCAACCTAATCTTGATTTGGTTCGAGCGGAAAATCGCCGAAGTTCAATCGGTAAGCGAGCTGTCGGTGCAACCAACGGCACACGGAATCCGTGTCGGGCCGGCCGAGGCCCCTAAGTAAGATATCGCCGAAACCTCCTCGCGGGATCCATGGTCAATCTCCCAAGAGAACGCGGGGTGATGCTCGACGCGGATCAAGTGGCGCTGAAGTACTGTGGCTTTCCGGACTGCCGGATGTACTCGTATAACGAACCACTGACCCTCGTCGTCTCCCAATCCCGAATCTTCTCGGTCTGCGGGAATTGCTACCGCACGCGAATTGCGAAATCGGGTTAGCGTGGATGCAAGGCTGCTTGCACCCAGCTTGTTTAGGAGGTCCCGAGCGGCGGGTGAAAGAACTCCCGGAATCGCTTGCCGGGGTGTACTAAGAAGTCTTTGCGGTCTCCGCCCAGACTCGGTAAAGGTTTGTCTCGTGAACGCCTCGCCAAGGTTCCCCGAGCGCTCGAGCACGGGAAGGCGGAAGGAAATCTTCGAGGGGCATCTTGACAGCCCTCCTTCGAGCTACCCCCGAGAGGCGTGCCGCTTTGACCGCCCTTCGGATCTTCTCCAAATAGAGAATGTCCGCGTCTAGCCGCTCGCTGGAGCAGGGTGGACCATGACCCTGGACGATCAGTCGCGGTCGCAGGTCCTTGATTTGCCGGA
The DNA here is from genome assembly GCA_963730815.1 of uncultured Thermoplasmata archaeon. Taxonomy (GTDB): domain Archaea; phylum Thermoplasmatota; class Thermoplasmata; order Lutacidiplasmatales; family UBA184; genus Lutacidiplasma. Next base: position 26,387 of record CAVSTD010000001.1, read on the forward strand.
ATGAGCGAATGGAGTCCAGACTATTGCCAAACCAAACGAAAGGTAGCTGCATCACGGCATCTCCCGCGACGAAGATTCGACGGTCGGGTAGGAACACGCCGACCGAATCAGGGGTGTGCCCCGGGATGTGGATTAGTCGAACCTCTTCGCCATCGAGGTCGAGAGAGGCCCTGCGCAGAAACAATCGGTCCGGGAGCTTTAGACGGAGTCCTCCCGCTCGCTTGTCCCGAGGTTTGCCGACCCACGTCGGCCAGTAGTGTTTTAGGTACCTTGGCCCGAGTCTGTGGCTCCAGATCGGACAATCAAACAGGGAGTTTCCCACCGTATGATCGGTGTGCCAGTGAGTGTTGACCAGTGCCACCGGGTTGACGCCCCAACTCCGGAGCCTCTTGAACAACCGACGAGCCTCGTGTGGCGCATAGAGAGTGTCAACAACGACCGCATGCTTGTCCGAGATCACCACCGCGGCGTTCACGCCATAGCCCCATTCGTGAAACCCACGGATCTGCCAAACTCCGTGGGCGATCTCCTGTTCGGAGTACGGTCGTTTGGTCATCGCATCCACTTTGGTATTGGTGATAGAGAGCCCCGATTGAATGTTTTGGTCTGCCTTTCAGAATCGGTCTCGGCCGCCAGTAACCTTCGAATCTGAGGTGAGAACCTGAAACAACAACCGAGCGTTGCCGGCGCGGCTGTGGGGGGAAACCCGAAAAGTGCAAGGCACCTTACGCATTCGCGTCTCTGCAATTCCAGCCGATTTCAGTGGTGAGGGGTCATGACCGGCAAGCTCCCGATCGCCGCCAACACCCCATCCCTTCCGACGGTCGCGGTCTCCCGCAAGAGGTCTTCCTGGATCCTTCTGTAGGTCGTACTCTCAGCTCTCGTCATGGCGTTCAGCGTCTACATTGTGATTGTGGACCACGACCTGACTGCTCTCCTCCTTGGGCTCCTGATCGTGGTCATTCTCGGTACGATCTTCCGTTCCGCCGGACGGCTATTCGTGACCCGCTAGGGGATCTCAGGAATCACGATGGGTGCAACCGACATTGCACCCTGAGGGCTGACCAGACCGCGATATCAACGGTCCTCGGAAGTAGATCGATGAACGATTCTGGCCCAATCTCGCGAATCCCGCTCTGGGTAAAGGCCGGCAGCACGACGAATGGCCTCGCTTGGGACCCATGGCGAAAGTGCTGGGTGGTGAGCTGCCGGGAACCTGCAAACGCCGGGCGAGCCAACCGGGCCGTGGCGGCCTTGGTCGCGGATTGGCTCGAGCTCCCGCACTCGTCCGTCCGTTGGACGAAGGCTGGGTCGTCGCGCTCGAAGGTGCTGTCGGTGACTGGGATTTCGGAGGATGAAATCGTCCGTCGGTTGAGGTCCCACGTTTCGTTCAGCCGCGGGGAAATGCCACGAATGGGGCCGTCAGGGGGCTGACTTCGATCGTACCTGGGCGGGATTCGGAGGGATCTTTCCCGGCAAGGTTTCTTCCAGGAATTCCTTCTCTTCCCACATGTCGTAACCGAGCGCGGTGGCCGCGATTTGGGTGATGATTCCAAACGCGGTGACGACATGGATGAAGAGGATCGCATTCCACACGGTGATTCCGCCGAACAAGGGCCAACCCGTCCCGATGTTGAAGAAGAGCAGGGGGCCGAGAATGGCCATCACGATGGACATCGAGAACGTGGCCGACGCGATTCGCTTCAACCGCCCGGGCACCGTGGTTGCGCGCAGCGCCGCGAAGTTGTGGTACGCGATGTACACGATGACAAGTCCCAGAACCGTATGCAAGTAGATTAGCAGAGGCTGCCAGAACGGGATCATCGAGAGAAGGAACTCCAAAAAGACGACCCAGATGGCGAGGTAGAGGGACTGCCAGAGCCGCATCGTGCGACCTGCACCTCGTTCTGCGGAAGCGGGGGTTAGGTTTTCGTCGGCCAGACTTCACTTCGGACGCCGGGTACATCGCATATCGCACCCGGGGCTCGCCTCGGCGGGGTTCCGGACCGTGCGATTCCCGCAATCCAGCCGGACCGAACTTCGGAAGAGATCGAGCGGGCGAGCGTTAGGCGCGCGCGCTCGGCTTTCGAGCTCGAGTTCGTCGGTCGTCCTCAATCTTCATCGACGTCGAAGTGGCCTTGACCCTAGCCGCTTCGACGGCGGCCTCGATTTCCTCGGGGGTGACGGCCGGCTCGAGGGGATGATCCGCCTGGTAGGCCCTCGCGACGCTCAAAGTCGTACCGCCCGCTTCCATTAGCGCGGCGAGCTCCGCCCGACGGCGGCGGAGCGATCGGGAGAGCGTTCCGTAGGCGATGCCCGCCTGACTGTTTTCGTCGACCGCGCGGCGCCCGGCGTCCGAGCCGGGGCGAGGCAGGTCGCGGGTTCCCTCTCGCGGGCCGTTCTCGCTCACGGTCTCTTCGCGATGACGCCCTCGGAGATTACGTTCTCGGCAGCCCGCCGAAGACTACGAGGTTCCCCGGCCGGCGACCCACTCATTTTCCTGAGCGCGCCGAAGTCCTCGATCCTCGTTCTCCCCCGGTGACCGAGCCACTTGTTCGTTATCTCCTCGCCCGGCCTAGACCGCGGCCTTCAGCCGCGGATGGCCAACGGCCGCCCATCCACCTCGACCGTAGCCCCCTTGTTCACGACCCATCCGAAGAACGGAGCCGCGTTCTTCCCGCCGGCGTTTCGATTGCCGCCCACCGAGACCATGACAGCCCCGAGCTCCACATCCTCGAGCTGGGGCGTATCGTGCAGAAGCGGGTTCAGCCCGATGCTGAGGAGACCTGGCCGGTCCCGCCCCTTACCCGCCTTTCTGAAATCCCGGTCGAACCGGTCCTGGCCCCGTGCAAACCCGTGTTCGACCAACTTCCCGTTGTGGAAGCGGAGAACTCCGCCCGAAGCCGTACCATCGTCGTAGTAGTTCGTCCGATTCGCCACGATCGTTCCCTCCGCCACGGTCTCATCGACTGCCACTCGGATCGAGCCCGCGGGCAAGTTCAGGAGCATCCGGAACGGTCGCTTCATGTCCTCGGGAGTCAACCGGCCGGTGTTGGATACCGCCGGCCGACGGGCCAAGCCGAGGGTCAGATCCGTTCCTTTATCGTCGCGAATCCGCACCCGCTTTCCGGTCTGGAGCGCCCGCGTGATCGGAGCGGCCCTCTTCGCGAGGGCGTCGGGGGAAACCATCGTCGCGCGTACGACCTGGTCGCGCCAGACCGCCTCATCCACGCCGTAAGCTCGCGCTAGGGTCGGGTAGGGTCGGCCGATTTCCATTCGGGCACCGCGTAGACCTGCCTTGGTCGCCGCAGCGTACCAACCCGGATTGAATTCGAACAATCGGTTCGCCTGCGCCTGAGGGAGAGCGTTGAGACGGACCCGGTCTCCCGGACCCCACATGTGAATGTACACATCGGTCTTCCCGAGCGCGGCCCACTCGTGCGCCGCGGCTTTCCCGAGGACGGAGACGTCCCCGTCGCCGACAACGTCCCACCAAGAATCCTCGTCCTCGTAGGGTACGATGGCCTGGGCACCGATTCGGCGGGCCTCTCGGGCAAAGGCAACCGCCCACGGCAGCGTGTGCGTCCAGGCTTCGACGATCACGCTCTCTCCTTTGCGGAGACGCAAGTTGTTCATGAGGACGAATCGGGCCAGTTTTGAACGGGTTGCAGCGCTGACGGTGTCGGTCGCCATGACGCGCGAAATCCCGCGCTTATACTTAGACGATTAGGCACCAAAAAGTGACCATCCCGGGATTGATGCGGCGCCGCGGACGGCCATCTCAAGCCCCCGTCGGTTGAGGCGGGATCGGTTACGCCTCAGGAAAAGGGTCGGTGCGGTCCCTCGGTTCGGGGAAGCGGGTCAGGGCGAACGGTGCGAGCAAGGGCGAGATATTGCCCGTCGTGACGCCCTGGGCAACTAGTTCGCCCATGGCGCTGGCGAACTTGAACCCGTGGCCAGAACAGGCACTCACCAGGATGACGTTCGATGAAACAGGATGGTGGTCCACGATGAAGTTCTTGTCCGGGGTGTTCGTGTAGAGACAACGTGCTTGGCGACTTGGTTTCTCCGACAATCCGGGCAGACGCTCGGCAGCAAAACGACGGACGGAACGAAGTTCGCGTGTCGAGCTGGGTGGGCGTTGCGCGAGATTTCTCACGGCTTGGCCCTCGCACCCGCCGATCTTGACGCCGTCCCCCACATCGGGCGTACCGTAGAAGTAGCCTCCTCGGGCGTTGTACCAGACGAACGCCGGCATTGACCGGTGAGTGGTGCTCCCTCGTTCCCGGGGCCGGAACCAGTACACCGTCTGCTGTTCCACGCTCAACGGAAGTCGCAGGCCCGGAGCAAGCTCCGCGAGCCAGGCTCCCGCCGACAGCACCAGATTCGGGGCGACATACTCTCGGGTTGCAGTGCCCACGACGATATTTCCATCGGAGCGGGGTCTCCACCGGACCACGGGGGAGTTCCACCGGAACGAAACGCCGCCCGCGTGGGCAAGCCGGCGATAGGCGCGGATCGCCCGCTCGGGAAAGAGTACCCCTCCTCGCGGGTCCCAGAGCAATCCATCTCCTTGCCGGAAATGGAACGTCGAGAATCGTTTTTGGGCTTGCCCCGTGTCGAACGTCCCGTGGGGGAGATCGTGGCGTCGAGCGCTCGCCTTAGCGCTCGCCAGCTGCGGAGATCCCGAAGGGCCGGCGAGGAGGACACCGGTGGGTCGAAAGATCTCGACCCCGACCTCCGTTCCGAGCCGCTTCCACAGACGTCGGGCCCGAAGCACCAGCGGAACGTAGGCGGCCCCTTCGGCGTAGGCAGTACGGAGAATTCGCGTCCGGCCGTGGGACGAGCCAAACGCATGATTCTCGTGAAATCGTTCGAGGACGAGGGTACGACCGGGCGACTTGGAAAGGTGGTACGCGGTGGCGATACCGACCGCTCCGGCACCTACGACGACGTGGTCAAAATACTTCGAACGGTATCCCACGGTCCTTCCGCCTTCGCCCTCAAATCCATCTTCGTCGGCCTTCTAGCTGGCCATAGAATTGTAGGCACTCCCGATCAGAGGATGATCTTCTCTTCCTGAACGACCCGGTGTGTGAGCGAAAGTCGGTCCAATCGATAAGTGTCGCCGCTAAAGAGTCGAGCTTCGGCTTGGCCATCGCAGGCCGCGGCCACGAGCCGGCCCAGCGAATCCGCTTTCATGATGCCGCTTCCCGAATCTCCGCCCACGAAAATCACCCCGTAAGGCTCCTCGACGAGAACCGGGAGTCCATCGGGACTGAAGTTGTAGTAGCCGCCCCACGAATTCTCGAGGCGAACTCCCGAGGACTCGAACTTCGGGAAGTACGGAGTGACCCCCGGAAGCAGGTCGGTCCCGAACGCCTCGCGGTCCCCCATTTCCGCCATGTTGTAGTCCAGCCGCCCGTCTTTTCCGGGGTCTTCCCGGGTCCCGATGGGGTGCGCGACGGTGTCCACGCATCCGAGCCACATTTGTCGCTGCCGAAAGATCGGTTTGAGTGTCGCTCCGGTCGGTAGGATGAGGAACGGGAATCGCGACTTCCCGTGGTTCGTGTCGATGGGATCCACCGGAGGTTCCCAACCCAGGAGCTCCTCCACGGTCGCGCCCGAGACGGAGCACAGTACCTGGCACCGGGGGCTACAGCCGGTTGCGACCCCGAGGGGATGCAGGAGCTTCTCGGACCAGGCACCGCCCGCGACGACAACCTGGTCAGACCGTATCGACCGTCCGTCCCCGAAGGTTACGCGGGAGATCCGAAGGCGGCCTTTCATGTGGGTCTGGAAGGAGAAGGGTCTCTTTGACGGCTCGTGGAGAAGGATTTCTTCCCGCCCTTCGAAGGAGAGGCGCTGGGCGACCGAATCGAACACGAACTCGACCCCGAGACTCTTCGCCTGTTCGTAGTAGAAGTTGGCGAGCATTTCGGGGGCCAGAGCGCCGCAATCCCGACCGAACAACCCCCCGGCGATCGCCTCCGGCGGGTCGGCGTGGTCCCCGTCGTACCAATTCCGAGGGGAGGTCTCGAGACCCGGGCACGATTCTAGCTGGTCGAGACCCAGCAACTTCGCATCGATCGAACCGTCGCTGCGAGCGACGAAGGAGGCGTACTCCTTCATCTCGGCCTCGGGCAGCAGCCAAAGGTAGCCGTAGAGGTCCAGAAGAGGGGTAGGAGTCCGGAGGTCCTCGTGCTCTTCCATCAGCCGCCGGTAAAAAGCGATCGAACTGCGGGCCAGCAGGTGGTTATCGCTCGAGCTGAACACATCGCGCACCATCGCAGCGCTCGCGCCCATCGACCCTTCGCCCGGGCGGGACCGCGCCTCGACCACCAATACCGAAAGTTCGGGGCGGCGGTGGATGAGGTGATACGCCGATGCGAGGCCCATCGCCCCGGCCCCGACGATCACGACGTCGTAGCTGTCCTTCGTACGCCACTCCTTCGAACCACGCTCGGCCGAAATCTGAAAAGCTTATCGCTCGTGAGATTCCCTCGGGGGTCCGTCGATGAAGAACCCACTCAAGAGCCGTCTCTCGTCCTCCCGGAAGCCGTGCTTCGGGACCTGGATCTCTCCGTCCTCTCTCGTTTCGCTCGATGCCCTCAAAGGACTGGGGTTCGAGTGGTTCATGATCGATACCGAGCACGCCCCAGTGAATCCCGAAACGCTCGCCGCGATGGTGGCCCTATTGGGAGACGGTGCACCGGCGCCGTTGGTCCGTGTCGGGAACGTGGACCAGTATCTCATCAAGCAGGCCCTGGACGCGGGTGCTCAGGGGGTGCTGATCCCGCTCGTGGGCACGGAAGCCCAGGCCAAGGCGGCGGTCTCGTTCGCCAAATACCCTCCCCACGGAGTGCGAGGGGCCGCGGCCGCGGCGGCTTCCCGATACGGCGCGGAACTCTCGTCCTATCTGAGGACTGCGAACGAGGAGACGGTCGTCGGGGTCCAGATCGAGACTCAGGAAGCCCTCGATAATCTCGAAGCGATTGCGAGCGTGAACGGCGTGGACATCCTTTTCGTCGGACCGCAGGACCTGACCCTGAGCTTGGGCCTCGTGGATGACCGAAAGAACCCGAAGGTGCGAGCAGCCATGCGATCGGTGGTGGAAGCCTGCGAGCGACACGGAAAGGTTCCGGGAACATTGGTCATCGACCCGGAAGAGAAGCAGGTGGCCGTGGACCTCGGGTTCCGGTTCATCTCCCTCGCTTCGGACGTCCGATTCCTGATCAACGGGGCAAAAGCCCTTCGAAACGGTTGAACCGCATCGGAATCAGCTGCGCCGGAGGCTCCGAACGTTCACCGACCCCCCTGCGAACCGTCGAAGTTCATGAGGGGTGTCGGATTGGTCGACAGGACGAACGATGGTCCCGCAAACCCGAGCGACGCATTCGACCTCTCTCGGTTCACCGGCGAGCCCCCGCGACGTCACAGCGATCTCCAAGATCGTCGTGGTCTTCCAAGAGAATCACACGCTCGACAACTATTTCGGAACGTACCCGGGAATTGACGGAACCCTCGGCAAAAGCATCCTCTTGCCGAGCACTCCCGGAGGGCCACCTTCGGTAGGACCGGTGCACAGCGCGACCGTCACGCCGGTCGACCTCAATCACAGTTGGAACAGCGCGCACGCCGATTACGATGGTGGAAAGATGGACGGGTTCGTCTATTCGGAGGGGAGCCCGACCACGCTCTCCTACTTCGACCGCACCGACCTCCCGCGTTACTGGGCGGCCGCGGACCGCTACGTCCTCTGCGACCGATACTTCACGTCGGTGATGACCGAGAGCGCGCCGAATCACCTGTTCCTCGTCGCCGGGACCGCGGGCGGCCTGAAGGACGACAGCGTACCGAAAACCCTGCCGTTCCCCCCAATCTTTGAGCAACTGGACCAGAAGGGGATCTCTTGGAACGTCTACAGCGCTTCGAAGTGGCTCCAGAGCTTCGACTATGTTCAGAAGACGCCCGCGGCGCGGGCCCGGTTCCGGACCCCGGCCGCCTTCGCCACCGACCTCGCGAGTGGCAACCTCTCTGACGTCTCCTGGATAATCGGGGCCGCCGGAGGAGACGAGCACCCCCCGGCCAACATTCAGACCGGCGAGGCAGGAGTGGCCGACGGGATCATCAACGCGATCGGTCAGAGCCCGTTCTGGCCCTCCACCGCCGTGTTCATCACGTGGGATTGCTACGGCGGGTTCTACGATCATGTGCCCCCGGCCCAGGTCGACGCTTTCGGGTACGGGTTCCGCGTTCCCTGCCTGGTGATTTCCCCGTTCGCTCGGAGTGGCTTCGTCGATCACACGGTGAACGATCACACGTCCATTCTGAAGTTCATCGAGACACGCTACGGACTGAGCCCTCTCAGCACTCGAGATGCTCAGGCCAACGGATTCGCTGAAGCCTTCGATTTTGTGAGTCCGCCGCGACCGTTTGTCCCGGTGTGAGTCGAGCCTCTCTACTGTTCAATCCAAGGCGGTCGGCTCAGGTCGAGTGGACCTGACGGAGGGGATATCCCCGCTCCGGCTAACGAAGCGCGCGTGACCCAGATGACCGACACGGCGACGGGTTCTGCGACGATGACCCCTCATCCGAGAGAAAGCGACTTTCCCTCCCGAGCCCGGGTAGTGGCCTCGATTTTGGGACCGGTGGCGTGGCTCAGTTTTACCTTATTGTACGTGGGATTCTGGGCGCAGGGGTTCTCGCTCTTCCAGAGCGTGATCGTGATTCTAGTCTCCGTCATCATTCTGGCGGGAGTGATGGGAGCCATGTGGGCGTCCTGGGGAATGCGGCGCCGCTCCTGGTCTTGGGACCGGTAGGATCCTCGGGTCCCCGAGAGCGCCCCGCGTGGACGTGCCAAGCTGCTCTTGCGTCGCACACGCATGGAATGAGTCCGTGTGGGGGAGTGAATTCCACAACCTTTTCTCCGAGTGGGTCTCCCCGAGACGTGTCCGTTCGAGAGCACGACGGATTTGTGCGGGTCACGGGTTTTCGGCTCTATCATCGGGTCTTCGAGCCCGATTCCTTTACGGACACGATCCTCGCGCTCCACGGGGGACCGGGGGCGCACCATGAGTACCTGCTCCCGCTCGCCGACCTGGCAAAACGCGGTTATCGGGTCGTCTTCCTCGACCAACTTGGATGCGGTCGGTCGGAACGCTCGCCCGACGCTTCCGTGTACAATGTCGAACACAATGTCGAGGAAGTCGAAGGGATCCGGAAAGAGCTCGGACTCGGGCGGATCCACCTCATGGGCTCGAGCTACGGCGGGCTGTTAGCCCTCGCCTACGCGATCCAGCACCAAGAGCATCTCAAGACCCTCGTGACGATCGGCGGCCTGGCCGACGTTCCCTACACCGTTTCGGAGATGCGGCGGCTGATCCGCGAACTGCCGAAAGTGTCTCGGGCCGCGATCAAGAAGTACGGTGACCTCGGCTACTACAGCGACCCGAAATACCTCAAGGCGGTCCATCAGTTCTATCACCGGCACGTGTGCCGATTGCCGAAGTGGCCCCCCGAGATTTCCCGGGTGCTGACCGAGACCAACCTCGACGTCTACGGGCGAATGAACGGGCCGAACGAGTTCACGATCATCGGAACCATCAAGGACCTGGACCTCACCCCCCACCTCTCAACTATCCGAGTTCCCACCTTGGTTACCGGGGGACGATTCGACGAGGTCACGCCCAACGTCGCGCGCCAGATCCGCGATCACGTCCCGGGCGCTCGCCAGGTGACGTTCGAAAAGAGTTCCCACGTGCCGTTCTGGGAAGAGCGTCCGGCCTTCATGAAGGAAGTTGCCCACTTCCTGAATTCCCACGATTAGACCTACGGAGCCCCCTTCCGAGCCGGCCCAATTAATTTAGCCCATGAAATCGTCTCATGCAGGGGAGAGACCGCGAAGGTCCGCGTCCAGAATTGATGAATGCACAGGTTCGACCGCCGGCTGACAGCGTCCCGGTCCGAGCCAAGGGGCGGGCTTGGTGGGCGTACTCGGAGTATGTCGTATTCTCGCTCGGGATCATCCTGATTCTGCTGACGGCCTACCTGATCGTCAAGGCACCGGGCGTCTTCTCGGTCGACCTACCGGGAGCGCTGCTGGGAATCGCCGCCTTCCTGATCGGGCTGGCGATCCTTGACCGGCTGCCCCGCGACGTCGAAGTCAGCGAAAGCGGAGTCGAGTTTCGCTATTTCCTCAGCCGAATCATCCTGAAATGGGATCAGCTTGCGGCACCTACACTCGTCGGAAAGGAGTTCGTGGCCTTCCGGGCGGTGTCAGGAACCCGCGGGGTTTGGGGACCCCTCACAGTGACCGGCCAACAGGCGCGCGACATCCTCTCCCACCCCGGTTCCCCTCCCTTCGAACTGCCGGAAGACCTCGTGAACGCACTGGGCAACTGAGAACGTTCTCGGTCGAGGGGGCCCGGGACGGAGTAGGTGCAACGGGTCTTACACCCACTACCCCGTGGGCTCGATAGAGGTGCTCGGGAACCGAGCTCGCTCCCTACTACGACCGGAATCGACCTAGGAGCTTCGCTCCAACAGCATCTCCTCCACCTTTCGCCAGGAGCCTCCTGGCCTCAACCTCCTCACCGCGTACCATCGGAAGGAATTCCTCCGGAGGTCGGTGAAGATCCAACGTTCGGCGCGAAGGCCACGATTCTCCTCTTGGAGCACGATTTCGTTCCCGACCTTCCGACCGATGAAGCGACGGACGACCCTCTGAGAGGGGGAGACCCACGTACTCCTCCAGGCCCCCAGAGCGCTCGTCGTAGAAACGGAGGGTCGTACCCGCCGCGACGAATCTTTTGGTCTTGGGGTCGATTCCCCCGAAGACATCCTGAATGGCCGTTCCCCCCAGCACCCATCGGAAATGCACCTCTCCCACTTTTTCCGGTGGTCGGCGGGTCACCCGGGGAGAGCCCCATGCGACCATGTCCCAATCTCCGACGAACCGTCCGAACAATCGGAGCTTGTCTCGATAGGACCGGGCGGGAGCCGCCGCCGAAAGACCTTCGAGTTCCCATTTCGGCGGGGAGCGTGAAGTGGCGGCCCCACGCCGAGCCATAGGCATTCCTCGGGCAACCGGTCGCGACTAATGTGTCGCCCGTTCCGCGGCCACCATGTTCGTCTGAGCTGCACCGAGCCGGAGCCGAAGCAGGGGGGCGTACTCCTCGGAGTCGTACCAGCTTTGCAGGGCATCCATGGTCGGGAACTCGATCAATACGGTCCGGGCCGGTGCCCACTTTCCTTCCAGTACCCGCGGCTCACCAGCGTAGAGGGTTTTGCCGCCGAATTTGTCCAGGGTCGGCCCCAGCTTCGCGCGATACTCATCCGACTTGGCTTGGTCATGCCATCCGATTTGCAGTACTAGATACGCCGGCATAGGTCCTCGGTCCGACCAAGCAACCCCCTCGGGTAACGTCATCGACCGCCTCGGTCAACTCTTATGGCCACCTACCCGTGGGGTCCACCCTGGGTCCAACCATGAAACTGCGAACGATTCGCCAAACGGTGGTCCTGCCCGGAACTCCCCGCGAGGTCTACGAGGCACTGATGACGACTCGAGGTCACCGGGGGTTCACGGGGGCGGACGCTCGCATCAGCCCCAAGGTAGGAGGCAAATTCATGGCGTGGGGCGGATACATTCATGGAAAGAATCTAAAGCTCGTTCCGGGCAAGACGATCGTCCAAACTTGGGTGCCCAGCAGCGAGAGCTGGCCCCGCGGACACGAATCCAGGGTCCGATTCGCCCTCGCTCCCAGCGCTCGAGGCACTCGGGTCACCTTCACCCACTCGCGCGTTCCGGCGGCCGACGTCGGACACCTTTCGTCGGGGTGGAGGGAATCCTACTGGACTCCTCTCCGTAAGTATCTCACCGCGAAGTAATCGGTCTCCCGAGCCCGGGTCGGTCCGTGACACCGCGGGCTCTCCGCCAACGGTCGACTGAATCCTTATCGTTCGCCCCGGATTCCTTACAGTGTGGACCCGAAAGAGCGTGAATTGCTCACTGGGATGGGGAATTGTTTCGAGGCGTGCGGCGCCGACTTCGAAGGGACGGTGGGAATGGTCGCCGATAGTCGCGACCGTAGCCGCGAGGACGTGAAGCAGACCCTTGCGTCGATGGCCAGCCGCTATTCCTCGGACCCGGACTATCAGAAGTTGCGCCACCGTTTGCCTCCGACGTTCCCGTTCTGAGGGGGATGAGGGGAGCTCGTGACGAAATGTCCGGCGTGTCGGGTCGGGTTCACCCGGGGTGACTTTGCCGCGCTCGCCGATCATTTAGTGGACCGGGCCGAGGAGAGCGACTCCGACCATGTCCGATGGCTCAATCAGAATTTGACTCGTGAGAAGACCGAGGCGAAATCCCTGGTGCCGAGCTTGGAGGCCTACTTCGACCTGGGTTCCGGCACCTTGACCGCTTGGGTCAAGGTGCGATTCATCGCGAAGTTCTTCGGGAAGGCCCCGCACCCATTCGTGACGGCCCTGCAGCACCCCTCCCGAGCCACTCTGCTCGGTTACACGGTTGAGCACCAGCACTTCCTGCGCCAATGGGTGCGCTCGTGTGCGTACATCATGGCCCGGACCGACCGCCCCGAGGTCGTCGAATACGAGCTCGACAATCTCACCACCGAATACGCGGGTCACGGACCCGATCGACCGTCGCACTACGAACTCCTGCTTCGAATGGGGGAGAGCCTGGGGGTCGACCGCTCGAGGGTTCTCTCCACGCCCCCTCTGGCCGCCACTCGCCGGGCCATCGAGGAATGGAACGAGATCGCCACCCGGGAGCACTGGGTCTCGGCGCTCACCGCCATGCACAGCCTCGAGCTGATCGCCAACCGCGATCTCGTGCAGGACGGCGCGTCGGTGCATTATTTCGATCCGACGATTCTCGCCGGCAACGAGATCACTCCGGCCGCACAGGGGTTCCTACGGGAGGGATACGAGGCGGATGTGGGACATTCGGACGAGGCGCTCGCCCTCGCGAGCCGGTTCGCGGGCGAGCTCGGTCTGGTCGAAGAGGTCCAGTCCGTGTTCCTGCGCTCGATCGACCTGTTCGACGATTACCTGATCGCGCGGCTAGAACGAGCGGGCGATTTTGAAGCGTAACTACGACGGCTGCGCGATCTGCAACTCGACCTGGGGCAATGTCTGGGCGGAGGTCGATGGCGAGAGACTGTTCTTCTGCTGCGAGATCTGTGTCGTCCAGTACCGGGCACTCGTCGAGAGGGTCAGACAAGCCACCGGCTGGAGCCAGATCGACTCGATCGAGATCTCGGGGGATCGCCGCGCCCGTGCCTGCGAGGTCGCCGCGGGTCCTGCCCGCGCGCGGTTCCTGTTCGCGTTCAATTCGGAAGGAAAGATCCTCCGATTCCAACCCTCTCTCGCGCCGACACCGGGTTGAAGGCGTATCCCAAATCCGAATTCAGCAAATCGAGCCCTCCCCGGTGGCCTCGGAAGGAGTCGCTCCCCAGTGATACCCACTGCGCGTGAGCTACGTTCTTATGACCGAATCGTGGTCTTCCTTCCATGTCCGCGGACCCAAGACCCGAAACGAATTCTGTCCGTTCTCGTGATTTCGACTTCTTCCGAAGTATCCGGCTTCGGGTCTTGGTCTCGATCGCGGCGAGCGTTGGTTGGCTCAGCGTGACCCTGCTTTACGTTGCGTTCTGGGCCCACGGATTCAGCTGGATTCAGAGCATCGTCATCGTGGTCGTTTCAATTTTGATCCTGGCCGCGGTCCTGCTCGGGAGCTGGATTTCTTTCGGACTGGGATTTGTGGCCCGTTGGACCGACTGAGCTGGCCCCAGCCCGGCTACACGCTCTTCAACGCCGGGCCCGGTTTCCGCCGAGTGGGACCTGACGTCGGCGGGCAGCGATCCTCTTCTGGCGGGCGAGATGGTGTCGCTTTTTCCCGGCCGCCGAGGGACGTTTTCTGGGTTTGATGGTCATCGGGGAATCCTTTCGGTGAAGCAGGTTGCACCACTCCGTCGGACATCATAACGCCGAGGGGTGGCGAACACGAGCGAGGTTCGTCCGGTGAAATCCCCTCCTCGGCATCGGTCGGGTGAGAAGGTTGATGAGTTTGCGGACCTCCCGGCCAATCGATGCCCCTTACCAGGGCCGAGCGAGAATCTCACCGGAAGACAGGGGCCCGCTGCTTCAATGAAGCGTGGGAGCTCTTGGAGCAGAAGCGCCGGAGCCCCGAGGAGGACCGGCGCATGCTCACCCTCGTCCACGCCTCTCGCTTCCACTGGGGCCTTGTGGGTCAGGCTCGGGAGCGCGCCGTGGCCGATTGGCAAGTCTCGCGAGCGTATGCGGCGGTCCACCAACCGCAACTTTCGCTCTTGTTCGCTCGCTCCTGCCTCGAACTCTGCGAGACGAACCAACTTTCGGAGTTTCTTTGCACGGCCTACGAGGCCATGGCAAGGGCGTTCGCCACAGCCCGTGACCCCCGGTCGGCGAGAAAATACCTCCGAAAAGCCCGCGACCAATTGGAGGCGGCCTCGGTGGACGATGAGGATCGGAAAGTCTTCCTAGGACAGATTCGAGAGACGCAGAAACTCATCCGTCGGACATAGGTTCTGCCCTCGCGTCCACAGGGACCAAGCCGCTTTCGAGACCACTCTTCTTATCCCGGGAGCGTGCGTCGTTCCGAACGAACGCCGTGAACGACCCGGGATCCTACTATCGACCCCAAGGGCTGGGCGGTCCCCCACCCAGCCGGATCCGATGGTTCCCGATCATCATCGGGCTTGTCTTTGTGGGCGCGGCGGTCGTGATTCTTCTGCTATTGCTCTACCCCGGCTCCTTTGGGATCGCCTCACCCTCGTACCCTTACCGTTACGGGCTGTTCGGGGGTGTGTTCTTCTTCTTCTTCATCATAATCGTTCTGTTCTTCATCGTCCGAGTCGCGTTCTGGAGCACGCGCGTGAGCCGCTACCGTCGACGTTCCGGCGCGAATTACCCGGACGGAGGGTACGGACCGAATCGACCCGTGATGGTCGCTCGGATGCGCTATGCGCGGGGCGAGATCACCCGGGAGCAGTACGACCAGATCCTCCAAGACCTAGGCCGCAAGCCCGGCCCCCGTAACCCCACACCGGTTCACCGGGTCGTCGCGGGTGACGTACCCGGTTAGGAGAAGCCGGCGACTCTCGCCCGACGAACCGCGTCCCCTGCCCCTTGGGTCCATGGGTCTCCATGTCCCGGAAGAACCAGGCCTGCGGTCAGGTCCTCGACCTTCGAAAGAGATTCCAAGGCCTGTCGACTGTCGCGGTTGAGTCCCCGGGGCATGATCTGAGGGCCTCGGCGACCGGTGAGCGGATTCCGGGTGACGAGCGCGTCTCCGGTGAAGAGGACGCGACGCTGCGGTAGAAAGACCGCTGCCATCCCCGGAGTGTGGCCGGGCACGTGCACGGCTTGGGGGCGGCCGGGGACCTCGATGGTCTGGCCGTCCGAGAACGAGGATACCTCGAGAATGGGGACGATGTTCACGCCTCCATGACCGAGTAGACCGAAGAGCGTGCGCCACGCCTCGGCATATCGAAGATACGGCCGGAGGCGAGCTTCGTTCTTCCCTTGCTTCGCTCCCTTCGCGACCGGGGCATCGGCCCCATGGACCCAGACCGCGGCGTTCACCTCCGACCGCGCCCGTTCGGCGAAGCCCGTGTGGTCCGAATGCGCGTGCGTGAGAAGGACCGCCGTCAGGTCTCGAGGAGTTCGGCCCAGCGCGGCTACCCCTCGGGCGAACAGTTTCCAGTCACCGGCAACTCCCGCGTCGACGAGGATGAACTCTCCCGCTTCCTCCACGAGGTAGAAATTCGAAATCCCGTGCGTGAACCGATGAATTCCGGGGGCCACCTGCATCTTCTCACTTCCGGTCGATGGATTCGATTCCTGACGACCGAGAGGCGGTACTTACGGTTTCGCGGGATGCAAGGTTCCCGAGCGCTGCTCCCTTGGACACCCCGGTTCGAAAGGCGGATATCGTGGGTCCGAATCCGCCCCATCATGCGGCGGCGACGCGTCCCCATCACACAGTGTCGGGACGCCCGCCACGCCCGAGGTCTCTGCCGTGACTGAACCGGCTCCGCCGGACGTGGTACCCGAGAGGTCCACGGTGACCAGTCTCCTCTGGAGATTCGAGGTCAATCGCAAGGGGTTCGACGACCCGCGCCTGGAATGGCGTAGACTATTCGCCGAGGTCTTCGGGACCTTCCTCCTCGTCCTGGTCGCCGCCGGCGCGGTGGTGGTTTCGGCGACGAGCCACGGTGCGGTGGGCCGGGTCGAAGCGGTGGTAGCCCCGGGTCTCATGGTGATGGCGATCATCCTGTTCATGGGCGCGGTGTCGGGAGCTCACCTCAATCCGGCGGTCAGCATCGCCTTCGCCGCTCGAGGGGACTTTCCCTGGAAGCGGGTCCCCGGATACATCGCCGCCCAGCTCCTCGGCGCCACGGTCGCCTGCGCGTTTCTGTGGGCGGTGTTCGGCAATGTTGGAATGCTGGGGGCGACCGAGCCGGGGCCGGGGATCTCGGACCTCCAGGCGTTGGTCATGGAACTCGTGCTGACCCTCGGTCTCGTCAGCGTCATCCTCGGAACTGCATCGAAGGCTCAGAACGTGGGCCCGATCGCGGCGTTGGCCGTGGGCGGTTACATCGCGCTCGCGGGGTTGTGGGCGAGCCCGATCAGCGGCGCCTCCATGAACCCGGCTCGTTCGTTCGGGCCCGACCTCATGATCGGCAACTTCGCTCACTACTGGGTCTTCCTCGTGGGGCCCCTCGTCGGAGCGTTGTTGGCCGTCGGGGTGGCGTACGTCCTCCGTGGACCCGGGGGCGACCTCCCCGCGATCCAGGCGGCCCAGGGCCGGCTCGAAGAGTTCCTGCCCCTTTCGCCGAAAGGGGGACCTCCGAAAGCTCCGGCCGACGCGGACCCGACGGAACCTTCCTCGTCTCCGCGAGGGCCCTAACCGGCCGGTTCTGTTTCCGGAGGGGCTGGATCGGCCGGCCGAGAAGCGGACCGAGGTGGTGCGTCCTGCAGGGAATCCCACTGGACCGGGCCACCCGAACCCATCGGTCGGGGTAGGCGGTGGAACCACCGGGCGGAGAGTGCCTGAGCCGCTCGAACCCCCACGTAGATGCAGAACGCGATGGTGACGATGAAGAAACTCACGGGGTACGGTTCATACCATGCGATGAACAGCCCCGCCCACGAGGCGGACAGGGCCACCATGACCGAAACCACGACGGCGGTCAGCGGCCGCTTGGTCAATCGAACGGCGATCGCCGCGGGGGTCACCATCATCGCGAAGATCAGCAGCACCCCGATGACCTGGACCGCGATCGAGATGGCGACCGCAAGTAGGAGCATGAACGTCAGGTTCAGGAAACGCATCGGCAGTCCCTTGGCGTCCGCTACGTCCTCGTCAAGCGACGCGAACAGCAGAGGTCGATAGACGAGTACCAGCACCGCGAGCACGACGAGGCTCGCCTCAACCGTGAAGAGCACCGAGCTGTCGCTGATGCCCAGCACCTCTCCGAACAGGATTGAATAAGCCTCGGTGGCGTAACCGGTGTAGAGGCTAAGGAACAACAACCCTACGCCGAGCGAGAAGGCGAGTACGGTCCCGATCTCCACATCTCGATTGGTAGCTCGGGTCCCGAGCAACGACATTCCGGTGCCGGCGGACATCGTGAACAAGAGCAGGCCGTAGACCGGGTTGACCCCGAACAAGACGGCCCCGGCCGCGCCCGAGAATCCGACATGCCCCAGCGCGTGGGTGGCGAAGGCGGCGCGACGGAGGACAACGAAGTAACCGATGATTCCGGCGACGATCGCGATGATGGTCGCCGCCTCGAAGGCGTTGCGCATGAAGTTGTACTGCCACATGTCGCGGAGGTCGGTGACCAGGTTCCAACTGAAGGGAGGGACGCCGCCGCTCATTCGTGCTCATCCCCATGACCTTCCTCGCCGCCGACGATCACGATGTTGTTCCGAGAATCTCGAAGGACCTCTACCGGCACGCCGTAGAGGGCCGTGAGACTCTCCGAGGTGAGGACGGTGGAAGGAGCTCCGGTAGCAACCTTGCCGTTGGCGATGTAGATCACTTTGTCGAGACACTGGATGAGAGGGTTGATGTCGTGAGCCACGAGGAGCGTGGTGACGTTGCGCGCCCGGACCAGGCCGTTGATCGTCTGGACCAGTTCACGGCTCCTTCGGATATCTAAGTTGGCGAGCGGCTCGTCCAGGAGCAGGAGCTCGGGGTTGCCGACGAGCGCCTCGGCCAGGAACACGCGCTGCAGCTCCCCGCCGGACATCGCTCCGACGCATTTCCTTCCCAGGTCCGCAGCTCCCGCGGCGGCGAGCGCGGCGACCGCCGCTTCTTTCTCGGCACGAAGCGAGAACCCGGGCCCCCATTGGGTTCCCGAGAAGCCCAAGCGAACGAGCTTGTCGCTTTCCACGTGCGTCTCGTGGTCGATCGTGTGGCGCTGCGGGACATAACCGATCTTGTGATTCCCTCGGGTCGGGGAAGTCCCGAAGACTCGGATCTCCCCTCGGAAAGGGCGGTGGAGCCCGAGGAGCATCCGGAACAACGTGGTCTTCCCAGCTCCGTTCGGACCGATTACGGCCACGAACTCCCCCCGACGGACGTCGAAGGTGGCGTCCTGCCAGACGGTCTTGTCGCGGTATCCCACCTCGAGGTGCTCGGCCCGGATGACCTCCGAGTTGACCGCGGGCTGAACTTGCGGGACCGTCGTCACGCTCCCGTACGGTCACTGCCCGAGGGCTTTTGCGTTGAGCCCGTTGTAAAGATCGAGGAGTTCGGACTCCATCCAGACCTGGAATGATACGTTGGGAGGCTGGATAGTCTCCGTGACCGCGATCACGGTCACGTTGTTGCTCTGAGCGATCGACTTCATCGAGGAAGTGAGCGGTGTCACCGTCTGCGCGTTGTACACCAGGACGCTCACGTTTCCGCTCTCGAGCTGCTGCTGGAATACGACCACGCTCTGGGCGGGGGGGTCGTTTCCTTCGGCGACAGCGTCCATGAACGCCGGGGGCGAGACAAGGTCGAGATTGGTGAAGTTCGCGAGGTAGACGAAGATGCTCTCGGTAGAAGCCACCTCGGTGCCCGCGAAATGGGCTTTGATGGCCGCAGCTTCCCCGTAGAGCTGACCGAGAGACGCATTCAGGGTCGCATACTGCTGCTGAAAGTACTGCGTGTTAGCCGGCGAGATCGAGACGAGGTCCGCATACATCTGGTGCACCGTGATGTTGACGTAGTTCGGGTTGTACCAAAAGTGAGGGTTGCCCCCGGAGGTTACCCCCAATGTGTTCTGCACGTTCAGAACCACCTGGCCCGGAGTGTCGCTGGCACCGATGAGTTGCGAGCACCAGCTGTCGTATCCTTCTCCGTTCTCGATGACCAATTGGGCGTTGGCAATCGCTCGGGCGTCGGAGGCGTTGGCCTCGTACTCGTGCGGGTCGGCATTCGGGTCCGAGACGATGCTGGTCACACTGACGTGGGTGCCTCCCAGCTGGGAGATCAAGCTCCCCCAGAAGTTCTCCGCCGCGACCACCTGGATCACCGAGGAGTTCGGTTTCGCCGGGGCGGCGCTCGTGTACACCGCGAGGCCCACAACCCCTGCTACCAGCGCTACGGCCACGATAATTGCGACCGTCTTCATTCGTTTCTGCACGTTCGACGCATCTCCGGGTTCGGTACGACTCTCGAAACCTCAGTTCGAAGTGTGGCAAGGGGCGATGGGTTCTCCGTGGGGACAGACGGGTGGATGTCCTTCGGCCGCGCAGATCTTTTCGACCGTATGGTGGCTGAGCGCGAGGTCCACCTCTCTCGCGGCCCGACACGTGGCCTCCGGAGAGAGCCCGGCCCGAGAAAACAGACTCTCGGCGATTCGGTGATGCCGTTGGTATTCCTCCAGGCACGCAGACCCTCGATTCGTGAGCCGGCTCTTTCCCCGGAACCGGGTAATCAACCCTAGCTCTTCGAGAGGGCCCAGATGAGCCAGGGCGGAAGGAGACCGCACTCTCAGTCCGGCCGCGATGTCCTTGAGGCTCGCTCCGCGAGTGTCCTGCTGCCGGACGGCGATGACACGGAGCGCCTCCACTTGGCGGTGCGTAAGCTGTTGAAGTGCCTCCACAGAGCCTCGAAAGTGTCGAAACTATATATCAGTATCACTAATTATTAGGTTATATCGAATATTGGATCGAAGCTGGGGGAAGAACGAGCAGCGAGATCCTCCTCGCTCCGTGGTTCCCGGGGCATCGGCCGTCGTCGAACATCTTCACCAGCACGGGGTTCTACCTCTCAGTCGTCGCGCGGTTCGCGGGAACCGCGTTCTATCTCGTCGGAGTTCGTCGCAGCAGTACCCCGCCGGGATTCGCGTGGATCGTTTTCCTCGAGAAACGATGGGCGCGGCCAGATTCGAACTGGCGACCTTCACCGTGTCAGGGTGACGTCATAACCACTAGACTACGCGCCCGCGCGGGCGGCCACCGACGCCCCGCTCATATGCCCTTCGGACGGAGGCTCAGCCGTAGCCGCCGGGGAACTGGTTCGGGTCGGGGTGGTCGTTCCAGTTGTAGTAGCCCATCGACTGCCGCTGCGACTCCGTCGACTCCTGGCGCAGTCCGCTCTGGAAGGACCCGTAGACCTCCCGGACCTGCTCTTCGATCGAGCGCGCACGCTGGAGGGCCTCGCGCACGTGGCTCGCGTCGAGGAACTCGCTGCCCGAGACCGCCGCGAGGTCGCCCGCGGTCCGGATGAGGCCGCCGAGCTCGCGCAGGCGAAGGGTGAGCGCGTTGCGCCGACCGTCCAGGACCTCGGCGCGTCGGCGCGCCTCCTGGATGAGTTCGATGATGGCCGCGCGCGTCGCGGGTCGAATCCGGCCGTCGACCGCGATCTCTTGGGCACAGAATTGGGCCAGCCGAAGCCGGTTCGCCTCGGTGTCCGGCATCGCGGTCTCGAGGAGCACCTCGTAGCCCGAGCCCGCGATCCGCGAGCGGAGCGGGGACAGGATACGGTGGACATCCTGGATGTTGGCCGCGGCGACGAGGATGAAGTCGCAGGGCACGCCGTCCACGCGGACCGCCGCCCCGCCCGACTGGGGGTTGCGACCGGTGATCGGGAACCGTTTCTCCTGCATCGCGGTCAGGATGTGCCGCTGCAGAAATCCGATGTGCGGAAGCTCGTCGATGAAGAGCACTCCCTCGTGCGCCTCGTGCACGGCGCCCGGGATCACCCGCTCGTACGGCAAAGTCCCGAGCTGCGGATGGCCCCCGTACGGGTCGTGACGAACGTCCCCGAGCAGCTCCGTCTCGGTCGCGCCAGTGGCCATGAGGAAGGTGTTGCGGTCCAGCTTGACGAGCACCTTGCGCGGGCTCTGGTGCTGCAGCGTACGCCGGCGCTCGAGCGCCCGCTGGTCGAGCACCTTGATCTGGTCACCCGCCCGCTCGTAGGCGACGACCTCCTCCACGCCGGAGCGGAGGCGCGTCGTGCGGACCGACTCCTGCGGGTTCCCTCCCGGGCTCACGGTGAGCTCGAGGATTCCGCCGACCAGGTCCCGGAACGGGTTGCCGCTTCCCGCCACGCCCGGGGGCGCCTGTTTCACGTTGCCGCAGCTCGGGCAGTAGCGTTCGGTCGGAAGCGAGTAGAAGTTGCAGCGCGGGCATCGATAACCGAGTCGTTCGGCGACGGTGGCCGGTGCTTCGGAGGGCGGGATCAGCTCTCCTTCGACCGACCGGGCCGCTTCGCGTTCGCGGTAGACCTCCTCCCGGGAGACCATCTCGATACTGGGTCGCTCGGGGTTCTCGGGGTTGTGGACGACGCGAAGCTCGGTCCGAGGCCGTTCGAGGTGAAGCGCGAGCGCCTGGGCGGTCATCGACTTCCCGATCCCCGGCGGGCCGACGAGCAGCAGATGGCGATGTTGGTAGGCGGCGATGCGGGCGATCTCGACCGCCTTTTCCTGGCCGATCACCCGTTCGAGGGGGTCGGTCGGGATGTGGATATCGTCGGTGGTCCCCACCTCGTCCAGGGCCGCCGGAGCGCGATGGGCGCCGTCGCTCGCCGGAGTCGTCACGGTCGCGGGAGAAAGCGCTCGGGAAGGTAATAGGTTCGTCGCGGAGCCTCGAGAGGAGGGCTCCGCGACGTGGGGAGCGCGCCTAGCGGGCGCTGACGGGCGCCCCGAGGTCCGCCTTGGTGAAGACGCGGACCTTCTCGGGCATCTTCCCGATGGGTCCGAGTCGGGTCGCGACGATCGTGCCGATCCCCTTCTCCTGGGCGACGTCCAGGAGCCGCTGGCTCACGATTCCGTCGAAGACGACCGTCTTCGCGGGAGTCGCGAGGTTCGCAAGGGCCTCGATCATTTCCTTCACCGGGGCTTCGCCGACGACGACATCGCCCTCTCCGACGAAGAGGCTCTTCGATTGATTTTCGACGCCGTCCAAGAGCTCGAAGTAGTGCTGGAGCTCCGGAGTCAGGGGAGCTGCGGCCGGGGGCGGGGGAGGCGGTGGGGGCGGGACGGGCAGTCGAGCGGGCGGAGCCCGTTCGCGCTCCTCCCGTCGACCTCCGCCGCCCTGGGGCCGCTCGTCCCGGCGCTCGTCGCGCCGCTCGCCGCGACCTCCGCTCTCTTCGCCGCGCTCTTCTCTCGGCTCCCGGGTCGCGCCCGTGGACTCGAATCCGCTCATCTCGAGGTACTGGTTGAGCGGGATCTTGTTCCGTAGGCACTTCAGGAGCTGCTTCTGCGTGAGCTCCTCGACCTCGCTGCCGCGCGGAGCGCGGGCGACGAAGTCGATGTCCATCGTCTGCAGCATCTCCCGAAGGATCAGCTCTCCGGCGCGGTCGCCGTCCGTGAAGACGGTCACGGTCTTGCCGCGCGAGAGGTCTTTCACGGTCTGCGGGACGCTCGTCCCTTCGACCGCGATGGTGTTCTTGATCCCACAACGCAGGAGGTTCAGCACGTCCGAGCGGCCTTCAACGACGATGAGCGCGTCCGCCTGGTCGATGTTCGGGCCGGACGGCAGGTGCTCGGGTCCGTAGGTCGTGATCTCCTCGACCTGGACCGCCTTGCGGACGGCCTCGGTCAGGTCCATGCCCACGCCTTTCGACTCCTCTTGGAGGTGGGCGAGGATCTCTTTCGCGCGCTCAACGACCTTCTGGCGCTTCGAGATGCGGATGTCCTCGACGCTGATGACCTCGATCTTCGCCCGGCAGGGGCCGATGCGGTCGACGGTCTCGAGTCCCGAGGCCAGGATGGCGGTCTCGACCTGGTCGAGGGACGACGGGATCAGGATCTCGCCTTCGCTCTTTCCTTTGCGGCTGTCGATCTCGACCTCGATGCGGCCGATCCGGCCGGACTTCTGGAGGTCACGAAGGTCGAGCTCGTCGCCGAGCAGGCCTTCGGTTTGTCCGAATACCGCGCCGACGACGTCGGGTTTGTCGATGACGCCTTCGGCGGCAATGCGGGCTCGGATCTGGTATTTCGCGGCGTTAGGGTCGTTGGTCATGTTCGATTCTCCTCATGGTGGAAAGCGCCCGCACTTGCGGGGGTCTCCTCCTGGGACGATCTAGGAACGACCCGGGTCGCCGGACGATGCGCGGAGATTACGACAAGATCTTGGGCGGAACATGAGTCGTGATTCCGGATCTCCTGGCGACGTCGGGAGGGTTCCTCCTTTCGTCCCCGGAGGGGTGCTTTCCAACGCTGTTGAGCCGGGAAGCCTATTTAAGCGGGCTCCCCGCGCGCGCGGGCGTCGTAAACGGGCGTCCACCGGCGAGGCCCGATGCGAGACGAAGCTAACAGTCTTTATATCGGGCTCCGCTACGCGACCTCGGAGACTGCACTCATGGCTCGTAAATCTACACGCAAGGTGGCGACCGTGCCGGAACCCGGGACTCCCGCACCCGAACCTGCCTTGGCGGACGACGACTTTGTCTCGTCACTCAAGACCGAGTTGACGAAGACCCAGGAAGCGGCGAGCGCGAAGACGGGGGAGGACCTCTCGCAACGCGCGGAGATCAATCGCCGGCTGCTCCAGGATCTCTGGGAGGTCCACAACCAGTTCGAGGAGGTCTCGGTTCATCTCACCATCGACCCGTCCCAGACGCTCTTCGCCACGTTCGCCGAGTACCCGACCAAGTGGACGTTCAAGGAGGTCTTCGACTTCGGGGCGGTGAAGACGATCGAGCTCGCCGACCGCGCGGCCGGTTGGGGCGGTTTCACCCTCCGGTTCTGGTACTATCGAACCCCCGAGGGGAAGTCGCACATCCGCGGCATCTTCGAGTGGTGCGACGGCGAGAGCTACCACCGCTACTCCGGCTGGATGCGAATGATGAGCCAAGCGGTGCTCTACGATAGCGACGAGGACGAAGTCAAGATCGGGGAGCTCCACCGCGTCCTGAAGGACGTCGTCGTCCAGTGGTACTCCGCCCACCTCGCGCGCACTCCGGAATCGTTCGTCGCGCACCTCAAGGAGAAGTACCCGAAAGGGGCCTCCTACGCGAAGGAATCGTATCGGTAAGCCCCCGTTCGTCGGGCCGACACCGTCCGGGACTCCTCCCGGCGCCCCAGTCTTGAAATAAGCCGGGGCTGCTCGGCCGAAGAGCCACTCCGTCGCGGGCCCTCGGCCCCGCGAGGTGGCCGGGGGGCACGTGGCGAGCGCGTTGCGCGAACACTTGGTCGCCTACTTCGAAGAGCACCACAAGCTCCTCGAGGCGGAAGCGCTCCAGCTCCTCCTTACCGACCGCCAGCCGCTGGCCCTCTCGCGGGAGGTGATCGCGCGGGCGGCGGAAACCTCCCCGTTCGTGACGCGCGAGATGGTCGCGGCCGAACAAGCGCGCCGACGCGCGCCGGCCCCCCACTCGGACGCGCTGACTCCGGGACTCGTCGCCCGGGACGATGGTCGTCGTACTGTCTTGCCTTTCGAACTCCTCTGCGAGGGGTTCACGGGGCCTCCGGTCGCGAGCCAGCCGATCGCGGCCTACGAGGCCCTCTTCCAATCCCGTTTCCGCCTGCTCGCGCGGATGCTGAGAGGGCGGCCGGAGTTGCCGAACCTACGACCCGTGCGAGAATTGCGGGCTTCCGAGGGCGCTTCGTCCGTGATCGGGATGGTCCGCGAGGTCCGGGAGACGTCCCAGCGACATCACCTGATCCTCACCGTCGACGACGAGACCGGTTCTCTCGAGGTCCTCGTCCCGAAGGACTCCCCCGGCTCGCGGCTCACGTTCCTTCCGGACGAAGTGGTGGGCCTCCACCTGACGTTCTCGAAGGAGCCCGGTAAGTTTCCCCGGGTCGCTCACGTGGAGCGGCCCGACGTTCCCTCGACCCGCCCCCTGGGCCGGGCCAGCTCATCCCGACGCGCGATCTTCCTTTCGGACCTCCATATCGGAAGCCGTTCGTTCCTGACCGAGAACTGGGCCTATCTGATCGAGTTCCTGCGCGGCCGGGGACCCCATCCGGAGCTCGCCGCCTCGATCGACTTCGTCGTGATCGCCGGCGACCTCGTCGACGGGATCGGGGTCTACCCCCGACAGGAGCGCGACCTCGCGATCCCGGACGTGGTCGAGCAGTACGCCGAGCTCGGCCGGCGCCTTTCCGAGATCCCGGACCGGCTTACCGTGGTCGTCATCCCGGGAAACCACGACGCGGTCTCCCCCGCCGAGCCGCAGCCCGCGCTCCCGGCCGCTCTCGCCTCGCTGCTCCCTCCGAACGTCCGACCTCTCGCGAACCCGTCCACGTTCGCGCTCTCGGGGGTGGTGGTCGAGGCGTACCACGGACGGAGCTTCGACGACCTGATCCCGGCGATCCCAGGGGCATCCTACGGGCGACCGACCGAAGTGATGAAGCGAATGCTCCAGATGCGGCACCTCGCGCCCATCTACGGAGACCGAACGCCGCTCGCCCCGCTCCCGCGCGACGGTCTCGTCATCGACCCCGCTCCGGATATCCTCGTCACGGGGCATGCCCACACCTACGGCATCGACCGGTATCGCGGCGTGCTGCTGCTCAACGCCTCGACCTGGCAGTCCGAGACCGAGTACCAGCGGATGCGCAACATCTCTCCCGTTCCGGCGCGGGCCGCGGTCGTCGACCTCGCGACCCTGGGCCTCGCCACGCTCGACTTCTCGGCCGGGCGCCCGGTCGTCGGGGAACCGCCCGCATGAGCCCCTACCCGCTCGAGCCGCCCCGCGCGGTCGGCCCGATGCGCCTCGTCCTCACGACCTATCCGTCCCAGGCCGCCGCCCTCGAAGCCGTCGAGGCGGTCCTCCACCAGGAGCTCGCGGCGTGCGCGAACGTCCTCCCCGCCCATTCGCGATATTGGTGGAAAGGTCAGCTCGAGTCGGCCGACGAGTCGCTCGTCGTCTTCAAGACCGTACCGAAGCGAGTGGGAGCCCTCTTCCGGTACCTGGAGTCGCATCATCCGTACGACGTTCCCGAGATCGCCGAAGTCGACGTGCCGAGGGTGGGGAGTGCCTACCTGCGGTACCTCGCCGCGACCCTCGACCCTGCTTCGCCCCCGCCTCCGATGGGCGGAGGCGTCATGCGTCGGGGAGCACGGCGAGCCCCGGCAGCTCGATCCCTTGGACGAACTCGAGCGCCGCACCGCCGCCGGTCGAGATGAATCGGAAACTCCCGGTCACTCCGAGCTCCTGGGCGATACGCGCGGAATCCCCGCCGGCCGCGACGTGATACCCGCCGACCTCGCCGAGACGCGCGAGGACCTCCTGCGTGCCGTGCGCGAAGCGGGGGTCCTCCGCGAGCCCGAGGGGGCCGTTCCAGAAGACGGTCTGAGACCGACCGAGGACCTCGTTGAACCGGGTCCGGGTCGCCGGTCCGATGTCCCGGGCGATGGCGCCGGGGGAAGATGTCCGACGGCGTGGACCGTCGCGTCCGGACTTCCCGGACGCTCGACGACGACGTCCGATGGGAGCACCACCTCCGTGCCGGCCGCACTCGCCCGACGGAAGAACTCGTCCACCGACTCCCGGAGGCCCGGCTCGACCGGCGTGGCGCCGAGTCGCACGTTCTGGGCCGCGAGGAACGGGAACGCGAGCGCGCCGCCGATCAGAAGGGAATCGGCGCGTCCGAGGAAGCTCCTGAGCAGCGGCAGCTTGTCCGCGACTTTCGCGCCTCCTACCACGACGACGTAGGGCCGACCCGGGGCCTCGACGAGCTTCGAGAGCTCTCGTACCTCGCGCTCGACGAGCAGGCCCGCGAACGACGGGAGTCGCTTCGGAACTCCCACGGTCGACGCGTGGGCGCGGTGGACGGTGCCGAAAGCGTCCTCGATGAACAGCTGGCCGAGGTTGGCCAGCTGCGACGCGAATCCCGGGTCGTTCGCTTCTTCGCCCGGATGGAATCGCAGGTTTTCGAGCATCAGGAACTGTCCGTTCTCAAGACGCGTCGCCCGCTCGAGCGCGTGCATGCCCACGATCTCCTCGACGAACCCGACCGGTTGGCCGAGCAAGCCGCTCAGATGATGAGCGACCGGTCGCAGGGACAAACGGGGGTCCGGGTGTCCTTCGGGGCGTCCGAGATGCGAGAGCAGGATCGTCCGGGCCCCGGCGGTTCTCAGGTGGTTGAGGGTCGGCAACGCCTCCTGCATCCGTCGGTCGTCCGCGATCCGTCCGCTCTCGTCGAGCGGGACGTTGAAATCGACGCGGACCAGCACACGGCGGTTGTGCACCGGCGCGGAGGCGATTCCGAGCTTCTCGACCATTCGGGAAGAGCGAGGGTTCGGCCACTATGAGGGTTGTGCCTCGGAGGCGCCCCGCGACGCGCGCGCGGTGATCTCCGCCACGATCGCCCGGGTGGCCGGAAGGTCGAGGCCGTGCCGCGCCGCTTCCCGCAGGATCTCTCCCGAGATCGCGTCGATCTCCGTCGGACGGCCGCGGTCCAGGTCCTGGAGCATGCTCGAACGGTTCGACGCGGTCGCGCGGGCGATCCGCTCGAAGTCCCGCGTCACCTCCTCGCTCGTGAAATCGAATCCCGAGCTCCGAGCGACCGCGAGGGCCTCTCCCAGAAGTTGCAGGGCCTCGGTACGTCTCGGTTCCGATAGAAGTTCCCCGTTCGTGACGCCGCGAGCTGCGCTGACCGGGTTGATCGCTGCGTTCACGAGCGCTTTCCGCCAGACCTCGCGCTCGAACTCCGGGACGGCTTCCACAGGCACTCGAGCCCCCTCGAGGACCATCCGGAAGAGGCGAGCTGCTCCGGCCGCCGGGCCCGCTTCGCCGGGCACCGGGAGCAGGATCTCCCCGACGCCCGTCTCCCGGACCTCTCCCGGCCCGACCCACGTCGCCGGAATCGAGTTGACTCCTCGAACGGCGTAGGTCGCCGGGTCGTGCCATCCCCCCGCCGCGAGCGCGCTTCGTGCGGCCGGAAGGATGCCGAGCCCGTTCTGGAGGAAGAGCATCGGACGGGGCGAAAGCGCCTGGGCGAGCTGCGCGGTCGCCCGCACGAGGCCAAACGTCTTCGTCGTCACGAGCACGACCTCGCTTTCCGTCCCGGGCGTCACGGTCGCCACCGCTTCGATGCGGACGAGCCGCGGTCGCGGCCCCGAGATCCGCAGTCCGTGCTCTCGGACCGCGGCCACGTGTTCGGGCCGGCCGACGAGGGTGACCGAGTTGCCTCCTTCCTGGAGCTCGGCTCCGAGCAGGCTGCCGACCGCCCCGGCGCCCAGGACGAGAATTCTTCACGGTCGTCGCGTCATCCCATACGACGTACGATATCGGAAAGGCCGGCCGGCTTCCCGAAGTCCCGCCGTAGAAGGTTCAGGAGGCCCTCGTAGTACAGGACCTGCTCGCGCGCTTGGCGGACCTTGAGCAGGAGATACTCCTCCTCGCGGCGGAGCCGCCCGAGCTCGCCCAGCAGCTCCCGCTGGGTCGAGACGAGCTGCTCTTGTCTAAAGACTGGGGGGAGCGCCCGGGCCATGGCTTGCGTTCGTGCGTGCGGGAGTTCGGGTGAGGTCGAGCATGGCGTCCACGGTGACCCGGAGGCGGCTCAGTTCCTTCTTCACGCGCCGCAACCGGGCCTCGAGGCGCCGGCGATGGTCGCGGACATCGCGCAAGGAATTTTCGAGGACCCCCAGCCGGTTCCGCCACTTGTCCCGTTCCTGGACACTGAGCAGGATCGAGTCGACGTCCACCATCGGAGGGCGAACGGGGGAGCTCGGGAATCAACCTTTCGGCGGACGTACGAAGGCCCCGGCCGCTCACGTTTAAGCCCGACGGCGGCTGGGTAGGACGGACGGGAACGGCATGAGCGCACTCGGCAAAGTGGTGGTGCTGGGCGCCGGGAACATCGGCGGCTCGCTGGCGCAGCGGCTCGCCGAGATGGACCTGGCGGCCGAGGTCGTGCTGGTGGATATCATCGACGGGCTGCCGCAAGGAAAGGCTCTCGACATTCAGGAGTCGGCCCCGATTCTCGGGTTCTCGACCCGGGTCACCGGGTCGACCTCGCTCGACGTCCTCCGGGACGCGGACGTGGTCGTTGAGACGGCCGGGCTCGCGCGCAAGCCGGGCATGAGCCGCTCCGACCTTCTCGAGAAGAACGCCGGTATCGTGAAGGGGCACGCGGAGGCGGTCCAGCGGTTTGCTCCGAAATCGGTCTCGATCGTCGTCACGAATCCCGTCGACGTGATGACCTACTATTTCCGGGAGGTGAGCGGCCTTCCCCCGGCGCGGGTATTCGGGGAATCCGGCACGCTCGACACGGCCCGCTTCCGCACGTTCGTGGCCGAAGCGCTTCACGTGGCGCCGCGGGACGTGACGGGATTCGTCCTCGGCACGCACGGCGACACGATGGTCCCGCTCCTCTCGCTCACGAGTGTCTCGGGAGTGCCGCTCACGAAACTCCTTCCCCCGGACCGACTGGCGGCGATCGTGGCCCGGTCGAAGCAGGGCGGCGCGGAGATCGTGAACCTGCTCAAGACCGGCAGCGCCTTCTACGCCCCGACCGCGAGCCAGGCGGAGCTCGTGCGGGCGATCGCCCTCGACGAGCACCGGCTCCTGCCGGTGGCCGCGCACCTCTCCGGAGAGTTCGGGGAGAAGGGCGTCTGCATCGGAGTGCCGGTCATTCTCGGACGCGAAGGCGTGGAGCGGGTGGTCGAGGTCGACCTCCTCCCCGCCGAACGAGAGGCGTTCCGGCAGAGCGTCGCCGCGGTGCGCGCCGACCTCGAGATCCTCGCCAAGTTGCCGAAGGGCGGGGGAGCGTAACGATGTCGACCCCCGCTCCGTTGCCCGCGACCGGGGCGCTCGAGTTCGTCGAGATCAAGCGAAGGCTTGGCACTCTTCGGACGACCACGGATTCCGCGGACCACGCCCACATCACGGTGAAGCCCGAGATCTGCGCCCGGTGTCCGCACTCGCTGTGCACGTACGTGTGCCCCGCAGCCTGTTACGAGCGGATCGACGGTCGCCTCGTGTTCCGATACGAGGACTGCGTCGAGTGCGGGGCGTGCGACATCGCCTGCGACCAGGGTTCGGTCACCTGGACCATGCCGCGCGGACCGTACGGCGTCCGCTACGCCTTCGGTTGAGGAGCGACCCTCGCCTCGGCCGGACCTCCGGTCCGCGCGCTCGCGCCTCCCGAGACGACAACTCATCACCCAGAATGGGTGCGAGTCAAGGCGCAGCTTAAAACCCCAGTCGTCCGCTCGGCGCGTCGGGAGGCCGATCACGCCCGCCGCCACGACCGCGCCGGAAGCCCCGCTCCTCTTTCCCTACCGTCCGAGGCCGGGCCAGGAATCGATCCTCCGTGAGGTCGCGGAGCTCGGACACCGCGGCGGGTCCCTGCTCGTGAACGCTCCCACCGGGAGCGGCAAGACGGTGGCGACGCTCGCGCCGCTCCTCGAGCATGCGGTCCAGGCTGACCACCGCATCCTGTATCTCGTCCGGACCCACTCGCAAGAGGTCCAGGTGCTCCACGAGACCCGGGCGATCGCGCATCGCCTCGACCGGCCGGTCCTTGCGATCGGCCTTCAGGGGCGCGCCCGTCGCTGCTTCCTCCTAGAGAACGTCGCCGAAGTGAAGGGCGCGACGGCGGAGGAGCACGGCAAGCTTTGTGCGGACCGCAAGCGGGCGACCGAGCGGGCGATCCAGGGAGAGGCGCCGCTGGTCCCGCCGCCGGAGCTCCCCGAAGGCGGAGAGATCGACCTGACCGACCTGGACGGCTGCCCGTACTACGCCCGAGTGCTGCAGACCGACCTGGAGGGGCTCATCGAGCGGTTCCAGACGAAGCTGCCGCTTCCGCACGAGTTCGAGAAGTACAGCCGGGACGAGAACCTGTGCCCGTACGAACTTTCGAAGAAGCTCGTCCCCCACGCCCGCCTCGTCACGGCGCCGTACGCGTTCTTCTTCCACCCGCACATCCGACGCTCGCTCCTCCAATGGATGGGGGTCGGGCCCGAACGGGTCGACCTCGTGATCGACGAGGCGCACAACCTGCCGAACCACCTCCGGGAGCTCACCACGGTCGCGCTTCCCCAGGAATCGGTCCGCCGAGCGCGCGCGGAGATCGCGGAGCGCGGGGACTTCCAGCTTCCCGACGGGCCGAGCGCGAGCCGGTTCTTCGACATCGTCTCGGCCGCCGTGGAGGAGCTGATCCACGCCCTCGTCCGCGAAGACGACGCGGTCCTTCCGCCCTCGGTGTTCGAGGATGCGTTGCTCACCGCGCTCGGAGGGACCTCGCACCGCCTCGACACCTGGCTCGGAGCGCTCGCGACCTGGGGGGAGAACCTTCGGGACGAGCGGAGACGGGAGCGCCATCTTCCGCGGTCGTGGGTCCACACGGTCGCTCTGACGCTCCTCTCCTGGCCCCAACTCGAATCTCCCACGTACGTCAAGGTCGCCACGCGCGTCCCCCGGCCGGCGCTCGAGGCGTTCGCCCTGGACGCGAGCGGTCCGGCCAAACCGATCCTCGATTGCCATCTCTCGGTCCATCTCTCCGGCACCCTCGCTCCCCTCGAGGAGTACCGCGACTCCCTCGGTCTCGGGTCCACGGCCCGCCTCCTGGACGTCCCGTCGTACTTCCCGCCCGAGAACCGGAAGTTCCTCTACGACCCCAGCGTCACCACGCGATTCGAGGAGATCCGCAACGACCCCCGGGCGATCCAGCGACTCGCGGACCGCCTGGTCGAGGTGCTCGAGACCCTTCCCGTCAAGACGGCCGTGTTCTTCCCGAGCTTCGACCTCCTCCAGAAGGTCCTCGAAGCGGGCCTCCAATCCCAACTTCCGGGGAACGTGTTCATCGAGTACAGCCGGATCCCCATGGGCGACCTCTGGCGGTCGATCGAAGGCTGGAAGAAGGACCCCGAGGGCACGGTCCTCCTGGGCGTGGCCGGCGGACGCCTTTCCGAGGGGATCGACTACCCGGACGAAGAGCTCGAAGCCGTGGTACTCGTCGGCATTCCCTACCCCAAGCCAACGGCGAAGCGGGACGCGCTGCGCGCGTATCTCGACGCGACGACGGGTCGGGGCTGGGAGTACACGGTCGAGGCACCGGCCCAGCGCGCGATCCTGCAGGCGTGCGGCCGCATGATCCGGTCCGAGAACGACCGGGGGATCGCGATCGTGCTCGACCGCCGAGCGACCACCTTCGCGAAGGTGCTCCCCGGCCTCGCTCCGGTCGGCGACCTCGCCGCGACCACGCGGGCTTTCTACGGCCGGCGCGCCCGATGGTCCCGGAGCGCGACCCCCGCCCCAGGAGCGGTCCGGGCGGCTCGCGACTCCGAGCCCGACGGCCAAAACGGATAAGTGGCCCTCCCGGAGCTACGGGGTCGTGATCATCACCCGGACGCCGCTTCGCATTAGTTTCGCGGGCGGCGGCACGGACCTTCCGAGCTTCTACCGGACCTTCGGGGGAGGGGCGGTGACGAGCGCCGCCATCGACCGGTACATCCACGTCCTGGTGAACGAGAAGTTCGACAAGGCGATCCGCGTCGCGTACTCCCGTACGGAGAACGTCGACCGACTCGACGACCTCCAGCACGGCCTCGTGCGCGAGGCGATGCGCGTGGCCGGCGTGCACGAGGCGCTCGAGGTGCACACGATCGCCGACATCCCTTCGGAGGGCACCGGCCTCGGCTCCTCATCGAGCCTGACGGTGGGTCTGCTGAACGCCCTCTACGCCCACCGAGGGGTGCTCAAGGACCCGGCCGAACTCGCCGAGGAGGCGTGTCGGATCGAGATCGACCGATTGGGCGGAACCCTCGGCAAGCAGGACCAGTACATCGCCGCGTTCGGGGGCGTCGAGTATTTCGATTTCCGCGCGGACGACTCGGTGCGCGCCTCGCCGATCCCCATCTCGACCGAGAACCGCATCGAGCTGAGCGACCACCTCTCGCTGTTCTACACCGGGATCACGCGCAGAGCAGAAGGGATCCTGAAGGAGCAGAACTCCCGGACCGAGGAGAACCGAGAATCGCTCGTGCGCTTGCGCGAGCTCGCCGGCATCGCCCGGTCGGCGATCGTCCAGCGGGATTGGCCGCGCCTCGGGGAGGTATTGGACGAGGGGTGGCGGTTGAAGCGCAGTCTCACCTCGGGAATCTCGAGCGACGAGATCGATCGCCACTACGCGGCGGCGAAGGCGGCCGGGGCGTACGGCGGCAAGATTACCGGGGCGGGGGGAGGCGGTTTTCTCCTGCTCCTCCACCCGCCCGAACGCAGCCATCAAATAGCGGCCGCCCTGTCGCCGATGACGCGATTACCCGTTCGGATCACCCCCGAGGGTTCGCGGATCCTGTTCGTGGGACGATGAGCGAACTCCCGAGCCTGGAACCGTATCTTCGCGCGTACGTTCAGGAAGCCCAGGCGGTCCTCTCCTCGCCGTTCTTTCTCGCGGGGATCGAGCGCATCGTGCCGATCCTGCTGCGAGCGCGAACCGAGGACCGAACGATCTTCTTCTTCGGGAACGGGGGCAGCGCATCGACCGCTTCGCACTTCGTGACCGACATCGCGAAAGTGGCGGGAGGCACGGAGGGGCGCGGGCCGGGCCGACGGTTCCGGTGCGTGAGCCTCAACGACAACATCCCGGGCATGACCGCGTGGGCGAACGACGTGGGTTACGCCGAGATCTTTTCCGGGCAACTCAAGGCGCTCGCGGTGCAGGGCGATGTGGCGGTGGCGATCTCGGGCAGTGGGAACTCCCCGAACGTCCTCGAGGCGGTCAAGATCGCTCGAGCGTTGGGAGTCACGACGATCGGTCTGACCGGGATGGGCGGAGGGAAGCTGAAGGACCTGGTCGACGTGGCGATGGTCGTCCCGTCGAACAGCATGCAGCACACCGAGGACACTCACCTGATCGTGCTGCACGTGCTCACCGCGTACCTGCGCGACGAGCAGGCCGTGCGCGACCGATGATCGTGCGCGTCCGGGACTACATGATCCTGGAGGTCGAGCACCTCCGCTCGACCACGACGATCCGCGAAGCAATCGGCAAACTGACCAAGAGCCGCCACCACGGCCTTCCCGTCACCGACGAATACGGCAAGCTCGTCGGCTTCGTGAGCGCGAAGGAGCTCCTGCGCCATTCGGGAGAAGGGGACACGCCGATCGCGAAGATCATCCGCCCCGGAACGTACACGGCCTACCCGGACACAGGCCTCGACGACGCCGCACGGATCATGTTCCGGTTCGGGCTCCGCGACCTTCCGATCATCGACGAGCGGGGCCGCCTCTGCGGGATCCTCTCCAACCTCGACGTGGTGCGCTCGCACTTCGAACGCGCCTCGCCAATGAAGGCCGACACCCTGAAGCGCCTCCTCTCGGAACGCTATGCGCTACCGTTCTCCTTCCGACGGGGTCTCGTCCCGATCTCCCGCCTCACGCCCACCCAGTGGAAGGTCTTCGAGGACGAGCTCGAGGGCCGACGCTACGAGCTCGAACGCGGATTTGCGGAGCCCGTGCTGGTGGTGCAGAAGGGAGAGGAGTGGATCCTCGTGGACGGCCACCATCGGGCGCTCGCGGCCCGCGAGATGGGCCTCACCCAACTTCAGGCGTTCATCCTCACGTGCGACCGGCCCGAGGAGTTCGCGACCAAGGAGACGGGGTTCGAGCGGATCGCGAAGGAGCATCACCTCACCACCGTCGCGGACATCGAGATCGACCGGGCGAGCCACCATCCGCTCATCGAGGTCACGACCCAGCTGATCCGCCGCTTTGAGGGCGGGAGCTCCTCGGATACCTCCTCGACCGCTCACTGAGAGCTTCCGCGCTCCGCCCCCTTCTCGAACCCTCCGGTCGGTACCGGGGGAATATGAGCAGGCCCGTCGTCGCACCGGCCGAACATGTTCCTCCCGATCCCCGCGCTCGTGTTCACGCCCGCGTTGATCCCGTTCGCGATCGTCGCGGTCTCGATGATCGGGGTCACCATCTTTCTCCTCGGCAAGGTGCTCCCAACGACCGGCAGGCCCCCGTTGCTCACCCAGATGGGGATCGCCCTCGCCGTCCTCGGCGGCGGGACCCTCCTCCTCCTCTCGCTGCTCGACGTGTTCCTGGACCCGAACGCCACCGAATCCTGGACCTTCGTGCTGCTCGCGTTCAACTTCATGATGATGTTCCCCGCCGGGATCTGGTTCGTCTCGCAGATCCTCTTCCGGGACCGGCGGGTCGATGCGGCCGGATGGTTCTGGCCGGTCACCCTCGCGGTGGTGACGACCGGTTCGGAAGCGCTCATGGGCATCCTCTTCGCCTACGGTGTGGTGGGGGGTCCGACGGCGACCCTTCCCGCACTGGCGGTCGGGCTCTCTTCCGTCTGGTTCTTCTGGTCGATGGCCGCGGTGATGGCGGCCCTCCTCGTTTGGGCGCCGCTCGGAAGGACCGAGCGCTGGGCGCTCCTCGCGCTCACCGGTTCGGCCGTGCTCGGGCCGTGGGTCACCGCCTATCCCACCGTCGGAGGCATCGGCATGACGGTCCTGATGGGCGCGATCTTCGCCGTCCTCGTGCGGGCACTTCTCGGGGGTCGAGTCCCCCGCGAAGAGGGGCCGCTGCTGGTAGGGCTCGCCGGAGCGTTCCTCGCGATGACGCTGGCCGGACTCTTCGTCGTCGCGTCCGGCGGAAGTGTGGTCGCGGACCTTACCTTTGGTACCGTGATGGGATGCGTGATGGGTGTCGAGGTCGCCTACCTCATCCGCCGGTACTACCAGGGAAGAATGGCCCGACCCTGGCTCTCTCGCGCGGACGATGAGACCGAGGTCCCGGCCGAGGTCGTCGAGGCACCGGTTCCGACGGTCCTGAGTTCCCGGCCCGCCGACCGGCCGGTGCCGGGTCGGTGAACGTACCCGTCGGTCCCCGGAGCGAGCCGGGATATTCGTACACTATCCATATCAACCGCACCCAGGTCAACGCCCCGTCAGGGGAATCCGTGACCGACGGCTCGTCCCGCGTGCCCCGAATCCTCCGTCGGGCTCTCCCCTGGTTCGTGGGAAGCCTCCTGCTCGCGTCGATCGGCCTTCCGTCGGTCGCCGGTCTTTCGCTGCTCCCGGTCGCCAGCGAAGTCGGAGTCGCTCACCCGCTCACGAACGCCGAGAACGTCACCGTGAACCTCACCGACAACCCTTCGTTCGCGCCGCAGTTCCTCGCCGTCCCGGCGGGCGATTCGATCTCCGTGCACCTCGTGAACGTCGGGTCGTACTCCCACACGTTCACGTTGAGCAAGACCTCCGGTGCCCGTCTCTCCGCGTCCCTCTCGCCGACCGGGGTGTACGCGTTCTTCGACGCGAACGGCACGCTCGCGAACGTGTCGCTCAGCGCGGGCGAGCAGGGATGGGCGAACCTGACGTTCACCACTTCCGAAGGGTTCGACTCGTTCGAGTTCGCTTCCGTCGTCCCCTACCAATTCCAGTCCGGGATGTGGGGCTTCCTTAACGTCACGTCCGAAGTACCGGGCCTCGCCCTCAGCGAGAACACGACCGACAGCCTCTCCTTCGTGCCGAACGTCCTCTCGGCGAGCACCTCGCACTACCCGGTCGTCATCGCGGTGCTCGTCACGAACGAAGGGAGCTTCGGGCATACGTTCACCCTCGCGTCCCAGTCCAACGTCACGCTCTCGCCGACGAACTTCACGACCTACTTCGCGTCGCATCCGCCGCTCGTCAATTCGAACGTACCCGCGACCCCAGGAGGCACCGCCTGGGCGAATTTCACCGTCGCCGCGCCGGGAGTGTACCAGTACATCTGCGAGGTGTCGGGGCATTTCGCAAACGGAATGTACGGACTCCTTTACGTCGGCGTCCCGGTTCCGACTCTGCCGCCCGCCCCGAGCACGGCGATCGTCGAGGGCTGGGTGCTCGCGGGGTCGGCGGTCCTTCTTGGGATTGGCGTGGTGCTCACCGCGTCCGCGGCCCTCTTCGGACGCTTCCCGACGCGGCCGAATTCCCCCGGTGGCCATCCCTGAGCGCGGGCGAATACGACGGCGAGCGGAACGGCTCCTTGGCGGGGAGTTCTTTCGCCCCGAGGCGTCGTTCTCTGGCCGCGGGCGCCCAGCCTACGTGACGAACAGGAAGGAGCGCATCGTGCCGTGGAACGTGCCGCAGAATTCCGTGCACTGGATCAGGTACTCGGTGCCCGCGGCGGCGTTGGGCACGGTGAACGCGAAGTAGTTCACGCGGTCGGGGATCGCGTCGATCCGAACCCCGAGCTGCGGGATGTTGAACGAGTGGACGACGTCGGCACCCGTGACATTGATCTGAACGACCGCCCCGGGAGGGGCCCAAAGTCCTCCGCCGCTCACCGTGTTGGTGGCGGCGTCGTACGTGGAATTGAAGCAGGTGTCGTTCACGGGGTAGCAGAACTCCCAGTACCACTGGTGGCCGGTCACGTCGACGTACTCGGTCGGGTTGGCGGGCAGGGCGTCCAGGTGATAGACCAGGATCGTCGAATACACGGCCACTCCCGTGATGAGTACCACGGTCGCGAGGGTCCAGGCGACCTCGAGTTTGTTAACCATAGCGACGGTTCTTCACCTTCGGGTCCCGAAACTTCCAGAGCGCGTAGACGAGGAACGAGAAGGTGATGATCGCGCCGACGGCAGACAGGGCGATCATGACCCAGACGAGAGCATTGGTCTGCTGAAGGTTCGTCTCTCCCGAGCCCCAGAGCGCCGGCATTCCGACCGACGCGGAACCTACCGAGAGAATCATCGAACCAGGCGACGCCGGCACGAAGCCTAGGGGGAGAGTGCAGCTACATATTTCCCGCGTACGAACCGCACCGCCGGCAAGCCAGGGCTGCCGCGGGGCTCCTCGACGGTTCCGGTTCGTACAAAGGGGCTTTGAAGGCTACCCCCCGTCCCGCGGGCGGTCGATTGTTGTCCGGTGAGCGAATGAGACTGCGAGGTCATCGAGGGAGACTGTTCGCCATCGTTCTCGCGGTGGCTCTCACGGTCGCGGTGTTCGCCGGAATGGGCGGGGTCCGTCCGGTCAACGCACAGCCCGTCGACGAGGCCGGCGCCACAACGGTGGACGTCACGGCGACCACGACCTTCTCGTTCACGCCCAACACTGTTGAGCAGGTCGCGACCGGCACGAACGTCACGGTCTCCCTGACCGATGCCGGGTCCATCTCCCACTCGTTCACGATCATCGGCCGGGAGGGGTGGGTGATCCCGAGCACCATCACGGAAGCGAACTTCGAGCAGTTGGTTTACGGAAACGCCCCCGCGGTCTTGTTCAACTTGAACATCAGTTCCGTCGGAACGGACTCGGCCACGTTTACGGCTCCGGGCCCGGGTTGGTACGAATTCGTCTGCACCGAGCCGGGGCATTTCGCGGAGGGGATGTACGGCTTCATCGCGTTCGGGATGAACCTTCCGTCCAACCTCACGGTGTCGAGCGGGCTGCCCGGCCCGGGCGCGGCGCTCTTCATCATCATCGGAACCATCGTTTCGCTGGTCGTCATCGCGCTCGTCCTCGGGTTCGTGGTCGGGCGCCGCAAGGGCGCGATGCACGAGATGCCGCCCGAGCGACTGGGCTATGCGGAACCGACGTCTCCGAGCGCGCCGCTACCGCCGTCCTCGGACGACCATCGGGGCTCCTGACCTCGCGGCCCGCCTTTTTTCGCTTCCGCAACGTTCAAATGGGAGGCCTCTCATGACCTACGGAACCTGTAGTAGGTTTGGAGCGGTCGAATGGCGTGGGGGACACCGAATCGGGAGCGTCGAGTGCTGAAGGCCGGCCATTCTTCGATCGCAGTCACACTCCCCAAGCCTTGGGCGGAGGCGATGAACCTTCGACCGGGCGACCTCATCGTCTTCGACCAGAATGACGACGGCACCCTCTACCTGAAGCCTGCGCCGGCCCCCGGCGGCGACCCGCCCAGCGCCCCGTTCCTCGTCCAGGCCCGTTCGTTCGATACTCCCGGGGTTCTCGAGCGTCTGATCGTCGGCGCCTACCGCGTCGGCCACGACGCGATCGAGATCCGGGCCGACGTGCCCCTTGCTCCCGAGCGCATCGAAGAGCTGCACCAGACCGCGCGCAGCCTGCTCGGGGTCTCGGTGGTCGCCCAGGAACCGAATCGAGTCGTTCTCCAGAACTTCATCGACCCATCCAAGTACGGGCTCCCCCAGCTCGTCCAGCGCGTACGGATGATCCTCGTCGCCTTCCTCGAAGAGATGGAAGAGGTCCTGCAGCGCCGCGTGCGCAGTCGTCGCCTCGCGACCCTCGAGGAGGAATCCGGCAAGGTCCTCGCCCTCCTCGTCCGCCAGCTCTTCCTCGCGAGCCGCGACTGGTCGCTCGCCCGCCGCATCGGCAGTCCGGACCCCCGCCAGCTCCTCGAGTGGCGGGTCGTCGTGCACGCCCTCGAGGAGCTGGCCGACCTGTTTGGGGCCACGCTGCGCACCCTCAACGAGGACGCGGCGCACATCCCCGACGCCGGCACCTCCGCGCTGTCGGTCTACCTGCCCGAGCTCAAGGGCCAGATGAAGTCGGTCGTCGACACGCTCATCAAGCCGTCGTTGGACCGCGCGTGCGACGTCTACCACCAGGGAAACCTGCTCGGAGGCGGGAACCTTCTCGCGCCGGGCCGGGGCCGCTCGGGGCGTTTGCCGGCCTCCGTTCGGACCGCGACCTTGCTGCTCGAGCGCGGCGCTGGGTGCCTTTCGCTGCTCGCGGAGATCGCCATCGACCGCGCTGTCGCCGGCGGTACCGAGACGATCCTGGTCGAAGCGGCGTGATGGGTCCGACCGCTGCTTATCTGCACTGAGTACGCACAACCCCTACCGGTAGGGTCCTCCCGTACGAACGCCATATCGGACCCACCCGGGTGCTCGGTCGGGGGCAGTCGGTGTTCGATTCTATCGACGATTGGTTGATCATTGCCGTGGTGGCGGGGATTCTGTTCTATGGGTCCTCCAAGATCCCGCAGCTCGCGCACAGTCTCGGGCGTTCGGTGGGCGAGTTCAAGAAGGGTCGTCTCGAAGTCGAGCGGGAACTGAAGGCCGACGCGGCCGCCAACGCGAACGCAGCTGCCCCCACGGGCCCGGCCCACTAGAACGGACGGCGCGAGCCGGCATGCCCGAGGGACCTCCACAACGAACCGAAGCGTCCTGGGAGGACCTCCCGGCCCCGGGGCCGCACTAGAGGAGCCCGTGAGCCATGGGCGACCTCGACCGGATCCTCTCCATCATCTCGGAAGTACGGCACCGGGTCGTTCGGATCGCCCTCGTCCTCGGGCCGCTCTTCGGCTTCCTCCTGCTCTTCGAACTCAAGCCCATCTCGATCCCCGTCGCCGGGGTTTCGGTGCCGTTCGCGATCCCGTGGCCCAACCCGTTCTACAACATCACCGCCCAGGTGTTCCTCGCGATGGTCGCCTGGATGCTCCCTCCGGGCGTCCAGCTCCTGAACGTCGGGGTCGGCGACTCGATCTTCGCGCAGATGGAGATCGGACTCCTGCTCACGCTCATCCTCGGAATGCCGTGGATCGTCCACGAGGTCGGCGCGTTCCTCGTTCCGGCGCTGCGCCGCAACGAACGGGCCCTCCTCCGCCAGATCGGAATCCCGGCCACGGCCCTCTTCGCCCTCGGGACCGGCATCGGGCTCTTCTTCCTGACTCCGTTCACGTTCCGCCTGCTCTTCCTCTACGTCGCGGCGATGCGGCTCGAGCCGGTGCTCGGAGTCCAGGACTTCGTCACCTTCGCGCTCGTCTATTCCCTCGCGTTCGGGGTCGTCTTCGAGCTCCCGGTCTTCGTCTACGCGCTGACCCGGCTCGGAGTCGTCAAGGCCGCCGCCTGGCGGAAGCACTGGCGCGGCGCGGTCCTCGGAGCGCTCGTCTTCGGGATGATCGTGACGCCCGACAACTCCGGGATCACGATGCTTCTCATCGCGACCCCGATGATCGGGCTCTACCTCGGAGGAGCGTATTTCGCGAGCCGGTGGGAGGCCCGCCGGGACGCAGCCCGGGACCGCCCTCGCGGCGCGGTGGGAGCGGGGTGAACTGATGGCGCTCTTTTCCGACCTCGACTGGGTCATCATCGCGGCGGTCGCCGTCTTCCTGCTCTTCGGGAAGGAGAACGGCCAGATGCTGCGGACCCTCGGGCGCTGGTACGCCCGAGCGATGAAGGTGAAACAGGAGCTCCTCGGCGAGCTCACGAAGGCCGCGGACCTTCCGATCGCTCCGGGCCAGCAGCTCTCGATCCGGGGGGCGATCCTCGGCCTCGATTCGCCCGTGACCCACGTGAGCGGAATCCCCGCTGCCGTGCGGGTCGCTCCGACGGTCCCCTACACTCCCACGTACGAACCGACGTTGCCCTCGACGGGAGGTTACCCGGTCCCGACCTGGTCGACGACCGTGCCGAGCGTCCCTCACAGCCGGGAGAACGTCCGATGAGCACGCTCACCCCCGACGAGATCGTCGACCTCACCGA
The DNA here is from genome assembly GCA_963730815.1 of uncultured Thermoplasmata archaeon. Classification (GTDB taxonomy): domain Archaea; phylum Thermoplasmatota; class Thermoplasmata; order Lutacidiplasmatales; family UBA184; genus Lutacidiplasma. The sequence goes on from CAVSTD010000001.1 coordinate 68,266, forward strand.
GATCTTGGTCGTTCTGATGGGGATCGGGATCATCTGGGTCGTCTACCACGGAAGCGAGCGCGCGGAACTACCGGGAGGCGCGCGCATTCCGGACCCCCGTCAGGCGGACGACACGCTCCCCGACACGACCGGGAGGACGCTCTGATGGAGGGCGGGTTCGACTGCCGCGAGAGCTGCCCCTGGTCGGTGAACCGGGACCCGGCGCTCGATTTCCCCGTCGGGCAGGTCCGTCGGTTCGCCACCTCCGAAGAGGACGACATTGGCGACGTTGACGAAACCAAGCGCAACGTCCTGAAACTGCTCGCCGTCGGAGGGCTCATCGGTGCGGGAGCGGGCGGCCTCGTAGGGGGCTCGCTCCAGTTCCTGCAGCCCCCTGCGATCGGACTTTCGAGCTACCCCCGCGTCCAGCTGTTGGACGTGGACGGAGCCGCGCTCACGGTCGCGAAGGTCGAGGCCGAGTACAACGTGGGAACCTCGGACCTCTACCTGTTCAACTACCCGCTCCGCAACGAGCCGAATTTCCTTCTGAACCTCTATCCGGCGAACGGAAATCCCCCCAGCGCGAGCAATCCCGGTGCGGCCAACGTCCCGGGAGGCGTCGGAACCTACGGGTCGATCGTGGCGTACAGCGGGATCTGTCAGCACCTCGGTTGTCCGGCGCCCGCCATCGCCTTCTACCCGCCGGGAACCTGCCCGAACACCCCCGGCGGGAAGCAGTTCTACCTCCACTGCTCCTGCCACGGTTCGACCTACGACCCGTCGAACGCGGCCTCCAACCTGACCGGGCCCGCGGTCCTTCCGCTCCCGCAGGTCATCCTCGTGCCCGACTCGAACGGGAACCTCTTCGCGACGGGGATTACCCCCTCCAGCCCGCCGGTGAATGGTCACATCAACACCCTGCAGGGCGATTACGGGGTGGGCACGACGAGCCAGGTCGTGAAGGAATCGCCCGTCATCCTCTGTAATTTCCCGAGCTAGGAGGGGGACGCGGTGGGACTCTCGGGCTGGTACAATCGATCCCTGAACAAGGTCTGGGGGTTCGTCGAGAACCGCACCGGAATGCGAAAATGGGCCCTCCGGCCCCAGCCCGCGTTCACCTTCAAGCCGTCGTACTGGACCGGGGCGTTCGTCGTCACGGCGTTTCTGTACCAGGTCGTCTCGGGCGCGCTTCTGCTGCTCTATTACCAACCCAGTACCGCGCCCACCCTCACGGCGTGCGGTCAGGTGGTCGGTCAGTACCTCCGTTGCGCCGGCAGCGTGGTGCTCGACGTACTACATCATCAATTCCGTGCCGATGGGTCAGCTCCTGCTCACGACCCACCTCTACGGCGCCTACGCGATGATCTTCCTGATGTTCGTCCACTTCTTCCGGGGCTACTATCTCGGCGTCTACAAGGCGCCGCGAGAGTTCTCCTGGATGGTCGGGACCCTCCTCATGGTCATGACCCTGGGGATGGGGTTCACGGGCTACCTGCTCCCGTACACCCAGCTCTCGTACAACGCGACGAACGTCGGGATCGTCCTCGCGCTGCGCCTCCCGACGTTCGGCCCCCTGCTAGGACCGTTCATCTTAGCGGACGGAACCTCGCAGGGACTTCTGTCCCGAATGTTCGACGCGCACGTCGTGCTGATCCCCCTCGCGCTCGCAGCGCTTCTCTACGCCCACATCGCCCTGTTCGAGTCGCACGGGATCGCCCCACCGGCGACCTCCGACCCGTTGCAGCGGCGACGTTTCACCGCCAAGGAGGACGAGGACCACGTGCCGTTCTTCCCGCACATCCTGTGGTACATGATCAAGTGGGGTCTCCTCTACGTGGGCATCCTGTTCGGGATCGCCGCGCTCTGGCCGTGGAGCCTTCCGACGTATGTCGGGAACGTCGCGGCCGTCGGGGTCGTGACCGAGCCGGACTGGTACTTCCTCTGGCTGTTCAAGTTCGTGGACTTCGCGGGAGTGACGCCCGTTCTCGCGGTGGGGATCTCGACGGCCCTCCTGCTCTACTTCCTGTTCCTGCCGTACCTGGACCGCTCGAAACGAACCCACCCGCGCGACCGGCCGCTGTTCATCTGGGCGGGGACCTCGCTGCTCGCGTTCTTCATCCTGATGACCGTCTGGGGCGGCGAGACGCCCGGCGTTGAGATCACCACGCCGACCGTCGCGCTCACGCTCGGCCCGATCTTCCTCGTGAACGCCGTCGTCATCGCCCTGTTCCACTGGCGGTACCGAGCGTCGTACAAGCGACGTCTCGCCGCCCGGGCGTCGTCGTTCCCGGGGGCCTACGGTGTTCCCGCCTCGCCCGCACCAGCACCGCGTGCAACCACGGAGGCGAAATCGAGTGAGTGAGACGGACGATCGGCCTCGCTGGCAGACCGGCTCCCTCTGGGGCGTCCTCGCTGTGTTCCTCGTCCTCGGGAGCGTCGGCGTCGCGACGTTCGTCTACGGACTGACCTGGCTCTTCGTCGGGGATTGGCGCGGGATCCTCATCGCGGGGTTCGGGGCGGTCGTCGCGTTCCTCGCCTTCCTGTTCATGGCGGGCGTTCTCTACCGGGTCGACCGCTACCGGGGCGCGAACGGTCGGAGGATCGAGCTCTTTGAGTAGCCCGCCCCCCCGGCGGAGGTCCGCCGTCTGAGAAACCGCCTCCTCGACCTCTACACGGCGGTCACGGTCCTGATGCTCCTCGGGATCGCCGTGCTGATCCTGTACGCGTTCGAGCTGGGCCCGCTGACGAGCCCGGGCGCGGAGCAGTCGTTCGGCTACGCGCTCGCGCTCATGTTCCTGATGGGCGCGGTCATCTTCCACCTGGTCGACAAGACCTACCGGGTCTGGCCGCTCGGCCGCCGCTTCCGACCGGCATGGCCGGGGTATGTCACGGTCGACGCGGAGATTCGGTTCTTCAAAATCCTCATCGTGGTCGCGGCCGGGGCGGCGATCGCGTACGTACTAGGGGGACTTATCGCATGAACGCGCGGGGGTATCGATGACCGACCTGACCGTACCGGTCACGATCGTCGCGATCATCGCCGGCCTCGCCGGCTTCTTCCTGTGGGCGTTCAGCTACCACGGGGCCTGGCTCGTCCCCACGATCAAGAAGTGGTTCTTCACCACGGACCACAAGCGGATCGGCCTGATGTACATCACGACCGGCTTCGTCTTCTTCTTCATCGGCGGGATCTACGCGAGCCTGATCCGGACCGACCTCGGGTTCGTCCAGGGGCTCGGGCTCAACCCCGAGACCACGCTCGGGATCACGCCGGACGTCTACTCGACCCTGTTCACGATGCACGGGGTCCTGATGATCTTCATGTTCGTGATCCCGGTCCTCGCCGGATTCGGCAATTACCTCGTCCCGTCGATGATCGGCTCGCGCGAGATGGCGATGCCGAGGATCAACGCGATCGCGTTCTGGCTCGTGCCGCCCGCGGGGATCATTCTGCTCTGCTCGAACGCGAACGTCGGCTGGACCGGCTACGTCCCGCTCTCCGTACAGGCGCCGGGCATCGGGGTCGACCTCTGGATCCTCGGTCTTCACGTCCTGACGATCTCCTCGATGCTCGGTGCGGTCAACTTCCTCGTCACGATCCTAAAGCACCGCGCGCCCGGCGTCCACTACTGGAACATGCCGCTCTTCGTCTGGGCGACGCTCATCAATTCCGTCCTGCTCATCTTCGCGCTCCCGTCGCTCTCGATCGGTCTCACGATGGTCCTCTCGGACCGGAACTTCGGGACCCACCTGCTCGCCGCGGCCAACGGCACGCCGCTCGGCGGAGCGCTGCTCTACCAGAACGTCTTCTGGTTCTTCGCCCACCCCGAGGTCTACATCATGGTCTTACCGGCGTTCGGGATCATCTCGACCGTCCTCCCGAAGCTCGCCCGCAAGGACATCTTCGGCTACGGGGCGATGGCGGTCGCGCTCGGGGTCTTCGCGGTGCTCTCCTTCGCCGTCTGGGAGCACCACATGTTCGTGACGGGTATTTCGACGAACGTCCGCTTCGTCTTCATGCTCGCGACGATGGCGATCGCAGTCCCCTCGGCGGTCAAGACGTTCAACTGGGTCGCCACGCTCTGGGGCGGCCGCATCTGGATGGCGCTTCCGATGTGGTTCTGCGTCGCGTTCATCACCGGTTTCGTCATCGGCGGTCTCTCCGGCCTGATGCTGGCGTCCATCCCGATCGACTACCTCTATCACGGGACGTACTTCGTGGTCGCCCACTTCCACTACATCATCCTGGGCGGGACGTTGATGGCGGTTTTCGCGGGCGTCTACTTCTATTTCCCTATCATCACCCGTCGCTGGTACAACCAATCGCTCGGACAGGTCCACTTCGTCCTGACGTACGTCGGGGTGAACCTGATGCTCTTCCCGATGTTCCTGCTCGGAGCGGAAGGGATGCCGCGCCGGGTCTACACCTACCTCTGGGCGGGGAATTTCCAGCTGCTCAACTTCCTCTCCTCCGTCGGCGCCCTCATCATCGGGCTCGGCCAGCTCGTCTTCGCCTACAACATGGTCTACAGCTACTACGCTGGAGACCCCGTCACGACCGACGACCCGTGGGGCGAGGAGCTCGCCGTGAAGATGACCGGCCCGGTCGCGCAGCCCACCCCCCTGCGCAGCCCGACGCCCATGCCGACCGCCGCCGGGACCGAGGGTCCGTAGGAACACGACAGTGCGCGGTCAGGACCTCTTCCGCTACGCCGGTATCGTCGCCTGCGTTCTCTGCTACACGACGATCCTGCTCGGCGGGAACGTGATGGCGAGCGACAGCGGTCTCGCCTGCCCCGATTGGCCGTCGTGCTTCGGGAACGGGAACTTCCTGCCCGCCTTCTCGGGGGGCGTAGCCCTCGAGTGGAGCCACCGGGTGAGCGCGTTCTTCCTCTCGAGCGCGATCCTGCTGCTCGCGCTTCTCGGAATCGCGTACGAGCGCCAGCGAAAAGCCCTCCTCGGCCTCGCGCTCGGCGCGCTCGGCCTGGTCGTGACCGAGGCCCTCCTCGGCGGGCTCGTGGTCGAGAGCCAGCTGCAGGTGAGCTTCGTCCTCATCCACCTCGCGATCGCGACCGCGCTCTTTGGTCTCCTGCTCATCCTCGTCCTCCTCTCGAACCTCCGGGAGCTCCCGCGCCGCTGGATCGAGTGGGCCCGCCGGGCCACGGACGAAAACGCCGTGACCCCGGCCGCCGAGAACGCGGCGTTCCCGAACGACCCGAGGCCGGTCCCGGGAACGCCGTTCGAATCGTTCCGGGAAGGCTAAGCGCTCCCCCGGGCTCCCTCGAGCGGCCATGGTCGTTGCGAGTGCTCCTCCCGAGCCCGCTCCCACGCGCCCCCTTGGGCCGGCGGACTACCTACCCCTGGCCAAGCCTGGCATTACCGCGCTCATTTGTCTGGTCGCGGTCGCGGGGTTTCTGCTCGCGGACCCGCGCTCGGTCGACCTCGTGCGCCTCGGGATCCTCGTCGCCACGGGGGCTTCCGCGTCGGCCGGTTCCGCGATGTTGAACCACTACCTCGACCGTGACATCGACCGACGCATGAAGCGGACGCGCGGGCGTCCCCTCGCCGACGAGCGCATCGTCTCGGGGGCGGCGGTCGCGGTGGTCGGGCTCGTGCTGCTCGGGTCCGGCATCGGGGTCGCCACCGTCCTGCTCAATCCGCTGACCGGGTTCTCCATCTTCCTCGGCGGATTCACCTACGTCGTCATCTACACGCTCTGGCTGAAACGTCGGTCGAACTGGAACATCGTCATCGGGGGGTTCGCGGGAAGCGCCCCGGCGCTCGCGGGGAGCGCCGCGGCGGTCGGAGGATGGACGCCCGGTGTCCTCGCCTTTGCCGTCCTCGTGTTCCTCTGGACCCCTCCGCACTTCTGGAGCCTCGCTCTCCTCCTGAAGGACGATTTTGCCCGGGCGAACCTCCCGATGCTCCCGCGGACGGAGGACGTTCCGTACTCGGGGAAGGTGGTGGTGGTGTCGGCCGCCCTCCTCATCCCCGCGGCGCTGCTCATCGGTTGGTCGGGCGCGGTGACGTGGCCGGTGATCGTCGTGCTGGCGGCGCTCGGGGCGCTCTTCGTGGCGATGACCGCTCCGCTCTGGAATTCGGTGACGCCCCGCAACGCCCGTCGGGGGTTCATCTTCTCCGGCCCGTACCTGCTCTTGGTCGTCCTCGCGATCGCGGCGAACCTCGCGTTCGTTCGGATCGGGCTGCCCGGGGGCTTCTGAGCCCGATTTCGCCTCCCGCCGCGCGGTGACCTTATCTCGAGGACCGGGCTTATCTCGAACGATGTCCGAATCCGACCGGGTCGGATCGACCCCCGAGCGGCAGCGCGACGCCGAGAACGTCCTGAGGAAGCTCGGGTACGCGAAGGTCTCGAACCCTCGCCGCGGACCGGCGGGCGAGCCGTCGTTCTGGGTCCAGGAGTCCGGCGTCCCGCGACGGACGTTCCCGGTCTACGTGCCCCACGGGGAGCCGGCCGCCGTGGAGGCCGGCATCGAACGGTGGGTCACCGGGGTCCGGGGCGCGCGACCGGCGCAGCGTCGGGCAATCTTCGTTGTCCCGACCGACGAGACCGCCGAGGAGGCCTGGCGCCGGTTCTCCCGGACGGCCGGAGGTTCCGCGCTCGACCACGAGGTCTCCATCCTGGTCGTCCCGCCCTCGGGAGGGGCGAAGGACATCCCCCACTTCCATCTGCGGGTCGCCGAGCCGAAGGAGATCCTCGCGATCTCGACCGGCATCGTGGTGGGTCTGTTCCGGCGGGCCGCCGCGGGCGACGGAGGGAACCAGATCGATTTCGAAGAGCTGCTCGCGATCCTCACGAGCCGCTTCGGGATCGATGTCCAGCGCTCCCTCGGCGTCCGCTCGGACGAGGACGCGCTGTACATCCTCTACCAGCTCGCGTCGCGCGACTCCTACGCGCCGGGCGACTCCGGGGCGAACCTGCACCTGCTCGTCCTGAAACCGACCGGACCCGCGGCGCGGCTGCCCTGGTTCGCGGCGTAGACCCCGCGGTCGAACCGAGCCGTTAAGAAGGACCACCCGGTCGTCCCGCGCGACCATGAGCGCCGGGGAGCCCTATCGGACTCCGTACACTGCCTACCCCGGTGGGTCGATGCCACCGGCCGAGACGACGCCCGAGGAAGGAACGCGCGACCTCTGGACGTTCTTCTGGCTCGCGCTCCTCAACACGACCATCATTGCGGCGGCGGGCATCCTCACCTGGTGGCTCGTTCACTGACCCCGGCCGTCGCGGCCGGGCAAAGGATTATCTAAGACGGCCGGGTCGATGCGCCACCGGCGTGGCGTGGGGCCGTGGGGTAGCTTGGACCATCCTTCTTGCTTGGGGTGCAAGAGACTCCGATTCAAATTCGGACGGCCCCACCGGCCCGCGCCGGCCCGACCGAAGGAGTTCATGTAGGCGCGCCCGCTCCTGGGCTTCCCATGGGTCGACGGTTCGTGGACCAGCGGCAACGCGACCCGTACTATCGCGCGGCCCAACGCGACGGTCTGCGCTCCCGGGCCGCCTTCAAGCTCGCCTACCTCGATGACCGCTTCCATCTGTTCCGACGCGGAGCCCGGGTGCTGGACCTGGGGGCAGCCCCGGGCGGCTGGTCCGTGATCGCCCTCGACCGCATCGCCCCCTCCGGGACGGTCGTGGCGGTTGACCCGCGGCCGATCGCACCGGCGGACCGTCTCCGGGTGGTCCGCGCTCGGGTCGGGGACCCGAACCTGCCCGAGCGCCTCGGAGAGACGGCCTTTGACGTCGTAATCTCCGACATGTCCCCCTCGATCAGCGGGGCCTACGCGACCGACCACGCGCGCTCCGCCGACCTCGCCCGGGCGGCGTACCTCCTCGCCCTTCGAGTCCTCGCGCCGCGGGGGGCGTTCGTTGCGAAGGTGTTTGCGGGCGACCTCGTGGACCAGCTCGTGCTCGAGATGCGACCGCACTTCACGGAAGTCGCCCGAACAAAGCCCCCGGCCTCCCGCGCGCCCTCTTCCGAACTCTACGTGGTCGCGCTCGGTTTCCGCCCGATTCCCTTGCGCCCGAAGGGGTCGCTCCCCGAAGAAGGCCCTCGCCCGGATTCCGATATATAGGACCGTAGGTTAGCGCGTTTTCCCGATTTTGAGGTCTGGTTACTCGTGATCCGTTTTGGACCCGCGGGGATCCCACTCTCTTGCAAAGGGCGCACGCTCCGCGACGGAATCGCGGACGTGCACCACCTGGGGCTCACCGCGATGGAGGTCCAGTTCATCAAAGTGAACCATCTCACTCGTGCGGTCCTGGACGAGGAGATCGGAAAGCAGTCGCGCGAACTCCTCCAGCAGCTGGTCGTCAGCGTCGGTCCCGCCGACCATCAGGGCGGCTCGCCGAACGTCGTAGCGATGACGGCCCCGCTCAAGCGACGGGACTCTCTTACCACCTTGACGTGGAGCCTCGCGAAGGACTACGCGGACCTCCAGCAGACCCGGGCGCTCGCGAAGGCGCTGGACACCGACCTCACCCTGCACGCCCCGTACTACGTGGATTTCTTCGGCTCGTCCGACGCGCGCGAGCAATCGACCCGGCAGATCCAATGGGCGGGCGTCCTCGCCCAGGGACTCGGGGCCCGACTCGCGGTCACGCACCTCGGCTTCTACGGTCCGGGAGACCGGGCGGACTCGATCCAACAGCTCACCGAGATCGTGACCGACCTCTCCGAGTGGCTCGGAAAGTTCTCGAAAGGAACCGTTCGCCTCGCGATCGAGCCGAGCGGCCACCCCGACGTATTCGGTTCCCGCGAGGAAGTGCTCGAGCTCGTGCGACGCGTCAAGGGGACGGTCCCGGTCCTCAACCTCCCGCATATTGCCGCGCGCGAGCGCACGAGCTTCGAGGAGGCCGAGCAGCTCGACCCGGTCATCAAGGAGTTCGTTCGGGCGACCGACGGTCCGGTCTACCTCAACTTCTCGGGGGTCGAGTTCTACGGACCGGGCGAATTCCGGCTGACCCCCATCAAGCGCGGCCTGGTACGGTTCGACCCGCTCGCCGAGATCCTGGCGGAGCGGGACTACGACATCACCGTGATCTCGAGCTCGCCCCTGCTCGAGCACGACGCGATGTACATGAAGCTCCTCTACGAGCGCGCGCTCACGCGCCGCTGGTCGAAGCTGCACGCCCCGCCCGCGGCGAAGCCGGCTCCGAAGCCCCCCGCCGTCCCGCCGGCCCGGGCCGGGGCGAAACCGAAACCCGTGCTCCGGGCCCGACCCAAGCCCGCTCGCCCGCCCGCGCGACGGGCCAAGCCGTCCCGAGCCGCTGCTCGCCCGCGCCGCGCGGAGGTACGCCGTGGTGGCCACCGACGACGCTAACGGCTCCATTTTCGTCCGATCCCAGCGCTACACCGGCGAACGCGTCACCCGCGCGCTCGAACGGATCGACCCGGCGTCCATCGAGCGCGCGGTCGAGATCCTTCTGAAGGCGCCGCAGATCTTCGTCTACGGGGCCGGCCGCAGCGGGATCATCGGCCGCGCGTTCGCGATGCGCCTCGTCCAGGCGGGGTTGCGGGCGTACGTGATCGGCGAGAGCGTGACGCCCATCGTGCGTCAAGGGGACGCGGTCTTCATCCTTTCCGGGCAAGGCGAAAGCTACTCCTCCATCCAGACCGGGAACATCGTCCGACGCGAGGGGGCCCAGCTGATCGTTCTCACGTCGAAGCCCGCGTCGAAGATCGCGCACACGGCGACCCATCTTTTGACCGTGGAGTTCGATGAGGACGCCGACCGTCCCCGGTTCGCGCCGCTCGGGACCCTCTTCGAGGAGGCGAGCCTGCGTCTGACCGATGGGCTCGTCGCCGAGCTCCTGCGCGTGCGCGGCGAAACCGAGGCTTCGATGCGCCGTCGGCACGCGATCATGGTCTGAACGTTCGCCCGACGGCCCAACCTTTAAGGGCCAGCCGACTTCCCCGCCCGGTGTGCCGCGTCGCGCCGAACCCGCCGCGCTGACCCTGGTGCCGGTCCCTTCCCGGTTCTTCGTCACCAGCGGCAAAGGGATCAACAAGACGAGCGAGCTGAACGCGTTCGACCTCGCGCTGCTGCAGGCCGGCATCGGGGAGCAGAACTTGGTCAGCGTCTCCTCCGTGCTGCCGACCGGTATCCGTCAGGTGGAGCGCGTCCCGATCTCCCGCGGAGCGATCACCCACGCCGTGCTCGCCCGGCACGGGGGCGGTGAGGGCGAAGTGATCAGCGCCGGCATCGCGTACGGATTCCGGGAGGACGGACAAGGAGGCTACGTCGCCGAGGGACATCTCCACGGGAACCAGAAATCGCTCAAAGAGTTCCTGAAGTGGCGCATGGCGGAGATCGCCCACTTCCGCGGCGTGGAGCTGCGGCGGATCCACTACCGGACGGAGGAGCTCGTCATCCCGATGGACCACTACGGCGTCTGCATCGCCGCGTGCGTCTTCCTGCCGTAATCTCGGATGGTCCGGGCGCCCTAGAGCAGTTTTCGGAAGAGGAGTTTGTCCTCGAGGCTCCCCTCGATCGAGAGTTTCCGGGTCACGAGGGCTTTCATCGGGCCGATCTCCTTGCGCACGAGCCCTTCGAACGTTCCGACGTCCGTCGTGATCCGTACGTCCGCCCCCGACGCCGGGCCGGATCGCAGGTTCCGCAGCCGTCCTTGAGAGAGGTCGACAGAATAGGTTCCCCCGTCGGTGAGGCGGATCTGGATCGTCCGCGAGATCCCGTCGAGCTCCTCGGCCATCGCCGGGGTTCGCTCCGCGTGGCGGTTGAACCGGTCGACCACCGACTCGAGCGTTTCCTCAACCGTCATGGGGTGAAGCCGTCGAGCGTGCGAGCCGGTCGACGGGGTTTAACCCTTTGCATCGTGGCCCAAGATCGACGCAGCCAAACGGGGGCCGGGCGACCGTCGGCGAGCAACTCGTGGACGTATCGCACGGTCTGAGGGTCGGAGGGGTACCCGCTCCCCAGCTCCGTTCCGAGCCGATCCCTCAACCGGGTCAACGCCGCATCTCGGAGCACCTTGGCCACGATGGAGGCCGCGCCCACGATAGGAAGGTCCCGGTCCGCGTGGTGACGGGAGACGACGCGAGTGGTCCCACCCGCGAAACGAGAGACCCGCCGACCGAACCTGCGCTCGTTCGGGTCGCACGCGTCCACGTACGCGACGTCGGGCGCCGTTTCACGAATGAGTTGGGCGAACGTCTCGGCTTCGAGGTCGTTGAGTCCTCCCCGAGAGACCGCCCGGTCCACGGTTCTCGGGGAGAGTGCAATGTGAACGCGAGTGCCTACCGATCCGAGCGCGGCGAACACTCGGTCGCGGGCTTGGGGCGTGAGCGCCTTCGAATCCTTCGCGCCGAGCGGGCCGAGCTCCTCGAGCCGGTCTGCCGCCACGCAGTACCCCCCGACCACGAGCGGCCCGACGAAGCTTCCGCGACCGGCCTCATCGAGACCGAGGATTCGCTCTGCGGCCGTAGCAATCCCTCGATCTCGGGCGAGACGGCGCGGCGTTAAGTCGGCACGGTCCTAGCGCGAACGATGGCGCTCGAGGGACTCTCGGTACCCGTTCCCACCCTTTTCACCTCGGACGGCGCGATCGACACGGGTCGGAACGCGAGCTTTGCGCGCAACCTCTCCGACGCGCATGTGGACCACCTGTTCGTCCTCGGTTCGCTGGGCGAATTCCCGTCGATCACGGCCGCCGAGCGGGGTCCGCTCGTAGACGTCGTGGTGGAGAGCGCGGCCGGAAAGACCGACGCGTGGGTCGGCTGCGGCGCTCCCTCCACCGCCCAGGCGGTCGCGTTCGCCGAGCAGGCCGAGGGGATCGGCGCCGCCGCGCTCGTGGCGGTCCCACCCTACTACCTTCGTCCATCGATGAACGCGGTCGATCACTACTACCGGGCGCTGCGCGAGGCGGTGACGGTGCCGCTGCTCGCCTACAACATCCCCTCGCTGGTCGGGTACGCTCTTCCGCCGACGCTCGTCCATGCCCTGGCGCGAGACGGTGTCCTCGCTGGAATCAAGGATACGGCAGGGTCGCTCGAGAGCGTCTCCGCGTTCCTCACCGGGGCGCCGGAAGGGTTTGCGGTTTTCCCCGGGGATGACGGGCTCGCCTCCGCTGCGATCGAGCGCGGTGCGGCCGGCGCGGTGATGGGCATGGCGAACATCGCGCCGAAGCTCTGCGTCGAGCTCGTGTCGACCGCGCGTCGCGGAGACCGAGCTCGCGCTCAGGAACTCCAGTCCCTCGTCGACCGATTGGTCGAGGTCGCCCGCAGCGGACCGTTCCCTTCGACGGACAAGTTCCTCGCCGCCCACCTTCGCGGTGCCGAGGTGGGATACCGAGCTCCCTACGAACCTCTCACCCGCCCCGAGGAGGCCTCGGTGCTCGCCCGTCTCGAGCCGCTCCGTCCTCTTCTGGCGCCCTTCCTCGGAAAGTGACCGTGCGCGCGCTCATCGTCCGTCCTCCGACGCCCGGGGTCGAGCTCTCGGAGGTTCCCTCGCCCTCGCTTCCGCCGGGGAGCGTGCGGGTCGGGGTCCTCGAATGTGGGGTCTGCGGCACCGACCACGACATCGTGGAGGGAAAGTACGGCCGCCCGCCGGTGGGCTCTCCGTTCCTGATTCTCGGTCATGAGAACCTCGGTCGAGTACGGGAGGTCGCGCCCGACGTGGCGGGCTTCCGTGTCGGCGACCTCGTCGTGGCGACCGTCCGACGCGGGTGCGGGCGATGTCGATTCTGCCGGACGAATCGTTCCGACTTCTGCGAGACCGGCAGGTTCACCGAGCGGGGCATCGGCGGAGCGCACGGTTACATGGCCGAGGAGTACGTCGAAGTTCCCGAGTACCTGGTCCGGGTCCCACCCGCCCTCGCGTCGGTCGCGGTGCTCCTCGAACCGCTCAGTGTGGTCGAGAAGGCGGTCTTTCAAGGACAACGGGTCCTCGACCGCAAGGAACCGACACCCGGCGAACCGAAGACCGGCACGCCGAACGCCCTCGTCGCCGGTACGGGGGCGATCGGAATGCTCGCGGCGTTCGTATTGCGAGTCCGCGGCTACGACGTGGTGGCGGTCGACCGGCACGACGACTCGACCGTCGCCGCCCAGCTGCTCGCTCGCGTCGGCGCGAGCCATCGGAACGTCGCGGACGGATTCGCTTCCCTGTCCGACCGGCACTTCGACCTCGTCGTGGAGGCAACGGGCTCCGTGGCCCTCGACTTCACGCTCGTCGATCGGCTCGGAGCGAACGGGGTCCTGGTGCTCACGGGAATTCCCGATGCGGCGAGCCCGCCGACCAACGTGGCCGGGGGTGCGCTGTTCCGGGACGTCGTGCTCGGCAACCAGGCGATCGTCGGCTCGGTGAACGCGAATCGCACGTACTTTGAGAGCGGTCTGCGCGACCTCACGGTCTTCGAGGAGCGCTGGCCGAATACCGTGGGGCAAATGATCTCCGCGCGCCGACCTCTCGAGGAGTTCGCCCAGGTGTTCGGGAATCGTGGCGGAGGTACCGTGAAGACGGTCCTCACGCTCGGCCCGGGCGCTGCGTCTCGCTGAAAAGGTCATATACGGTACCCCGGTCGGAACGAACCTCTCGGAGGGCCCCGTGGGAATCTGGCAAGGTCGGTCACGACGCAAGCGCACGGGGGGTCGCCTTCGACCGATCCGCAAGAAGCGTCGCTTCGAGATCGGGCGCGAGCTCCAGCATGCCACCCTCGGCACGGGCACGGTGAAGGTGTACCGGGTCCGGGGTGCGAACCGCAAGCTGCGCATCCTCACGACCCAGACGATCAACGTCTTCGACCCGGCCACGAAGAAGATGCAGCCGGCGAAGGTGATCACGGTCCGGGAGAATCCCGCGAACCCGAACTACGTCCAGCGGAATATCATCACGAAGGGCGCGATCCTCGAGACCGACGTCGGGCTCGTGCGAGTTCGTTCCCGTCCGGGCCAGGACGGGGTCCTGAACGGGGTGCGGGTCGCGACCCCCGCCGCGGCCTGACGCGGCGTCGATCAGGGCGATGCCCGACCATTTCTACGTCTATCCGGCCTACCTCGGTCGCGGCCTCTCGCGCATGCGCGGACGCCGCGTCTCCGAATCGGACAGCTTACCGGACCTCACCGCGGAGGAGATCCTGTCCGCCGTGAAGCGGCTCGGCTTTCGTGCGGAGCTCGAGGCCGACAAGCAGTACCCGCGACGTTACTTCGATTACGCGGGCCGGGTCAAAGTGACCAAGAAGGGCGCCACGACGAAGGCCCACTTCCTCCGGCAATTGGCCGCGGAGCTCCGCAAGCAACGAGCCTCCGCCGGACCGAAGTGAACCATGGAAGAACCGGGAACGATCTATTTCACCGGCACGGCCGGCGCCGGAAAGACCTCGCTGGTCCGCGCGTTCGCGGAGTGGATGCGCGCGGCCGGGTACGATGCGACCGTGGTGAACCTCGACCCGGGAAGCGAAGCTTCCGAGAACGAGATGGACGTCGACATCCGCGAATGGGTGCGCCTCGTGGACCTTCAGAGCGAGTATGGCCTCGGCCCGAACGGCGCCCAGGTCGTCGCCGCCGACATGATCGCCCTCAAGGTCTTCGAGGTGAAGCAGGCCGTCCAGGAGGCGAAGTCCGACTACATCCTGATCGACACGCCCGGCCAGATCGAGCTGTTCGCGTTCCGGGAAGCCTCGAAGGCGATCGTCGATGCGCTGAGCGGAGACCGTTCGATCATCGCCTTCCTCTACGACCCCGTGCTCGCGCGGACGGCCGCCGGATTCGTTTCGTTGCTCATGTTGGGCGCCACCGTGGAGTTCCGTTTCCGGCTTCCGACGCTCAACATCCTCGCCAAGGCCGACGTGCTGAGCCCCGAACAATTGCGCGAGGTGATGAGCTGGTCGGACGACCCCGGCGCGCTCTACGACGCGATCGGTCGCGACACTCCGACGCCCGACGTCCAGCTTTCAACGGAGCTGTTCCGCGCGATCGAGACGATGGCGCCGTTGGTGGGTCTCGTGCCGACCTCCGCGAAGGACGCGAGCGGCCTCGAGGAGCTGTACCAATCGTTCCAGCGAGTGTTTGCCGGAGGCGAGGACCTCGAGCCCTCGCACGCCCCGACCAACGAGTGAACCCTTACTCCTCGGTGAAGAAGAGTCCCATGCCCGCCGACGCCGACTCCTGTTCGTCCTTGAACCGACGGTAAAGCCCTTCCGCGTCGGCCGTCGGCAGGCGGGTTCCCACGGTAGCGAGGAGCTCCTCGGCCCGCGCAACGGCGTCGGCGGCTCCCTCCACGAGGACATAGGTGGCGCCCGAGGGACCTCCCATCGCAGCGGCCTCCCGAACGGTCTGGCTCTGACGGGAGACTCGGTCGTCCTTCAGGGCGGCATCGAGCTCGGTGCGCTTCGTGTTGGGGACGGAGAAGAGAATCCACGCCATGCGGCGGGGCGACCCGGCCCGCCTATATGGGCGTTTTCGGCCCGGTAGCCAGCGAGATGAACGCCCCCGACCTCGGCTGGACGTGTACTCCTCGACCCTCGAGGCTCCGGTCCTCCTGCTGGGCTCCGCCCACATCATCGACCTGAGCGGGCCGTTGCGTCGGATCCTCTCCGAACGGGTGCTCGACGCGATCGCCGTGGAGCTCGATGCCGAACGAGCCCAGTCGCTCATGTCCCCGGACGGACCGCGCGCGCGTTCGGGCTCGGCGCCGCTCTTTGCCAAGATGTGGGGAGTGGTCCAGCGTCGGCTCGGGTCGGAGATCGGCGCCGGCGTTCCCGGCGCGGAGATGAAGGTCGCGATCGGGGTCGCCCAGGAACGTCGCCTTCCGGTGTTCCTGATCGACGACCCACTACGGGTCACGCTCGCAAACCTGGTTCGTTCGATGTCGTTCAAGGAACGGGTCATGCTGCTCGTGAGCGGGACGGTCGGACTCTTCCTCCCCTCCCGGATCGTGACCCGGGAGATGGACCGGTATTCCGAATCGCCGAAGAAGTACACGGAAGAGCTGCGGCGCGCGAGTCCGACCATCGCCCGCGTGCTGTTGGACGACCGAAACGAGCACATGGCGGACCGGCTGACGTCCCTTCGGCAGCAAGGGTATCGACGCGTGGCGGTGGTCCTGGGCGACGCGCACGTCGAGGGACTCCGTAGCGCGCTCGGGCGGCGCGGTCTTCCGAGCGAGGTCGTCCGATTCTCCGAGCTTCGGGCGGCTACAGCACCGTCACCCGGTTCTTCGTAGCATCGTCCACGGCCCGCACGAACGACTCGGCGAGCGCGGAGACCTCGGGCGCAGTGAGCTCCCCCAATCGGCCCGCATCCGAGAGTTCGGAGACCGGTGAGAGCACCGGCAGGCTCCCCAGGACCGGAATCCCGTACTCCTCGGCGACGCGGGCGACCCGGCTCGGTCCGAACAGCTCGATCCGCTCGTGGCAGTGCGGGCAGCTGATCCAGGACATGTTTTCGACCACCCCGAGCAACGGCACATGGAGGTCGCGGGCCATGTTCATCGCTTTCTTGACGATGAGCGCCGCGAGGTCCTGGGGCGTCAGAACGAAGACCATCCCATCGATCGGGATCGTCTGAAAGACGGTGAGCGGAACGTCGCTCGTCCCCGGCGGCATGTCGATGAGCAAGTACTCGAGTTCCCCCCAGTGGACGCTGCCAAAGAACTGGGTGATGAGTCGGGTCACCAGCGGCCCCCGCCAGATCACGGGGGTCTGCTCGTCCTCGACCATGAATTGCGAGGAGACTACGGGAATGCCGGCGGGGGTGACGGCGGGTTCGATCCCTTCGCCTCGGTCGGTGAGCGGACCCGTGAGACCGAGGAGCTTCGGGATCGAAGGGCCCGTGATGTCCGCGTCCAGGATCCCCACGCGCCGGCCCTGTCGCGCGAGTTCGATCGCGAGGAGGGCGGTGACGGAGGATTTGCCCACCCCTCCCTTGCCGCTGCCCACCGCCACGACGTGCTGGATCCCTCCCTTGTCCATGCGCTGGAGCACGCCGCGCGGGGCGGGCCGAGCGACCGGAGTCGGCGGCCGGGCCGGCGGCTCGGAGGAGTGCTCGGGCTCTCCTTCGGCGGTCACGGGGCGCGCAACGGGGAGGTCGCTATATAACGGACCGCCCGTCCGAGGAGCCGTACTCGAGGAGAAACCATGACGAGCGGCGGTTCGAGCGAACTGGACGAACTGTTCCTCCCCTCGTCCGTCGCCGTCATCGGCGCTTCGAACAAGCCCGGCAAAGTCGGAACGAGTCTCTTCCGCAACATCATCCAGGCCGGGTTCAAGGGGGTCGTCTACCCCGTTAACCCCTCCTCGAAGAGCGTCTCGGGGGTCCGGTGCTACGCCAGCGTCTCCGAGCTTCCCGAGCGGCCGGACCTTGGCGTCGTCATCGTTCCGGCCCCGGCCGTCGCCGACGTCGTCGAAGAGCTCGGGAAGATGGGCGCTCGCGGAGTGGTCGTCATCTCCTCGGGATTCCGGGAGATGGGCGAAGCCGGAGGCCTCCTCGAAGCCGACGTGGTCCGAAGGGCCGCGAAATACAAGATGTCGGTGGTAGGTCCGAACTGCTTCGGCGTCATCAACACCGCGCCCGACGTCAGCCTCAACGCCACCTTCAGCGAAAACCTGCCTCCGCGGGGGAACATCGCGTTCGTCTCCCAGAGCGGAGCGCTGTGTGCCGGAATCCTCGCCTACGGCACCACGGAGCGGATCGGGTTCTCTCGGTTCGTTTCCGTCGGCAATCGTGCGGGCGTGGACGAAAACGACCTTCTCTACTCGCTCGGCCGGGACGACGCCACCAAGGTCATCCTGCTGTACGTCGAGAGCCTCGTTGACGGGCGGCGGTTCCTCGAGACCGCCCGCGAGGTCACCGAAAAAAAGCCCGTCCTCGTGATCAAGAGCGGTCGGACGGTGGCCGGGGAGCGGGCGGCGAAGAGCCACACCGGGTCGCTCGCCCAGTCGGGACGCGACCAGCTCTACGATTCCCTCTTCGAACAGGCAGGGGTGCAACGGATCGAGACCCTCGGGGAGCTGTTCCGAACGGCCAAGATTTTCGCCTCGGGGCTCAAGCTCGAGGGCCCCCGCCTGATGATCCTCACCAACTCCGGAGGTCCGGGAATCGTCGCCGCGGATTCCGCGATCCGGCACGGCCTCGCGTTGCCGCAGCTCCCGCAAGCCCTGCACGACGAGCTTCGGAGCCGTCTGCCGGCGTCGGCTTCGATCTCCAACCCGCTCGACATGACCGCGGACGGGAATCCCGTCCAGTACCGGGACACTCTGAAGTTGCTCCTCCAGGGGCCAGAGATGAACGGGGCGCTCGTCATCACGACCCCGACCGCGACGATGACCGGCGAGTCGGTGGCCCGGGCGATCCTCGATGCGAAGACCTCGACGCAAAAACCGATCACCGCCTGCCTCTTCGGGGTGAACGACCTCTCTCGGGAGGTCTCCCTCCTGGAGGAGAACGGAGTCCCTACCTTCACCTTCCCGGAAGAGGCGACCCAGGGGCTCGGAGCGCTCGCTCGATACCACGCCTGGTGGACCCGGCCTCGAACGGTCGTCAAGGAGTTTTCCGTCGACCGCTCGGCCGCGCAGGCGACGATCGATCGGGCGCGACAGGCGGGCATGACCGTCCTACCCGATTACGCCGCCCGGGCCCTGCTCGTGGCCTACGGGATCCGTTTCCCCGACGTGAAGATCGTCAAGACGCTCGACCAGGCGCTCGAAGCGGCGGAGGCCATCGAGTTCCCGGTGGTGCTCAAGGTGGTCTCCCCCGACCTCTCCCACAAGACAGATGTCGGCGGCGTCGCGCTCGCCCTCCACGACGTGGGGTCGCTGCGCACGGCGTGGCAAGCGATGCATCAATCGTTGCAGGCGAAGGCGCCCGAGGCCCGGATCGAAGGGTTCGAGGTCGAGGCCGAGGTCCAGGACGGCAAAGAGGTTCTGGTCGGCGTCCAGCGCGACCCGCATTTCGGGCCGATCATCGCGTTGGGCCTCGGTGGGATTTACGTCGAGGTGCTTCGGGACGTTACCTTCCGCCTCGCCCCGGTCCGGCCGCTCTCGGCGCTCCACATGGTGCAGTCGTTGAAGGCGTATCCCCTCCTCAAAGGGGTCCGCGGCGAGGCGCCGAGCGATGTCGAAGCGTTGACGGAGGTGATCGAACGCGTCTCTCAGCTCGCGATGGAATTGACGGATGTCGTCGAGCTCGACATCAACCCGCTGATCGTCCGACCGATCCACGAGGGCGTCGTCGCGGTCGACGCACGGGTCGTGATCGCTCCGACTTCCAGATCGGAGCCTTCGTCTTCAGCTGCTCGATAAGAAACCGGGCGGCGGCGAACGCCTCGGCCCGGTGCGCCGCAGCGGCTCCGACAAGGACCGAGGCTTCGTCGACGGGAATGGTACCCAATCGATGCCAGAGGACCACGCGCCCCGCGCGAAAGCGCTGGCGAGCCGTACGTTCGAGCTCGGAGAGGACCTCGCGGGCCAGCGGTAGGTGAGCTTCGTAGTCGAGGGCACGGACCGGCCCGTGTCGCGTTCGGTCCGGCCGGACTCGACCGGCAAACACCACGATCCCGCCGAGACCCGGCCCCGCTAGGACGCGCATCGCCGCGGAGAAAGAGAGCGGTCGTCGCGTGAACCGAACGCTCATGCTCAGCCACCTCCGTACGGCGGGTGCACCGCGAACTCATCGCCCGCCCGAACCTTCGTCGCGAGGGTCGTGAGGTATTGACCGTTCAACACGAACCGACTCGTGCGGAGGGTTGGTACGAGTTGAGGATACGATTCCCCCAAAGAACGGACAAGAGAACGGGCGGTTACTCCTTGCCGGCCGACCGACCATCGCAGTCGGGGCGTTCCCGCCGCGAGCCGCGCCGTCGCGAAGAGAAGGACCGTCACGTCACCGGCCATGGGAGCCCCAACCGGTCGCCCCTCTAAGGGTTGTGGACATTTCGGCTTCACATAACCGATTAATACGAAAGGGCGCTCGATAGGCCCATGAACGAGATTGCCGTCCGCGTCGGCGGTCAGGCGGGGGACGGTATCGCCTCGATTGGCGAGTCGGTCGCTCGCAGTTTCTCCCGAATGGGTCTCCACCTCTTCGGCCTCAATGCCTACCAATCGGTGATCCGCGGCGGTCACGTTTGGTTCCAGGCTCGAGCCTCCGAGGGGCGACCGTACTCCCCCGGGGACGGGGCCGACATCCTCTACGCTCTCGACCGGGCCACGGTCGACATTCATTCGGCGGGAATTCGGCCCGGCGGCACGGTGATCCACGACCCGGAGAAGTTCCCGCTCACGGCGGCCGACCTCCCCGCGGGGGTACGGCCCCTGGCGGTGCCGACGCTCGAGATCGCTCGAAAATACACCAGTCAGTCGATCCTGCAGAACGCGGCGGGGGTCGGGGCGACCGCGTTCCTCGCCGGTATCCCTCTCGACCTGCTGCACGGTGTCCTCACCGACTCCTTCGGACGGAAGGCGGGGGACGTCGTCGATTGGAACCTCGGGGCGAGCGCCGACGGCTACCATCTCGCCGAGAAACTGACGCACCCGCACGACCATGCGCTTTCGAAGCGGGGCAACGCGAAACTTTTGATGACGGGGAACCAGGCGATCGCGCTCGGCGCGGCGGCGGCGGGCTGCAAGTTCCTCGCGCAGTACCCGATGACCCCCGCGTCGACCGTGATGCATTGGATGGCCGCCCACTCCCACTCCATCGGCGTCGTCGTCAAGCAGGCGGAAGACGAACTCGCGGCCATCCACATGGCGATCGGGGCATCGTTCTCGGGAGTTCGGGCGATGACCGCGACCAGCGGCGGAGGCTTTGCGCTCATGACCGAGGGCCTCGGGATGGCCGGGATGACGGAGACCCCCGTCGTGGTCGTCGAGGCGCAGCGCGCGGGGCCGTCCACCGGGCTGCCCACCAAGACCGAGCAGGGCGATCTGAACCAGATGCTCGGCGCGGGGCAGGGCGAATTCCCTCGCGCCATCCTCGCGCCCTCGAATCCCGCGGAGGCCTACCGTGCCACCATCAACGCTTTCGACCTGGCCGAACGCTGGCAGACCCCGGTGCTGCTCGCGAGCGACTTCCATCTATCCGAGAGCATGATGACGGTGGACCGAGAGGAGGTCGACCTCAACGTTCCGGTCGAGTCTCTCTTCACGGTGACCCCGAACGGACACGATTACCGGCGGTTCCAGTACACCGAGTCCGGCGTCTCCCCCCGCGCCTTCCCCGGTCAGCCCGGTCTCAACTATATCGCCGGTTCGGACGAGCACGACGAGCGCGGGCACCTCATTTCGGACACCCGCGCCGGGATCCCCCTCTGGATCTCGGAGCGACAGCGGATGATGGACAAGCGAATGAAGAAGCTCCACGGGATCGCGAAGGACGCCCCTCCACCGGTGTTCGAGGGGCCTGCGGGAGCGCCGCTGACGTTCGTCACGTGGGGTTCCACGGTCGGTGCGGTCCGCGACGCGGTCGTTCTCCTGAAAGAGCGCGGGAAGGCAACGAACCTGCTTCACTTCCCGACGGTCTACCCGCTCGACGCCGACGCGGTTCGGGCGGCGTTCGCGCGTACCAAGCACACCCTCCTGGTCGAGGCGAACTACTCCGGGCAGTTCGGCCGCCTGCTTCGGGCCGAGACGGGGATCTATCTTTCCGATCATTTCTTGAAGTACGACGGCGAGCCTTTCTTCCCGCACGAGATCGTGGCCCGTGCGCTCGAGGTGAGCTGAGATGGCGGACAGCACGGCGGCCACCCCTACCACGACGCCCCTGACCCAGCTGCCCGTGGTCGGGAAGTCGGACGTCAAGCCCACCTGGTGTCCGGGCTGCGGCGACTTCGGTGTCGTAGCAGCGGTGGAGTCGTCGTTGAAGCGACTCAAGATCCCGAGCCACAATGTGGTCATCGTCTCCGGGATCGGTTGCTCCTCCAACCTGCCCCACTTCCTTTCCTCGTACGGGTTCCACGGGATCCATGGCCGAGCCATTCCGCTCGCCGAAGGGATCCGATGGGGGAACCATGGTCTCACCGTCATCGCGACGGGCGGCGACGGGGACGGCTTCGGGATCGGCGCCGGGCACTTCATCCACGCGATGCGGCGGAACGTCGACCTGACCTATGTCACCATGGACAACCAGATCTACGGGCTCACCACGGGTCAGGCGAGCCCCACGTCGACGATGGGGCAGAAGACCAAGTCCACGCCGACCGGAGTCATCGAGAGCCCGATCGACCCGATTGCCCTCGCGCTCGCGAGCGGAGCGACGTACGTGGCCCGTGGATTTTCCGGGGACGTGAAGCACCTCACGGACCTCGTCGCGAACGGCATCGCGCACAAGGGCTTCGCGTTCGTGGACGTCTTCTCGCCCTGCGTGACGTACAACAAGCTCAACACGTTCGACTTTTTCCGACAGCGGGTCTACAAGCTCGAGAGCGCGGGCCATAATCCGAGCGACATCGTCGCCGCGTGGCAGCGCTCGCTCGAATGGGGCGACAAGATCCCGATCGGCCTCTTCTACTCGGTCGAGCGCCCGACGTACGAGGACCTCGAGGAAGTGCTCGCGGCCGGACCGCTCGCGACGCAGCCCGCCGGTCTCAAGGGACGCGAGAGCCTCCTCGACGAATTCGTCTAAGAGCTCCGCGCGTTTTCGTCACTCGAACGAGGCGAAGAGATAGGCATCGCCCTCGTGGAAGAGGAGCGCATAGGTTTCCGGCATCGCGAGGAACGGCGCGGGGGAGAACGCCCGCCATAGGTTCGAGTTGTTGCCGGTCACGACGACGTACTGCACGTCCAGGGCGACCAGAGCTTGGGTGTCGGCGGAGTCGAGCGTCCCGTTCGGGAGGTCGCGCACCAGAAGCTGATAGGAAGTGTTCACGGTTCGGAATCCCGGCACCATGGGGTAGAGGAGGACGATGTTCGTACAGTACCCGGGCAGAAACTCTCCGGCGCTCCCGGGCGCTACCAAGACCCTCGCTCCGGCGGGGAGGACCGACCCCGCGTACAGCAGCAGGTCGAAATCCGCTCCGCTCACATTGCCAAAATCATTGTAAATTTCCGAGAGCGCCGGGGGAAGCTGAGTGGGGGTCAACACCACTCCCGGGACCACGAGGACCAGCACCACCGCCATCGGGATCACGGCCCGCATCAGCGACGGCGACCCGTTGAGGGACCATCGTGCGGTGGGACCTCGGGGCCCTTTTTCGACGGGTGGAGCGGTCCGGCGAACCCACCCGGCGAACCGCTCGAGCGCGAGCACGAGCGGTACCGCCGCGACAAGCCCGTAGAGAGTAAACAGCCAGATCGAGAGCTCGGCGGCGCTGGTCAAATGGGCGATCGTGACCGCCGGGCCAAATCCGCTGCTGGCCCCCCAGACGACGGCCAGCAGACCGATCATCACGACGCCCGCGCCGAGGGCAAACGTTCGGAACGTGTCGAGGTAGCGCCCGAGGGCCGAGTCACGGCGAACGAGGACGAGCAGGACCAACCCAACGACGATCAAGATCGCGAGCTCGAGGCGAAGCGCCGCGAGCGGAGAGAGTCCGGTGTCGGAGGAGCCGAAGAGGAACGGGTCGATGGCGCCGACGAATTGCGAACTGTCGATTCCTGTGGGCCTCCCCGGTAACGCGGAAGTCGCGCCGGGGACGAACCCCGGGCTCGAACGACCGAGCGCGAGAACGTAGATCGACGGGATGACCCCCACCAGGGTGGCTCCTACCGCGACTCCCCATCGAACCAGCCACCCCCGGACGAAGCCTCCGAAGCGCGGCTGGGTGAGGAAGGCGGCGATGGGAAGAGCCAGGAGAAGCCACTCCGCCCCCACCGGGTTGATGGCCGCGGAATAGCCGGCCAACAGTCCGAAGGCGAACGCATCGGAGAACCGGGGCAGCGGGGAGCGGAGCCAGACCACCGCCTGCCCGGCCAGCAGCAGCACGAGAGGAAACGCAAGGACGAAGTCGTTGCTTCCGTAGACGACGCCTCGGGTGCCCGGCCCTACCCACGCGAGAAGCAGGGCCACCGCCAAGCCCGCTCGGTCGGTGCCTATCAATCGACGGCCGAAGACGAACCCTCCGAGAGGTGCGAGCCCGAAGAAGAGCGGTGTGACGAGGAGGGCGGTCCGAGCCGGTGGCGGTCCTAGAGTGATCTGAGCCCAGGCGAGCCACGCGGTCGTACCCTGGGGGTAGAGGATGCCGGTGGAAGCATACGGAGCGAAGGAGAGGGGGGTGGTGTGGTGCTGCAGTAGAAGGCTGGTGTACAGAGTGAGGAGGCTCGAGTCGTACGTGTTGCCGGTGCCGATGGGCGTGGCGACGGACAGTTCCACCACGAACAACCCCAGCGCGGAGAGGATCGCGACGAGGTAGACGGGTCGGCGAAGCGGAGCGAACGAGGCGAGGAGTTCTTCGGTCCACCCCGGCCGTCGAGAGGCCCGGATCACGATGAGCATCAAGCCGGCCGCCGCCGCGACGGGAAGGTAGTAGACGACCGGTGCCACGAACGCATCCCACGGAGTGGCCGCGACGAGGTAGAGGAGCCCTCCGCCGAGGAAGAAATCCAGAAGGCCGCGCTCGATCGGTTCGGGGTGTCGCCACAGCGAAACGAAACGAGCGGTCAGGGTTCGAACGAGTTCGCCGACGATCGCCGCGAGCGCCGCCCACGCGAGCAGCGCCAACGCCCATCCGCCGACTCCCGGACCGGGAACGCCCACGAGGGGGCCAGCGAAGGTCGGCTACTAGAATCCTGACCCTGCCTTCGGAACGCTACACTTTTACCGTCCCGCGGGGGAACCGGCAGGCGGGCGAAGCTCGTGGCCACAGATTCCGATGCGGTGGTCCGGGAGGGCCTGTCGAGCGTCACCAAGGGAACGCTCTTCCTGCTGGTCTCCACACTCGTTCTGGTCGGCCTGACCTTCGTCTCCCGAGTTCTGATCGTCCGGACCATCTCGGTGAGCGAGTGGAGCGCGTTCTCCTTCGGTCTCACTCTCGCCGGAGTGATATCCGCGCTGGGCACGCTCGGCCTCCCCAGCGCCATCGCTAGGAGTCTGCCGTACGCCGCCTCGGACGCGGAGCGCCGAACTATCATCCGAGGTACTCTCTGGATCGGCGGGGCCGCCGCGCTCGTGGGCACGGTCCTCCTGTTCGTCTTCGCAATTCCGATCGGGGACACGCTGGGGTCCAGCAAGATCGGGGTGGGTCTCCAATTCTTTTCCATCGCGGCCGGCGTGAGCATCGTCTCGACGCTCATCGCCTCGATCTTCCAGGGATACGAGGATGTCGCGCCGAATGCCCTCTTCATCCAGATCGTGAACCCGGCCCTGTTCGTTGTGTTTCTCGGCATCGCAATCGTGCAGCCACCCTTGGGCCTAGACTACCAGTCAGCCCTCCTAGCGTACGCCCTCGCGAACGTTGCCACGTTGGGGCTACTCGTCTTGTATCTAGTCCGCCGCTTACCGCGCCATCTCGCCCCTGGGCCTCTCGCGCCCACAGCACTGTCTCGGTACTTGCGATTCGCGGCGCCCCTTTTTGTCGTGAGTGTGATGGCCGCCATCATCGGTTCCGGCGACACACTGATCCTCGGTATCTACCACTCGGCGGACGTCGGAACCTACACCGTTTCCCTCACCCTGGCCCGATTGCTGCAGATCGGAATCGCCGCAGCCGCGTACATCTTCCTCCCGGTCGCGAGCAAGTTCGTCCGGCAGAACGACCGCAGTTCGATCGCGACGACGTACACGACCGTGACGAAGTGGCTGATCCTCGTCTCCCTGCCGCTGTTCCTCCTCTTCTTCTTTCTCCCGAGCTCTTCCCTCTACTTCGTTTACGGCCCCAACTACACTACCATCGTGCTCCCCCTCCAGATCGTCGTGGTCGGGGCATTCATCACCACCGCCCTCGGGCCTGCGCCGACCGCCCAAGTGGCCTTCGGCCAGACTCGGCTGCTCGCGACGAACGCGATCGTGGCCGGGCTCGTAGACGTCGGGGTGGCCTTCGCCCTGGTCCCGACCTACTCGTACGTCGGGGCGGCGATCGCCTGGGCAGCCGCCAACGCGACGTACTCGGCGCTATCCGCGGTCCAGCTGGGGCTCCTGACTCGGGTCCATCCGTTCCACCGGCACTTCGTCCTCCCCGTCGTGGCGACCGCTGTGCCGGTCGGGCTTGTCCTCGCGATCCTGCATCCCAGCTACTCTTTCGGGTGGCCCTTGCCCGCCCTGGGGCTCGGGATCGCCGGCCTGTTCGTCGTCCTGGTGTTCGCCACTCGTTCGATCGACGAGGGGGACCGGCTTCTCCTCGAAGCGGTCGAGCGCATGGTCGGTCGGCCCCTTCCGTTCCTCCGTCGCCTGGGTCGCTACGCCCTCCGTCGCCGGGCGCCCTGAAGCGGTCGCAGGGGTCGCCGACTCTCGGTCGCGCACATGCTCGATCAGAAGGAGCACAACTCCCCCCGCGAGCAGAAAGAACACGTACTCCGCGAGTGAGTTCGCGGCATCCACGTCCCCCGCCGCGTCCACGACCGCGGTCACGACGAGCAGAACGAGAGCGGCGACGATCGGGTACCGACCGTCGAGTCGGGCCCAGACCGAGTAGACGAGGTAGGCCAATAGGAGACCGACAAAGATCGTCGAGTACGGAATATCCATCGATTCTCGGTTGGGAACGAGGAGGGGCTATTATCGTATTTCGAGGCCGAGCGGAGCATCGGGTTCGAGATGTTCCCGCTCCTCCGGGCCCTCGTATAACACCGACGCGCTCCTCGTCAGGTTTACATAGGGCCCCCGTCATCTTGAAGTAGAAGGGATGACCCGTCCCTTCTGACCTGTGGCAGAACGAACAGTTTCCCGCACCGTACCGGTCGCATTGGGTCTCGCGATGCTGGCGGTCGTCATCGCCGCTGGGTTCTTCCCCAACACGGGTACGGTCCAAGCTCAGTCGAGCTGTCCGTACGGGGGCTGCACGACTTCCTCGGCGATCCCCACGTGGGAACTCGTTTCTATCCTCGTACTCATCGCCGCCGGCGTCATCGCGGCGGCTCTGTTCCTGATGCGCCGCCGCAAGCCTCCCGCCGCCTCGGTGCAGGCCTGGCAGGGCGCGCCTCCGGCCGGGGCGGGCGTGGGAGCGGCCGCCGCGCCCCCGAGCGGGCCGACCCCGCCGTACATCGAGGGCCCCGAAGATGTGGGCCATGCGCCGCCGGTCGTTCCCTCGGGCCGGGGGGCCGCGACCGGAGCGGCCGTGGCCGCACCCGCCGCGGCCGCGACGGCCGGCGAGGCCGAGCCCGATATCGATTCACTCATGGCCGAGCTCGACAAGATCAGCGGCGAGATCCTGAAGAAGCCCCCCAAGAAGGGAGCCGGTAGCCAGGGCACGGACGCGGCCGACGACGCGGATAAAGGCGCGTAGCGACCCCTCTCGGGTCGACCGGGTTCGCTTAAAAGCGCGCTTGGTTTTTCAGCTACGATGAGCGGTGCGACGAGCCGGCCGAGCGGAGAGGACCTCCTCGCGGAGCTCCGCCGGGCGGTCGAGTCCGCCCCCCAGCGCCCCCGAGAGATCGAGGTGGGGATCGCGCTGTCGATCGCCCTCGGTCGCCAACGTCCAGTGGTATCGTGCGGCGGATGTTCGAACCCCCTTGAGTTCGACGGGATTCCCGCCCGTACGAACAGTCAGTTGCACGCCCCGTTCCGCCTCCTGTTCGGCCCATCGACCGGAACGTGAACCCCGCCGGGGGTTCGGTTAGCGAAGGCGCCGAGTCCATGACGTTCTCAATCCTAGGATCCCTCACCGACCTCATCATGAACGTGATGACGACGATCGGAATCCCGGGTCTCTTCGCTCTGATGGTGGTCGAGAGCTTCGGCATCCCTCCGATCCCGAGCGAGGTCGTTCTACCGTTTGCCGGTTTCTTGGTCGTGGAGGGGACCTACTCCTTGGGGTGGGCGCTGACCGCCGCGTTGGCCGGGGGCCTCGTCGGTTCTTTCGCGGCGTATGCGGTCGGCCGTTGGTGGCGGCACCGGATGCTTGGTCTCGGCATCGGGCGCTTACGATTGGAGCCCCGTCACTTGGAACGCGTCGACCGTTTCTTCGCTCGTCGGGGTGAAGCGACGGTGGCGCTCTCGCGTCTTGTGCCCATCGTCCGAAGCTACATCAGCTACCCCGCGGGGACCGCCCGAATGGAGCCGGTTCGCTTCGGGGTGTACACGCTCCTCGGGTCGATACCGTTCACCCTCGCGTTGATCTACGCGGGGATGGTCCTTCGCTCGAACTGGAACGTGATCAGTTCGTACTTCACCATTCTCGACATCCCTCTCATCGCCCTCGTAGTGATCGTCGTCCTATTCCTCCTCCTGCAGATCGTGGGAGTGCTTGCGCCGGGCTGGCCTCCGCGCCGGGCCCATCCCAAGGTCCCGGCGCCGTCGACCGAGGTGGCTCCACCGGGGAATCCCCCGCCGGCTCCCTAATCCCCGACCCGAAGTGAGGGGTCGGGTTCTCCCGCGGCATATTCGGGTCGAACGACCCGACCGACGGGTCGGCCGACGTACTCTCCGCCCTCGACGATCCGGGCCCCGTCACGATAGTGCTCGCGCGGCCGGATTGCTTCCCAACCCTCGAACGGCGTCCAACCAGAGGGAGACCGCAACCCCCGACCCTCGACTTTCGTTCGCTTCGTGAAATCGATGACGAGCAGGTTCGCCCGGTGTCCCGGGGCGAGGCGACCCATGGCTTGGCCCAGCCAGCGAGCGGGGCGGTCACAGGCCGCCGCGAGCAGCACGGCGAGGTCGAGCTCTCCGGCCCGAACCTTGGCCAGGAGGATCGGCAGCAGCGTCTCGACGCCCGGAACTCCGCTCGGCGCCCGGTCGAACGGGAGTTCCTTCTCCTCCCGCGGGTGGGGGGCGTGGTCGCTCGCGACGATCGGGACCTCTCCCCGTCGGAAAGCTTCCCAGAGGCCGTGGCGCTGGGATTCGGACCTCAAGGGTGGATTGACCTTGAAGCGCGCGTCTGTCCCCGAGCGTTCGGACAGGAGCAGGTGGTGAGGAGTGGCCTCGAAGGAGAGCCCCGCGGTCCGGAGCGTCCGCGCTCCTTCCGCGGTGGTCACATGCGCCGCGTGGAGCCGTAGCGCCCTCGGCGCGCGGGTCAGACCCGCGAGGGCGGACTCCTCCGCGGCGACCGGGCGGTGGCCGTTCCATTCGACCGGAGAGGTCGCTCGGACCGTGGACACGAAACGACCTGGGTCTTCGGCGTGGACGGAGACGGGAAGCCGAAGATCGGTCAGGCGGTCCCAGAGCGAGGGGAGCTCGGAGGAGGGGGGAACCTCTTCGATGTGGGTCGTCGGGCTCAGGTAGACCTTGAAGCCTCCCGCGTGACGAGAAAGGGATTCGAGCGCCCCCGGGGCCGTGGGGGTGGCGTACAAGAGCACATCGACGGCCGCTCGCCCCGCAACGAGCTCCGACTTCTGTTCCCAGCTCTCGAGGTCGGTCACCGGAGGCCGAGTGTTCGGCATCTCTCCAACCAACGAGACACCCCCGAGGGCAGCGCCGATGGTCCCGCTGGCGATGGTCTCGGCTTCGGCGGGGCCGCCGGGTTCTCGGAAATGTACATGCATATCCGTCGCCGCCGGGAGAATCACCGCATCGCCGACGTCGTGGCGTGGAGCGCCCAGCCGGATCTTTCCGATGGACTGGATTCGGCCAAGGTCGTCGATCGCGATCTCGACGTGCTGAAGTCGCCCCCGTAGGAGAGCGCGGCCCGCCAGGATCAGCTCGATCGGGGAATCGGGCCTCGGAGCCGCGTGCGCCGTTCGTCGGCGAGCAGACCCGGGCATGCGCTCCCGTGGACGGTCGAGGTCGTAAATAGCTCGACCCCCGAGCGGGGGCGAGGGTATTTCTTCCCGCGCCCCTCCATGTTTCGTGGCCTCTTCCTCCGGAACGAACCGCCGTTGGACCTATGCCCGTAGCGGGGTCGACGTCTCCCAACGTTCCTCCGCCCTGGCCGCCCTGCTGCACGAGGTGTCGTACCGCCCTCCGCCATCGGCCGGACGGGCCGTCGAAGCACCGGGCCATTACGCCGGTCTTCTGCGAGTCGGCCGAGAGACCCTCGCCGTCACGACGGATACCGTCGGCACGAAGGTGAAGCTCGCCGCCCAGCTGGGCCGCTGGGAGGAGGTCGGCGAGGATATCGTCGGCGTGAACGTCAACGACCTGGCTTCGGTCGGGGCCCGACCTGCCGGCCTGGTCGATACGATCCTGTGCCACCACCCGGACCTCGAGGCGTTCCGAGGGATAGGCAAGGGACTCGACAGGGGGCTTCGAGCGGCCCGCTGCTCGCTGCTCGGCGGCGAGACCGCAATCGTTCCAGAGATCGTGGCGGGGATCGACCTCGGCGCCACCGCGCTCGGGTTCTTTCCCCGGGGCCGTCGCCCTGTGCTGGGAGCCGCAATCCGTCCGGGAGACCGTCTCCTCGGTATTCCCTCCTCCGGAGTCCACGCGAACGGACTGACCCTCGTCCGACGGCTGCTCTCGGAGCGGGCGGTGGACCTGCTGCGGCCCCGACCGGGGGGCGCCCGGGCGATCGGCGAAGAGCTCCTCACCCCCACCCGAATCTATTCGGTCCTGGCGGACGCTCTCGCCGACTCCTCCGCGACGCACGGCCTCGCGCACCTCTCGGGCGGCGGCGTCCGCAACATGGTGCGCCTCCATCCGAAAGTGGCGTTCGTCTTCGACCGATGGCCGGAGGTGCCCCCCCTCTTCCGGTGGATCCAAGATTTGGGAAGCCTCCCGGACGAGGAGATGTTCGAGACGTTCAACATGGGGATCGGGTTCGTAATGGTGGTCTCCCGAAATCGGCTGGCGGAGACGCGGCGTCGACTTGCCCGGGCGGGTGCCGCGGACGCGGTCGATGTCGGGCATGTGGAGCGCGGTACCGGAGTGTCCGTCCCCGCTCACGGTCTCGCGTTCGAAGGGTACTCGTAACGAAGGATGCGACCAATGCGTGGTTCGTGAGAAGATTCGGCAACGATTATGGCGGGCCGAATCTAACGTAATCGTGTGGCCGTCAGCCGACGCATATTCTGGTGGGCAGTCTTCGCCTCCCTCCTCTCGGCTTTCCTCTGGGCCTGCTACTATCTGTTCGTCCTGTGGGTGACGCCGGGGACCGCCCCCTCGGCGATCCTCGCCTACCCGTTCCTGTTCGGCGGGGGCGCCTACGCCGCGTGGGCCGTCATAACCGGTCACGGGCGCGAGTTCCTCTCCCTCTGGAGCGACCCGAGGGCCTACGGGCGGATCGGATTGCTGTTCGGGATGCAGGTCTCCGTCCTCGCGGCGACCTACCTCGCAGGACCCGTGGATGCCTCCCTCCTTTCGCTGATCGGGGACGTCGTCCTCACACCGATCGTGGTCGCGCTTCTGCTCGGCGCGTACCGCTCGCACGTCGCAACACCCCTCTTCGCGGTGGGCTTGGTCGTCAGCCTCGCCGGCGGCACCATGGCCATCGTCGGCGGGCAGAGCCTCTCCGCCGTGCGCGGATGGGGCTGGCTTGCGGTGCTCGCCGTCCCCCTCACGGTGGCCTTCTATTTTCTCCTCACCGCACGAGCGAACCGCACCATCGCCGCGTCGGCCGTGGTGGGCCAGTCGATGCTCGCCTCCGGCGCGCTCATCGTGCTCGTGGCCCCGGTGTTTCCGGGAGGTTGGTCCGGCTTGGTCTCGGTCGCCCCTGTTCCGGGCCTCTTGCTGGCGCTCTGCGGCGTGACAAGCTTCTTCCTCGCGCCGGCGCTCTACTTCCTCGCCCTGGGAGAGGTCGGCCTGGTCGTCCCACCGATGTTAATGACCGGGATCCCGGTCTTTACCTTGCTCTTGTCCGCGGAAGTGCTGGGAATCGCTCTCCCTCTCATTGGGGTGCTCGGGATTCCGGTCGCGGTGGTCGGGGCGATCCTCGCGTTACGGGGAGAATCCGTGTTCCCGCCCGAAGGTCGACCCGAGAAGCCGGTCGCCGAGACATGAGCGGCCGGTCACTGCCAATCGCTGAGGCTCCGAGTGGAACCCCGCCGCTTCGCCGGTTTACCGACCTCCGAGAGGGGCGTGTCAAGCGTGGCCGGCACGGCGCTCGACTCGGGAGACGGTGAGGCCGGCGGAGGGGAGGCGAGCCGCTGCTGGTGGCTTCCTCGGAGGAGCGCGGCGGCGTCCCAGTCGAACACTTCCGTCACTCGGGCGAGGGTCTGGGCCACCCGGTCGGCGTAGTACTCCCAATCGGCCTCCTTCGTGAACGGTCGCCCCTCGACCCACGGCTCGATCTCCTGGGGCGACTTCCGGGAGTCGGTCACGATCCACGCGACCCGCATCCCGGGGATGACGTCGTATCCCTCGCTGCGCAGCTGCTTGAAGACGCGCAGGAAGGGGAGCGATTCCCGGGTCGATTCGTTGTATTCGCTCTCGGCCCGGACCGTTCGGGCAATGACGAGCCGCTCGACCGGGACCTCGCGGTTCCGGACGGACTGCACGAGCTCTCGGGCCCGGCGCAGCGCCCCGTCCGTGTCGCCCTTGAGGACGAGGTCGAAGACCTCGAGAAGCGCCGCGGACTGGAAGTCGAAGGCATCGGTGCGTCGCGTCTCGTAGCCTCGGACGACCAGGTCTTCGATGGGCCACGCGGTCCGACCGACGTACCGCTTCTTCACGCCGTGAGAGAAGAACGATTCGAACACCGATTGGAACTCGAAGGTGACGCCTTCGTGCGTGAACCGCTTCGCGATCTTTTCGCCGAACTCCCGCGCCCCTTCAAGCGACGCGACCGGGGATCGGACGAAGACCGAATCGGTGTCGGAGTAGACCACGTCGAACCCGTCCGCTTCGAGGTCGCGGATGATCGAGGTGATCGCCTCGCGTCCGAACGCGGTGATCGCGGCCCCGATGTCCTTGTTGGTGAACCGGTAGAAGCTCGAGGCGAGCACGCCGTAGAACGAGTTCATGAGGACCTTGACGGCGTTCTGGAGGCCGTCGTAGTACTCCTTCATCTCCGAGTTGGTGGCCGCCTGGCCGGCCTGGCGGAAACGAGCGCGGTCGGCGAGCAGGTCCGAAAGTATTTCCGGGATGATCCCGCGCCGAACGCTCGCCGCCAGGAACCGGGCTCCGGACGGGGCGACGGTGGTCCCTTCGGGAGAGAGGGTCGTGAAGCAGAGGTTTCGGGAAATGATGATCGAGGGATACATCGATTTGAAGTCGAGAACGACGACCCAGCGATAGATTCCGGGTCGGATCGGGTGGACGTACCCGCCCTCGATCGGGTTCTCACGGCCCGCGAAATGGCTCATCGGCACGCCGACGCCCTTCGCGTCCGCCCGCGGGATGAGCAGCGAATCGATGTACAGCGAGGTTCGTCCGTTCATCCCTTCCTCGAGCGGGAGGTGGGCGACCGTCGCGAGGTCGGCCGCCTTCTCGACCGTCCGGAGACGCTGCAGGATGCGGAGCGCGAGGTCGGCGTCGTGTTCGCAGTATTCCATGACGCGGTCCTGGTCGGCCGCCCATTCCCTCTCGATCTCGCGACGGTCGACGTCCAGCTTCGAGTCGCCGAGCAGGGTCCGCGCGACGAACTGGAGCGTCTCCTGCTTCGGCTTCAGGTCGCGCCGAACCGACCACCAAGCGTCTGCCACGGCGCGCCCGGTCACCTTCCAGAGGCGCTCGCCCATCTCTCGTGGGGCCGAACGCTCTCGTCCGATCGCGAGCGGTCCGAGTCCGGTGGCGGCCGCCCGTTCGACGAGCAAAGGGAAGTCGTAGCCCCCGATGTTGTAGCCCGTGATCACGTCCGGGTCATCGGAGATGATCGTCTTGACGAAGTCTTCGATGAGCTGGCGTTCCTCCGTGTTATGGATACGGAAGGAGGTGCGCGGTCGCCCGCCCCCTTCGGAAACGCCGCAGATCGTGAAGATGGTGCGGGTCCGGATCGCGTTCTCGATGTCGAACGAAAGGACTCGCAACGAGGGCCGGAACACCTCCGTGGGCCGGATCTCGTGGCCGTCGCCCGTCACGATCCGGACCACGTTCGGGACGGTGTAGCGGGCGCGGATGCCTTCGGGTTCATCCTCGGCCTCGAACGCGACCGCGAGGCCGAGGCCCTTGTCGTAGAGGAACCGATGGACGAACGGGATGTCGCAAGCGAGGACGCTCGTCTCGTCGCCCCGGCGCCGGTACTGGTCGCGGTATTGCGGAACGAGCCACGGGCGGTGGAGTGTGACCCGAAGCGCCGGCTTCTCCTGCCCCGCGACCCAGGTGGAGATGTCCTGGACCGAAATGATCTCCTTGTCGGCGGCGAGCTTGGCCCGTACCTCGTCCGTTGGCTCCGTCACCACAAAGTAGGGTCGGAATCCGTAGTAGCGGGCGACGATCGGCGCCCCGTCCCGCGTTCGACCGAACAGTTCGACGACGACTCCGTCGTCCACCGCTTGATACGAACCTTCCAACAGGAACAGCTCGATCGTTCGCACGACTTACGGAGCCCGACCTGAGTTAAAGGGATTTATGCGGGGTGTTCGGCGAGCCACCGGCCAAGGGCCTGGAAATCACGTTCCCATCGTTCCCGTAGACGTCGGGATCGAAGAGCCGCGGCGGGGTGGATCAAGGGGAAGTGAGGGATACTTCCGTGAGCCCCGGGGCGACCGGCGGCCACGAGCATCGGCGGACCCGTCGGGTCGATGGCCCGCAACGCCTTGGCTCCGAGGGTGACGATCACGAGCGGCCGCAGGAGTTCGAGCTGCCGGTCGAGATACGGGCGGCACGTCCGAGCCGCGATCGGGTCGAATCGATTCGCGGGCGGTCGACACTTGAGGACGTTCAGCACCCCGAAATCTTCGAGTCTGAGACCGATGGTCGCGATCCCCTCGTCCAGTATCCGACCCGATCGACCGACGAACGGGAGTCCGGTCCGGTCCTCTTCCGCCCCGGGCGCCTCGCCGACGAACACCACCCGGGGTGCGAGTCCGCCCCGGTAAACGACCGCTTGGGTCCGGACTGCACCGAGCGGACACAATTGGCAGGTCTGAATTGTCCGAGTCAAGCGATTCCATGCGGTCCGTACCTTCGGATTCGGGGACCGAGAAGCGGTTCGGGCGGACGCTTGGCCGGGAGCGGTTGGGTGTCGCGAAACCTCGCTCATTTCGTCAGTCCGGACCGTTCCGGTCCACCGCCGTGCGCGACGCGGCACGGACCTTAAATACCACCACCTGGTGGTCGGCCCCTCCGCCGATATGTCGCCGCCATCGGGGCTCAACACAGCGGGCCGTCTGGCCACCCTCCGTCAGCGTCGGCGCTGGTCGGACCGCTACTACAAACGACGAACACTGCATCTCAAAGAGCGTTCGGACCCTCTCGAAGGAGCGCCCCAAGCCCGGGGGATCGTGATTGAGAAAGTCGGGGTCGAGGCGAAGCAGCCGAACTCGGCGATTCGCAAGTGCATCAAGGTCCAACTCATCAAGAATGGCCGTCAGGTGACGGCGTTCGCCGTCGGAGACGGCGCGATCAACTTCATCGACGAGCATGACGAGGTCCTCGTCGAAGGGATCGGCGGCCGGATGGGTCGGTCGTACGGGGACATCCCGGGGGTCCGCTACAAGGTGATCCAGGTGAACAGCGTCTCGCTCGACGAGCTCGTGCGCGGACGCAAGGAGAAGCCGGCCCGATGAGCGGGAATCCCGAGTCGATGCGGCCCCCGGAACCCTCCGAGGAGGAAACGGGCCCGATCGTCCACCGGCCGGTACCCCCGCCTCCCCCGCCGTTTCCCCTTCCTCCGCTCTTCGGCAAGTATCCGTTCGAAGGTGTCGAGGTCCACGACCCGGGGCTGCTGCCGTACATCTATCTGCATCCTATCTACGCGCCCCACACCGAGGGCAAGCTGACCGGTAAGCCGTTCCTCAAGACCCGGATGCATCTGGTCGAACGTCTTGCGAACCACCTGATGAAGGGCGGGAAATTCACCGGCAAGAAGGGGAAGGCTCTCGCAACGATCCGCAAGGCCTTCGACGAGGTCGCCAAGAAGGAGGAGAAGAACCCGCTCCAGCTCCTCGTCGACGCGGTCGAGAACGCTGCGCCTCGCGAGGAAGTCACCCGACTTCAATTCGGCGGCATCTCGGTCCCCCGTGCGGTCGACGCATCGCCGGCCCGCCGCTTGAATGTCGCCATCCGCAACATCGCGCTCGGGGCAATTCAGGCGTCCCACAAGTCCACGAAACCGATCCACACCTGTCTCGCGGACGAAATCCGTCTCGCGGCCAAGGGTGACCTCACCTCCTTCGCCGTGGGCCGAAAGGAAGAGGTCGAACGGGTTGCGCAGTCGGCGCGGTAGGCCCGGGGGAGCGCTCGATGACTCACATTCGTAGCGAGTTGGCGAAGGCCATCCCCGAGATGATGCGCAATGTCGACCGGATCCGGAACATCGGGATCGTCGCGCACATCCACCATGGGAAGACGACGCTCTCCGACAACCTTCTCGCCGCCGCCGGCATGATCTCGAACGAACTCGCGGGAAAGCAGCTCTATCTCAACTTCGACGAACAGGAGCAGGCCCGCTTGCTCACCATCAACAACGCGGACGTCACCATCGTCCACGAGTTCGAGGGGCAGCAGCACCTCATCAACCTCATCGACACGCCCGGCCACGTCGACTTCGGCGGCGATGTGACGCGCGCCATGCGCGCGGTCGACGGCGCGATCGTGGTCGTCTGCGCGGTCGAGGGCGTCATGGCCCAGACCGAGACCGTTCTCCGCCAGGCGCTCCGCGAGAAAGTGAAGCCCACTTTGTTCATCAACAAGGTCGACCGCGCGATCAAGGAGCTCAAGCTCACCCCCGAATCGCTCCAAAAGCGGTTCGCGGACATCATCTCCGAGGTGAACGAGCTCATTCGCAAAATGGCCCCGGAGGAGTTCATCGACGACTGGAGCGTCGACCCCCGGGACGGGTCGGTCGCGTTCGGTTCGGGCTACGAGAACTGGGCGATCAGCGTCCCGTACATGCAGAAGACAGGCGTGAAGTTCCCCGATATCATCGACTACGTCTCCACGGGTCGCTCGCGCGAGATCGCGCAGAAGGCCAAGATCAACGACGTCATCTTCGACATGGTGGTACGCCACCTACCCAGCCCGCACGTGGCCCAGCGCTACCGGATCCCGAACATCTGGAAGGGCGACCCGACCTCGACCGTCGGCCTCGCCATGTCCAACACCGACCCCTCCGGTCCCACCGCGTTCATGGTCACGGACATCACGATGGACCCGAGCGCGGGCGAGATCGCCACCGGCCGGGTCTTTTCGGGCCGCCTGCAGAAGGGGATGGAGCTCAACGTCGTTGGGTCGAAGATGAAGGACCGCATCCAGCACGTTTCCCTCTTCATGGGCCCCGAGCGGCTGATGGTCGAGGAGGTCACCGCCGGCAATATCGCCGCCGTGATCGGACTCACCGACGCATTCGCCGGAACGACGATGTCGGATGCCCCCGACATGGTCGCCTTCGAGGAGATCCGTCACGTCTCGGAGCCGGTCGTCACCGTCGCCATCGAACCGAAGCGGATGGCCGACCTGCCGAAGCTCATCGAGGTCATGCGGAAGATCGCGAAGGAGGACGCGAGCCTTCGGGTCGAGATCAACCAGGAGACGGGAGAGCACCTGCTCTCCGGCATGGGCGAGCTTCACCTCGAGATCACCCAGTATCGGATCGTCAACGACTACAAGGTCGAGATCGAGGCGTCGAAACCGATCGTGGTCTACCGCGAGCTCGTTCGCCATGCGGGCGGGCCGTTCGAAGGGAAGTCGCCCAACAAGCACAACAAATTCTACTTCGAGGTCGAGCCGCTGCCTCAAGGCGTGGTCGAGGCCATCAAGGAGGGCGAGATCCCCCAGGGAAAGTCGTTCAAGGACACGAAGACGCTGGTCGCCAAGCTCGCCGACCTCGGCGTGTCGCGGGACGAGGGCCGGGGGATCGTGGCCGTCGAAGGGACGAACATCCTGTTCGACGTGACCAAGGGAATCCAGTACCTCAACGAGACGATGGACCTGATCGTCGACGCGTTCAAGGAGGCCATGAACCGCGGCCCGCTCGCGAACGAGAAGGTCTACGGGCTCAAGGTCCGCCTCGTCGACGCCAAGCTGCACGAGGACTCGATCCACCGCGGCCCCGCCCAGACGATCCCGGCCGCTCGTTCGGGTATCTACGGCGCGATGGTCCTCGGCGACCGATTGCTCCTCGAACCGTTCCAGAAGGCCACCGTTAACGTTCCTCAAGAGGTCCTCGCGGGGGCCACTCGCGAACTCCAGCGCCGGCGCGGCGAGATCCTCGACATGACCAGCGTCGGGGACCTGCAGACCGTGACGGCCAAGGTTCCCGTCGCGGAAATGTTCGGCTTCGCCTCCGATATCCGCAGCGCGACCGCGGGCAAGGTCCTCTGGGCGACCGAATCGATGGGGTTCGAGCCCGTGCCGGTCGACCTCCAGCCCAAGGTGGTCGGCGAAGTCCGTCAGCGCCGCGGCCTCAAGCCCGAGCCGTACGACGCTGCTTACTACTCTGGGTAGTAGCTTTCCGCGCCCGGTCGACCAACCTCTCTTGCACGGGAGAATCATAGTTACTACGTGCTGTGGTAACTTACAGCGTACCGATCTTCGACGTTCAAACCTACGACAAGTTGTAGTAGGATGGCCCCGGGAGGGCCGGCGTGCTAGGGGGACTTTCGGTGCTTACGCTTGTCGGGTTC
The DNA here is from genome assembly GCA_963730815.1 of uncultured Thermoplasmata archaeon. Lineage (GTDB taxonomy): Archaea > Thermoplasmatota > Thermoplasmata > Lutacidiplasmatales > UBA184 > Lutacidiplasma. Next base: position 106,904 of record CAVSTD010000001.1, read on the forward strand.
GATAAGAGAATCCAGGGTCTGTTGGCCATGGGGACGAGGTCCTTCCGCCGAGCGGGAGCGAAGGGGCCATGCTCCCTCGTGGTCGAGCAGCCAGCGTTTACGCCAAAGACCGAGCCCGAAGCCGGTGATCGCGCCACCTTGGCCCACGACCCGATGGCACGGGATGACGATCGGGATAGGGTTGCGACGCATGGCCCCGCCCACCGCGCGCGCCGCGCCGGGGTAGCCGGCTTTCTTCGCGAGCTGTCCGTACGTCACCGTGTGCCCGCCCGGCACCGCCCGCAAAAGCTTCCAGATCGTGCGGTCGAACTCGGAGGCGGTGTCCGGCTCGACCTCGACGTCGAAATCCTTGCGCTCCCCGTGGAAGTAATCACGAAGTTGCCGAGGGGGACTCCCGGCAGGGTACGGGGGGTTGCGACGCACCGCTCCCGCCGGAACACCGGTCTGGTTGACCCCCTTCTCGAGGAGGTCAACGACCCGGACCGTGTCTCCGAGGTAACAGATGCGGAATGTTCCGATGGGCGTGGAGACGTCGGAGAATTGGAGTGCGTCGGTCATCGTTTGGGCAGGTGAGTCCGCCCTTATTTCTGTTTCATCCCGGGCCTACGCTCTCGAGCCCGTGGGGCCCGATCCGGAACTGGGCCGACCCTTCGGGGAGAGAGCGGTGTTTCATGAGTACGACCCGGCGCACTGGACCGGCGAGGCGGTCGAAACGCAGGATCGTCTTCGCCGCGTGGTTGAGGAACGAGCCGCCGAGCGGTTCGAGCGTCCCTTCGCGCATGCTCCGCCACACCTGGTTGGTGAAGAGGACGGGAAGGTGGGCCCGCAGCGCGGTGGCGACCAGGTCCGCGACCGAGAGCGAGAGCGCTTGGCGCGCGTCGTCCTCGTCCGCCCCCGAGAGAGACAGGCGATAGAAGAACGTCCCGGAATCGACCACGATGAGACCGATCGGTCGCTTTCCGTCGCGCGCGAGGGCGCACGCGGTCTCCACGGCCTTGCCCTGCTCCGCAAGGCTCTTCGGCGTCGACAGTAGCCAGCGCTTCAGCTCCCGGTCGAGACCGTCCCCGGCCATCGCGCGGAGCCGGTCGACGCTCACGCCCTCGGTGTCCACGTAGACGACCCAGCGATTCTCGAGGGCGATCCGGTGCGCGACCTCGAGGCAGAAGAGGGTCTTTCCGCTTCCCCCTTCGCCGTAGATCTCAGTGAGGGAGTCGGCCTCGAGCCCGCCGCCGAGAAGACGGTCGACCGAGGCGATCCCGGTCGGACAACGCTCCGTTTCCATCGGAGCTCGGAGACCGTTCGGCAGGTTAACCTATCGTCGCCGAGCGGTCGATTAACGGGCTATCGAGTACGGCACACCGAGCTCGGGGAGGCGAACCGACGGGCCTGCCTTCTCGAACGCTTCCGGATGTTCGGTATGGATGGGATACACGGTTCGTGCCCCGGTCTCTTTGACGATGTCGAGGAGTTCGGTGCCGGACGCATGTCCGCTCGCGTGCATCTGGTGGAACTGGAGCCCGAAGTGGTCGAGCCAGTTGTGCATCACGCGGTCGTCCACGTCGTCCTCGCTGAACGGCTCGCTCATGGAGTGGATGAACGGGCTCCCCTTCGGAGGTCGAAGGTCGATGAGCTCGGGGAAGTGAGCGAGGTCGAGGGCGAGGAGGAACTTTCGTCCCTGACGGCGCACTTCGTCCGAGGGCAGCGCGGTCTCGAGGAACGGCCGTTCCCACAGGTAGGAGACCCGCTTCTTGCGCGCGTAGACCTGGAGCCCCGGGGTCTTCCCCGGCACGGGGATCTCCCCGGCAGGGAACCGGGGAGCGACCTCGGAGAGCAGGAGTGCGGTCCGCACCGAAACAATCAGGTCACGATCGGCGGCCACCGCGGCGGCGTGGAGGGTGCGCAATCGGTCGATGTCCCTCGGGTACGTACAGGCGAGCGCGAGCTCGGGTCGTTCCGTCAGCACCCGGTCCACCCCGGTCCGGACCCCCGCTTCCGAGAGGTTCCGCCTCGGGTCAGGCCCCGCCCGCGTACCTTCGATCAGCAGGGCATCGACCTTCTCCTTCGCGACGGCTTGGAAGAAGGCGTGGGTGTCTTCCGCCCGCGGGCCGTGGTGTCGGAAATCCCCGGTGTAAGCGATCGTGCCCTCGCTCGTACGGACCAGGAACCCGTAGGCGAACGGGATGGAATGGTCGACCGGATACGGGACGACCTCGATCCCTCCGACGCGGAGGGGCGCGAGGTTGGTGAAGACCTTCCAGGGATGGGCGCCGTACTTCATTCGAGTCGATTTCTCGATGGCGGTGAGTAGGGTGCGGGTCCCCTCGCCGACGTGGACCGGGATCGACGGGTCGACCAACTCGAGATAGCCCGCGTGGTCGGCGTGGGCGTGGCTCACGAAGATCCCATGGACCTCGGGAGATGCATAGGCGAGGTCACCGTCCCCCAGCGCCTCTTTCGCGTAGAGCCCCCGGATCCGAGGGATCAGGTCGAACTCGAGCAGGTCCTTCGCCCGACACGTCGACCGGGGCTGGAGATAATCGACGTAGTACTCCTCCGCCCGCGGGGAGAACGAGGGACCGAAATCGAAGAGGATCCGGTCCGGCCCGTCCTCGATGAGGATCTTGTTCCCTCCGATCTCCCGAACCCCGCCCAGGAACCGGATCGTCGGGCTTTTCACGCGGTCCGGAGACGGTCCGACCTGAAACGGTTTGTCGCTCGGGGGGCGGAGGAGCTTTTCGCCCGCACTCCTTGCCACTCTGGCCATGCCGCAAGGCTCGGCCCGTTTGCGAGGGCGTGTCGGCCCACCGGCGGGAGCCCGTAACCCCCGAGCTAGCTCCGCCGAGCGACAGGAGGTGATCGAGCTCGTCCGGGGTCTCGCCGACCGACTCGACCCGAGGGGCCGGAGCGCGGTCGTCCTGGTCGGAAGCTGGGCTCGAGGGGACGCCCATCGCGGCTCGGACGTCGACCTTTGGGTCATCGGACGTCGCGAAGGGGAGGTGGTCCTCGAGAGGGCCGGTCGTCACGTTTCCGTGCACTACGCTACCCTGGCGGGGGAACGCCGCCGAATGCGCGCCCCCGCGCACATCGGAGGGGTGGTGCCGGGTTGGCGCCGCGCGCTCGTGGTCCGCGACCCGAACGGGCTTGCGGCGACGTTGCGCTCGGAGGCCCGAACTTTCCGCTGGCGCCCTGTCCGTCGGGCGTGCGCCGACTACATCGCCCGGCAACTCGTCGGGTGGTCCGAGGAGGTCATGAAACTACTCCGCGCGATGGAGACGGGCGAAAGGGAAACGGCGTCGGTCCAGCGAAATCTCCTCGCCGACCGGATGGCGTTCCTACGGTCCGTCGAGCTCGAGTACCTCTGGGGGACGGAGAACGGTCTCTGGGAGCGGGTCGCCGCGCGCGCCGGACCCGCGTTCCGCTCGGCCCAGCGGGCCGCCCTCGGTACGGGAGGGGAGAGCTGGCAGGAAAGCTGCGAAGCGGCGTTGCGCCTCTACTCGCTCACGGCACGGGCGAATCTGGAGGTGCTGTGCGGCGAGCGACGAAGGCTCGTGGTGGAGGCGTGCCGCCGAGCAGGGCATCCGATCGAGGGAAAGAGGTCCGGTCGGCGCTAGCGCGCCTTCAGGACCTTCTTCACGTTCGGGTGCTCCTTCGTGAAGATCTTGCCCCCGCAGTTGTCGCAGCGAACCCCGAAGAGGTTCGCGTCCGAGGGGAGCGCCTCCCCGCACCGGATGCAACGGAACATGGCTACCGATTCGACCTTCCGTAAGGGCTTAAGCGTTGCCCGGGGTCGGCTCGCGCTCGGTCCGCTGGATCGGGGGCGGGGCCGCGAAGACGTAGGCGTTCGAAGCGAACCGGGTGCCGCAGCGGCGACATTCGAAAACTCCGCTCGCGACCCGGTGGAGCGTCACGGTCGAGCAGCGCGGGCAGGCCGCGTCGGGCCCGCGGGCGCGGTCGATTTCCACGACCCGTCGGCGGATCCGGATCCCGTAGCGCGGACCCATCCAGCCGGTCGGACCGGCCTTCTTCGTGCGCTTGCTCATTTCGGACCTCCCTTCGCGAGAAGTCGGTGGCGCTCGCCGTGGACGAACGCCCGTCGGACGACGTCCTTCACGTCGTCCGGGGAGAACGCCCCCACGAGACCCTTCTGCATCGCGACGACCCGGCCGACCTCGTCGGTCGCGACCGTGATCCGTCCCTGGGCCGCCCGCTCTTCGTCAAAGCTCGGGTCGACCGCGATGGTATCGCCGAGGCGCACGAACGTGCACTCGACCGGGAAGTGATTGACCTCGAGCGGGTAGTCCGCGTCGGCGATTTCGAACCGCTTCGCCGGTACGGTGGTATGGGCGAGGGCACTCACGGCCGCGAGGGACGCGGCGTCGATGAGGTTCCCCGAATGGTCGAGAACGTGAATGTCGACGTAGCAGGTCCAGCACTTCTCGCTCGGAGTGACGCAGAGGCGCGTCAGGTCGATGGTCTCGGCGGCACGGATCGCGCGATCGACGACCCGGGAGACCTCGATGGCCCCGGGTTGCGGAGGACCGGGCTCGAAGATTGCGTTCGAGAGCGGGATGAGCTCGGCGTTGGTCGTGAGGGTGCCGGCATTCGGCGTATCGGCGTAAGGTTTTCCCGGTTCGAGCTTGACGCCCGAAAGCACCGCGGTGGTGCCGATCCGAACGAGGGCCGAGCCGTCCGCGCTGGCGACGAATCCCGGCTCGACGGTGATGGGCCGGTATTCGTCGGCACCGCGTCCGTCGAGACGCTTTCCCTCGGCCGCGAGGTCGAGGATGTGCGTCGTGAGGATCTCGGCGGAGACCTCCTCGCTCATGAGGAACCTCCGACCGGTCCGGTCGAGTAGCGGTCCCGCAGCGCCTGCTTCATCACTTCGTAGATCGCCCGGCATCCCTGGACGCCGAGTTCGAGCGACTGTGAGAGCTCCTCTTCGGTCATGTGCCCCTCCATCTGAAGTAGGACGAGCCGACCGGACTGCGGCACGAGGGCCATCGGGAGGTCCGCCTCGCCGAAGTTGTCCTCTTCCTTCCGGAGGTCGAGGGCGATCTTACCGGCGATCTTGCCGACCGCGACCGCGGGCAGGAGGTCGACCATCGGGATCCCCGCGTCCGCGAGCGCCATCGACGCGGCGACGAGGCCTGCGCACCGGGTCCCCGCGTTCGCCTGGAGGACTTCGATGTAGATGTCGATGCTCGTCCTCGGATACTCCTCCGCGAAAACGACCGACTCGAACGCCTCGCCGATGACCTTCGAAATCTCTTGCGAGCGGCGGTCGAGGCCCGGCCGCTTACGCTCGTCGACCGAGAAGGCGGCCATGTTGTACTTGCACTGGATGACGGCCTTGTTGTTCTGCTGCAGATGGCGCGGGTGGACCTCGCGCGGCCCGTAGACCGCCGCCATCACCTTGTTCGCGCCCCACTCGACGAACGCCGAGCCGTCGGCGTTGTGCAGCGCGCCCACTTGGATCTTGAGCGGCCTCAGTTCGTCCAGTCGTCGTCCGTCGATGCGGAGCCCCTCGGGGCTCAACAGCACCGGGACCTCTTTCGCTCCTACGCTTCCCATCTTCGTTCTCCTTGGAAATGAACTCCAAATTCAATGTTCGCCGGGTTCCGCCGGCTCGGGCGTTTCGTCCTCGGCTTCGGCGGCGTCCTCGTCCACGTCCGTGGGCGGGAGGATCTTCGGCGGCGCGTCCCGGTGGGCGTGCTCGAGCGGAGGCTCCTCAGGTCCTTTCGCGTCGGTCGGCATGGTCGCGAGGAGGTAGCTTTCGACCCGCTCGGTCAACCCCGAGTGCTGGGCGTTCTCCTCGATGATGCGAAGGACCTCGCTGACCCGATGGATCGCGTCCGGGGAACCCCCGATCCAGACCCGCCCGTTCTGTCCGACCACCACTTCGGCCCCGGTGTGCCTTCGAATGGTATCGATCATGGAGCCGTTCCGCCCCACGACCCTCGGAACTCGCGCCGGGGAGATGCGGACGATCGTTCCGCCCTCGAGCTTCCCGAGCCCTTCGCCGTTCATCGTGACGCCGATGCGCCCGGTCGCGTCGAGGCTCTCGACCTGGACCACGACCGCGTCGCCCACGCGCAGGAAGCGGTCGGTCTCGCCCACGTCCACCTGCCACGGCGTGCCCGTCATGTGGAGCGGGGCCCAACGAGGAGCGCCGATGTCGAGGAGCCAGAACGTCCCCTGGACATCCGTGACGGTGCCGAGGACCGTGTCGTTCGGTTTCGGGATGTACCGGCCGGAGAGAGGGATCACCTGGACGAGCGGGGGCCGCTCGGAGAGCAAGCCGAGGACGCTCGCGTAGACCTTGCCCCCGGTGCGGTAGGTTCCGGGCCCCGGTTTCAATCCCTGGGCGCGGATCTCTTCGCCGGGAAGAACTAGTGTCCGTTCCCCGGAGGGAGACGAGGGAGAACCCTCGGGGCCACGGCTTCGGTGGCCCGGACGATGACCTCTGGACATGTTGCGTGCTGCACCGGGGCGCTCGACCGAAGTGGCCTATTTAACCAAAGCGGTCTCGATGGCGCCCTTCGTGCGCGCACTGAGCTTCTCGTAGAGTTCGGTCTGCATTCCGGCGGGAATCTCGACGATGCCGCTCCAGCTCCCGTCCCCAAGCCAGTTCTCCTCGAGGATCCGCCCGAGTCCCTTCACCTCGCCGATGACCCGGGGGTAGAACTGTCCGGGGATCTTGATCCGCACCTTGGCCACGTCGAGACGGATCGGGATGAGCGGGCGGAGCTTCGCGAGCACCTCCTGGACCTGCTCGTCGACCGGTCGGAACGGGTCGATGTGCACCTTGGCCTCGGTCATCGCGGCCTCGATCCGGGTCGCCGGATGAGGTGCGCCGGTCTGCGGGTTCATCGCGTTGCGGGCGATCGTTGCCACGATCTGCTGATGCTTCGCCGCCTGGAGCCGATGGCGCTGCTCGGTCGTGACCTGGACCTCGCCCTTCTGAACGATCTTCTTCGCGATCTCGGCGATGTTGCGGGTGTGGAACGTCTTCTCGAGGTACTCTTCGGAGATCTTGTCGCCTTTCTTCGCGTCCTTGAACACCTGGTCGAGCGCGAGCTTGTCGGAGAGGTCGACGTCCTTGCCGTCCTTCAGGTCTTGGACCGCCTGAGGGTCGACCAGGACTTCGAAGCGCGAGCCCTGGGTCTCCCAGCGAGCGATGACGGCGTCCTCGACCTTCACCATGGGGGAAGTGTGCGGGAGGGGTGCCTATCCTCGGGCGGTCTTCGCCGGACCGCTGGCCGGAGGCAAGCGCTGGACGTACTTCTGGACCTCTTCCGGAGGGAATCGCGTCATCCCGTCGCCGACCTGGGTCGAGCAGACCTCGACCTGCGAAAGGTTGCCGCCCTCTTCGAGGCCCGCACGAAGGCCCTCGAGCGCCAGAAGGATCGCCGCGTCGCGGTCCATCCCCGGACGGTACTTCTGTTCGAAGAGGTCCATCACCGGTCCCTTGTTCCCGCCGGTGCTCGCCGCCTTGAAGCTGGTGAGGGAACCGGACGGTTCGGTCTCGAAGAGGTGGATCCCGCCGTCGTCGTAGCCGCCGACCAGGAGGGCCGTCCCGAACGGGCGGACGCCGCCGAATTGGGTGTACTGCTGCTTGTAATCGCAGATCCGGCGCACGAGCAGCTCGACCGACATCGGTTCGGAGTACGTGACGCGATTGATCTGGGCGGAGAGCCGGGCGTAATCGACCAGCACGCGGGCGTCCGCCACGAGGCCCGCGGTCGCGCACGCGATGTTCTCGTCGATCTGATGGATCTTTTCGAGGCTCGATGCTTCCGCGAGCTTCGGATTCGGGATCCGTCGGTCGGCGATGAGCACGACCCCGTCCGAATAGACCACACCGGCCGTCGTGGCCCCCCGGCGCACCGCCTCGCGGGCGTATTCCACCTGGAAGAGCCGCCCGTCGGGCGAAAAGACCGTAATCGCCCGGTCGTAGGCCATTTGACCGGGTTGCATCTCCATCGGGAACGCCTCGCCCGGGCACTGAGGCCCCCTTTATAACGAGCGCGCGGGCAGTAACGCTTCCGTGAGCCGGTTACGCGCCTCCCGGTCTCGACGGACGTCGTCCGGGGGCGCGGTCCGACAACCGTAAGAGGCGCGGGCGGCCCTTTCCGCCCATGAGCCCTCCCGCGGAAACGGGGTCCGCTCGAACGGGAGGCTGGCGGCTCGCGGACCGGTCCTCCTCCTACCTTCGGAGCGCGGCCGAACAGCCGATCGAGTGGTACCCGTGGGGGCCCGAGCCGTTTGAGTTAGCACGTCGAACGGGACGACCCATCCTGCTCGACATCGGGGCCTCGTGGTGCCACTGGTGCCACGTCATGGACGAGGGCACGTACTCGGACCCGGAAGTCGCCCGTCTTCTGCTCCAGCATTTCGTGGCGGTCAAGGTCGACCGCGACGAGCATCCTGAGATCGACCGACGATATCAGCGGCAAGTGGGGGCCCTCACGGGCGAAGGGGGATGGCCGCTCACCGGTTTCCTCACCCCGGAGGGCGAGGTCTTTCTCGGGGGCACTTACTTTCCTCCAACGGACGGCCATGGCCGACCGGGATTCCGTCGCGTTCTGAAGGAGGTCTCCCGTCTCTACCGCGAAGAACCCGAGCGGATCCGCGAGAACGCGCAGGCGATCCAGAGCGCACTCAAGCGGATGCGCGAATCGCGCTCTCCCGCCGACCGCCCTCTCGACGCGTTCGTCGAGAACGTCCGCGGGGAGGTCCATTCGAGCTTCGACCCGGTGAACGGCGGTTTCGGGATGGCGCCGAAGTTCCCGCACCCGACCGCCGTATCGTTCCTCCTCTGGGATGGGTTCGCGAACGGCACTACCTTGAGTTTCGAGCGGGCGCACGAGACGCTCCTCCGCATGGCCGACGGAGGACTCTTCGACCAGGTCGCCGGAGGGTTCCACCGGTACTCCGTGGACGAAGGGTGGCACATCCCGCATTTCGAAAAGATGGGGGTCGACAACGCGGCGCTGCTCTCTGCCTACACCGAGGGGGCGGCCCGGTTCCAGGACCCGCGTCTCGAGGAGGTCGTGCGGTCCACGATCGGCTGGGTACGGGAGATTCTCGCGGACCCTCGGGGAGGATTCGGAGCCAGCCAGGACGCCGACAACGCCCCGGGCGACGACGGCGGATACTTCACGTGGTCCCGGACCGAGCTCAAGGAAGCCCTGGAGCCCGACGAGCTGCGGCTGGTCGTTCGGTTCTTCGGAGTGGGGACCGACGGCCGGATGTCCCATGACCCGGACCGCAACGTCCTCTTTCGATTGGTTCCCCTCGCCGAGGCCGCGGAGGGCATCTACTCGGCAGCGGCCGCCGACCCCGCGCTCCGCCGGGCGGTCGCGAAGCTTCGCGCTGTACGAGCGAGCCGACCGACGCCGACGGTCGACCGCGCGGTCTATGCCGACATCAACGGCCGGTTCATCGCGTCGTTCGCCCGCGCCGGGGCGTTCTTGGGCGACAGCAGCGTCCTCGCCGATGCCCGAAAGGCCGCGGACCGTCTCCTAAAGGAAGCGTTCCGACCCGGACAGGGCATGGCCCACCGAATCGACCCGGACGGGGCGCACGGGTTCGGCCTTCTCGAGGACCAGGTCGCTTTCGCCTCGGGACTCCTCGAACTCTCGGGAGTCGTCGCCGAGCCTCGATATCTCGAGACCGCGGTGAGTTTGCTCGAACTCGTCGACCGGGAGTTCCGGGGGGAAGATGGTCTCCTCCGCGACCTCGCGCCCGGCCTCTACGACGGGCCCGTGGTTGGAGGGGTGACCGAACCGTCGTATCCGCTCGAGGACAGCCCCCATCTATCGGCGAACGCCGCGGCCGCCTTGGCGTTCCTACGAACCTCCTCTCTCACTCACGACGATCGCTGGAGCGAGAAAGCGCGGGCCCTCCTGCAGCCGATCTCCCGACGCCTCGCAGGGGCCGGTCTCTTCGCGTCGGGCTCGGCGCTCGCCGCGGGCCTTCTTACCACGCCTTCCGCCACGGTAGTCGTCGAGGGAACGGGCGCGCGCGCCGAGGAACTCCTTCGGGCCGCTCGCCGAGCCTGGCATCCCAACGTCTGGGTGTTCTTGGGGCACCCTCCGCCCCCGTTCTCCCTGCCCGGAGAGATCGTGGGTCAGGGCGAGTCTCGGGAAGCTCGCGCTCTGGTCTGTTTTGGGAACGCGTGCGCCCCGCCGGTCACCGACCCGACGGAGCTCGCCCCGCTGCTCGCGGGCGGTGGGAAGCCTCCGACGAGGTCGTAAGGACCCCTAAGTCGGTCCCGTCCAGCAAGAACGCTCGGACGACTCCGCTCGCAAGAAACCTTCGGTACAGGAAGGACCGACCGCGAGCCGGTCGGGCTCGGTTCAGCGCCTCCGTGCCGGCGATCGGGTTGAAGGCCGGCAGGATGACGACCTCGCGGGCCCGGGGCTCGATATGGAGTCGGCGGCGGGACCTCCTCGCGGGCGGAGGGGTTCTCTCGACCCTGACCCAGCAGCGACGTTTGCCCTCGGGGTCGTCGACCGTCGGCGCCAATCGAAACCCCGGATGAAGATGACCGGCGACGAGCTGTCGAGCCCGGAGGACCGGATTCGATGGCCATCGGTGACCGTGGAAGATCCCGACGTTCCCGTATACGAGACCGGTGGCCGGATGTACCATGACCTCCCGCGGCAAGTGTCGCACGATCCCCACGTCGTGGTTGCCGAGAACCAGCTCGACCGCCAATCCCTCCCTCAGGAGTTCGGAAAAGAAATCGAAGACCACGGGCCGCAACGCGGGCGGGGTCCCCACGATCGGATGCTTCGCGTCGCCCGCGATGATGATCGCATCCGACCGGGTGGAGCGGGCGATTTCGAGGAGCCGTTCGGCGAGCCGGTCGGCCGCGCCCTCGGGCGGACCGAGCGGCCGCTCGGGAGTGCTGCCGAGACCCAGGTGCAGGTCGGCGACGACGAGTCTCCTCGGCTCGGTCCGACGCGTTGGTTCGAGGACCAGCGCCGGGGCGTCCGCGACCGGACGAAGAAGCCCCTCCACGACCCCCCAGCGGCGCGGCGCCCAAGACGATTCGCGCTCGCTCCCGAGTCGACCTCTCCGAGAGTTGGAACCATACTGACTTATATACAAGAGGTAATTGGATTATTCCGGGGGAAGCCGGGTGCCGTCCTCGCGGGAGCGTTCGATCGAACATATTCGATCGCTGCTCGAGCGGGCGGGGTTCTACGTAGCGGACACCCACGCCATCCGCCCGACCAGCTTCGACCTCGCGGCCCGCCGGGACGCGACCCTGCTCCTGGTCAAGGTCCTCAAGAACATCGACGCGCTCGACTCGGAGGAAGCGACGCGCCTTCGCGAACTCGGCCAGTTGTTCCCGGCGATCACCCTCGTGATCGGTCAGAACTCCGGTGCGTCGGACCTCGACCCCGGGGTCGTCTACACGCGCTACGGCGTGCCTATCATCAACGAAGAGACGCTTAAGGAGTTTCTCGAAAAGGCGTTGCCGCCGTTTCTCTACGCGAGCCCCGGAGGGACCTTCGCCCAGGTGGACGGACCCCGGCTGCGACAGCTGCGGAGCGAGCGGGGACTTTCTCTCGGCACTCTCGCGAGCATCGCCGGGGTTTCCCGCCGAGCGATCCAGCTTTACGAGGAAAGCGCCGGTGCCGAAGCGCTCGTGATCGAGCGGATCGAGAATTTCCTAGGAGAAACCGTCGTGCGGCCCATCGACCTCTTCGATTGGTCGGCCCGGGTCCGTAAGGAGGGCGAGAACGAGGCACCCGCGGCTCGTTCGGAGCCCTCGGAGGAAGGTTCGCTGCCCCGGGCAGGAGAATCCCTGCGGGACGGGGTCGTGCGGCAGTTGGACGGCATGGGTCTCGAGGTCACCGTGACCGTCCGGGCGCCGTTCGATGCGCTCGCCCGGACTCCCGATGTCCTGCTCGCGGCGGTGGGAAGTTTGAGGACCGCCCTCCATCGGGCGGAAGTGTTGCACGGATTGGCCCGCGTGGCCGAGGGACACGCCCTCTTCGTCGTACGGGACCCGGTGACCCGGTCGGCCATCTCCGGACTTCCCATCCTCACCATTACCGAGCTCCGGCGCCACCGCGACCCGGACGAGCTCATCGAGGAGATCACCGAGCGGGAAGGCCCGTGATCTCCGCGAGGCTCGGAAACGCGCCTTCGATCCTGCTGCTCGCTCCTGTCCGAGGGCTCACCTCGGAGGTCGCCTGGGTGCTTTCCTCGCTCGACCAGTTCGCTCCGGCCCGGGTCGGGCTCGGCTTATCGGGGGACGAGCTCCGCAGCCTGCACGACTACTTCGTGGCCTCCGATGCGGAGCCGGTGGTCCCGCTCACGGCCAACGAGACGAGCGAGGTCCGCGGGCTCGTCCGGTTCGGCGAAGTGCGGGTCCCGAACCCGTCGTTCGTCGAGGTCCTACGCTGGGCCCGGTCGCGGGGCGTGCCCGTGGAGCCGCTCGACCCGGACGACGAGCACACCGCATCGCTCTTCGCTCAGCACATCGGCTATTTCGAGCTCGTTCGCCGGACGGTCCGCGAACGCCGCGTCGCCCGCAGCCCCCCGACCCCATCGACCCCGGACGAGTACGCCCTCGCATGGGACGCGCAGATCGCCTCGGGACGCGGTTCCCGCGGGTTCGCCGGCGCTCGCGACCAGTTCCTCGTGGACCGACTTCCCTCGCTCGCGGCGGACCGGCCCCCGCTCGCCGTGGTCGTGGACCGGGAACGGTTCGACTCGGTCCGCGAGCTCTACTCGCGCGGGCCGCCCACGACGATCGCGTGAGGCCGGTCGTTCACTCCTCGCGCGCGAGGATCTTTTCGAGCATCGCGCGCCCCGCCCGACGGAAATCGTCGAGCGTCCCCTCGTTGACGAGCATGCCGTCGGCGACCGCGAACGCGTTGCCGATCCCCCACTTGAGTTCGCGGCGGTCGCGGTCGAAGAACTCCTGGAGGTCGGCGGCGTCGTCGGCCCGGTTGCGACTCGCCATGCGGTCGTGCCGGGTCTCGGGGGAGGCATAGATCCCGAGTACGAAGAGGTCGCCGAAGTTGTGGCGGAAGACCGTTACCTCGGTATCGGACCGGCATCCGTCCACCAGCATTCGGGTCTCGGTGAGCTTGGGAATGGCCCGTTGCGCCCAGACCCCCGGTCCGTGCTTGTCGCGTTCCTCGGAGGCGATCCGCGCGACGTTCTGGTTCGTCACCTGGAGCCCTCGCCGCCGCGTCTCGTCCCGGACGAGGTCGCCCATCTTCAGGGTCGCGAGACCCATCGACCGCGCGACGCCGACGAGCTCGTCCTTGCCCGAACCGGGCATGCCGACGGTGACGATGAGTTTCATAGCGAGGGAGGCGGCTCGTCGGAGGCACTCTTCGTGCCGCCCGCGGTCGACCGGAGCTGGTCCGCGACCTCGTGCTCCGAGATCATCTGCAGTCGGTCCGCTCGTTGCTTGAACGCAACGGCCTCCTGCTCCTCGAGCCGGGCCGTCTCCACGTACCGGTCCACCTTGACTTTCAGTTCGGCGGTCTTCTGGGTCTTCGTCGCGGCGCGCAGCTCGAGGGCCCGGGCCTTCTGCTGGCGGTCGACCACCTTCTGCTGGAGCTTGCGGACGCGATAGTGAAGCCCGGTCACGTCGGAGCCGATCGGGGCGCCCCCGGTCTTCTTGGTCGCCGCCTCAATGTCCCGTTCGTGCTGCTTCATCTGCTGCTCGATTTCGGGAATCTCCGCGAGGACCCTCTGGCCCCGCTCTCGCAGGAGCGTGGCCTGGTGCCGAAGTTTATCGATGCGAGTGTTGAGCCGCGCGACCCGTTGGTTCGCCCGGGCCGCCGCCCGGTCGTGGCGGGCCGCGATCTCTCGGAGCTTGGTGATGTCCGCGTACTGCTGGCCGATCCACCGGGAACGACGCGCGGCGAGCGGAGTGGCCGCCGTCATCGGTTGGGGGGGTTCGCCTCCGCCGGTCGCCATCGAGACCCAGGGACTCGGATGCGAGATATAGCCGTTGTCTTGGGGCGGAACGTGGGCGGCGGGGCTACGCCCTCGTCGGTCGCGGAGGCCTCAAGAACGGCGCGAGGCGGATTGCGAGCTCGGCGGCCGGCACCCGTTCCTGCGCCTTCGAGTCGCGGGTCCGGACCGTGACGGTGCCGCGCTGGGGGCCGTCGCCGACCGTGTCGCCGTCGACGGTCACGCAGAACGGCGTGCCGGCCTCGTCCATCCGAGCGTAGCGCTTCCCGATCGTCCCCGACTCGTCGTACTGGTTCGGGACCCCGGCGCGGACGAGCTCATCGGAGAGACGCAGCGCGAAGGGGGCGTGCTCCTTCGCGATGAGCGGGAAGACCCCGACCGGCACGGGAGCCAGGTACGCCGGGAGGCGCCAGACGGTTCGTTCCCCGTCCTTTCCGAGGTGGAGGTCCGCGGTGGCCCAGAGGGCTCGGTCGGGTCCGAACGTCAACTCAAGAACGTGGGGAAGGACCGAGCGGCCCCCGGTGAGCGTGACCGAGAGGTCCTTTCCCGAGCCCTGACTGTGTCGACCGAGGTCGTAGTCTCCCCGGTAGTGGACCGCGCCGATTTCCTTGAACCCGCCGAGGCTCTCGAGGTTCGCCTCGACGTCGAACTGGATCCGGTTATAGAACGCCCGTTCCTGGTCGGATTTTTCGAGCAGGCGGAGCCGCTCCGCGGGGAATCCGAGCACATCGCGATAGAAACGGAAGGTGTGGACCAGGTGGAAGGCATAGAACTCGGGCAGTCCGCCCGAGCCGACGAGGTCGGTCGCGGAAATGAGCTCGATGTCCTCGGAACCCGCGAGCCGCCGAGCGGCTCGCAGCACCGGGAGTTTCTCGTCGCGCACCCGCTCGAACGGGAGGGGGAACGATTCGGGGTCGAAGAAGATCTGGAGCTCCGCCTGGGTGAACGCCCGCATTCGGAAAAGGACCTGGCGGGGCGCGATCTCGTTGCGGTAGGCCCTTCCGACGACGGCGATCCCGAGCGGGAGCGCGTGGCGTCCGACGTCCCACATCCGGGCGAAGGAAAGGTAGCTGCTCTGCGCGGTCTCGGGGCGCAGGTAGACCCGCTCGCGGCCCGTGACTCCGAAGTCGAGCCCGAACATCATGTTGAACGGGCGAGGAACGCTCAAGTTGGCGGAGCCGCAGCTCGGGCACTTCACCCCGTGCGCCCGGACGATCTCTCCGATCTCGGCGGGCGAAAGACCGTCGACTCCCTCCGGACGAATCTTCTCGAGGACCGTGTCGGCACGGAACGCGCTGTGGCAGTTCTCGCAGGTCACCTCTGGGTCCGTGAAATTTTCGAGGTGGCCCGAGGCGCGAACCACCGCTTCCGGGAGGATCTCCGCCGGGTCGAGGAGGTAGTAATCGTGCGACAGACTGACGAACCAGGCGTTCCAAGCCTCCTCGATCCTTCGTTTGAGAGCCGCCCCGAGCGGTCCGTAATCGTAGAGGCCCTGGGCGCCTCCGTAGATCTCGGCCGTAGGCCAGAGCACGCCGCGTCGGCGCAACAGGGCGAACAGCTCGTCACTCTTCATCGTCGCACCGCGGCCGGTCGGCTGAGGGGCGGGAACCGGAGCATAAGGTGTTCGGTGGTTCGGGTCACCACCTGATACGCCGGGTCTTCCGGGGGCAGGCGGAGAATCACCGGGGGAACCGGCATGCCGGGAACCACCAGCGCGGCCTCCGGTACGCCGAGCCATTTCCACGGCTCGACGAGCGCGGCCCGAGCGAGGAACGCCGCGGAGACCGGGCGTTGTCGCAGGCGCGAGGCGACGTAGGCGAACTCCATCTCCCGCCACAGCGACGGAGCGTGAAACATCGCGTTGTCGGTACCGAGCAGCACCGAGAGACCGAGTCGCTCCATCGAGCGTAGGTCGGGCTGGCGGGCGAACAGGGCGTTCGACCGGGGACAGACCGCGACCGAGACGCGCTCATCGCGGACCGTCGCGAGGTCGTCCACGGTCGCCTTCGCGAGATGAATGAGCAGGTCCGGCCTCGGGTCGAGGTAGCGCTCGGGCTTTTCGCGGACCGCCTCGCTGGCATGAAGACCGAACTTCTTTCCCCCGGCTCGGCACGCGCGAGCCACGGTCCGACGGGTCTCCTCGGTCTCGTCCCGGGCGCTCGAAAGGCCCACTCCGTCCGCCACCGAGAGAAGCCGAGAGAGCTCGCCCCGATCGACCGGTCGGGCGAGAGGCCGGCCGAGGGCGAGGACCCGGACCGAGCTCCCCCGGGCGGCTTCGCGCAACAGCTCGACCCCCGGACGTCCTTCCTCGCGGAAATCGACGACGGCCGCGACGCCGTCCCGCTCCATCCGAAGGAGGGCGGCCCGGATCGCCCGGACCTTCGTCGCTCGCGTCGTGGTGGCCAAGAGTTGAAACTTGTATCCATGGGGCGGTTGAATCAGGCGGGAGACCGGACCCGGTGGTGGTTCCCGAACCGACACCGAGTCCCCGAGGTGGGTGTGCGCGTTGACCGGCGAAGGGACGACGATCCCCCGGATCGTGCGTTCCCCTCGGCGACGCCCTTCTGTACCACGCGCGCCGACCTCCACCACGCGACCGTGACGCAGGCGAACGTAGGCCGGCCGCGCGCCCTCGATGTCCAGGATGGAACCTACGACGAGCATGCCGTCCTCGGCGGGAACCTCTCGCCGCCTTAAGTCGCTCCCCGCATCCCCCAAGCGCTAAGGGAGCGCAGGGTTCACCCGACTTCGCCGACCATGAGTGGAGGCGTCGCCGACCGGCCCCGGGACCTGCTCGTCTCGGGCCACGTGAACATCGACCGGTTCCTCTCCGTGAAATCGTTCCCTCCGCCGGACCGGACCGTTCCGGTCGTTTCGCACCGAGCCGAGCTGGGGGGAACGGCGACGAACATCGTGCGAGTCGCCTCCCGCCTCGGAGTGGCCACCGGACTGGTCGCTCGAGTGGGGGACGGCTTCCCAGAAAAGTACATCTCGGAGCTGCGGAGCAGCGGAGTCGACGTTCGAGGCGTTGAGCGAGTGGCCGGGACCCCGACGCCGACGTGCTACATCCTCGAGGACCGGAACGGCGTCCAACGAACGCTCATCGACCAGGGGGCAATGGCAAAGACCCGCGGCGCCCCGCTTCCGGAAAAGTGGCTCACCGAGTATTCCTGGCTCCACTTGACGACCGCGGACCCCGCGTTCCAGCTCCGACTTCTTGCCGCGGCCCGAAAACGCGGTCTGCGGGTGGCGGCCGACCCCGCGCAGGAGATTCACTATCGGTGGGATCGAAAGTCGTTCCGGGAGCTTCTCCGAGGCTCGGAGGTCCTGTTCGGGAACCGGTCCGAGATCGCTCGCGCGCTCGAGTTCATTGGCACGCGTCGGGTAAACGGGCTTCTCGAACTCGTTCCCCTCGTGGTCCGCACCGAAGGCGAGAACGGGGCGTCGGCGTTCTCCCGGGCCGGAACCGCCCACGTGCCCGCCGCTCCGCACGCTCGGGTCCGGACCTTGGTCGGGGCGGGCGACGCCTTCCGGGGTGGTTTCTACGCGGCGTGGTTCGCCGGGGAGCCGCTCACCGGGTGCCTCGCCGCCGGCACTCGCAGTTCCGCCCGATGGATCGAGGGCAAGAGGTAGGACCGCTCGATGGAGATGCATGCGTTCGGTCGGTTGACTCCGGTCGATGTGGCCCGTCGCCGCCTTCTCGCAGCGACCCGGCCGATCGACCGGATCGAGCAGGTACGGGTCGAAGAAGCCTTCCAACGCGTCCTCGCCGCGAACGTCCGCGCGCCGGTGCCCGTCCCCGGATTCCCCCGGACCACCTGGGACGGTTACGCTCTCCGGAGCCAGGACACGGTCGACGCGACCCGAGCTCGTCCCGCGGAACTTCCCGTGGTCGGGGAAGTCTTCGCCGAGCAGGCGTTTCCCCGACTCTTGCGGCGCGGCGAGGCGGTCGCCATCGCCACCGGAGGAGCGATTCCAAAGGGCGCTGACGCCGTCGTCGTCTTCGAAGAGGTCGTTCGCAAAGGTGGAGTCGTCCGGGTCTTCCGGCCGATCTCGAAAGGGGACCGCATCTCTCCTCCCGGGCACGATTTTCCTCGCGGGGCGCTTCTGGCCCGCCAGGGCGAGGAGCTCTCGGCTCCCGCGGTCGGCGCGATCGCCGCCTGCGGGATCCCGAAGGTGCCGGTGTTCGCTCGCCCCCGCGTCGCGGTCATCCCGAACGGGAACGAGCTCCTCTCCCCGGGCGACCCTCCCGAGGTCGGTCGCATCTACGAGAGCAACAATGCCACGATCGCCTCCGTCGTGCTCGCCGCCGGCGGGATCCCGGAGGTCCACCGACCCGTCCCCGACCAGCCAGCCATGATCGAGCGCGCGATTCGCTCGGCGCTCGCCCGCTGCGACCTCGTTCTCGCCACGGGGGGGAGCTCGGTCGGAGAACGGGACCATCTTCCCCGCATCCTCCCGAAAGTCGGCACCCTTCTCTTCCACGGGATCGCCGTTCGCGCCGGCAAGCCGACGCTGGCGGCCCGCAGTGGCCGCAAGGTCGTGGTTGGAATGCCGGGTCACCCTACCTCCTGTCTGGCGAACATGTACTGGCTCGTGCTCCCGGTTCTCCGCCGACTGGCACGTCGTCCCGGGCCCGGATGGACGGACGGCTGGGCGGTGCTGGGCAGCGACGCCGCGGCCCCTACGCCGGGTCTCGCGACGATCGTGCCGTTGCGCTTCGAGAACGGGCGGGCGTACACGACGTACCGGGGTTCCTCGGTGATCACGAGCCTTTCCGGCGCGACGGCGTTCGCATTGCTCCCCCCGGGCCGACGGGTCGTTCGACGCGGCCAGCGGCTTCGGGTCCACTATCTGCACCCCCCACTCGGCACGGGCGGGCCGATAGGATAGTCGGGTCGGCGAGGAACGGTTAAGCTCCCCGTCGTCTCCGACGACTGTGGCCCGTCAGGACCTCGCGATCGCGCTCCTTTCGATCGAGGGGACGAACTGCGATGACGAGCTGCGTGAGGCGCTCTCGGCCCTCGGGGCGCGCCCCGAGATCGTGCACCTGAAGCAGCTCGTAGGACGCGAGGTACTTCCGGAAGCACGACGCCGTCTCCTCGATTACCAGGCGTTGTTCGTACCGGGGGGCTTCTCGGCGGGTGACTACGTTCGCGCCGGGGCGATCTTCGCGGCCCGCGTTCGGGCGGCGATCGGTCCGGAACTCGAGGAGTTCGTCCGAAGCGGCCGCATCGTGGCCGGGGTCTGCAACGGCTTCCAAGTCCTCACCGAGCTCGGTCTTCTGCCCGGGCACCCCGGGGGACGACTCATGACCCCCGAGGCGGCCCTGATGACGAACGACTCCGGGCACTACGAGTGCCGACCGACCTTCGTGGCGTGGGACGGCGGCATCTTTCCCCCGCTGCAGGGAGTACCGAAAGGGACCCGCTTCCTCTTCCCCTCCGGCCACGCCGAGGGGAAGCTCGTGCTCCGGAGCGAGGAACTGCGCCGATCCGTGGAGGAGAACGGCCAAGTGATGTTCCGATGGGTGGCGCCGGACGGCTCGCGGGCCACCTATCCGTGGAACCCCAACGGCTCCGAGGGGAACATCGCGGGGCTCACGAACCCCGAAGGGAACGTCTTCGGTCTGATGCCACACCCCGAGCGGGCCTTTTACCGTGCGCAAGCTCCGGATTGGACCCGCTCCGGATCCGCCGAGGGGTTCGGGGACGGACGGCGGTTCTTCGACGCGATCCTCTCGTACGCGGAACGTCACGTCTAGACCGAAGCGAGAGCCAGTCGCCAAACCTCCAACCGCTCGCCTTCGAGGCGCCGGGAATCCACCACCTCGAGGACTCCGCCGCGAGCCTCCCAGCCGCGGCGAATTCGTGCGATCCCCTCGGCGTTCTGGCGGGAAGAGACCAGGACAAAGGCGCTGCCTCCGGGAACGAGATGCTCTCTCAGCTCCTCCACCAGGCGAGCGGTAACGCGGCAGCCGTCGGGGCCGCCGTCCAGGGCCAGGTTGTGCCACCGGTCGGGGTCCCGTTCCTCCGGCCGGGTCGGCAAGTACGGCGGATTCGCGAGGATTCTATCGAACCGTCCGAGACCGTGGGCCAGGTCGGTCCGAACGAGAGCGAGCTCGACGCCTTGCTCTCGCGCTCGGGTCCGAAGCCGGCGAAGGGCGTGGGGATTGAGGTCGGTGGCGACGACCCGCGCCCCTCGTCGCGCCGCGGCGAGAGCGGCGAGGCCGGCCCCGGTCCCCACCTCGAGGAAAAGGGTGTCGCGCGGCACCTCCGAGTACGGCAGGAGCAACCGCGTATCCTCCCGAGGCGGATAGACCGAAGAGTCCGGCCCGCTCGCGTCGAAGCCGCCGGGACCGGCCCCCGCGCCGGCGTCCCCTCACGATGGCTTCTTATTGGCTGCACGCGTACAACACAACCTAGCGGTCTAATTGGCAATGCCTCGTCGACTTTCTCCTCCGGTCAAGATCGGGATCACGGGCCTCCCGGGCTCGGGCAAGACCCAGACCCTGCTCCGGATCATCGAGCTCCTCGAGGAGGAGGGCGTCACGGTCGGTGGCATGGTCACGGAGCCGATCGTCGAGAAGCAACGCCGCGCCGGCTTTCAGATCACCGATTGGATGACGAAGGAGCACGAGGTCTTCGCCCACGAGGGGCTGAAGTCTCGGGTGCGCTCGGGGCGCTACGGCGTGAACATCTCGGCGCTCGAGGGACTCGGGACCCGAGCGCTCGCCGAGGCGCGCGAATCCGCCGATGTGATCGTGATCGACGAAGTCGGGAAGATGGAGGTCGAGAGCGAGCTGTTCACCCAGAGCGTGATCGATACTCTCGACGCCCGCAAGTCGATCGTCATGACCCTCCACAAGAAGTCAAGGAACCCATTGCTCCAGGACATCCGTCGGAGGGACGAACTACGCCTGCTCGAAGTGACACCGGTGAACAAGAACCTTCTCGCGTTCAAGATCGTCAAGCTCATCACCGGCCGAGCCCACTAGGCCTCGCCTGCGAAGGGCGCACCGAGCTCCGGCTGCCGCTCGTCGTCCCGGGCCGGGGCCCGGGTCGACGGTCTCCGGTATTCTACAATCCGGCGATGGCGGGGGACCGCGACCTCGGAATTGCCCTCGCGCGGGCGCTTGTCCCGTCCCCTCTCGGCGAACGCTCGGGATGGGAGATGACGAGCGCCACCGGAGTCCGAGGGCTTCGTCTACTTCGGGAATCCGGGGTCTTCCGCTCGTTCGCCTTCTCGGAAGCGAACCCCGAGGCGGCCGGGGTCCTCCGCGAGAACGTCGCTCGCTTCCCGGGCGCCTCGGCGTTCGAGGGAGATGCGCGGATTCCGCCGCCCGGAGCACCGTTCGATTACGTCGACCTCGACCCGTACGGCACGCCGGTGCCGTTCGTCCCCGTCGCGGTCGCAGCGGTCCGTCCCGGGGGGGTCCTTGCCGTCACGGCGACCGACATGATGGTTCTCGCGGGGGCCCAACCGGCAGCGTGTGCCCAGCGCTACGGTGCCCGCCCCGTGCGAGGTCGCCTGGGGCCCGAAGGAGGGCTTCGCATCCTCTTGGCCCATCTCTCGCACGAAGCGGAGCGCCAAGGTCGTTCGATCCGTCCTCTGCTCGCCTATTCCCGGGACCACTACGTCCGGGCCTATCTCGAAGTCGTCGACCGATTGCCGCACCCGGCCCCCGTCGGCGTGATCGAACCGGAACGGTGGCATGGGCCCTTCGTCGGGAGCCGAGGACCGTACGGACCCATGTGGCTCGGTCCTCTCTTCGACCCCGCGCTCGTCGCTCGTCTTGCAACCCCCGAGGGAGCCGCTCGGCCGCGGGAGATCGAGCGGCTGATTGCCCGACTTCAGGAGGAGGTCACGGTCGACCGGCCGTTCTATTTCGAAGCGAATCTCCTCGCGGCGAAGCTCGGTCTGCCGATGCCGCTGTCGCTCGCGAGCGTTCAACAGGGCCTTCGTTCGCTCGGCTTCCGGGCGGCGCGAACTCATGCCCGACCCGAGGGCTTTCGCACGGACGCCCCTCGAGAAGCAGTCGAGGAGTTGGTTCGGCGCCTCGCCCAGGCCGCCTAGTCCCAGAACACCCGTGTGCGGGCGTACGCGCGTTCCGCGCGGAGGATCTCCGTGAAGAAGGCACTGTCGTCCCGGTACAGGCGCATCAGCAGGCGACGGGCCGTTTCCGGACCGATCCCCCGGCCGGCGAGGGCGAAAAGAGCGCGCTCCCCGTAGTGGGCGAGCAATTCGGCTGAGGTATACCCCGCCCGCACCAAGGTCTCGGTCTCGGCTGCGAGGGCCCGCTCTCGGCGGACCCGACGACCGGCCGCCGGTTTGGTGCCGGCCCGCTTTCGTTTGGCATAGGCACTGAGTCGGTCGATCTCCTGGGTACGCCGGGGCGAGAGCACGGCGGAGAGCGAACCATGGCACAGGAGGCATCGACTTCCTCCCTCGGCCTTGTATCGGGAGGGGGTCGTCGTTCGGAGGAATCCGCAGCGCAGGCAGACCAGGGTCAGCGGTTCCTTCGCGAGCCGCTCCTGGACCGCTTTCAACAGGGTCGGTGGAGGAACGTCGAGGACGGTCCGCCACTCGAGCCGTTCCAGCGGTCCGTTGGTGAACGGAGATGACGGGGTGGCGACGACCTCGATCCCCCCGTCCCGGATCCGTTCGAGTACCTGCGTCGCGTGGTCGATGTCGTAGCGGTCGTGGAGCGTCTTTTCCAGGGTCTCCTCGCCGAGAGGGTTGGTTCGGCTCGCCGCGAGCAGAGGGTCGAGGGTCCGAAGGTCGCGCGGGTCGGCCGACGCAGGGATCACCCCCAGCTTCCGGGCGACCGCGAGAAACACCCAGCGATAGTCGAGGCCCGTGGGCACGAGACGCTCCACGAGGGGGCCCAACGTCCCCGGCTCGATCGAAAGCGCGCCGACGAGCGTCGCGGAATCCACCGCGATCGGGAGCTCGAGCACGAACCAGGTGGGCTCGACCGAGGCGACCTCGACACGAGCTCCCAGTCGGGCGGTGAGCAGGCCGGCCGTCGCAAGCGAGAGTGTCTCGTTAGTCCGGGTGCCAAAACACGCTCCGTAGACCACCACCCGGCCGACCGCGGTGACCGTCACGCGTCGGTCGGTCGGGATCGTTCCGGCGAGTGCGGCGGCGCTCCGGCGTTCCTCGAGATGATGCTGGTCCGCGGGCGAGATCGGGTACCCGGCGAACTTTCCGTCCCGACGTAGCTGGCCGATCTCCTGGGCGACGTCGAACGGGACCGGCAGGTCCTCGCCCGCCCATCGCGGTTCCCGCCCGATCTCTTGGACCGTTTCGACCAGAAGCTCGCCGTCCCGATACTCGACGACCTTCCAGGTCCGACCGTGGAGCAGGAAGATCTCCTCGGGCTGGGCCAGGATCTGGGTCAGCACGAATCGTTCGTCGAGGGTCCCGATCAGCCGGCGGGTCCCGATGTCGCGCAAGCGGTAGGTCCGTTCGTCCGGAATCAGCGAAAGGGACGCGTAGAACCGATGGAGCGTCCCTCGACCCGGGGCGACCCGGTCGCCCATCCGTTTGGCGAGTCCGAGCCCGACCAGATACTCGACGAGCTCGGTCCACTCGGGGTCCGAAAGGTCGGCCGTGGCCGCCGCATGCCGCAGCGGACGAAGCAGGTCGGAGACTTCGAGCGCCCCCTCCGCACGCAACGCGGCAATGATCTGTTGCGCCGCGGCGAGGCGGTTGCGCGTTCGCCAAGTGACCGGCTCGATCATTCCGGCGTCCGCGCGGCGGGCGAGAACGGCCGCCTCTTCGAGGTCGTCGTCGTCGAGCGCGAGCACCGTGCCGTGGATGGTACGGTCGAGACGGTGTCCCGAGCGCCCGACCCGTTGGACCAGTCGGCCCACCTGATGCGGCGAGCCGAACTGGATCACGTGGTCGACGCCCCCGATGTCGATGCCGAGTTCGAGGGACGAGGTGGCGACGAGGGCCCGGAGCTGGCCCGCCCGGAACGCTTGCTCTGCTTCCTCACGAACTTCGCGGGAGAGCGAGCCGTGATGGACGGCGATCGGAAGATCCGGAGCGAGTTTCTGAAGCCGGGCCGCGAGACCCTCCGCGGTGGGTCGGGTGTTGACGAAGATGAGGGTCGTCCGATGTTCCCGGATCTCCTCTTCGACCGCCCGCAGGCCCTCGAGGAGGGTCTTGTCGGCCTTCAGTTCCCGGACCAGGGTCTCGTCGAGAGGAGGTCGTTCCCGCGTGGGCCGGCGCGCGGTGAGTTCGAGCGGTCGGCGCTCCTGCGCGACCCGCACTTCCACCGTTCGGGGCGCCGGGGAGAGGAATCGTGCCACCTCGCCCGGATTCCCGACGGTGGCCGAGAGGCCGATCCGGCGCACGAACCTTCCGGTCAACCGGTCGAGTCGCTCGAGAGTGATCGAGAGCTGGGCCCCCCGGTCCGAACCGACGAGCTCGTGGACCTCGTCGACGATGATCGTCCGGACGTTCGCGAGCGATTCTCGGAGCCGCGCCCCCGTGAGGAGCAGCTGCAACGTCTCGGGAGTCGTGAGCAGAAGGTCCGGCGGTCGACGGGATTGCGCGAGGCGCGCGGAGGTCGATGTGTCTCCGTGACGCACCGCGGCGGTGAGCCCCACTTGCTTGACCAGGGCTACGATCCGATGTTCCAGGTCCCGGTTCAACGCTCTCAGGGGCGTGACGTACAACGTGGAGATCGGCGGCGTCGGGTCGGCAAGACGGTGGGAGAGCAGGGGCAGCAGGGCGGCCTCGGTCTTTCCCGTGCCGGTGGGGGAAAGGAGAAGGGCGTCGGCGTCCGTTTCGAGGAGCGGGAAGGCGAGGTTCTGGATCTCGGTAGGTTCCACGAGACCCAACTCCCGGATCGCCTCCGCGAGCCGGGGGTCGAGCGTCGTGAATACCGAAGCCGATCCCGCCATAGGCACGATGCGAGCCCGGTGGAACGGAAAGGGATGACGGGGGCCTAGGGTTCCTTCGGCGGTTCTAAGTCGAGCATCTTCAACCCGTAGCTCTCGACCATCGGTCGGCCGAACGTACGGCCCGGGAAGGTGTCGACGAGCACTTCCTGGAGCATTCCCACGGTCGCCCGCAAAAGATGGCCTCCCGTGAGCCGATGGTCGGGACCCGCAACGGCCCCGTGCAGATGCAAGGAGGGTACTCCATCGGCGCGAGCAATCGTGCCGTGCAGAGAAACCACTTCGTGGGGGACCGTGAGTTCCTGGGGGCGGTACTGGCTTCCGTCCCAGTAGCCGAAGGTCGCCCGCCGGAACATCCCGATGCCGAACTCGACCGTGCCGGCGCGAATGTTCTCCCGCTGGGCGAAGCTCGAAAGGGCCTCGAATAGGTCCTGGCCGTCGTCGAGTCGGAGCATCCAGCGGGTTCCCTCGTGGACCGTCTGCATCGTCTCCGGCACAGAGCCGCCCTCTAAGGAGATTGCACCCCCCCGAAGGGGGCACCCACGACGAGGAGTCGACGAAGCTCCCGGGGGCTCTCCCTCGGGGGGCGGAATCGCGAGCTTGCGGAGGAAAGGGTAATGGGCCGAGAGCGATAGAACGATGGAGATGCCCTCCTCGTGCTCGCCGGCTCGTCTATTGTGCCCGGTCGACGAGATCGTCGCCCGGATCCGCGGCGGGGGTCGAGCGGTGGTGGCGCTCTCGGGCGGGGTCGATTCCTCCCTGGTCGCCGCCGTCGCCTTCGAGGCATTGGGACCCGAGGCAACGGCGGTTACGCTCACGGGTCCGGCGGTGTCTCGCGCCGAGGTCGCTCGAGCTGAGCGGGTCGCCTCCTCGGTTGGTCTCGAGCATGTTCTCCTGAAAGCCAACCCCCTCGAGAGAACCGAGGACCCGAGAGAACGGGTCCGACCGGTGCTATTTCTGCCGGTCTGTGGAAACTTCCGTGCTTCGAGAATTCGGGGCGACTCGCTTGGCGGCACAGTACCTCGATGGTGTCCATCGGGACGATCTGACCGACGACCGTCCCGGCATACGGGCGATGGACGAGGCCGGATTCACGCATCCCCTCCTCTGGGCCGGGTGGGGAAAGAGAGAGGTCCGCGCCGAAGCGCATCGGCGGAACCTCCCGAACTGGGACCAGCCGTCGGATGCGTGCCTCGCCTCGCGGGTAGCGCACGGCGAGCCGGTCTCGGTCGAACTACTGGGTCGAATCGAATCGGCCGAGGCAATCCTTCTCTCACTCGGGTTCCGGCGGGTACGCGTGCGGGTCCAGAGTGGGTCGGCCCGGATCGAGGTCGACCCGGCCGAGGTCTCCCGGCTCCGGGCCGAGCCGCTCGCGAGCGAGGTCACCCGCGAGGTCGAACGATTGGGATTCCGGGCCGTGACGATCGACCCCCGGGGCTATCCCGGAGCCTCGCTCGAACTTCCTACCATCCCATGACGGACAACCACGCGGTCAAGGGAACGTCGTCTCCGCTCCCCGGGCGGTTTCAGCTCGAGACCGACATGGTCCCTCAGGGCGACCAGCCGGCCGCGATCGAGGGCATCGTGGAACGGGTGGAGCGCGGGGAGAAGTTCGTCACGCTGCTCGGCGTGACGGGAAGCGGCAAGACGTTCACGATGGCCCACGCGGTCACGCGCCTCCAGCGACCGACCCTGGTCATCAGCCCGAACAAGACCCTCGCCGCCCAGTTGGTGAGCGAGTTCCGGGCGCTCTTCCCGAAGAACGCGGTCGAGTACTTCGTCAGCTACTACGACTACTACCAGCCCGAGGCGTACGTTCCGCAGATCGACCTGTACATCGAGAAGGACGCGTCCATCAACGAGGAGATTGACCGGCTGCGCCATCGAGCGACCCAGGCGCTGCTTACACGACGGGACGTCCTCATCGTCGCGTCGGTGAGTTGTATCTACGGCCTCGGCTCGCCCGAGGATTATCGCGCCTCCGTGGTCGAGCTCGCGGTGGGCCAGGAGATCTCGCGGCAGACCTTGCTCGAACAGCTGGTCCGGATGAAGTACTCCCGCAACGACATCGAGCTCAAGCGCGGCCGCTTTCGGGTCCGCGGCGGGACGATCGACGTCATGGGCGCGGGCGAGACGGTCCATCGGGTCGTGCTCGACGGGAGCACGATCAAGGAGATCGTCGAGCTCGACCCCATCACCCAAGAGGAGCGTCGATCGCTCCCGGCGCTCGCCGTCTTCCCGGCCACCCACTTCCTCACCGTAGACGAACGTCTTCGCGGGATCCTGGCCGAGGTCGAGAAGGAGCGGGACGTCCGGGTGAAGGAACTCCAGGACGCCGAGAAGATCGTGGAAGCCCAGCGTCTCAAAGGCCGGGTCGACTACGACCTCGAGATGATCCGCGAGACGGGGTACTGTTCGGGGATCGAGAACTACGCCCGCTACTTCGCGGGGAGACGGGCCGGCGAACCCCCGTACACGCTGCTCGATTTCTTCCCCGAGGATTTCCTCGCGTTCATCGACGAGTCGCACGTCACGATCCCCCAGCTGCAGGGCATGTACAAGGGCGACCGAAGTCGCAAGGACAACCTGGTGGAGTTCGGCTGGCGTCTTCCTTCCGCGCGGGACAATCGTCCGCTCAAGTTCCCCGAGTTCCTGACCCACGTTCCGCAGACGGTGTTCGTCTCCGCGACTCCTGGCCCGTTCGAGCGCAAGGCGTCGAAGGGCATCGTCGAGCAAATCATCCGGCCGACGGGGTTGGTGGACCCGCCGATCGAGGTTCGCCCGCTCAAAGGACACATCGCCGACCTGATGACCGAGCTCACGGCGTGCATCGAGCGGGGCGACCGAGCCCTCGTGACCACGCTCACGAAGGCGACGAGCGAGGAGCTCGCCACCTACCTCACCAACCAGGGGTTCCGGGTCCGGTACTTGCACTCGGAGGTCGAGACGATGAAGCGGGTCGAGATCCTGCGCGACCTGCGTCTCGGCCAGTTCGATGTATTGGTCGGGATCAACCTCCTCCGGGAGGGACTCGACCTTCCCGAGGTCAGTTTCGTCGCGATCCTGGACGCCGACAAGGAGGGCTTCCTTCGGAGCGAGACCTCGATCATCCAGACCGCGGGCCGAACCAGCCGCAACGTCGAGGGGAGGGTGGTCCTCTACGCCGACCGCGTAACCGGATCGATGAAGCGCGCGATGGCGGAGATGTCGCGCCGCCGTCAGACCCAGGTCGATTACAACGCGGCCCACGACATCGTCCCGGAATCCATCCGCAAGGAAGTCCGGGCCTTGCTGGCCCCGGAAGAGGAAGCCCCGTCCGGCGAACTTTCGACGAGCGGACTCGGGCGGTACTGGAAGGACAAGATGCCGTTGCTCATCACGAATCTCGAGGAAGAGATGTGGCTCGCCGCGGAGCGCCTGGACTTCGAGGAAGCGGCGCGCATCCGCGACCGGCTGCGGGAGATACGACGAGCCAAGCCGGCGGCGCGCGCCTCCTCCCGCAAGGCCGGAGCGACCTCGTAGGCAAGGCGGCTTTCCTCCCGGTGAAAGACGGCTTTAACCTCGGGAGTCTTCCCGAGGCCGTGGTCGCGAGTCGCACCCCCGACGTGACGGGGCTGGCGGAGCTCCGCCGCAGCGGCACGGTGACCGAGCTCCTCTTCCTGTACGAATGCGCCACCCTCGAACCGACCCAGCTCCGCCCGATCTCGGAGCGACTCGATCTCACGGTCCAGGCGGTATCGCACTCCTACCGGCAACTTCGCCGCCGGGGTCTCGTTACCGTGCGAGAGGGTCGCTACCGACCGACGGTCGAGGGCGTCGCCTGGCTCCACGAAACCCTCCGCCGGCTCGGCGACGACCTCTGGGAGCGGCTCGAGCGACTCCACGTCTTTCGCTCGACGCGCGCCCTCGCTCTCGAAGACCTCGCCGAAGGCGCGAGCGTGTCGCTCGAGATGCGCAACGGACTGCTCTCGGCACGCTCCGGCTCGGCCGGACCGTCCCGGGGCCGAGTGCTCCACGCCGCCCGCAAGGGGTCCCTTGCAGAGGTCTCGGACCTCGAGGGAATCGTGACGCTCACCTCCGCCCCC
This sequence comes from uncultured Thermoplasmata archaeon, assembly GCA_963730815.1. Lineage (GTDB taxonomy): Archaea > Thermoplasmatota > Thermoplasmata > Lutacidiplasmatales > UBA184 > Lutacidiplasma. The sequence continues at coordinate 135,858 of CAVSTD010000001.1, forward strand.
ATCTCGGTGCGAACGCTGGCTCCGGCCGACCTTGCGGACCCTCGCCTCGGCGAGCGGGTCCGTCGGAGTCTTCCGACGAATCCGGGGGCCCTTGTGGCCGCCGAGGGCCTCGAGGCGTTCCTCGCGCTCTCGAAGGCGGCCCCCCGCCCGGTCCTCCGGTTCGGGGCCGGTGCGGCCTGCCTGGAAGCGGCCGCGGTCGGGGTTCCGAGCTACGTGCTCGTCCTCGAGACGGGCCTCCCGCGCCTCCTTGCCCAGTTCTCCGGTCCCAACCCCCCCGCACTCGAAGTGGCGCCCCTGCCGGGCAGCGGGACGGCTCGCCATCGCGCCCGCTAGTTCGAGGCGCGGCTCCGGGGCTCGGCGAGAGCCGCGAGCATCTCGGTTATTCCCGCGACCTCCCGGGCCCCTCCCCGCCGCAGTTCCTCTTCGAGGGCGCGAGCGCGACCTCCGACGAAATCCCATTCCTCGCCCGAAGGCCGCCGCACGAGGAGTACCCGGTCGACGGCCGAGGCAGCCGCGAACCTCGTCGAGGTTCGGTAGGTTGGACGGGCCGACCGGGAACGGTGCGACCACTACCGCGGTCGCCGCCTCGAGGAGAACACGCAGGCGCTCGCGGACCTCGGCCCCGATCGGTGCGAAAGGCACCTCGACCGCCGTGAGCGCGCCCAAGCTTTCGGCCGTCTCGAGGTCGGAGTCGAGCAGGTTGAGGGCGCCGGCCGTGACCCGGTAGCCGGCCTCCGAGAGGGCCCTCAAGTACGGACCTGCGGAGCCCCCGCCCCCGACGACATGCACCGGCCCTTTGCCGAGGAGGACTCCGGGGCGGGGCGGGGAGACGAGGTGGTGCGGGAGCAGGTACGGCGCCCCGGTCGCCGGGTCCCGACGGAGGTCCGCGACGACCCCCCAGACCTCGGCGAGCAGCGCCTCGGAAATGACGTCCGACGGTGGCCCGTCCGCGACGCGGCGGCCGTGCGAGAGGACGACGATGCGGTCGGCGAACCGAGCGGCAAGATTGAGGTCATGAAGCGCCGCGATCGCCGTGACGTGGCCGCCTTCGGTCAAGTGTCGAACGCGAGCGAGCAGGTCGAGCTGGTGGCCGATGTCGAGGTGGGAGGTCGGTTCGTCGAGGAGGAGGATCGGTGTCGTCTGGGCGAGCGCACGCCCGAGGACTGCCCGCTGGCGCTCTCCGCCGCTCAAGGAGAGGATTCCGTCGTCCGCCCGGTCCGCGAGCCCGATCTCGTCGAGGACGCGGGTCGCGATCGCGCGGTCGTCCGCGGTCTCCGAGTCGAGCGGGCCATGGTAGGGGAATCGGCCGTAGAGCACGTAATCGAAAAGCCGGACGTCGTCGCGCGGGCTCTCGCCCTGGGGGACCCACGCGACCGACCGAGCCCGCTCGAGCACGGAAAGCGAGCGGATCGGTCGCCCCAACACCTCGACCTCTCCTTCGACGGGAGTGAGGAAACCCAGAACGGCGCGCAACAGGGTCGTCTTCCCCGAGCCGTTCGGCCCGGCCAGGGCCACGAACTCTCCGGGGCGGACGGCGAGATTGACCTCGCGCAGGGCCGGCCGGGTTCCGTATCGGACCGTCACGCCGGTCAGGCGTACGGCCGCCGGATCCTGGGGGACGTTCATGTCGACCCCATGGTGGACGCGCCGCGCTGGCGGTAGAGGAGGTAGAGGAAGAAGGGGACCCCCGCGAACGCCGTGAAGATCCCGATCGGCAAGAGCGAGCCGGGAAAGAGGAGGTAGTTCGCGTCGCGCGCGGCCAACAGGAAGAGAGCTCCGACCGCCGCCGCGCCGGGAAGTACGACCCGGTAGTCCGTCCCCCAGATCCTACGGACGATGTGCGGAGAAACGAGCCCGACGAACCCGATGATCCCGGTGAACGCGACCGCGACGGCGGTGGTCAGGGAGGCGAGGAGGATCACGCGCAGTCGAACGCGCCGGGAATCCACGCCCGCGCTCTGGGCCACATCCTGGCCCAGCTGGATGAGGTTGAGTTCGCGACCGTGCAGGGCAAGGAGCGTCCCGAGGACCAGGACCGCGCCGCACGCGATCCCGTCGACCTGCCACGTCGCGAGACCGAGGCCCCCGAGGAGCCAGAACGTGACCTGCTCGCTACCGGTCGGGTTGTAGAGAAGGATCAGGGAAAGGACGGCGGAGAGAAAGTTCGCGACCGCGACTCCGGTGAGGAGGAGCGTCTCGACCGAGCCGAAACGGCCCCGGGCGATCCCGAGGATCAGGAGGCCGGTACCCACGGACCCGACGAAGGCGAACAGAGGCAGGAGGAGGTCCGCGTTCGCCTCCTGGTACCGGTAGACATAGATGATCGCCGCCCCGATCGTCCCTCCGCTCGAGATGCCGAGAAGAAATGGGTCCGCGAGGGGGTTTCGGAAGATCCCTTGGAGGGCGCCCCCCGATAGGCCGAGGGCGGCGCCGACGATGAGAGCGAGGAGGATCTCGGGGATGTAGATCTGCCATACGATCACGCACGTACGCCCCGCAGAGTCGGGGGGAGACGGTTGTCCCGGCACATTGCTCGGGAAAGAGGGCGCCGCCCGAGAGCTGGTGGAGGACGACCTGGTAAACGACTTGGGGGGGAACCGTGACCGACCCCAGGAGGGTCGAAAAGGCGACCAATCCCAGGGTGACGGCCAGAAGCCCGAGGGCCGCGAGACGACGGCGGCGTGTCCGCAACGGGAGGGCGGGGACGGCCCCGGTGGGCTCCAGCGCCGCCAAGGTCGGTTCGTGCTCCGGGGCCCGGCTACGCGTGAGTAGGGTGGAAGACTGCGAGGAGCGCGGGAATTCCCGAGAGGATCATCGTCGGGTCCGGCTCCGTGAGCCAGTTCGAATCCATGCCGCTCACGTTGCCGTTCTGGACCGCCGAGAACGAGGACCAGAGCGGTCCGCCCGCGTACGTGCTCTGGTTCAGACCGAATCCCACCCCATACACGATAATGGACGGATCGGAGACGAGTACCTGAGCGGGAGAGAGTTCCGGGTACGGAATCCTAGCGTTGGCGGCGATGCTCGTCGCCCCCGCGAACTCGATCAGCGATTGCCCGAACGTTCCCGGGCCATACGTCCAGTAACCGTTGGAGTCGACCGAGTAGGTCACCAAGACCGTGGGGAGCGTGACGAGGTTGTTGTCGATCTGGGTGGCATTGTTGAGCTCGACAGAGAGCTGCGCGTTGAGCGAGGAGGAGAGGGTCGAGACGCCGAAGATCTCGCCCACCAGGCTCACGTCAACGAGGATTCCGCTCAAGGTGGGCGGCTGCAGCATCACGACCGGGATGCCGAGCGTGGAGCTGATGGTCTCGACCTCCGCGATGGAGACAATCGTGGAGGCGAGCACGAGCTCGGGCGTCAGGTTCACGAGGGTCTCGGCCGCAAACGTAGGCCCGACTTGCACGCACATCGACGGGGAAAGACTCCAAAGCGACACTTGGTCGGGCGAGTAATCGTCCGACAGGCCTCCGTCCGCCGCGGCGTAGCAATCGACGCCGACCACGTGGCTCCGCAGGCCGAGTCGGAACACGACATCCATAATGTTCGGCGAGAGCACCACCACGCGAGCCGGGTCGTAGGGAACGACGACGGTCCGGCCGAGGTCGTCCGTCACCGAGAGGTGGCCGGGCGTGACCGGAGCGTTCGGGCTGCCGGCAGTACGGAGCGTGTAGTACGCGGCCGTGGCGGCGATGGCGGTTCCCGAAGCGACCAAGAGGAGGACAACGACCGTCGCGAGGGTCACGGTCCTGGGGGCGGGGCGGGCCGGCGAGGACCCATTCAAGGCCATTGGAATCCGGACAAACATGCTTTATCATAAGCATTTGTGCTAGGTCCGGGCCTTCCGGCCCTGGGCGCTCGGCGCGGACGACAAAGGATATCTCTCCCGGGGTTCCCGGGTCACTCGGAGGGAGCATAGGCTAATTTGGTAGACCAGCGGGCTCCAGTCAGGACGACCTTCGGTCGCCCTGTGATAGAGGTCTGCGGAGGGGCCGTCGGCCCCCGTGACGATTGACTGGAGCGCGCGGAGAGACCCGCATATCGGGGTTCAAATCCCCGTGCTCCCACCTCCCTCCTGTGCGGGTCCCTCTCGCGGCCAGCGAAGCCCTAAGTATCGACTTGGCTAGTTGACTCGTAGGTCCCAAGTCCTATGCGACGTCCGTCTCTGCCGATCCGCCCCACCAGAATAGCAGTGACCGGCGCTCCGATCCGCGTCGAACGGAAAGAGTCCGCGTAGTCGCGGTGTGGGAACGGGGACGATCTGCATGGACGACCGACCGATGGCCACGGAGAGTACGGAGGCGATCGTGCCGACCGCCACGCCGGTCCCGAAGACCGTCGAAACGTTCGACAGCCACTATGCGAACCGGATCATGCTCCTCCTCGCCGGGATCGTCCTCGTGGTCCTCTACATCGAGGGGATGCTCACCCCATCGCTCCCTACGATCCAATCCGACTTCGGTGTCGACGCGGGCCAGGTGACGTTGATCATTTCGGCCTACGCGGCCGCGGGGGTGGCGCTGAGCCCCGTGATCGGCAAGCTGGGCGACATCTACGGGAAGCGGAAGATCATGATCGCCGTCATGTTCACGTACGCCGCGGCGGTCTCCGTCACGGGATTTTCCCCCACGTTCGCGTTCATGGTCGGGGCACGAACCATCCAGGGGATCGGCCTGACGATCATGCCTCTCGGGATGTCGCTGATGCGGGAGGAGTTCCCGAAAGAGATGGTTCCCCGGGCCCAGGGTATCCTGAGCGCGATGTTTGGGATCGGCTTCGCGATCAGCCTTCCCCTCGGCTCCTGGGTCTCCCAGGATTACGGCTGGCGAACGACCTACCACACGGCGGTCCCGTTCGTGGTGGTCATGGCCGTGCTCGTCTTCCTCCTGGTCAAGGAATCTCCCTATCGCCGGCCCGAGACGCGGGTCGACTACCTCGGCGCATTGTTCCTGGGCCTGGGGCTCGCCGGGATCGTGGCCGCCCTCTCCCAAGGAGAGGCGTGGGGATGGACCTCGCCGCTGACCCTGGGTTTCGCCATCCTCGGGGGCGCCATGTTCATCCCGTTCGTTCTGGTCGAACGGGGCCTGACCGTCCGGAAGCGCGAACCGATCGTCGATGTGCATCTCCTCGCCGAGAGGAATGTAACCGTGACGAACATCGTTCTGACGGTCGCCGGACTCGGGATGTACCTCGCGCTGTTCAGCCTGATCTATCAGTTCGAGTTCCCGCTGGCCTCCGGCGGGTACAACGCCTCCTGCACAACCCTCCAGCACTGTGACTTTGGAATATTGGCAGCGGGCATCGACATCCTACCGCTCGCCTTGGGGATGACCGCCGTCGCTCTGGTCACGAGCGTCGTGGTCTCCCGGGTGGGTGTGAAGCCCCTCGCCTTCACGGGCGGTTTGGTCATCGCTTTGGGTTTCACCTTGGAAGCGTTCGCCACGACGTTGACCACGGCCTTGGTCATCGAGGTCGTCATCGGGGCGGGGATGGGCCTTCTCAACGCCTCGATCATCAACCTGCTGGTCCTCACCGTGGACCCCAAGGACATGGGCCAGGCGACGGCGATGAACAATGTGTTCCGCAATGTAGGCGGTAGCGTGGGGGCGCCGATCGCCGGCTCGCTCCTCGCCACGTATCTCCTGACGAGCGGCCCCCTCGCCGGCTTTTTCCCCGCCCACGTCGCGTTCCAGTACGCGTTCTTCATCGCTGCGGCCATCACCGTCGCCGGGACCGTGACCGTACTCTTCGCCCAGGAAGTTCTCGGCGCCCGACGGCATCCGAAGTTTGCCCACCTCCCGATCCTGGCACGCCGAGCCCGCAGAGGGGCCACTCCATCCGCCCCGGCGGAGCCCAACCCGACCGCTCCCCTGATGGACTAAGCCCCGTGCCAATGGGACAAGGCGAAGTAGTCGCGAGGTTGACTTGGACCGCCCCCACCCGCTCCGATGCAACGAGAAGGGCGGGGTCCGGACCGAAGTGTCCACGGATTTGAGTCGATGGTGCTGGAGTACACGGGTGTCCGAGTCCGAAATCTGCCCCGCGCCATTCGATTCTTCACCGAAGGTCTCGGTCTAAAGGTCGGGCCCTCCGGACGAATGGCGGCGGGGGGTCTCTGGCAAGAACTTCACGACCCCGAAACCAAGGCCATCCTCGAGTTGAACTACTACCCGGGCGACCCCCCGTATCGGGTCGGCGACGAGCTCGACCATCTCGGGTTCCGGGTGAGCGACCTGGATGCAGTCGTGGACCGCCTGGTCGCCCTGGGGGCTCGCCTGGAGATCCCGCCGTTCGAGGAGGGTGAGGTCCGCTTGGTGTTCCTGTCCGACCCGGACGGCATCTGGGTCGAGCTTTACGAGCGACGTCCGGTCGAAGAACCCCCGACCTCGCGGCCCGGAAGCTGAGCACGACGCTGGAGCGACGGGAATAAGAAGCGGGCTCCGCCATGCCCCGCCGGTTGTCCGAGGAATCCGCGGCCCCGTCATCCGCGTCCCCGTCCGGGTCGGCGGCCGTACCGAAGGCCGCGTACTCCCTCACGCTGAGCTCGGGGGTGGTGTTCGGAGCGAGTCTCGCGACCCAGCTGATCGGGTTCTTCGCGAGCATCGCGCTGTACAAGACCATCGGCCTTTCCCCGGTGGGAGTGGGGCTGCTCGGCACGGCCCAGCTCTTCCTGCTCATCGGTTCCTCGATCAACGGCGTGGGAGACCTCCGGCTGGGCACGGCCTACACCTACTTCCTCGCGCGGGGAAAGGCGGCGACCGACAATACGTCGACCTACCTGATCGTCCGGATGCTGATGGTCGCCGCGGCGGGGCTCGTTCTCTTCGCGATCGCGCCGCTGTCGATCGGAGGGTCCCGAATCGTATCGAGCGGTCCGCAGCTGCTCGCGCTCGGGATCTTCCTTACCCTGCCGCTGCTCTGGTCGTTCTCGACCGTCTACAACGCCCTGTTCATCGGCCAAGGGGACTCGGTCCGGGCCCAATACCCATCCTTGGTGGAGGCGATCGCCCGGCTACCGGCCATCCTCGTCGTCGCGTTCTACTTCCCGACCGTGCTCGGCATCACGGCGGCCTACGCGGTCGGCGCGGTCGCGTCCACGCTGTACTGCCTACCGGCCATCCTTCGTCTGCTGCGGAAATTCCGGTGGGCGGAGGCCGCGGGGATGTTCCGATTCTCCTGGCCGCTGATGGGCAGCCTCGTGCTGAGCTACCTCGTCACGAACATGGTCCCGCTCATCCTCAACTTCTATCTCGGCCCGACCCAGCTCTCCTATTTCCTCGCGGCGAACGGGTGGAGAATCCTCGCGCTGTCGCTCTCGGCGGCCGTCGCGACCCCGCTCTTCCCGTACTTAGCCGGTCTTCACCGCCAAGAGGAATACGAGCAGATCCGGCGGGGAACCTGGCAGGCCCTGCGGTACACCGCCATGCTCCTCGTCCCCGGGGTCGTGGCGCTCGTCACCTACCGGTCGGTCTTCCTGAACGTGTTCCAGAACGGCCTCTATGCGGCCGCCGCAACGGTCCCTCTCGCGCTCCTGGTGATCGGGGCGATTCCGCTCGCGCTCAGCCAGATCATGCAGGCCTCGATCAACGCGATCGGGCGTCAGCGCCTCGAATTGTACATCACGAGCACGCAGGTCGGTGTCCTGTTCGTGCTCGTCTTCCTGCTCATGCCGACGTGGAGCCCTTTCTACCTCGGCAACGGCCTGGTCGCCGGCTCGATCGCGGTGCTCGCCTCCTCGATCGCCGCTCTCGCTCTCAACACCTACTTCATGGAGACCCTCATTCGGGTCCACATCCAACCCCGTTCGATCCTGGGGATCCTGCTGAGCGCCGCCGCGGGATTCCTCGCGATGTCTCAGTTCAATCACCTTCTGCCCCACAACCGCTACTTCCAGCTGGCCGCCGGCGTCGTCCTCGGGTTCGCCGCCTACTTCGCCATCCTGATCGCCATCGGCGAGCTCACGCGGCAGGACGTCCGACAGATCGGTTCGTCGGTGGGGCTTCCCCCTTGGTTCTACAACGGGTTGGCGCGCATCTGCTGGCGGGAGAACTCGCCGGGCTTGCTCCCGGTCGACCTGACGCGCGCTCGCGGCCTTCGACCCACGGAGCTCCCCGAGACGTTCGTGGGCGATACCGAGCTGCCGGAAGTGTTCCCGCTGCCGGAGGAACCGCCTCCGGGGCCTCCGTAGACCGCGCGGTCTCTCTCCCAACCGTCGAGGGCTTCCCGTCGCCCCGCGAGGAACGCAGAGCTTAAGGTCCGGGCCCGAGTCCTCGGCCGCCTACTCCTCGCGCCGTTTTTTCTCGACAGAGGTTGCCGTCTAGGTACAGTAGGAGGGACCCGTGACCGACCTGGCGTTGCGCAGCGAGGACCTGCGAAAGGTCTACCACTCGAAGGGGGCGCCCGCGACCGAAGCCCTCGCGGGGGTCTCGCTCGAGGTCCGCCGCGGCGAGCGGGTCGCGTTGCTGGGCCGTAACGGAGCCGGCAAGACGACCTTCCTCCGGATTGCTTCCACGCTGCTCCGGCCCACCTCGGGCCGGATCCAGGTCTTCGGGTTTGACGTCGACCAGACGCCCGAGAAGGCACGTCCGTACATCGCGGTGGTCCCCCAGGAGGGAAAGCCGTTCTTCCACCTCACGCCGCGCGAACAGGTCTACACCTACCTTCGGGCCCGCGGCCTGACCCGAGAAACCGCGAAGGACCGGACCGAGGAAGCACTCGGGAAGATGGGCTTGACCGAGGTGGCGGGCCGGCTCTCCATCACGCTCTCGGGAGGTCAGCGGCAGCGGGTCATGGTGGCGACCGTGATCGCGACGGAGGCCCCCCTCCTTTTCCTCGACGAGCCGACGATCGGCATGGACCCTTTCGCCCGGCGCGCGGTGTGGGAGGCGATCCGCACGCTCACCCGGCACGGTTCCACGATCTTGCTGACGACGCACTACCTCGACGAGGCGGAGGCGCTCAGTCACCGACTCTACGTGATCGAGCGAGGGCGAGTGCTCGTCACTGGGACCGCGGACGACCTCAAACGGTCGGTCGGTGGGACGGTCAAGGTCCTTCTCCCGGAGGGCGCCGCGGAGCTGGCTTCGTTCCGCTCCTTCGGTTCGTGCATCGCCGACGGCGACGCGCTCACGATCATCGTCACGCCCGAGCGTCTCGGAGAGATCATGGAGGTCGCCGTGCGACTCAAGCTCCTCGCGACCGTCGGCCCGGTCACGCTCGAGGAAGCGTTCCTGCGCGTCGTCGGGAGGTCGATCGATGAGAACTAGCGAGCCCACGACCCCGACCCGCGCCTTCCGCGGTCTGGGAGCGTTTCTCTGGACCGAGGCCCTCGTTCAGGCGCACGAATCGCTCGCGATGGCGACGTCGATGCTCGTGCAGGCGGTGCTCCTCGTCTTCGTCTGGATCCTCGCCCCGAGCCTGATCGGGGTCGCGCTCGTCGGCGCGATCATCTACTCGACCTTCACGATGGGCCAGCGGGTCCTCAACGAGGCGGCGTACCTGCGGATCGACCACAAGGCGAACGACCTGTACCTCGCGGGCCCGATGGCGCCCGAAGCGTACTTCCTCGGGATGGCGGGCGGGACCCTCCTCGTCTACCTCGCGCCGGTGGTCGTGCTCGGAATCCTGGCGACCGCGGTCCTTCAGCTCACGCTCGCCCAGGGCCTGCTGATCTTTGCCCTCGCGGCCACCGTCTGGCTCTTCTCGGCGTCCGTCGGATACGTCTTCTCGACCTTCTTCCGGGACAACCGAGCGATCTGGGCGTACTCGAGCCTGTTCTTCAACGTCTTCGGCGTGCTCCCTCCGGTTTTCTATCCGTACAAGCTGTTCCCCGCGGCGCTGCACCCCGTCGCCCTCCTGATGCCTCCGAGCGCGGCCTCGGGGATCGCCCAAGCCGCCCTCGGGGTCACCTATCTCTCCTCCGCGGAGCTGGCTCTCGCCGTCGGCGGGCTCGTCGTCGAAACGACCGTCGTGTTCCTGTTCGCGGTCTACTGGGCGCGCCGCACGGTCCGGGGGAGTTGAGCGCGATGGCGGCGATGCGGGCGGAGTTCCCCAACGTCCCCACCACCGGGCGGGCGCTGCCGTCGTTCCTGATCGTGGGCTGGAGGTGGATCAGCCGCAATCCCGCGGTCGCCATCACGCCGATCCTGCTGCCGTTCATCTTCCTCTACTTTCTCTCGCTGATCTCTCCGCCCTCCCTCCTTCCGCTCGAAATCGTCGGGGCGATGCTGTTCACGATGCAGAACATCGGCTCCTGGGTCCTCGGGGACAGCGCCTTCTGGCGCATCGAGTGCTCGCTCCAGGACATGTTCGTGGCGAGCCCGCTCAGCCGGATCCGCTACCTGTTCGGGATTGCCTTCTCGAACCTCATCGCGATGCTGCCGGCCCTCGCGATCCTGACGGTCCTTCTCGCCTGGGCCGGAGGACGGCAGGGGAACCCCCTCACGCCCTTCGCCTTCCTCGTCCTCGTCGCGAGCCTCGCCGTGATGTGGGTACTGTTCTCCTCCGTCGGGATCGGGATTTCGAGCCGGATCCGCACGCAGCGCGAGATCTGGCCGATCGGGAACCTGACGTTCACCATCCTCGGGATGCTCTCGCCGCTCTACTACCCGCTTTCGGCTCTCCCTCCGCTCTGGCAGGATGCCGCCCGCTTCTTGCCGACCACGTACGCCGCCCTCCTGGTCCAGGGCGCTCTCGGGATCACGCCCGCCTCGCCGGACCAGATGGTCCTCTACGCGGTGCTCTTGGTGGCGTGCGCCGCCGTCGGCCTCGTCATCACCTTGCGACTGTACCGCTGGGGCGAGGGGTAGTTCACTAGGAAATGTTCAAGCGGAGTGCGGGCATGTATGCTCTGGTGCCTTCACCGAGACCCCCCGCTCCTTCATCGTGCGTCCCGGCTGCACCTCTCCGCTTCCGGACGACCCACTCCTACCCGACCTTCACCCGATTCGAAGGCGGTGGGACCACCTGAAATGAGTGACGACGAGTTCGACGAGATCCTGTCCGCCCTCGACCGAGAGACCGCCCGGATCCGAGTCCGAGCGGAACCCCGACGCTACAACAAACCGGCGACCGTTATCTCGGGATTCCCCCCCGGGGTCGACCTCGCGGAGACGACCCGTTCCCTCAAGAACCGCCTCGCGACCGGGGGCTCGGTCGTGGACGGGGAAGTGTATCTCCAGGGCGACCACCGCAGCCGGATCCGCGACGAGCTCGCGAAGCTCGGGTTCGACCCTCAGACGATCGAGATCTCGGACACGGCGCTCCCGAAGCGCGGACGTCGGGGCTGAACCGCCCGTCCCCCGACCGTGGATCGGGCGAAAATCCGAACGGCCGACCCGGATTGTGCGGACCATCGAAGGTATATCCCGAGGGGCTACGACCCCGCGAGGCAACCGTCCGATGGCAGCGTACGCGCACCCCGAAGTGCTGGTCGAGACCGACTGGCTCGCGTCCCACCTGAACGACCCGAAGGTCCGAGTCGCCGAGGTCGATTACGACCCGGCGGCGAACTACGACATGGGCCACCTTCCCGGCTCGGTCCTGATCGACTGGCGCAAGGACATCAACGACCCGGTCGCGCGCGACATCCTTTCGGGCGATGCGTTGACCGCGCTCTTCGCCCGCGCGGGCATCAACGACGACACCACCCTCGTCCTCTACGGCGACTTCAACAACTGGTTCGCCGCGTTCGGCTTCTGGGTGTTCACGTACTACGGGGCCAACAACCTCAAACTGATGAACGGCGGCCGAAAGAAGTGGATCGCCGAAGACCGCCCGCTCACGAAGGAAGTTCCGAAACCCGCGACGGGCCATTTCAAGGCGCACCCGCCGGACGCCCACCTTCGCTCGTTCCTCGAGGATGTTCGCAAGGCGTTGCCCGAGGTCAAGGGCGGGAAGTTCTCCCTCGTCGACGTCCGCGGACCCAAGGAGTTCTCCGGCGAGATCACCGCGCCCCCCGAGTATCCGACGGAACACGCCCAGCGGGGCGGACACATCCCCGGCGCGAAGAACATCCCCTGGGCGCAGGCGGTCAAGGAGGACGGGACGTTCAAATCGCGGGAGGAGCTCGACGAGCTCTACCGGTCGAAGGGCGTCAGCGCGAACACCCCTGTGATCACGTACTGCCGGATCGGTGAGCGCTCGAGCCACACCTGGTTCGTGCTGAAGTATCTGCTCGGTTACCCCGACGTCCGCAACTACGACGGCTCCTGGACCGAATGGGGAAACCTGATCCGGACCCCGATCGAGAAATAATCGGCGGTACCGACCGGTTAGCCGGGACGGCGGCGGGGTTTCGGTTCCGCCTCCTTGCGGACGAGGAAATGATGGAGGGTGCCCTCCTTGCGGTGCGCGAGCACGGGGTGGCCGGTCTGGTCGGACCAGCGGACCATCTCGATGGGGCTCGTCGGGTCGTCGGTCACGAGAAGGATCGCCTCGCCCGCGGGGCGCGCGGCGATCTCCTCGTTGAGCTTCGTCAGGATCGCGGAACATTCGATCCCGATCTCGTACATCTCGAGGTCGGGGGTCGCTGGCCAGCAGCGGATGTGCAGGGCGCGGATCCGTTCTTGGAGCCGCTGCGCGATCGCACCGGCGCTCTCGAGCAGCCGGCTCGGGTCCTCGGTCCGGGCGGGACGGACGCGAACGACCCAACCGTCTCCGTACGGCGCGTCGTTGAGCAGTCGCGGCCGACGCACGACCGCCTCGTTGCGCTCGACCAATAGGATATCGACCGGCATCCGAACGGCCCCGGTATACCGAGTGCTTTCCACCGTCGCCACGCTACGTCCCCGGCCTACGGCCCCCTCGACCGGCCGGAACGTGAGCGCTCGGAACGGTCCTGCGAACGCGCTCAGGGTCCCGAGCACGCCCACGCGCGCCGTTCCCCCCTCCGGGTCGTTCGCCCACCAGACGTCGTTCTCGAGGTCGTAGAGGCGGTCCTCGGGCAGTGGGCAGCCGTCGACCTCCATCGGCAGGGAACTTCCAAACGAGGTCTTAGGCCTAACTCGCGCGACAACCTTTTGCCGTGGCAGGAGAGTCGTGGGTCGATGAAAGCAGCGGCCGCGTCCGGCTCTTCGACGCGGCTCGCGGGGGGTCCTCGGTGCCGGTGCGGGCACTTGCCGACGCACCACATGGAAGTCGCGGGGATCGGGTCGAGCGCGAGCTTCCGATTGGTCCCGTCGGGTCCCTGTATCCTCTGCGGGGACTCCGTGTGCCGCCGCTACACTCCCGGCGGGGCTTGACCCGGACCGGCCCGGGCCGTCTCAGCCGTACGCGGCTTTGATGAGGTAGTCCTTCAGGTGTTCGAGGCGCTCTTCCCAGAAGTGAAAGTGCCAGGAGCGCGCCTCTCCCCACGCATCGCTGGCGCCCCATCCCTCGTGCTCGAGCGTGATGTCGATCCCTTCCGGCGATTCCTGGAGTCGAACGTAGATCTGGGTGCGAGGCTCCGGTTCGTTCATCAACCGTTGAAACTCCGGAGGCCCGAACCAGCTGAACCCGATGTCGAGGTCGGGGGTCATCCGCAGGATCTTCCCCGGGCTTTCGAAGGGAGCCGCCCCTTTCCAGGAAAGATGGTAGGTCCCGCCGACCCGGGCCGTTACCTGAGCCTCGTCGGCGAGCCAGCTCTTGATCTGCGCGGGGTCGGTGAACGCGGCGTAGATCATGGGGATCGGCAACGGGATGGTCACCTGGATGAGGATCGGGTCGAGTCCTTCTTGGTTCACGGCGCCCGTTCGGCCGTAGGCGACTATAGAGTTTGCGTGGAGCTCCGCTCCGACGGATTCGAGGGCGCCCGCAAGAATAGATCATCCGCCCGTGGAAGGCGATGCCCCCCTCCCGAGAGCCGGCGACCTCGTGGAATGGACTGGTCGGGATTTGAACCCGAGGCCTCCGGTTTGCAAAACCGGCGATCTTCCGGACTGATCTACCAGCCCACGTTGCCGCGGAGGGAACGGCCGCCGTCTTATCCTTTCGGAGGAGCGGCGGCGACGGACTGCCAGACCCGGTCGAGCTTCGGGACAGTGCGTCGCCGTCCGATTTCTCCGGGTTCGACCCACTCCGCTCGCCGGTGCTCCCAGTCGAGGCGCACGTCTGTGCGGTGGACTCGGAACCGGAACGGATGCACCACGAATACTCGAGCGCCATCGCGGGCGAGGACCGGGTCTCCCTCTGCCATCAGTTCGAGGTCTTCGGCCGCAAGGCCGGTTTCCTCGAGGATCTCTCGACGGGCCTGCTCGAGGGGGCTTGGATCCTCGAGGTAGCCCGAAACCCCGGCCCAATGACCCCGGAACGAACCGACGTCGTCGGAGCGTTCCAGCAGCAGAATGCGTCCGTCGCTACGTTCGAGGAAAGAGGTGACGACCTCGACCTCCTCGATACCCTCGATTCGGAACCGGCCGTGTGTGCCGTCGACCTCCAGGGTCTCCCCTTCGCGGACGACGTCGGGGTCGACCCCGGCGATCGTAGGGACCGCGACCGAACTCCCGAACTCGGCGGGTACACCGAGAAGGAGGACCGCGACGACGGCCGGCGAAAGCGGCTCTGGAGGCGGCCACCAAAGTGAGGGCAGTGCGAGGACCTCTCGAGTAGATCCCCCCGAGCTCCAGTGCAACGGGTCGTCCACGAGATGGACCGTTCCGGTGGCCCGACCAGGAATTACGGCGAGCGCCGGGAGCGACATCGCTCGGAAGATGCCCCTCTCGCTCATCGGGTTATGGGCCGCCGCCGACAAACGCCTTCTACTTGAGGGGCGGTCGGCGCGCCGTGCGGCTCAGTGCCTTCACGGTCGTCGATGAGTATCCCTCCGATTCTCGCGAGGGCCGACTCTTGGAGGTCGTGCGGCTGGCCGAAGCCGCCGAGCAAGGGGGGCTTTCGACGCTCTGGGTCGCCGAGCATCATTTCCACTCGGGCGGCGTTTCCCCCTCTCCCCCGGTCCTTCTCGCCGCCCTCGGGGCACGCACTCGTCGGCTGCGCCTTGGCGCGCTGGTGAGCGTCCTGCCGTTCCACCGGCCCATCGAACTCGCCGAACAGTTTGCCATGGTGGACCAGCTTCTCGAGGGTCGCCTGAATCTCGGGGTCGGCAGCGGCTACATCCCGCTTGAGTTCGAAGGGTTCGGGGTCGACCCGCTCCAAAAGCGCGAGTTGTTCGACGAGAACCTCGAGACCTTGCTCGCGGCGTTCGAGGGAAAAGAGGTCCGCGCGCCGGGCGCGAACTCGGTGCCGGTCCGGATCAACGTGCGCCCGGTGCAGCGTCCGCACCCGCCGCTCTGGATCGCGGTCCAACGGCGGGAAGCCCTTCCGTATGTCGCGCGGCGAGGGGTCTCGGTGGCGCTCGTTCCCTATGCCACGATCTCCAACCCGGCCGAGCTCGCCGACGAGGTCCGGGAGTATCGAAACCACCTCCCGGCGGGAGCGCACGGCGAGGTGGCGGCAGCGCTTCATCTCTACGCCGGCCCTCACCCGGACCAAGCTCGCCTCGCGCTCCAACGGTACTTGGATAGTCGACTCGCGACGCAGAGCGCGTTCTACCAAGAGAAGGTCCGGCGCGACCCGGCGCACGCGAACGCGGCCACCATCGAGAAGAGCGGATGGGCGATCTTCGGAACCGCGGAGGAGGTCGCCACGCGCCTGCACACGTTCGCCGCCACGGGCGTGGACGAGGTGCTGGGCATTTTCGACTTCGGCGGCCTGCCGAGCGATGAGGTCGTGCGCTCCGTTCGCGCGCTCGGGGCCGCCTTCGGGCCAGCGCGGCCGAAGGCCGAACCGACTTAACCCACGAGCCCTTCGACCTCCTGAGGAAACCGATGCCCGAGATACTGCCGGGAGTGCACCTCGTGGAAGGAGTCGACCCGTCGCCGGACTTTTCGACGCACGTCTACCTGCTGAAGGACAAGGGCGCGTCGTGGACCCTCCTCGACACCGGCCTGCCCGGCGCCTCGACCGCCATCCTCGCCTACCTCGCCAAGATCAAGGTCGAGCCGACCTCCGTGAAGAAGATCCTGATCACCCACCTGCATCGCGACCACGTCGGCTCGTTGAAGGCCATGCTCGAGAAGACGCGGGCACGAAGCTTCGCCCACTGGGTCGAGGCGGCGTACATCGCCATGGACCCGAAGTACGAGGGACCGGGCACCCCTCCCGCCGAGCCGGTGATCGTAGACGAGACGTTCAAGGACGGCGACCCCATCGACGCGGCCGGAGGTCTCATCGCCTACCACACGCCCGGGCACACGCCCGGCCACTCCTCGTTCTACCAGCCCGAGCGAAAACTGCTGTTCTCCGGCGACCTCTTCTTCGGAGACGGCGAAAAGCCGATCCTCACCGTTCCCGACTTCACTTTTCACACCCCCACGGCGAAGATCTCTGCCCGTCGCATGGGACGACTCTCGGTCGACTCGCTCCTCACCTACCACGGCGGTCCGTTCTTGAAAGACGGGGGGAGCAAGATGCGGACCTTGACGCAGTCCCTCTAGCCCCCGGAGTCCGGCGCGAACTCCGGGTCAGTCCCGAACGGGTTGCGAATGGGACTGGCCAGATTTGGACTGGCGTCTCGGAGTCCCGAACCCCGAAGGATGGACCAAGCTACCCCACAGTCCCGGACGCGGGTTTGCCAGCCGCCCCCGCTATTTGAACGTAAGGGCGCGAGCGGGGGACGCGTGGGCGGCTCGGGGCTGTTTCACGACCTCTCCCACCGTCTTTACATTCGGGCGCTCCGATAGTCCCGACGGAGATGGTCAGCCCGAGCTCGATCCCTCCGATCCCCGGCATCGCTCCAGTGAGTTCGCTCTCCTGGAGCGTGCCGGGCCTCGAGGAGGACCCCACCATGTGCCTTCGGTGTCGCTCGGCGCAGCTCCTCTGCGGGAAACCCGTTTGTCCGATCCTGGTCAAGTATCGCGCCTTTGAGAAGACCTTGCCCATGGTGAATGGGCTCGATCTCGATGGCACCTCCCCGCCGGCGGTCTTCGTCGGTCGGTTCGGCTATCCCAAGGTGTCCGTCGGGCCGCTGCTCAGTCCGGAGCACGGGTCGACCGAACTCATGGATACTCCCGAGGAATGGGTGGGACGGTCGGTGGCCGAGGTCGTCTCGTTCCGTACCGGCCTGGTACGCGGCACGACCCCGATCCGGGTCACGGACGCCGAACGCCCGATCCCCATCCTCGAGGACCTCCAGCTCCTCGGGATCGCCGGCGAGACAGTGGAAAGCGAGGCCCACTTCCGTCGACCACCGCGCGGCCATCTCTCCCTCAGCGATTCTACTCCACCCTTCGGGCCGTCCGCTCCGATCGAGACGATCCGCCTGGACGTCCGCAAGGTGGACCCGCATCTCGACCGCTTGACGTCGGACATCCACGCGAATGCCCGCGTCGCGGTCGAGGAGCTGTATGGCCGGGGCGTCCGAGTGAGCCGGATCCAGCGGGCCTTCAGCGTCGGAACGCTCGGCCGACGCGGGCGCCGACGTCTCGTTCCCACCCGCTGGAGCATCACCGCCGTGGACGACCTGCTCTCCAAGATGAACCTCGAGAGGATCCGGACCCTTCCCGAACTCTCCGAGATCCTTCTCCACCGATTCACCGCGCTCGACAACCGATGGGTCATCGCGCTCCTGCCGGGGGCCTACCGGTACGAGTCGATCGAAGCCTGGTATCCCAATACGCTCTGGAACCCGAATCCGAATCGGATCGTGATGATCGGCGACCACGAGAGTTACCGCGGACGAACGACCTACGCTTCCATCGGAGGTTGCTACTACGCGGCTCGCCTCGCGACCAGCGAAGCGCTCCTGCGCCTCGGGCGGCAGGCCGGGGTCGTGGTCCTGCGCGAGGTCCATCCGGGCGAGATCCTTCCTCTGGGGGTGTGGAATGTCCGCGAGCACGTTCGGGCGGCGCTCACGCAACCGGCCGAGAAGGTCGCCTCACTCTCGGAACTTTCCTCGCGGATCGGGGAGTCGTTCGCGATACCGTTGCCCCGATGGCTCACGTCGAGCGCGCTTCTCCACGAAGCGCGAACGCAGCGGCGGCTGGACGACTGGCTCCTCAGCGCTTCGTGACGAACGCACCGGTCACGGGAATCGGGCACCGCAGCGCCCGCAGAATGCTTCGCCGCCGACCCGAGCGGCTCCGCAGCTCGGGCAGGTGAGGGGGGCTCGAGGTCGGCCGCAGCCTCGACAGAAGGAATCCCCCGGCAAGGCCGGGTAGCCGCAGTCCGGGCAGCGCTCGGAACCCGCGACCGATTCGGCTGTCCGAGCCGCGTCGAGCGTCGTGGCATTCCCGTTCGGCGGGGCCCGGGCGGCGGAGCTGGTCCCGCCCGTCACGGCCGGGAGGCTCTCGACCGACCCTCCGAGCGTCCGCCGACCGCGCAGGGCGACTCGGAACGCCTCGGTGTAATCCCCCCGGTCGAACGCGCTTTGGGCTTGAGCTCGGAGCGCGTTCGCCCCGGCGACCGCCGGGTCGCGTGCTCGGGCCCCCCCGAGAGCGCTCAGCTCGTCCGAGAGGAGCCGCATCTGGAATTGGGATTCCGCCCGGTTCTTCGGGATGGGGGGCGTTGCGGAGGGCGGAGGCTCTGAGGTCGAAGTCGCGCCCGAGGGGAGCCGCGAGGTATCCGGCGGAGCCGAGGCCGCAGGCCCCTTGGAAGGCAACGGAGCGCCCGGAGTCATCGTGCCGTGCTGCCGGGCGTTCACGAGCGCTTCGTGCGCGGACTGGGCGACCCGATACGACCGGTCGTACTGACGGGTATCGAAGGCGCCCTGGGATTCCGCAATCAACTCCTGGGCCCGGTGCACATCCACCCCCTGGGCGGCGAGGATTCCCGCTTCCCGGCGGGCCATGGAGAGGCGGTTGAACGCGCGGTCCTGATTCAGCTGGGGCCGGTCTTCGAGGTCACTCAGCAGTTTCGCGCGCCGCGAGCGCAATCGTCGGATGAGGTAGACGAAGAGGCCCACGACAATGACGGCGAGGACCACGACGAAGACGAGCGCGATGATCTCCGTGCTGGTCAGACTCGACACCGATCTCCCTTCGTCGCCGCCGGGCCGGGGACGGGCCCGAGCTATCGAAATAGGGCACGGTCGGGTATTTAGAACGCGTCCACCACGCAACCCAGAAGGTAGGTCGACCTCGCACCGTCGACCCGGAGCGCCACGCTCGCGCCGAGGGGGGGACGACTATCGAGGACCACGGGCAGATAGTTCTCGAGACGAGCGACCGAGCTGCCGCCGGGCCCGTGCTCCAGGACCCGGCCCGGGGCGCGCCTTCCGATCCAGCGCTCGAGGCGCGTCCTCGAGATCCGCTGACGCAGGGTCGCGAGCGCACGGGAGCGACGTTTGGCGACCCGGGGCGGGAGCGGAGGCAGTCGGGCGGCGGGGGTGCCGGGCCGGGGGAGAACCGGGTGACGTTGACCGTCTCGGGACCGGTCGCTTCGAGGAGTTCTTCGGTCGCGCGGAAGTCCTCGTCCGTCTCTCCCGGGAAGCCGACGATGATGTCGGTGGCGACGTGGACGTCGGGGAGGCGCCGGCGCGCGCCGTCGACCTGGCGCCGGAAGAGGTCGGTATGGTATCCCCGCCGCATGGCGTCGAGGATCCGGTCGGAGCCGCTCTGCAGGGGTAGGTGGAGGAAGCGGTAGGCCGGTGCCTGAGCGAGGGTGTCGTAGTAGGCGTCTTGGTGCGGTGCGAGGCTCTGCGGGCTCATCATGCCGACTCGGACTCGGAAATCCCCGGGGACCTGCCCGACGGCTCGAAGGAGCTCGGGCAGTCGGTCCGGAGCCGCGAGGTCCTCGCCCCACGCCGCCGTGTCGAGACCGGTCAATCGGATTTCTCGGATTCCTCGAGCGGTGGCGTCCCGGACCCGGCGGACCACTTCCGCGATCGGTACGCTCGTCAGTCTCCCCCGGGCGAGACGGCTGAAGCAGTACGTGCAGCCGCTGGTGCAACCCTGAGCAACGACGACCTCCTCGGTAACGGAGAGCGCGCCCCGCTCGAACGGTGCCGCCACCATCGGTAGGCGCGACGCGACGTCCGTCGACCATCCGTCGAGCAGCGCGGGAAGATGGTCCTGCTCCCGGATCGGGACGAACGTCGTTCGTTCGCGTCCGCTTCCGCGCATGAGGTCCGTGCGCAGCGGCACGAGGCAGCCCGTGACCACCACTCGGGGAACCCGCTCGGCAAGGGACTGCCAGCGGCGGACCATTCGGCTTTCGGTAGGGCCGATTACTCCGCAGGTGACGAGGATCCCCACATCGGCGTCCGCCGGCGCGCGGGTGAGCTCATGGCCGCGAGCCGCCAGGTCCCGGGCGATCCCGGCGCCTTCGCCTTGGTTCTGGGAGCACCCATACGATTCGACGTAGACGCGCACGACCGGCCCGAAGGCCCCAGGGCCTAGAAGACCGAAAGCTTGCCGGTGAGCAGGAGGCGGGGGATCGAGTCGATCTCGTCGAACCATTTCTGGGCGACGGCCTCGGCATTCGGCTTCACCTTCGCGAGCTTGACCCCGTTGGCGGTCAGGATCTGTAGGCTCGCCACCTGCGGCTGGTCGACGGGTTTCCCGATCTGGGAGAGGATCCGGACATGGACCTCCCGGACGTCGCCTCCGGCTTCCTTCACGATGTCGTTCGCGATGAGGTTGCCGAGCAAGTTGTAGATCTTCCCGACATGGTTGACCGGGTTCTTCCCGGCCGATGCCTCGAGGCTCATCGGGCGGCAGGGGGTGATCAGCCCGTTCGCGCGGTTTCCCCGTCCGACCGACCCATCGTCCCCGGCTTCCATCGAGCAGCCGGTGACCGTGAGGTAGTAGCGGCCGAGCTCCGGGTCGTCCGCGGTGTTGACGTCGATCGTGACGTTGCGGCGGGTCAGCTTCGCCGCCTGGTCGGCGAGCTTGTCGTGGATCTCCTCGCAGACGGCGGCATATTCGTGACCGTCCTTGATCTCGCTGTCGACGAGCGCCGCGGCGACCGTCAGGTGAATGTCCTCGTCCTGGCGGTAGCCCATGACCTTGACGTCCTCCCCGAGGGCGGGGAGCTTCTTCTTGAGTTTCAGGGTGAGGAACTTCTCGCTCTCGAGGACGAGGCGCTCGGTGTCGGAGAGGGGGGCGAAACCGACCCCGAACGACGTGTCGTTCGAGAGGACCGTCTTCTGCTCGAACACGCCGCGCAGGTCGACCGACCCCTGGCCGATCTTGCAGTCGAACTCGACCTGGCTGTCGGTGTCGATGTGCGCGCAGACGGACCCGACGTACTTCTTGGCGGCCTCGACGGCGACGTCCCGGTACGGCAGTTTCTCGCCGTTCACTTCGGTCGTGGCCCGTCCGACCAAAAGGATGTAGATCGGGCTCGTGACGCGGCCGCCGCCGAACTTCGGTTCGGAGGCTCCGCCCACGACTTGGGTCTCGTCGGTGTTGTGGTGCAGGATCTTGCCGAATTCGTCGAGGTACAAACGACAGAGCGCTCGACTTACCGATTCCGAGACCCCGTCCGCAATCGAATCGGGGTGCCCGAGCCCCTTGCGCTCCACCAACTCGATCTCTTGTTCTTCGATGTGGACGGTGCGGAGCGGCTCGACCTGGATGTTGCGGGCCATGCGGAATTCCTTCGGTCGGCGGAGCCGGGGGTGGGTTTAAGGGTTGCGCGAGCGGCGGAACTAGAAACGGTCGACCGGCCCGTCAGGGGTTGTGTCCGGCGAAAACCGCCTTCGCCATGTGCGCTCCCGCCCGTTCGTACCCGAGGCGGCGGTAGTACTCGCGGGTGCCTACCGCGCTCGTCACATAGATGCGGGGAAAGCCGTCGGCCCGGATGCGCTCTTCCGCCGCGGCAATCAGCGCCCGACCGAACCCCCGGTGCTGGTATTCGCTCGGCCGGGTCCCCTCCTGACCGATGGCGACCTCGCTTCCGACGACCTTCAACTCGCGTATGACGGGCATTTCGAGCCCCCCCGGGGTCCCTTCCGAGGGGAAACGAAGCCGCAAGAACCCGGCCACGGTGTCCGTGGAAGCGTCTTCCCACGCGTAGAAGACCTCCCGGCCGCCCGCGGCCTCATACTCGGTCTCGGTCATCTGGAATGCATCGACCGGAGGGGTCGCCCTCCGACCCGCTTCCCGACAGCGAAGGCATCGACAGCGGCCCCCCTCCGAACGGAGACGGTCGATCGCCTTCTCGCGAAGGTTGCTGGCCCGGACGCCCGCCGCGATGAGTCGCGCGGGAATGTCCCGTTGGATCCGTTGGATGCGGACCCAAGGAGGGAGCCGTCGCTTCATCCGGGCAAGAAGCTCGGAGGCCGTCGCGGTGTCGTACGGTTCGTAGCGACCCGCTTTCCAATCCTCGTAGAGGGGGGTTCCCGCCAGAACGAGGGTCGGATAGACCTTGAGAAGATCCGGCCGGTAGTCGGGGTCGTCCCACAGCCGCTCGAAGTCGGCGAGGTCCGACTCCGGATTCATTCCCGGAAGACCGAGCATGAGGTGGTAACAGACTTTGAGACCGCGGTCGCGCGCTTCGCGCGTCGCGCGGGCCACATCTCCCGTAGAGTGAGCCCGGCCGACCGCCGCGAGCACGTCGTCGTGAAGACACTCGACTCCCACCTCGACCCGGGTCACCCCGGCGCTCAGGAGGAAGGGAAGGACGCGCTCGTCACACCAGTCCGGTCGGGTCTCGACAGTCAGTCCGACCACCCGATGGATCGCGACCTCGTTCTGGGCTTGCGCGTCCGAGAGCGAGGTGGACGAGGTCCCGTTGAGACCGTCGTAGATCCCTTGGAGGACCTCCTCCTGGTAACTGCGGGGCCGGGAGGGGAAGGTCCCTCCCATGACGATGACCTCGACCTTCGAAGTGGGGTGCCCGATCGCCTCCAGCGTCTCGATACGATGCCGAGCGATAGCTCGGGCGTCCCAGTGGAACTGGGCCCCCCGCAACGCCGAGGGCTCCTCACCGGTGTAGCTCTGGGGACTGCCGTTCTCGAGACCTCCCGGGCAGTACGTGCAGCGTCCGTGCGGACAACGGGCCGGTGCGGTCATCACCGCGACGATCGCGACGCCCGAAAGAGTTCGGGACGGCTTTCGCCGCACCATTCCATCGTATCGGGACCGTTCGGAGGGCGGAAGGGACGCGATCCAATCGACGTTGGAGGGGAGCGCGCCCCCCGGACCGGTTCGCATCCCCGCGAGCTTCGCGCGGTGGATCTCTTCCGGCGTCGGGAGCGCTACCGACGGCGCCACAGGCGGCTCTCTCCGGTGAGGAGGTAGGGGGTCTTCTGTAGGTCCGCGACCGTTCTCGAACCCGTGAGGAACATGGCGACCTTGAGCTCGTGCACGAGGAACTCGAGCTCCTTGCGGGTCGTGAGATAGTCGGTGGCGGCGGCGCGCAGCATCCCTCCCGCGGTCCCGGCGGCGGTGGCCCCCAAGGCGAGTGCCCGCGCGACGTCGAGACCCGAACGTACCCCTCCGCTCGCGACCACCGGAATGCCGAGGGGCACGAGTTCAAGGACCGAGATCGGAGAGGGGATCCCCCAGTCCCAGAAGGTCTTCCCGACGCGCGCCTCCCGCTCGGCGCCCTGATCGAGCGCGCGGTAGTACTCCACGGCAGCGAACGAGGTTCCTCCTGTACCGCTCACATCGAACGCCTTCACAGACCGGGCCCGCAGCTCTTCGGCGACCTCCCGCGAGATACCGGCCCCGGTTTCCTTGACGAGGACCGGGAACCGAGCGGCCAGCTCTCCGATCCGCTCGAGGCACCCCTTCGCGCGGCGGTCGCCCTCGGGCTGGACCATCTCCTGGAGGAAGTTCAGGTGGATCGCGAGGACGTCGGCGTGGATCAGGTCCATCGCCGCGCGGACATCCTCGGGACCCACGACCCGGTCGCCGGGTTTTTGGGGGATGATCTGCGGAGCCCCGATGTTCGCGAACTTGAGGGGGACGGCATGGTCCGCCACGCACGAGTAGCTCTCCGGGTACTGCCCCTTCAGGATCGCGGCCCGCTCGCTCCCGACCCCCATCGCGACCCCCACTTCGGTCGCTGCGCGCGCGAGGTTGTCGTTGATTTTCACCGCGTCCGGAAAGCCTCCGGTCATGCCGGTGATGACGATCGGTGCCGCCAAGCGGTGACCGAGCAGAGTGACGGAGGTGTCGATTTCCTCGAAATCGACCTCGGGCAGGGCCCGATGAATGAGCTGGACGTCGTTCCAGAAGCGATACCGTCCGTCGACGTCCTTTCCCAATACGACCTTGACGTGCTCGGCCTTGCGGTGGCTCAAGTCAAGACCTCCCGGCTCCGAAGGATCAGGAGGATCTCCCACGAGCCCAGCTCCCGAACTCCGTTCCGCCGCGAATCGCACGCGAGACCGCTCCATCCGAGAGTCCGCTAATAAGACCTGCGTCAGCGCCGGCGGCGGCGATGGCGAGCATCGCCGTCGCCTTGCCCCGGATCCCTCCGGTTACGTCGGCCATTCCCGAGGGGGGGCGAAGTCCCGCCACGGTTTCCTCGGTAACGTTTCGCACGACCGAGCGCCGGCCCCCGGGCGGTCCCTCGAGGATACCTTCGACGTCGCTCACGAAGACCACTCGTTCGGCTCCCAGTGCCGGAACGAGGGCGAGAGCGATCGTGTCGGCGCTCAGAATGGAAGAACCCCACGCTTCGTCGGGTACGACATCTCCGAACGATACCGGTAGAGACCCTCCACTGAGGGCCGCGCTCACCGGCGTGGGGTCCAGGTGAACGAGCTCCCCGGCCCGATTCCGGGCGTGGGTCGACATCGGCACGGAGAACGGGGAGGCGCCCGCCCGGACGAGTTCCCGAACGACGGCGAGGTGCAGACGACGTACCTCCGACGCCACGATGGCGGCGCCCCGAGTGCGCTCGGCTCCCGAGCTCCCCTTCCCCGGCGGTAGCGCGAGGCCGAAGCGCTTCGCGCCCGGGTGTCCGAACGACCCCGCTCCATGCAACAGGACCACCCGTCGGTCTCGGATGTCAGCGACCTCCCGAGCCAGGCGGGCCAGGACCTTCGGACGAAGCTTCTCGACCTCTCGCTTGCGGGTGATCACGCTTCCGCCGAGCTTGACGATGACGATCGGGGCCGAGAGGGGGGGCGCACGCACCATCCCGAGGGTCCCGGTCTCACGCCCGATCCGGACCGGTCCCGCGGGTGAACAACATGTACCCACCGAGAACGGTCGGAATCACCGAGGCGAAGTACAGCCACTGAAAGGTCACGAGCCAGTAGGCCATTCCGGCGAGACCCAAGCCGATCAGCACCGCGGCGAGGACCAGAAACGGGATCGAGACGGAGCTCCCGACCGAAGTGTGGACGGAATCTCCTTCCGATCGGTATTCGGACATCGTCGGAGCGACAGCGGAGCCCCTTCAAATGGATTCGGTCGAGCGAAACCGCTACTCCGGAGCGGTTCGACGGGTTTCGACGCGATCGACGGCCTCTCCGGAGCTCGTCGCGGCAAAAGGTACATATGGCATGCCCTCCTCGCACCCGCCGCCCGAGGCCCGGGCAGGCTTCGACGGTGTCACCTGCTACCGAAAACCGGCCGGTCGACGCGCCGGAACCAATCGAACCCACCCGAGCGACGAATCCGGCGGTCGCGCCCGTCAGTGACCGCCGCCCGGGCGCGGACAGTACGGGGGTACCGGTGCCGGTACCTTCGACGTCCGCGCCCGGGAACAACCCTCCCTCGACCGGCGGGATCCTCGACTCCATCTTCTCCTCGAAGAGCGAGCTGTTCCGCGGCAGCCGCGAGGTGCTGAGGGACTCGTACGTCCCGAGCCGCCTCCCCCACCGAGAACAACAGATCCGTCAGGTCGCCGAGATCCTCGGACCCGCGCTGCGCGGTGACCTCCCGTCCAATCTGCTCATCTACGGCAAGATCGGAACCGGCAAGACGGCGGTCGTCGCCCAAGTTCGCCAAGACATTCAACGCCGAACCGACTTCTCCGCGCACATCTCCTTCGTCACCGTGAACTGCGGGAACATCGATACCCCGTACAGTCTTCTCCAGACGATCGGCAACACCTTCGCGAAGAACGAGGCCGAGCGGATACCGACCGGCTGGTCCCTCGACCGAGTCCAGGCCGGGATGCGCCGCTTGATGGACACCAAGGGAGGCATCCTCCTGCTCGTCCTCGACGAGGTGGACCGGCTCGTGGCCCGCAGCGGCGACAACGTCCTCTACACGCTGAGTCAGATCAACACCGAGCTCGACGAGGCCCGCCTCGCCATCATCGGCGTCTCGAACGACCTCAAGTTCACGAACCATCTGGACGCACGGGTTCGGAGCCGCCTCAACGAGGAGAAGATCCTCTTCCCGCCCTACGACGCGACGCAGCTGCAGGACATCCTGCGCGACCGAGCGCACGAGGCGTTCCGCGACGGGGTGGTCGACCCGGGCGTCGTCGAGCGATGCGCGGCGTACGCGGCGCTCGAGAACGGAGACGCCCGTCGCGCGCTCGCCCTGCTGCGCCTCTCCGCCGAAATGGCCGAACGCGACCACGCGAAGCGGATCACGCCCGACCACGTGGTGAAGGCGAAGAACCGCCTGGAGCAGGACATCATCATCGATTGCTGCCGAACCCTTCCTCCCCACTGCAAGGTCCTGCTCTACGCGATCCTCCAGTCGTTCGAGCGCCGCCGCAACGGGGTGCTGACGGGAGAAGTGTACGACAGCTACCGCCGTCTCGCCGAGCGGCTGGGTCTCCAGCCCCTGCACGCTCGGTCGATCTCGAACTACGTGTCGGAACTCGAGTCGCTCGGCCTGATCCGCGCGACCATCGTCTCGCGAGGGCGGGGCGGCCGTACCCGGGAGATCATCGTCGATGTGCCGATCTCCGAGACGATGCCGGCCCTCGAGGAGGACCCGCTCATTGCCCCAGTCGGGCGCCCGAAGTCCCGGGGCCAAATGTTGCTCACCAACTTTGACAACCCGGCGCGGACCGGACCGTTCTAACGTCCCGGCCCGACTCTTGCGGCGCGGAGAATCAAGCTCGCTCGCGCTCGCTCAGGGTTCGGAGGGCGAAGCCTCGACCGAGATCGAAGAGGCGGTCGAGATCATCTCGCTCGCGCGCGCGGCGCGGCGGGCCCGCTCCTTGCGAAGCTCCCGGAGGTCCTTGTCGATATCCTTCAGCTCCGCGCTCGCCCGGCGCAAACGGACTCGACCGATGCGCTCGAGCGCCACGATCTCGCGGTCGAGCTGCTCGTCGCTCGGCGCGGTAGGGACTCATGTCAATGACCCGGTATCGATCTGGGCCTTTTGGAGTTTCGCCGAGAAGTCGATGAAGACCGTCTTGATTTCGGTGAATTCCTCGATCGCGACGCTGCCCGCTTCCCGGCCCCCGTTGCCGGTGTTCTTGACTCCACCGAACGGGAGTTGGACCTCCGCCCCGATCGTGGGCGCGTTGATGTACGTGATCCCGGCCTCGAGGTCGTGGATCGCTCGGAAAGCGCGGTTGACGTCCCGGGTGTAGATGGACGAGGAGAGTCCGTAGTCGACGTCGTTCGCGACCCGTACCGCCTCCTCGTAATCGTTCACGCGGATCACCGAGAGCACGGGTCCGAAGATCTCCTCCTTCGAGATCCGGGTCCCGTGCTTCGTCTCGAAGATCGTCGGCTCCAGGAAGAACCCGCGGTCGTACGCGCCCCCGGTGAGCTTGTGGCCGCCGTACCGCAGCTTCGCCTCCTTCTTCCCGAGCTCGATGTACTCGAGGATCTTTCGTTCCTGGTCGGCGGAAGCGACAGGCCCCATGCCGGTCTTCGGGTCGAGCGGGTCGCCGACCGTGAAGTGGTCCAAACGGTCGGTCAACATCCCGAGAAACTGGTCGTAGACCTTCGCATGCACGATCAATCGGCTGGTCGCGGTGCACCGCTGGCCCGCCGTGCCGAACGCTCCGAAGAGCACCCCATCGAGCGCGAGCGGTAGGTCCGCGTCCTCCATGAGGATGACCGGATTCTTTCCGCCGAGCTCGAGGTGCACCATCTTGAGCCCCTGGGCCCCCCGGACATAGACGTCCCGGCCGGCTTCGACCCCGCCGGTGAACGAGACGGTTCGGATCCGCGGGTCCGCCACGAGGGCGTTCCCGACGACCCCTCCGGAACCGGTGACGAAGTTGAGGACGCCCGGCGGGATCCCCGCGGCCTCGTAGAGTCGGATGACCTCCGCTCCGCATCGGGCCGTGCTCGAAGCCGGTTTGAACACGATCGTGTTCCCCGTGACGAGCGCGGCGGCGATCTTCCAGTTCGGTATCGCCGTGGGGAAGTTCCAGGGTGTGATGCACGCGACGACCCCCTTGGGTTGGCGGACCGTCATACAGAACTTGGAACGCAGCTCGGAGGGGACGGTCTCGCCCGCGAGGCGGCGTCCCTCAGCTGCCATGTACTCGATGAAATCGATGGACTCCTGAACGTCGCCGAGGCCCTCGCTGATCACCTTGCCCATCTCGAGCGTGACGGTCCGCCCCAACGCCGGCTTCGCGGCCCGCATCCTCCGAGCGACCTCGAGGAGGAGGTCGCCCCGCTTCGGGGCCGGCGTGTCCCGCCAGGAGGGGAAGGCCTTCGCGGCGGCCGAGACCGCCGCGTCGACGTCCGCCGCCGTGCCGGCCACGAACGACCCGACCGGTTCCCGGGTCGCGGGATTGACGGTCTCGAATCGCTTCGCGCGAGCGGGAACTACCCACTTTCCGTGGATGAAGTGACCGAATTCCTCGACTCCTGTCGTCATCTTCCCTCGGCTGTTGGTAAGCAGAGCCAGACGGGTAAAAGGGTGCCGGAGGACGCCGCCCCGCCGGACTCAATTCGTCGGCGATGTTCGAACGATGGGCGATTCCCAGAGCTCGCGTCCGTTCTAGAGCGAAGCCGCTTAGGCACGTCGGTCGCTGGGTCGACCGAGGGAGGTCAGGGTGCCCCGACAGCGGTTACTCGACGATTTCACGGGTGGGACGGGCCCGGTCGCGACGGAGGCTCCCGTCGGGCGCTCTCACCCGCCCGGACTCCCCGGCACGTGGCAGGTCGAGAACGGGTACATCGTCCACCCACTGCTCAGATCCGAGGAATTGCGCGCTCTTCCATTCCAGCTCGACCTGGCCGGGTCGGGCTTGACGAGGACCTGCTCGTCGTGCTGCCCACGGGCCTCGGAAAGACGGTCATCGCCGCCCTTCTGGCCGCCGAAGTCCTTCGAAGGTCAGACGGCAAGATCCTCGTGCTCGCTCCGACTCGTCCGCTGGTCCAGCAGCACGCGGATTCCTTCGGCCGATGGCTCACTCCGTTGAGAATCGCGCGCTTCACCGGGACCGTCCGGCGTCCGGTGCGAGAAGGAGCCTGGGACACCGCCGATATCGTGTTCGCGACGCCCGAGATCGTGGTGAACGACCTCGCGGCGGGTCGGTATCGGCTCAACGAGGCCATGCTGGTGGTGTTCGACGAGGCTCATCATGCGGTGGGCAAGTACGCCTACGTTCCTCTCGCAGCCCAATATCGGACGGAACGGCCGGCGGGGAGTCGTGTGCTCGGACTCACGGCCTCTCCCGGAGGAAAGGACGAACGGATCGAGGAGGTCGTGGGAAACCTCGGGGTCCAACGGATCGAGGCCCGAAGCCGTGAGGACGACGGGGTCCGGGAATACGTTCAGGAGATCCAGATCGACTACCGTTGGGTCGACCTGCCTCCCGAGGCCCAACGGATCCGCGAACTTCTGCAGAATGCGGCCCACACGACCGCGCGCAAGCTGCAGAAGATGGGCTATCTGCGCAAGAAGCCGATCCGCTCCATCTCGGTCAAGGACCTCATCGCGCTGCGGGCAGAAATTTTTGCTCGTCCGGGCCCGATGGTACGTCGGTTCGGGCCGCTCTTTCACCAATTGGTGCTCCTCCATCTGCACCATGCTCAGGAGCGCCTCGAGACCCAGGGTCTGGCCCCGTTCGTTCAGTACCTTGACCGACTGGCGGGTAAGGAGAAACCAAGTCGCGGGGACCTTGCGGTCCTGAAGTTGCCCGAGGTCGTTACCGCCCGCCGAGAGGCCGAGGAGTATCTCCGGACCTCGCGGGAGTCCTCCCACCCCAAGCTCGACGCGCTGGTCGAACTCGTCCGGGAGACCCTGGCACGTCCTCGAGACCACCCACCCCGAATCCTGGTCTTCGCCCAGTACCGCGACACCATCCAGACGATCCAGGCGATCCTCGAGCTCCAAGGCTGGACGACCGGCCGCTTTGTGGGGCAGGCAACCCGCGACGCGGAGGACAAGGGGATGAACCAGAAGGACCAAGGCCGCATCCTCACGGCTTTCCGGGAAGGACGATTCCCGATCATGGTGGCCAGCAGCGTCGCGGAGGAAGGACTCGACGTGCCCGACGTCGACCTCGTGGTGTTCTTCGAGTCCGTGCCGAGCGAAATCCGGGCGATCCAACGGCGGGGTCGGACCGGCCGAAGCTCTCTGGGTCGGGTCACCGTTCTCTTGACGCGGGAGACCCGGGACGTCCAGTACCAGGCCGCCGAGATCCGCCGGGAACAATCGATGCGTCGCATCGTTCGCCGTCTCTCGAAGGAAGCTCGAAAGCGGTCGGCCAAGCCCTCCGCGGAACCCGTAGTCGGGCGGGGCGACGGGCGCGAATCCCGACCTATAAACCTTCGGCCGCGCCGTGTGACGTTACCGCTCGGTCATCGAGGCTAAATACCGAAGCTCCGGGTCCAACGCCCCAAGTCAACCTATGGGCTCGCTCGACTGGGTGGTCCAGAACTTGGGACTTCTGACGCTGACGATGGTTTGCGTCGCCCTCACGTTCTACCTGGTTTACTGCATGATGCACCCCGAGCGGTTCTGACGAAAGAGGCCGATGGCGTTCGAGATTCGCTCGCTCTGGGACGTACTCCTCGTTCTGGGCCTCTCCCTCGCGATCGCGCCCTGGTTCGGGAGCTACCTCGGTCGGGTCTACATGAATCGACCCGTCTTCGGGGACGCTCTGTTCACCCCAATCGAGTCGGCCATCTATCGAATTCTCGGCACCTCTCCCCGGCATTCGATGAAGGCTCGGGAGTACATGTTCGCCCTCCTGCTCGTCAACGGAGGAATGCTGGCCTTCATCTTTTTCTGGCTCTTTTACCAGTCCCAGACCCCGCTCAACCCCCTCGGGATTCACAACATGGGCTGGGACCTCGCGTTCCACTCCGCGTCGAGCTTCACGACCAACACGAACTTCACCCATTTCACGAACGAATCCCAGCTGAGCCTCGGCTCGCTCGTGGTAGCGTGGCCGCTCGCGCTCTTCCTCTCTCCCGCCACCGGCCTCGTCGTCCTGGCCGCCATGGTGCGCGGCTTCGTCCGGAAGGACGGCACTCTCGGAAATTTCTACGTCGACATGACCCGGTCGCTCACCCGTCTCCTCATTCCGTTGGCCATCATTGGCGCGCTCGTTTTCATCCTCCTGGGTGTGCCCGAGACGTTCACTGCCTTCGTCACCGCCCACCCGCTGACGGGGGGCACGCAGACGATCTACCTCGGCCCTGTGGCCAGCTACCAGTCCATCTCTCTCCTCGGGTCGAACGGGGGCGGCTTCTATGCGGCCAACATGGCCTCGCCGATCGCGAACCCCTCCGCGCTCTCCAACTTGTGGGGAGTCGGGCTCATGCTGGTCTTCCCCTTCTCCGCCCCGTTCGCCTTCGGGGAGATCGTTCGCCGGAAGAACGAAGCGTGGCCCTACGTCGGGACGATCCTGATCGTTCTGAGTGTCGCGCTCGCCCTGTTCATCGCGTTCCAAGCGGTCGCCAATCCGGCGCTGTCCACCGTGGCGGGGCTCGGGCCGCAGACGAACGGATACTCGGTCGGAGTGGACACCCGGTTCAGCCTGCCGGAGGCCTCGCTGTTCCAGGTGGTGAGCGTGTTCAGCAACGTGGGGGCGAACAACATTCAGATCGGCTCGATTTCGCCGATCGCCCAGCTCGTCCTCCTGTTCGGGATGTTCACCCAGAGCACTCCCGGCGGGGTTGGCACCGGTTTCGGGATGCTGCTGCTCTTCGCAATCCTCGGGATCTTCGTCGCGGGGCTGATGGTCGGGAGGACACCGGAGTATCTCGGGAAGAAGATCGGCACCTCGCAAGTGAAATGGGCGGCTATGGCGCTCCTGGTCCACCCGGCCACGATCCTGTTACCGTTCGTGGTCGCGGTCGCGGGACATTTCGTGGTGATAGATGGGGCTACCATCGGGGCGACCTCGCACAACTTTACCGCGGTGTTGTATGAGTTCACGTCCGAGTCCGCGAACAACGGAAGCGCCCTTTCCACGGGTCAGTTTAACGATACCACGTTTTTCTTCAACATCGCCGGGGCGCTGGTGATGCTCACCGGTCGGTACGTTCCCATTCTGGCGATGCTCATGGTCGCCGACCTGTTCTCGCGTCAGGAAGTCCTGCCCGCGGGCGCCGGTACGCTGAAGACGGCGAGCGGCACGTTCACGATCTACCTCACGCTGTTTCTGATCATCACGACTGACGCTGCTGTTCCTGCCCGGTCATCGCGATGGGTCCGCTGGCCCAGATCTTCGGAGGGATGTAGCGTGGCGGCCGAGCTCAAGATGGAACCGGGTGCCCACGTCTCGGTCCGAAAGGTCCCGCACACCTCCTGGAAGAGAGTGCTCTCGGCATCGATCCGGGGTTTCGACCCACGACGGGAGATCCACAACCCGGTCATGTTCTCGGTCTACCTGTTGTTCCTCTTCGTCGTCGTTCTCACTGTCGTACCGCGCGCCTTCCCGGACGTCGCTCGTACCTACAACTCCGACTACTACCTCACCGTCACGATCATCCTGTTCCTGACGTTGTGGTTCGCGCACCTCGCGGACGCGATCGCGGAAGCCCAAGGAAAGGCGCAGGCCGACAGTCTCCGAGAGATCCAGAGTGGGATTCAGGCTCGGCAGATCCGCCCGGACGGCAGCGCTGCCTGGGTGCCTTCGAACGTTCTTCGGGTCGGCGACACGGTCGAGATCCATCCCGGCGAACCGATCCCGATCGATGGGGACGTGATCCACGGCGCCGCGCTCATCGACGAGTCGATGATGACCGGGGAATCCGAGGCGGTCACCCGGGAAAGCGGGGGCGACAAGACGAGCGTCCTCGGGGGCACCCGGGTCCTCCAGGGAACCATTCAGGTCCGGGTCACGACGGCCAAGGGCGAGTCGTTCCTCGACCGATGATCCAGCTGGTCGAGGGACAGGGACGCGATCGGACGCCGAACGAGCTCGCGCTCGGCGTGTTGCTCTACGCGTTCACGATCACGCTCTTCAGCGTCGTCGTGACGTTCATCTTTCTCGCCGACTTCACGGACATCATCTACATCGACATCGCTACCATCGTCGCGCTTTTCGTTTGCCTGATGCCGACGACGATCGGAGCGCTGCTTCCCGCCATCGGCATCTCGGGGATCAATCGGGTGGCTCGGGCCAACGTCATCGCGAAGTCGGGAAAGGCCGTCGAGGCCGCCGGCGACCTTGACGTGCTCATCCTCGACAAGACCGGAACGATCACGATCGGAAATCGTCTCGCCGTCCAGCTCGTCACTGCCCCGGAGGTGCACGATGCCCGAACTGCTCGAAGCGGCCTTGCTCTGCTTCGAGCCTCGACGACACGCCCGAGGGACGGTCGATCGTGCGCCTCGCCGCTCGTCGAGGGGCGCAGCCCGGCCACTTCGAACCGGGGAAGTTCAAGGTTCTTCCGTTCACCGCCGAGCGTCGCATGAGCGGTATCGTCCTCCCGGACGGTCGCGAAGTGTTCAAGGGCTCGCTGCAGGCGATGGAGACGTACGGGGCAGTCCTCCCTCTCGAACTTCGGCGAAAGGCCGCCGAGGCGTCCCGTCAGGGAATGACGCCGCTCGCCATCTCGAGCGGAAAGCGCGCGATCGGACTCGTGCTACCTCAAGGACGTCGTCGAAGCCGGGCATCCGTGACCGTCTTCGCGAACTCAAGACGATGGGCATTCGCACCATCATGTGCACGGGCGACAACCGCCTCACGGCGGCCGCGATCGCTGAGGAGAGCGGCGTGGACGACTTCATCGCGGAGGCCAAGCCCGAAGCGAAGCTCGTCCTGATCCAGCGGGAGAAGGCCCAGGGGCGACTCGTCGCCATGACGGGCGACGGGACGAACGACGCTCCCGGCGCTCGCCCGGGCCGACGTGGGTCTCGCCATGAACAGCGGGACGAGCGCGGCGAAGGAAGCCGGCAACATGGTCGACCTCGACAGCGACCCGACGAAGCTCATCGAGGTCGTCTCGATCGGAAAGCAGCTCCTCATCACCCGCGGAGGCCTGACCACCTTCTCGATCACCAACGACGTCGCGAAGTACTTTGCCATCATTCCCGCGGTGTTCATCGCCGCCGGCGCTGGCACCTTGCCCGGGCATCGCCATCATGAACATCCTCGGCCTTTCCAACCCCGACCTCGCCGTCATCTCGGCGCTCGTGTTCAACGCGATCATCATACCGATCCTGATCCCGTTGGCCCTCTATGGGGTTCCGTTCCGACCTCGGAGTGCCATCGACCTCCTGCGGCGGAACCTTCTGGTCTATGGGGTCGGAGGACTCCTGAGCGCTTTCGTCGGGATTAAGCTGATCTACATTCTCCTGTCGTGGCTCGAGTCCCTAGGTTGGGTCCAGCGATCGGAGTCCTCGTCACCCATCTTCTCCCGCTGGGAGGTCTATGAGCGCGCCCGGGTCACTCCCGAGCCCGACCTCCGGGTCGACCACCGCCTCGCCGGCGCTTTCCCCCGCGCCCACTCTGGTCTCGGGCACCTGAGGGCCACCGCCCTCTTCCTCGTCCTCGCGATCCTCGTTTCGGGGGTGGCCTATCCGCTCGTCCTCACCGGGATCGCCGAACGTGGTCAACCCCTCGGGGGCCGCGGGGTCGCTCCTCCGAGACCCGAACGGGACGGTCGTCGGCTCCTCCTTGATCGCCCAGAACACGAGCGCCCCGTACCTCTTCTGGGAACGACCGTCGCTGACCGACTGGAATACGACGCTCGGCGCGGACACTCCGCCAGGTCCCAGCGACCCGGCCCTCGGCGCACTGCTCAACGAGACGATCGCCTACCTGAACCTGGCCTGGAACTACAGCGCGAACCACACCCTCCCGTATTGGCTCGTTGCCCCCTCGGCGTCCGACCTCGACCCGGATCTCGTTCCCGAGGCAGTCCTGATCCAGGTCCCACGCATCGCCGCAGCGACGAACGAATCGATCGCGTTCGTGACCGGGTTCGTCAATGCTCATATCACGAACCCCGTCATCCCGTTCGTCGGGGTCGCGTTCGTGAACGTCCTGGAGCTCGACATCGCGTGGCTGAAGGTGATCGGGAGGTAACCCACCATGTACCGACAGATCCTCGTGCCCGTGCAAACCTCCTCCGAGGTCGAGCCGATGCTCCGGTTCGCGTCGATGCTGCTCGACGCCGACGGCGAGATCCGCGTCCTCCACGTCATCCCGACGACCACGCTTCCCGAGGTGACGCGAGAGTGGAGGGCCTCGGTCAACATCGTCGTGCCCGCCCACGAGACCGGGGCGGCGCTCGACGTGCGGGTCGACCCCGAGGTCCGCGCCGCCACGGACGTTCCCGGGGAGATCCTCGAGAGCGCCGAATCGCACGATGTCGACGCCATCCTGCTCACTCTGCGCGGAGACCGTCGGAGCCCACGATTTTTCGTGGGACACACGGCGACCGGGATCATCCAGCACGCCCGGGCGGACGTCTTGGTCCTCAACCGACTCGCCCTGGCGGCGCCCCGGATCCCACGGATCCTCGTCTCGACGTTCCGCGACCAGCCCGCCCCGAAACCGATGATGCTCGCGGAGGAATTGGCCATACGTAATCCCCCCGCGCCCGTGATCGCGCTGACCTTGGGCACGCGCGGGGGGCCGGCCGCCGAGGAAGGCGAGGACCGGGAAGAGACGAGCACCCGGGGGGTCCGGGTGGTCCACCGCCGCGCGTTCTTTTCGGAAGCGAATCTCGGTCGCCGCCGGCGTCTTCCCGACTTGTTGCTCCAGGCGGCCCAACGGGAACGCTACGGACTCTTGCTCGTCGGAGAGGAGGAGCGCGCCGGCAGCGCCCTACTGACTCGCCGATTCCTCGAAGAGCTGTTCCGCGCCGCCCCGTGCCCTGTGCTCGCGCTGCGCGATTAGGGAGGCAGCCCCGCGATGGGAGAGCTCGCCTTCGTCGGCCTCGGTCTCTCGGACGAGCGAGGACTCTCCGAGCGCGCGTGCGAGGTCCTCGCGTCCTGCGAGGTGGTGTTCGCGGAAGAGTATACCGCGCTCGCGCCCCCCGGTACCCTCGAGCGCCTCGAGAAGCGGCTCCGTCGGTCGATCCGTCGTCTCGACCGTTCCCTGCTCGAATCGGAGCGCCCGATCCTGGACGAACTGGCGACTCACTCGCGCGTTGCGCTCTTGGTCGTGGGCGACCCTTTCGCGGCGACCACCCACGTTGCGCTCCGCCTGGCCGCCGAGCGCGAGGGTCACACCTGGGCGTACTACCCCAATGCGAGCATCCTGACCGCGGCCGCGGGATTCCTCGGCCTGATGCACTATCGATTCGGGCGCACGGTCTCTCTCCCCCTGCCCGCGGAAGGCTTCGCCCCGACCTCGCCGCTCGAACACATCGCCGCGAATCGCGCCCGCGACCTCCACACCCTCGTGCTGCTGGACCTGCGACCCGAGGAGGGGCGATATCTCACTGCTTCCGCGGCTCTCGCGGTGCTGCGAGAGCGCGACCCGACCGGGGCCATCGTCGCCGATCGAGACCCGGTCGCCGTCGTGGCTCGCTTGGGCCAGGAGAGCGCCCGGGCGTGGGTCGGGCCGTTCGCGCAGTTGCGGGCGGTCGATTTCGGAGAACCGATGCACGCGATCGTCGTGCTGGCGCCGACGCTCCATTTCGAAGAGGAAGCGGCGCTGCGTCGGTACGCCGTCCCGACCGAGCGCGCCCGCGGGACGGCAGCCTAACTTAACGAGGCTTCGTCGGGTCGCCGGATCCCGAGGGGACCAGCGCGTCTGCGAACTGTCGGATCCGGAACGGTCGGAGCAGCACGACGTCCGGTCGCTGCATCGGGTCGGAGGGGACGGCGGGGGGATGCGACGCCGGGCCGACCAGGATCACCCGGAGTCCCGGGGAGAGTCCACGGGCGTGACCGATCAGCCCATTCGAGCTCCCCTCGGCGAGGCTCGTATCGATCACGAGGAGCGACGGGCGGTGCATGCGGACCAGCTCGATCGCCTGGGTCGCTCCCTCGGCCTCCCCGTCCACCCGGAAGTGATGCAGGCGGAGAAGGCCCCGAAGTAGGACCCGGGTCTCCTCGTCACCCGCCACGACGACGGCGGACGACGTAGACGCCAATGTGCCGCTCAAGGTCGTTGTTTCCGGTGCGAACCCGGCTCGCACCTCCCCGAGTAGGTGAAACCAACTACGTGGGTCTATTTTTGACCTCGCCTCGAACGCCCACCGCCGAAGAGCCGGTCCCGCGGGCCGATGCGATGCCGGGTTACGCGGCCCCGGCCTCGGTCTCCCCCCAGTCGGCCACGCCGGCCGCCTGGAGGAGTTGGTCGAGCGCGCCGTGGTACTGGTCCGCCGGGGCGCGGAGGAGCTCGCGGGCCCGGTAGCTGAGCGCGCCCCCGAACTCTCGTTCGGTCTCCGAGAACTGCCAGGCGTGCGCGTTCTCCCTTCCGAGCGCCTTCAGGAAAGCGTAGGCAAGGCCCCGCTCCTTTCCCTCCGCGGGCAGGGATTGCAGGATCGCTCGCTCGGCCCCGGTCTCCCGGTGCGTTCGGAACTCCCGCGCCACCCGGTCGACCCAGGCCGCCTCCCGGGCCAGACGGGAATATCGTGGCAGGGTCCCGAGGAGCTCCTTTTCCTCGCTCGACTTTTCGGCTCGCTTCAGAAGCTCGGCGACCCGCCCCGGGGAAGCGCGAGTGTCCCCGATGAGTCGTTGCGCTTCCTTCGGGTCGCGAACGATTGTCCGGACGATCGTCTCGGCATGGTCGCTCCACAACTTCTCGAGCGCCCGGCTCGCCCGGGGCTCGTCCACCTCGAACGGACCTCCCCACGAGCCGAGGACCGCCTCGAGGGCCCGGCGTTCGACCGGGCTCGGCGAGAGGGCGTCCAGGAACGGTGCGAGCTGGTCCCCGTAGCAGACCCCGCCGGCGATCAACGTGGTTCGCCCGGTCCGATCGACCCGGGCCGCGAGCTCCGACGTGAAGGCGTCGAGCAGCCCCGTGTCCGAGAGCTTCCCGAGCTCGTAGTCCCGTCGAAGGCCGCGAGGGAGCGGCGGCAAGGAGGCGTGGACGCACTCCGGCCCGCCACGGCATTGGACGTTCGACTCCGCGGTCACCGGGAACTCGGCCGTCGGGTCCGGGCTCGCCGTGCCGTCCGAGACGCTCGAGAGGAGGTGCCGTTCGCTCTTCGCGCATCGACGACAGACGCGGAACGCGGTCTCCGCGCCCGGCCAGCCGACCTCGAGGTACGGGCGCGGCTCTCCGGCCTGGAGGTGGACGCACTCGAAACGGCCGGCCCCGGGATTCTCGATCAGCCGGTACGGAAGTTCCGCCACCGTCTCCGCGCGGAACTCCGGCGGGGGCGCGGGCGAGAATCCGGTACAGAAGAGGACGCGGCGCGTGGCGAAGAAGTGGAAACCCTTGCGGGCCCAGTCGAGATACCCGAGCAAGAGCCGATTCGGGTCGTCCGACTGCTGCACGGCGACCTCCGCTTCGCGGTCGGTGCGCGCGAGCGGGGCGTACGACACCGCGCCACCAGGGAGAGGGAAGGAGACGATCGTGAGATTCTTCGGGTCGAGGTAGAATCGCAGCAATCCCGCGTACGCGCGGGCGAGCGAATCGCCCCAGCGGGAGAGCTTCTCGAGGCGCTGCGCGTCCTCTCGAGAATCGCGGACCTCCTCGAGCTCGTTGCGCCGCCGGTCGAACCGCTCGGGGGGGCACTCCGGGCTCAGTCGCGGCACAAGGGCGTCGACCGACTCGCGAAGGACCTTCGCCCGGGCGATCAGGTCGTGCTCGCGGAGCACCGACCCTTTGTGGATTCTCGCCACCCGTCGCCTCGCCCCTCGAGCCGCGGGCGGTACTTATTCCCGGGGGTCACCGGTGGCACGCGTCGAGGAAATGTCGGAACATCTCCCGACCGCCCTCGGTGTGCTCGACCTCGGGATGGAATTGGACTCCCCATATGGGGAGCGACGGGTGCGCCATGGCCTGCACCGGGCACGCGGCCGAGTGGGCGAGCACGCTCCAGCCGGGCGGGGCGACCGCGACCTGGTCGTTGTGGCTCGACCAGACTCGCAGCTGGGCCGGCAATCCCGCGAAGATCGGATGGTCGCCGCGGTCGACGGTGAGCTCGACGGAGCCGAACTCCGGGGCCGCGGCGCGCTCGACGCGACCTCCAAAGTGACGTCCGAGGAATTGGTGGCCGACGCAGATCGCGAGCACCGGCACCTTGCCGGAGTCGATCCACTCTCCCACCCGCCCGAGAGGGGCGTCCGTTCCTTCGAGGCTGAGCGCACCGCCCGACAGCACCACGCCGTCCGCGTCCATCTCCTCGAACGGGGTCGTGTTCGGAAGGATCCGAGTGTCGGCCCCCAGGTCGCGAAGAACCCGCCACTCCCGGTGGGTCCATTGTCCGCCGTTGTCGAGAACGGGGACCTTCATCGTGGCTCCTCGGTGGCCGGAGTCGATGGGGAATCCGGAGAAGGCTCTTCTGCGGGCCGGCCCCGGAGGTCGGCGAGGTCGCGCTTGATCGACTGCATGTCGGAGCGCATCCGCAGCATCTCCTCCTCGAAGGGGGTGAACCCGGTCGGGCTGAGCAGGCGGTGCGACAGATAGACGCCGATGAAGATCGCACCCACGAGCGCGAGCAGCGTGGTGAAGATGAGCGCGATCACGAACGCGAGCGGGTCGGCGATTGCCGACTGGACAGGGAGGGTGAAGACGTGGGTGATCTCGGCAAGCTCCACGAGAAGCAGGACGGCGATGAGGACGATCCACAGCAGGATCGCTACGCGACTGGCCCTCACGGCGCCCCTCCGGGTCCGGCGTTCGCGAGCAGGATGGCGACCGGGAGCGTATCGTTGTTGACCCCGAGAGGCGACGGCACCGCGACGCCCGAGGTCGCGGTGGCGGAATAAAGGCTCTCGCCCCCCGAAGAGGAGGCGGGAGACGTGTAGAACGCCAAGAGCCCGACGTACCAAGTGCTGCCGCTCGGACTCGTATAGTGGGCGGAGATGTTGAGGGCGACCGGGTTCGCGGCCGTGCTGACAATGACCGAGAGGGTGTCGCTATCGTTGTTCCACTGCGTCCAAGTGAGACGGTTCCAAGAGATCGAATTGGTCCCGGTCCAGTTGAAGGAGGATGCCAGGCCGATCCGGATCTCGTCGTAGCGGATGGTCTCCCCCAGCGCCCAGACGTAAAAGTGGAAGCTCGAGTTCGTCACGGTCTTGTCGACCACGAGTTCGGCCTGTGTGAGAATTCCGGGCGCGGGTTTGCCGTTGCGCACGAGCACCGGTGTGAGCAGGATCATGAGGACCAGAAGGAGCGAAACTCCGACGAGAGGCCACGGCGCATAAATTCCGAGCCTGCCCCGGGCGCGGGGAGGCGTCCGGCTCGGGGAGGGGGACGACCCACTCACGCGGTCCCTGCCTTCCAGCCCCGATAGAGCTGGTGCGATACACCGAGGTGGTCGAGGACCTTGCCCGCGAGGTAATCGGTGGTCTCCTCGACCGATTTCGGTCGGAGATAGTACGCGGGGGAGGCGACGAGGACCACGGCGCCGAGCTCGCTCAGGGTCGTGAGATGCCGCAAAAGGGTCGTGGAGAGCGGGGTCTCCCGCGGCACGAGGACGAGCCGTCGACGCTCCTTGAGATGGACCGCCGCCGCCCGCGTGAGGAGCGTGTCACCAAGCCCGAGAGCGATCTTGGCCGCGGTGTTCGACGAGCAGGGCACCACGACCATTCCCCTCGTAGGGACGGAGCCGCTCGCGATCGGCGCGGCGAGGTCCCGGTCGGAATACACGTGCGAGGCCCACGGACGGAGCGCGTCCTCGTCGAGGTCGGTTTCCTCGCGAAGGACGGTGCGCGCCCCCTCCGAAACGACCAGCGAAACCGGGAGATGGGCCTCGTGCAGCGCCCGGAGGACGCGCAGCGCGATCGGCGCCCCGCTCGCGCCCGACATTCCCACGACGAACGGAGCATCCTCGGTCACGATAGGTCCCCGGTGTTAAGAGGCTTGAACGAATCGGTCGATAAGACGGTTCGTGAGGCGGAAGCATTGGCTCATCTGGCGGCGATCGTAGGGGCGGGACACACCCGGTTCGGGGTGCTGGACGAAGGCCCCCGCGCCCTGGTCCGCTCGGCCGTGGAGCTCGCGTTCGCGAGTGTGGACCGGGGCGCCGAGCGCAAGGACGTGGCCGAGGCGTTTCTCGCCACCCTCGGCTTCGGCGGCGCCCAGATCGGAAACTCCGCCGCTTTGCTCGGCGAGGAAGCGGGAGTGGTCGGTGTCCCGGTGACCCGGGTCGAGAACGCGTGCGCGTCGGGTGGGTTTGCCCTCCGGTCGGCAGTGGGAGCTCTCTCGTCCCGCGCGAGCCCGCTCGTGCTCGTGGTGGGTGTCGAGAAGATGACGGACGTCTCGAACGCCCGCCGTCGGTACTGGTTGGGAGTCTCGGGGGACACCGAGTGGGAACGCCTCGCGGGGCTCACGTTCGCGGGAGTGTACGGTCTCATCGCCTCCCGTTATTTCGCCGAGCACGGAAATGCCTCCGAGGCCCTCGCGGAGGTCGCGGTGAAAAACCACGAGAACGGGGCGTTGAACCCCAACGCCCATTTCCAAAAACGCGTGTCCCGGGCTGACGTGTTGGCGGCCCCGCGCGTCGCCGACCCGCTCGGTCTCTACGATTGTTGTCCGGTGAGTGACGGCGCGGTGGCCATCCTCCTTTCCCCTCCCGAGCTCGCGCATCGGTACACCGACTCTCCCGTGTACGTGGACGGCCTAGGGGCGGGCACCGACTACCTCGCGCTGCAAGAGCGGGACACGATCACGAGCTTCCGCGCTACCCAACGTGCCGCGCACGAAGCGTTCCGATCGGCCGGTTGGCATCGGTCCGATGTGTCGTTCCTCGAAGTGCACGACTGCTTTACCATTGCCGAGCTCCTCGCGCTCGAAGACCTGGGGTTTGCCGGTCCGGGAGAAGCGGCGGCGCTGACCGTTTCGGGCGCGACCCGGCGGGACGGGCGGCTCCCTGTCAACCCGGACGGGGGTTTGAAAGCGAAAGGACACCCCATTGGGGCCTCCGGCGTGAGCCAAGTGTACGAAGTCTTCCTTCAGCTGCGCGGCGAGGCGGGCTCGCGACAGGTCGACCACGCGGGGCACGCGCTGGCCCACAATGTCGGGGGAGCGGGAGCGACCGCCGCCGTCTCGCTCTTCTCGGTGGGGTGAGCGCGGTGCGTTCGGTGGTCCGCGTTGCGGCGTACGTTCCAGCGTGGACTCTCGGGAGCCTTCGCGTCGGTGCGTTCGACGAGGACGCGTTCACCCTCGGGGCGACGGCGGTCGAGCGCGCGTGGAGAGACCGGGACTCCCCGGCCGAGTCGGTCGAGATTCACCTCTTCGGCGACTTCCCGAAGATGGCGGAGTGGGGATTCCCCAGCCTTTTGGGTCGGGACGGGGGAGTGGTCCGACACCCCGGAGATGCCGGGGAGATCGCGCGCACCCTCCAGGAGGTCGAGGAGGCGGCGGGAGGCCCCGCGCTCCTTGTGGCTGCCGAGCTGCCCGAACGGGTTCCGGTTCGACGCGGGCACTCGGCCTCGCTGATCGGCGCCGCGGCGGTCGCCTTGCTTCTCGAGCGCACGCGCGCCGCGAGACCGTATCCCCTCGAGAAGGCCGGCACCAATCGCTCCGCTGTGGACGTGGCTTTTCACCGAGCGAAGCGGAGCGAAAGTAGGCTCAAGCCCGCCGCGTACGTAGGCGACTGGACTGCCGCGCCCGCGGACGGACGTCCGGTGAATCCGGAGCTCGCCGCCCACCCGGCCGACTGGGACACATCGGCGGTTTCCGAAGGGGCGTATGTCCCTCGGGCCCGCTATCTCGAGAACCTTCCGAGTCGCTGGCGGTTCGTCGCCGAAGAGTGCGATAATTGCCATGAGGTCACGTTCCCCGCTCGAGGCGCCTGCCAACGCTGCCGGCGCCGGGACGGGCTGGTCCCGGTGGTCCTGCCGCGCGACGGCGGCCGGGTCCTGGCCGTCACGACGATCGGGAAAGGGGGTCAGCCGACCGAGTTCGACACTCAGGTAGAATCTTCCGGGCCGTACCAAGTCGCCCTCGTGGAACTCGTGAACGGAATTCGGACCACGCTCCAGGT
The DNA here is from genome assembly GCA_963730815.1 of uncultured Thermoplasmata archaeon. Taxonomy (GTDB): domain Archaea; phylum Thermoplasmatota; class Thermoplasmata; order Lutacidiplasmatales; family UBA184; genus Lutacidiplasma. The sequence continues at coordinate 179,188 of CAVSTD010000001.1, forward strand.
TACCGATGCCGCGCCGGGCGAGGTCGGGGTCGGCGATCTCGTCAACACGTTCCTTCGCCGACTCTATCCGATGGAAGGAGAGTGGCGGTACGGTCGCAAAGCCGTGCCGGCGCCCTTCGGCAAGGCCGAACGCGACGAGGGCTAGGACAAGGGTCCGAGGGCGCTTCGAAAAGCCCTACGCAAAGCCCCGGAGGTCGCGGTCCTCCGGAGGTTCGTTGCCCTTGCGGACGTACGGCTCCGCGGCAATCCCGAGGTGGGCGGCCAAGGTCCGAAAGGTTTGGACCAGCTGATGGATCGACTGGGCCATCTCCCGCTGTTCGGCCCTCAACTGCTGGAGCTCTTCCCGAAGGTTCCGTAACTCGACTTCCCAGCGCGCCTCGTCGGAACCCACCGTCACCATCGATCGCCTCGACCCTCGAAGGTCGCTCGGTAGATACGTTCTCCCGAACCATCGGCCTCCGGTCGGGCCGGTACGAGGGGTCCCGCCTCCTTGGAGCGCGAGTGGGCGAGCTGCACGAAGGAGCGCGCGAAGGAGTTTACTGCGGGTGACTGAACCTTATGTAGTTCTATCGCAATTTCGATATCGGAATGTCGATGATTAGGTCGCTTGGAATCCGGGAGCTCCACCGCGGTCCGTGCAGGTGGTGGTATACCAGGAACCCGACCAGCAACGCCCAAGAACCCCTCGCGGTCGGGGAGGAGCGGGAGTTCGAATGACGGACGCGATTATCGCAGAAGGGCTCACTCGAATTTTCAACGGCACGGTGAAGGCCGTGGACGAGGTCTCCTTCTCGGTAAAGCAGGGGGAGGTCTACGGTTTTCTGGGTCCCAACGGGGCGGGGAAGACCACCACTCTCTCGATGCTGACCGCGGTCCTCGGACCGACCGCGGGCCGAGCGACGGTCGATGGCTTGGACGTCGTGGAGCATCCCCACGATCTGAAGCAGCGGATCGGGTTGGTCTTCCAGGAGTCGACGGCCGACCAGGACCTCACCGGTCGCGAGAATCTCGAACTCGCCGCGGCGCTCTTCGGAGTCCCCCTGCGGGAAACTCCGAAACGGGTTCAGGAACTCCTGGGTCGACTCGCTCTGGCCGATTCGGCCGAGCGTCTCGTGAAGACCTATTCGGGAGGCATGCGCCGGCGGCTCGAGCTCGCCGTCGGGATTATTCACTCGCCGAAGGTACTGTTCTTGGACGAGCCGACCTTAGGCCTCGACCCTCAGGGCCGGGCCGGGTTTTGGAAGATCATCAGCGAGCTTCGAAAGGAGACCGGCATGACCGTGTTCCTCACCACCCATTACCTCGACGAGGCCGACGGCATCTGCGACCGGATCGCCATCATCGACCACGGCAAGATCGTCGCCACGGGGACTCCGTCCGAGCTCAAGGACCGGGTGGGCGGCGACGTCGTCACGGTCCGGCCGCTCGGAAACGCGTCGGCCCTGGAACCGGCCCTGCGGGCTTTGCCCGGAGTCACCGCCGTGAGCTTCGTGGACGGAGCCTTCCGCGTCAAGTGTCCGAGCGGGGATGCCCTCATTCCCAAGGCGGTCGGGGCCGCGACCAACCTCGGCATCGCTCTCGCTGGGGTTTCGCTGCGTCGGCCGAGCCTGGACGAAGTGTTCCTCGAATTCACGGGGCGCGAGTTCCGAGAGGACGAGGGACCTACCGCGACCGACCGAGCCGTCTTTCTCAGTCGTTTCCAAGACGCCCGTCGGGGGCGACGATGAACGTTCGACGGTGGGGCGCCCTCACTCGAAGGGAGCTTCTGAAGATCAGCCGCAACCCCGCGGCGATCGCGACGTCGCTGATGCTTCCGATCCTCTACCTGCTATTGTTCGGCCAGGGATTCAACTTCACGTCGTCCCTGAACGCTCTGCCTCCGGACCAGAGGACGCAGGCGCTCAACTCTCTCTTGCTGGGGGCGCCCGACTACTTTTCGTACTTCGCGGCGGGCATGGTCGGTTTCGTCTGCGTGACGGCGACCCTTTTCGTCGGGGCGAACGTCATCTTCGACAAACTCTTCGGGTCCTTGAAGCGGACCGCGGCCTCGCCCGCGACCGCGACCGACATCTTCGGTTCCCGCCTCGTGGCGGGGTCGATCCAACCGGTCGCCCTCGCATTCCTCGTGCTCGGCCTCGCGATCCTGCTCGGAAACGTAGGGCTCGCCGGTCTCCACGTCACGGGCGGGATGACGGTCGTCGGGGCCGTCGAGATCGTGGTCGCCATTCTGCTCCTCTCGCTCATGTTCGCTTCGCTCTTCCTCGCGCTCGGTTTCACCATCGAGCAACCGCAGACCTACTTCGCGCTCGTGAACGCGATCAACCTGCCCGTCCTCCTCACCTCGGCCGCCCTGTACCCGTGGGGAGCGATGCCGGCCTGGCTGCAGGGGATCGCCTCGTACAACCCGATCACGCTCGCGGTCGAGGTCCTCCGGATCAACCTGTTCGGCGGGGCGTTCTATCCCGACGCGGCCTGGGTCTACCTGCTCGGCCTTATCGGCTGGGCCGCGGCCATGTTTGCCATCGCGACGATCTTGACCCAGCGGGCGTTGGCCCCCAAGGTATAGTCGCGCGGTTCAGGTCCGGTCGCCCGTGGGGCCGAAGGGGGAGTCGGTGGTCCCCTTCTCGACGAACGGGACCCAAGTACCCTTTTCGGCGGAATAGTCGACCCGCTGGAGTTCCACCACGAACCCTTTCAGGAGCTCGGTAGCAGCGGGGCGGACGGAGATCGAGTAGACGTAGATGCCGAACCCCATGAACTCGGTGACCCGGCGCAGGACCTCGGGAAGCGCGTCCCTCGGAACGGTGATCCGGATCGAGGTCCCCCCCAACAGGGCCGAGAAGTCGTCGACATCGAAGGGACGCTCGAGCGTGATGAGGGGTTGCGACGGGCCTGCGGCGGCCGGGCTCGGTGTCGAGGAAGGCGTCGGCGCGGTCCCGTGCGGGCTCGAAACGGAGGGGCGGGGGGGTGGGCCTTTGGGCGCGGTCCCGGGGGCCTTTGGGGGATAATGTTCGAGGACCGGGCTCGCGTCTCGACCGACGAACCGGGGCGGGGGGGCGGCCTTCGGGCGGCGGGGCAACCGTGCGGGGACCTTCCTCTGTCGCCCGTGTTTCTTGGTGGGCATAGGGCTCGGACGTCCCGAGGCGCGGCGGGCCATAAGGCAGAGCCCCCCCGAGCGGGATCGGCCCATGCGCGGGGCGGCATATCGTGAGTTTGTAGCGAGCTCAGCCGTGCGACTCCTCGTCACGGGGCCTCACTTTTGTCGCACCTAGGGCGACACATGGGTTATGTAGGATAGGGTTGGTGAGCCTGCCAGACTCCAACCGCAAAGTTGGGGTCGAAGAAGAGGAAACCGACAATGCCCGCACGCGTGATGAAGGAATTCCAGGCTCCCCGTGGACTGCCGCGCAAGACCGCGTCGGTCTGCCCCGAGTGTATCAAGGTCATTCCCGCGATCGTCCGCGAGAAGGAAGGCCGGGTCATCATGGAAAAGACCTGCCGTACCCACGGCTACTTCTGGGACATCATCTCGAACGACGTCGATTTCTACCTCCGGATGGAGGTCTACGCCCATGACGGGGTCGGTTACGAGAACCCGTACTACGACAAGTTCCGCGGCTGCCCGACCACGTGCGGTATGTGCAGCCACCACAAGTCCCACACGGGACTCGCGCTCGTCGACCTGACGAACCGCTGCAACCTGAAGTGCCCCGTCTGCTTCGCGAACGCCAACGCCGCGGGCTACGTCTTCGAGCCGACCCGCGAGCAGATCCACTTCATGCTGAAGACCCTTCGGGAGCAGAAGCCCGTCGGAACGGTCGCGGTCCAGTTCTCGGGCGGCGAACCGACGCTCTCCCCGCTCTTCCTGGACGCGGTCTCGATGGCCCGCGACCTCGCCTTCAAGCAGATCCAGGTCGCGACGAACGGGATCCGGGTCGCCAACGAGCCCGGCTTCGCCCAGGCGTGCCGGGACTCGGGTCTCCACACTCTCTACCTCCAGTTCGACGGTCTCGACGACGAGATCTACCGAAAGGTGCGCGGCGTGCCCCTGCTCAAGGTGAAGCAGAAGGCGATCCAGGCGGCCCGGGAGACGCACTCCCCGGCCACTGAGCTCGCGGCGGGCAAGCCGGACAAGCCGCTCTCCGTCGTGCTCGTCCCGACCCTCGTGGGCGGGTTCAACGAGAAGGAGATCTGGCCGACGGTGAAGTTCGCGATCGACAACATCGACGTCGTCCGCGGCGTCAACTTCCAGCCGGTCGCTCTCACCGCACGGATTCCCGACAAGGACCGCTTCCAGATGCGGTTCACCCAGTCGGACCTCGTCCGCATCCTCTGCACGGAGGGTCCGTTCGAGAAGTCGGACTTCTTCCCCGTCCCGTCCGTGGCCCCGATCTCCGAGCTCGTCTCGATCATCCACGGCGAGGAGAAGATGACCCTGACGACCCACCCCGGCTGCGGCTGCGCTACCTTCGCGTTCATCTCGAAGGACGGCCAGAAGATCACTCCGCTTCCCCGGTTCATGGACGTCGACGGCTTCTTCGAGAACGTCGAGTCGATGATCGAGAAGTACCGGGACGCCCGCTTCTCGCGGGTCCGCACGGCCGTCGCGGGAGCCCGTCTGCTCCACGACGTGTCGAAGTACTTCGACTTCTCGAAGGCCCCGGAGGGCCTGAGCGAGAAGAACTGCGTCAAGGTCATCGCCGGGATCTTCACCGAGGGGAACAAGGAGGCGCTCGCGAAGTTCACGTGGCGCACGCTCTACATCGGGAACATGCACTTCCAGGACGCCTACGACTACGATATCCAGCGCCTGATGCGCTGCGATATCCACTACGCGGTCCCCGACGGACGGGTCATTCCGTTCTGCTCGTACAACTCGGGCCCCATCTACCGGACGGAGGTCGAGAAGAAGTTCTCGATCCCGATCCCCGACTGGCAGGCCGCGAAGAAGTCGAGCGGGATCCAGCTGAAGACGCTCGAGACCATGGGCGTCAACGGCGAGGTCATCGTCGACCCCGAGTACTACAAGATCCGGGCGCTCAAGGGCGCGCCGGGCATGTCGTCCGCGTAGAGCCGACTCCGGACCCCCGGGCCAACCCTTTCCTCCCCGCTTCGGTTCTACTTACTTTCGAGTTCAGGTAACGGTCTCGAACAGCGCGGCGCCCGCTTCCCGCCATCGGAGGCTCGCGGGCATCGACCCTTTCTTCTCGCGTTCGAGGCGGCGGTCGATCTCCTTCCAGACGGCGGCGGGCCGGACCGATCCCTTCGAGGAGGCGGGCGGCGGGGTGTCGGGATGTTGCGTGAGCCAGCGGTCGGCCGCTTCGATGTGCTTGCAGGTCCCGAGGCCCCGGCGCGCAAAGTCGGCGCACGTGCAGAGGGCCGTCGACCGGTCGGGGTACGTGGGCTGCATAACGAGATAGGCGGTCCGGTGGAGCGGGTTTCGCACCTCCACGAGAGGATACGGGTCGCGTTGGAGCAGACGAATGTCGAGAGGTTCCTCGAGCGCCCGGGAGCGCCGTTCGCTCCGCTCCTCCGCGAGGTCGCGCGGCTCCGGAGTCCGTGACGGCGGTGCTCGCGGCCGGTCCATGCGACGGTACCCGGGGAACGCTACTTAGGGATTCCCGACCGCCGGAGGGAGTCGCCCCTTCGGACCAAAGTTTGTTATCGTACTCCGCGGTCACGCGGTCGAAAGTAACCGGGTCCGCCGCTTCGCGCCCACGACCCCGCCGGGTCCCGAGGCGCCCAGCCCCGGAAGGTTCGGAGAACGCACGGACCCATGGACCCGACCACGGAGTTCATCGTCGGGCTCTTCCTCCTCGTCGCCGTCTCCATCCTCGCGGGCGAACTCTTCAGCCGCTTCGGACTCCCGGCGTTGGTCGGGCAGATTCTGGTCGGGTTGGTGGTGGGCCCGAGCCTCTTCGGCAACGCCCTCGGGCTCACCAGCATCTCGAGCGAGTTCCTGGGGATCCAGTTCGTCGCGACGTTCTTCATCCTCATGATGGCGGGTCTCGCCGTGACCCCGGCGCAGATCCGGGCGACCGGCCTATCCGCGGGCGCGCTCGGGATAGCCATCTTCCTCGTCCCGTTCCTTACGGGCGCCGGACTCGTCCGACTTCTCTATCCGGGGCTGCCGACCGACACCGTGTTGTTCATCTCACTCACGATCTCGATCACGGCGCTCCCGGTGCTCGGCATCATGCTGAGGGAATTCGACCTCACCGACACCCGGTTTGGCGCTTTCCTGCTCAATAGTTCGGTGGTGAACGAGCTCGCCGCGGTGGCGGTGTTCGCCGTCCTCCTTCGAATCCATTCCACTTCGGGAAATCCGTGGCTCGCTATCGCGATCGGCATTGCGACCGTGGGCCTGTTCCTCTCGACGATCCTCGCGGTTCACATGGGCCTCGAGAGCCTGCGTCATCTCCAGGTCTGGGATCGCTGGGTGGAGCGCTTTCGTCTCACCTGGCGCTCGCGCGAGGCAGGATTCGGGATCCTCATGGTGGCCGGTCTCGGCGCCGCGCTCTATTCACAATCCCTCGGGCTCACGTTCATCGTCGGAGCGTTCTTCGCGGGCCTTCTCGTCACGCCCGAGAGCGCCGGCCGCAGGGGCCACCGAACCTTTTCGCTGGTCTTCAGTGCTATCACGTGGGGATTCTTCATCCCCCTCTTCTTCGCGCTGGTCGGCTTCGGGATGGACTTCACTACCTTCAGCCTGGCCGACGATTCCGTGCTTGTCTTCCTCGCCCTCGTGGCCTTTGCGTTCTTCTCGAAGGTGTTTGTCGGGAGCGCGTTCACCCGCACGCTCGGATGGTCGGGGAACGAATCGCTGTGTGCGGGCATGCTCGTCTCGAGCCGAGGGGCGGGCCAGCTGGCCATGGCGGTAATCCTCCTCGAGCAGGGGATCTTCACGGTCCAGCTCTATACGGTCGTTGCCGGGGTAGGGGCTCCTCACCACTCTGTTCGCCCCGATCGGGGCCAAGCCGTTCGTCCGGTCGATCACCGCGGAACGCCGGGCGTCGGTCGAACGGGCCCACGCGATCGCCGAGAGTCTGCCGCCCCGCAGTTTCTTCGCCGACGGGGAGACCGACCCTCCACGCTGACGCCCCGAGAAAGCTCGGACCTCGGCCACCACGGTTATCTTCCGGCCGTCGACTGACCCGCTATGTCCGTCGCGGAAACGCCTCCGGCCCGCCGGAGCCGTGGGCCCGCCCTTTCAAAGTCCGCGAAGATCGGTCTCGGACTCCTCCTCACGCTGGTGGGATTGTTCCTGCTCGTGGTGCTCTTCCCCACGGACCCGGGCCGCTTCTCCACGGTCCTTCCCGTGGCAGCGGCCGGCATCGCGGCCCTGTGGGTCGGCGGCATCCTGATGGGCGTCGGCAGCCGATCGTAAGGGGTCGTCCGTGCAACGAACGTTCCCTTGGCGTCTCGTGACCGTCGACATCGACGGAACCTTGACCCTGCGCCACGGCTGGAGGGACCTCGCGGTCGCCTTCGACCGCCTCGACGCGTTCGAGGGGACGAACCGACGCTTCTTTGCGCACGAGATCGGGGAGGACCCGCACCTCGCGAACCTTCTGGATATCGCGACCGGTCATACCGTGGCCGAGGTCGAGGCCGTCGTGGAACGCACCCCCAAGCTCCGCGGGATCCGGGACGGGATTTCGCGACTGCACCGCCTCGGAGCTCGAGTCGCTTTGCTCACCCACAACCCGACCTATGTGGTGGACTGGTACCGTCGTACGTTCGGGTTTGACGACGCGGGAGGAGTGACCGGTCAGACCGTGATGGACGGGCGAATCGGTCCTCCGACGCAGGTTCGTGCCAATAAGCCGGGGGGGTTGCGTTCGCTGCTTTCCCGCTCGGAGGTTCCGGCCACCTCGGCGGTCCACGTCGGGGACGGCCGGTCCGACGCGGAGGTGTTCCGGCTGATCGGTGGCGGAATCGCTCTCAATTCACCGTTTCCCGACGTGAATCGAGCGGCGGACCTTGCGCTTTCCACCGAGAACTTCGAAGAAGTGGTGGACGGGCTCTCGCGCCTCCACCCCCGAACGTGAAGTACGACCCGCTGCGGTGCACAGAATTCTTATATCGCCGCTCCGTCGATTGACCTCGCGATGGAGTATGTCATCGTCCGCGCCACGCACCCGACCTGGCTCACGCTGCAGCTCCCGAGCGAGGTCGCGGAGCTGATCTGCTTCCGGCCCGAAGCCGGAACCCATCGGGACCAGAGCCGGACGATCTCCTTCCTCGCGCGGGGCTCGGGGGTCGCCCGGGTCATCGCCTCGCATCCCGCTCGCGAGGCGCTCGCGATCGAGACGGTTCGCAACCGCCTGATCGCGTCGGCCCGGCCCGGTGAACGCCACCTGTTCACCCTCCCCGCTCCCGTCGTGCAGCACCTGGGCCTGCAGGTCTACTCCCGCGGTCCGAAGCTTCGAGGCACGGACGACCGAATCCTCTGGTTCGTCCCGGCGCCCGAATACTACGAATACCGCTCGGTGGTCGAGGCCGGCAAGAACTGGAACGGCCCCTCGGGAGGTCCCTTCGCCCGCGTCTACGTCACGAAGTCGCTCTATCCGTTCCCCAAGGAGCTCGCACAACTGGCGGAGGTCGAGTATCGGATCGAGGAGGAGGAATGGCGGCCGGCCGTGGAGGCCCTTCAGCGCGTGGGTCGGGGCCGCCGGGTCGTCCTGTAACCTTCCCGGAGGTTCTTTTCCCCTAATTTCAGCGGTGAACCGAGACCCCCGGAAGCGGGACCCTCCCCCAGGGTCGTACTTCAGAGTCCCACGAAATTTCCATAGTTACATATACCGGTCCGAAGGATAGATTCCACCCATGCGGGGCACGGCCAGCGGGGCCTCGAAGGACCCCGGTCCCAGGCGGTACACCCTTCGCAACCCGGTGCCGCTCCGGACGGAGGAGGACATGACGACGACCCGTGCGGGGATCCCTACCGATACCGCGTTGTCGTATGCCGCCGGACCCGTCGATTTTGACTCGCTGGCGAAGGCGATCCGTCGCTCGGTGGGCCACGAAGGCATGCGACCCGAGGACGCCCGTTCGATCGCGGCCCACGTCCTGAATTTCTTCGGATTCAACGAGAGGATCATCGACAACGTCCTCGAACCGGACGACCGCGACACGTTCTACATGCTCGAGGACACGGGCATCCTCGAGACCGAGCGCGACGAGACGACGCTCTACGACGGCCGCGAGTGGAGGATTCATTATTGGATGTTCCGAAAGGAGCGGATCTTCGAACTGGCCCGTGAAGAGTCGGCCGCCATGGCCGCGGCGGGCGAGAAGGAGGTCGTCTACTCCTCGAACGCCAACCGATCGGGAGCGTTCCTGCTGCCGCACGGGGAGCTCGGGACGGGCATGGCCGCCCACGCCGTATATCATGAGCTCGGCGACGAGGTCTGGCTCGAACGTCGCCAGAATCCCTCCCCGGCGCCCCCTGCGCCGCCCGCCCCGCGCCGACGGGCCCACGTCGACGAAGAGTAGATTGGCCCCCTTCGGCCGTTCCGAACCGTTAACCTTCCGGGCGCGTCGTCCTTCGAGATGCGCCGGTTCCTCCTCCTCGCCCACCGGGTGCCCACGGGCGGCCAGTTCACTCTCAACGACCTCGCGGGCGGGGCCGGTCGCATGGACGAGGTGGCGCGGGCGGTTTCCACCGCCTTCACGACCTCGAACGACCTGCGCCGCGACACCGAGGTGACCGTCCTCTTCGTCGCCGACCCGCCTCCGAAGGCTCGGCGCATCGACCTCGTCGGGGCGAGACTTCGGTACCTGAACCCGGACGAGCGCTCCACGGCCGCGCTCCTCAAGAACGCCCTGGTCCGGTCGGTGGATTTTCCGCGTCCGTTCGAGTCCTCTCCCGGTCTGACAGTGAGCGCCGCCGAACCGACGGCGGACCTGCGGGCGTTCCTCTCCCAGCCCAACGCCGTCTGGCTGAGCGAGGACGGTCGCTCGATCGAGGAGTGGTCCTCGCCGGGCGGTCACATCGCCGCGGTCGTCTCGGACCCGTACGACCCAACGCCCGAAGAACGCGACCTCCTGACCGCGAGCAACGTTCCCCGGCTTTCGGTCGGTCCTCGCTCGCTGCGGACCAGCCAGGTGGTCGACCTGGTCCATCACGAGCTCGACCTCCGGGAGGCCGGGCGGCCGGCGACCGGAGCCTCAAGCCCCTAGTGGACGAACATGGGCCGGGTGATCTCGGCCGTACTCTCGAGTGCTTCGCGCACCGACCTCGGTCGGAGGCCCCCGATGACGGCGGTCAGGTGGACGACTTCCCTCGGCTCGGGTCGGACCCGGGTCCCGAAGACGAGGCGGTCGGGGTTGTTGAGTCGCGCGCTCATCGTGCGCAGGACCCGGTCGAGCGTCCGCAGGGTGAGGTTCGAGCCGCCGTCCAGGTGGACGAGCGCCGACGACTTCTCGGAGAGGTGGAAATCGAGCAACGAGTCCGTGAGGGCCTGCTGGACCAGTCGCTCCGGCTCGGAGATGTGGTATTCGCCGACCAGCAGCGTCGAGAGCCCCGCGTCCCGGAGGTGATTCTTGAGGCTCGCGAGGTCGACGTTGAGCTGGGAGGGGTTCTCGATCATGTCGACAAGGCTCGAGACGAGCGAGTGAATGTAGGCGTTCCTCACGTGGAATACCCGGTGGATCGGCAGCGATTCGAAGCGTCGCAGCTTCTCGTTCGCGAGCGCCACGAGGAGACCGCCCATCTTCTCGAGCTCCGTGACCGTCTCCTCCACGTTGTCCCGACGGGTCTGGTTGTTGTCGAGCTCGAGCTGGAACGGAAGAAAGACGACGGGGACGGCGAGGGTCTCGGTCGAGCGGAGCGCGCGCGAAAGGAACGGCAGGAGGGCGCTCCCGGTCCCGCCGCCGAGACCGGCGAGCAGAAAGACGATCTCGAAGGGCCGAAGGCGACGGAGGAGCTCTTCCTTTCCGTCCTCGGCAGCCCGAAGGACGAGGGCCCGGTCGCCGCCGCTTCCGCGACCGCGCAGCTCCCGGTTTCCGATCAGGATCCGCTCCTCCACGCCGCTGCGCAGAAGGTGGGCCGCGTCCGTATTCACGGCGATCGCGCGGACCCCCGGAATTCCGAGGGCGATCAGGTCCTGGACCGCCTCGCTCCCCGCACCGCCCAGTCCGACAACCCCGACCGAGGGGTTCCCGGCGAGAGAGCTCCAATCGTTGGCGGAGAGCGGTTCGTAGCTCATGGTCCCCTCGCCGCTCAGGGCGGAGGGGATCCCTCTGCCGCGACCGGTTCCCCCTCCCGACGGTGGGTGCGGGCGGACGGGCCCAACTGCTCGATCCGGCTGCGAATGTACTCGCGGACGGCGGAGCGGACCGCGTCGTCGACGCTGACGGAGTTCCCTTCCCGGACGAACTCCTCGAGCCGGCTATTGTCCTGCCGGGAGAGCTCGACGACGACCTTGCGAATGTTCTGGGGAGGGAGGTTCAGCTCGATGTGCTGCTCGAGCCCTTCCCGGATCGTATCGGAGATCGTCGGCGTGCCCTTGAGCTGCTGAATCTGCTTCAGCTTCTCGAGCAGTTCCTGCGGGATGCGTACCGTCACCCGCTCCGACGTGTCGGCCATGTCCGTCAGACAAGACCCCTTTCTTTGTCTGACGAATGACATATCGGACTACTGGTATATGAAACGCTCTGGGAGCGCGAACTCGATGCGCCGCGCCCAAGGAAACCGGGGACGCTCGGCCCCCCGAGCGATGCTCGGCGAACGGCCTCAGCAAGCGCCGCGTTCGACGACCTCTTCGCAACTGGACGCCGGCAGGACTTCGAGGGAGCCGGCCTGGGCGAACGGTGCGAGCCAGGTCTTCACCGCCTGTTCGTTCGGACCGTCGACCACGAGGTAGAGGTGATGCTGCCCGCGGGCGACCGCCTCGCCGTGGATCTTCACCCCATGCTTCGCGGCCTCGGGGCTCGAGAGCAACTGCAAGAGGAAGGGGGCCATCTGCGGGTTCGCGGCCGGGCAGCGGTCGGAGGGGTGGCGGTGTTCGGCGACGAAGAGCGGCATGCCGTGCGGTAACGGGCCGGGGTCTACTCGCTGTCGGTAGGCGCACATTCCGGCGGACCCTGGGAGGATCCGCGCCGACGCTCCGCCTAGTGGACGCCGGTGATCTTCCCGTCGGCCGTGAGGTCGATCTCCTCGGCCGCGGGCCGGGTCGGTAGTCCCGGCATCGTCTCGATCGTTCCGAGGTAGACGACCGTAAAGCCCGCCCCGGCGGAGCGCGTCAATCGGTCGACGGTGACGTTGAAGTCGCGCGGTCGTCCGAGGACGTGCGGGTTGTCGGAGAGCGAGAGGGGTGTCTTCGCGATGCAGACGGGACCTTCGAGCTCCCCGATCCGCTTGAGCAGCTCGAGGTCGGCGAGGGCCTCCGGAGTCCGGTTCACGTGCGAGGCACCGTAGAGTCGCGTTGCGATCGCCTCGACCTGGCGGAAGATCGAGGTGCCCGGCGCGTTGACGGGCCGGCTCTGACGACCGAGCGACGCGGCGGCCTCGACCGCCCGGGCGAGGTCCTCTGCGCCCGTGCCGCCGTCGGCGAACCCCGTCGCCTCGACGACCTCCACGTGGCGCGCCTTGCAGAACCGCTGGACGAGCTGCGTCTCCTCCGCCGAATCCCCGGGGAACCGATTGAGTGCGACCACCGCGGGGACCCCGTAGGTATCGATGTTATCGAGATGCTGGGCCAGGTTTTCGAGGCCCCGCTCGAGCGCCGCGCGATTCGGTCGTCCGGACTCCTCGTCCGAAGCCCCCCCTTGATAGCGGAGACCCCGCTGGGTCGCTACGAGCACCGCCGCGTCCACGTTCCGGCCGAGCGTCGGGGTCACGATGTCGACGAACTTCTCGGCTCCGAGCTCGGTCGCGAAACCGGCCTCCACGATCGTGTATTCGCACGTGGCGAGCCCGAGTTCGATCGAGAGGCGGCTGCACGTGCCATGGGCGAGGTTGCCGAACGGTCCCGCGTGCACGAGGGCCGGAGTGCCCTCGGCGGTCTGGACCAGGTTCGGCTCGAGCGCGTCGCGCAAGAGGGCTGCCATTGCCCCGGAGGCGTTCAGGTCGGAAGCGCGCACGGCCTTTCCGTCGGTCGTCAGCGCGGCGATGACGCGTCCCAACCGGGTCTTGAGGTCCGCGTAGTCGCGCGCCAGCGCCAGAATGACCATGATCTCGGAGGCGGCGGTGATGACGAACGAGCTCTCGTGCTCCACGAAGCGAGGGTCGTGACCCTTTCCGACGGAAATGTGACGCAGCGCCCGGTCCTCCATGTCGAGGGTCCTCGGCCAGAGGATCCGATTCGCGTCCACCTGGAGCGAGTTGCCGTGAAAGATGTGGTTGTCGAGCATCGCCGAGAGAAGGTTGTGGGCGGAAGCCACGGCGTAGATGTCCCCCGTGAAACCGAGGTTGATCTCCGCGGACGGTTCCACGGTCGACCGGCCTCCTCCTGTCGCGCCTCCCTTCACCCCGAAGATCGGTCCGAGCGACGGTTGCCGGAGGCAGACGACCGCCGAGCGGTGCAGGCGAGAGAATCCGTCGGCGAGGCCGATCGCCGTCACGGTCTTTCCCTCCCCGTGGCGAGTCGGGGTCATTCCGGTGATCAGGATCAGCTTCCCGGAGGACTTCTTCGCGGCGCGCGCGCGCACCACCGAGACCGGGATCTTCGCGGCTCGCGGACCGGCGGGATGAAAGTCGTTCGGCCCCAGGCCGAGTGCGCCGGCCAGTTCGTTGAGATCCTTCATCGTCTCTCCCGGGCGCTTCGCACCTCGAGGTACGAAGGTCAGGATGCTAGTTCTATGGACGTCCTTTATAGGAGTCTATTGTGGACCCGGCGTGACCCTGAGCTTCGCTCCGTTCGCGCTCGACCAGCCGACGTCGCTCGCCTTCGCCGCCGAGGCGCTTCGCCGCCGGCTCGCCCCGGGCGAAGACCTCCGCGACCTACTCGAGCCGCAGGCCTCGGCAATCCGTTCGGCCCGCGCGATGGGCGGACTGGTCCGCTCCGAGGGAGAGGCACGCGGCATCGTGATGTGGGAGCGAGCAGGTCCTCTGGGTATCGCGGTCCGACTCCTCTACCTTTCTCCCCCGCGGGCGGACGCCGGCGGGTATCGCGACCTTCTCGCGTTGACCGAACGCGCGGCCGGTCCGATCGCGTTCCTCCCCGGACCGCTGGCGGGACTGTCGGCGGACGAAGAGGGGGCGATCCTGCGGGAGCGTGGGTTCGTGCCGTTCGGCCGCTCGGAGATGACGCTCCCTCCCGCTGTGTCGGTTCCCCCCGTATCGCTGCCCGACTCGGGCGTACTTCGACCGGTACGGCCGGACGATGAGCCCCTCTTGGCCCGGTTGCACGAACGTGCGTATCGCAACCACCTCGACCGATACCTTGCGATCGAGGACCTCGACCCTGGCCGGGACGCGGACCGCGGAGTGCGAGACTACTTCGCCGGACGTTGGGGCGAGCTCCTGTCCCCCGGCTCCTCGGTTCTCCTGCTCGACGGACGGATCGTCGCGGCCGTGATCGCGGTCCGTCGGGCAGCCCACGTCCTCATCATCGACGTGATGGCGGAGCCCGCGCTTCAGGGAAAGGGACTCGGCCGAGCGGCGCTCGCAGGGACGTTGCGGGCCCTGCGCGACCGGGGCGAGACCGCGATCGTTCTGAACGTCACCGAGGGCAACGAACGCGCGCTTCGACTCTACTCGGGCCTGGGTTTCGTGCGAAGCATCGGGCCAACCCAGGAGTGGTACGATGCCCGACGCATCCGCGTCGAGCCGCCGCCCGTCCTCGCGGGTCAGCCGGTGGGCGCGGCTTCGGATTCCGCGGGCCGATAGCCCAAGCGCCGCAACGCCCCGAACGCGGCCGCCATGATGAGGCCGAAGATGACGATCGCGCCCCCGGCGCCAAGATACGTCCCCTGAACTCCCACGGACAGAGTCAGGATTCCGCCGGTGTACTGTCCCGCGGGAACCAGGGCGAAGCTCCCTACCTCGTCCGCCGAGAAGACCCGACCCATCATCTCGTCGGGGACCGTGGCTTGGATCGTGGAGAGGAAGACCGTCGTGATCATCCCGGGCATGAGTCCGTAAAGGAAGACGATCGGCAGCGCCAGCCAGATCGATCGGACGAGCCCGAGGGCGAGAATGGCGAGGCCCATCGCGAGCGTGAACACGATGATGGCCCGGCCCGCCCGAGCCTCGAAACGGATCCGGGGCGCGAGGACGAAACCGACCGCCACCCCCACGGTCGCGGCTCCGACGATCGCGCCGTACCAGATCCCTTCTGTGAGGTCGAGCCAACTCGCCACGTAGAGCGCCAGTTCGACCAGCGCGACCGCCGAAAGGAAGTTCGTGACGAGGGCGGCGACCGTGATCTGGAGCAGCCCGCGTCGGCGGGCCAGGTAAGCGTAGCCGTCCACGGCCTCCTTGAAGACGGAGCGTGCCGGTCCGCGGCGACGGACCGAAAGGTCCGTGTGCACCAAGAGGAGGGCCACTTGGGCCCCGAAGAAGAGCGCGAACGCCACGCTCAGGGCGTAGGCCGGAGCCGCGACGGTGAGCACGACTCCGACCCCCACACTACCGACCGCACTCACGGTGGCCGCTACCGCGTAGATCGCCCCGTTGGCCTTGGGGAGGTCCGCGGGGTCCACGAGCCGGGGGACGGAAGCGTTGAACGCCGGTCGGAAGAGCGTGGTCGTGGCCGCGACGGCCGCCCAGCCCGGATAGAGGAGCAGGACCCAGAGCGGTAGGTAGAAGCCCGAAGGACCGGGAAGCGTGACGCGCGCGCTCGGAAGGAATACGAAGTCCGCCGCCAGGGCGGCCGTCGCCGCGAGGGACGCGAGGTTCACGACCTTGAGGATGACCCCTCGGTCGTACCGGTCCGCGAGGGCGCCCGAGAAAAACGCTCCCGCGAGCGTCGGGAACGCCGAGGAGAGTCCGAGAAACGCGAGAGCGAGGGCTCCGTAGGTAGTGCGCTCGTTCGCGGGATAGGCGAACGCGATTCCGTAGAGCAGAACGACCAGAACCGCCGAAGGGGCGGCGAACTGGAGAGCCCCCGCGCTCAGGAACGCGGCGAACGAGCGCTGCCGGAAGAGCGCCCCATAACGGCTCAGGGGATTCCTCCTCCCGGCGGCGTGGACCCTCGCCGATACCGATAAGCCTGTCGGCGGGCGAGTCGTCGTCTGCGAAACCCGCTTGTACTCCCCGCACGTCCTCGAACCTTCGGAGCCTTCCGTGCGCTTGATTCACCGCGACCCATCCACCGGCGTCCATCGGCTCCGCCTCGAGACGCCGAGCGACCTCTGGCGCATCGCCCGTCTCGTGCGTCCGGGCGACATCGTCGGCGCGTCCACGACCCGCCGCGACCCCGAGGCGCCTCAGGAGGTGGCGGGGGCGGAACGAACCCGCCGGCGCGTCTACCTCACCGTGCGCGCCGAACAGGTAGAATTCCATGGCTTCTCGAAGCACGTTCGCGTCACCGGTCCGATCGTCGAAGGGCCGTTCGACCTCGGCCGGCATCACACGCTCGACCTGACCGAGGGCGACGAGGTCACGGTCGCGAAATCCGCGTGGACCACGGGCGACCGGACGATCCTCGAGGAGGGGCTCGAGCGGAAAGGGGACCCCACGATCCTCGTCGCCGCGGTGGACTGGGGAGATTCGTCGCTCGTGCGTCTGCGGGGGCGCTCGGTCGAGCCCGTGGTCGACCTGCGTCGGACGATCGCGGGGAAGCGCTACGAGGGCGGGCAGGCCGAGAAAGACCGGGGGGCGTACATCGGCGAGCTCGTCGCGCTCTTGCGCCGCGAGGGAGCCGAGGCGAGCGCGGTCGTCGTCGCCGGTCCGGGCTTCCTCAAGGAGGAGCTCGCGCACCGCCTGACCGAAGAGGACCCGGCCCTCGCGAAGAAGATGCGCGTCTATCCGACGTCGGAATCCGGTCGCGTCGGAGTCGACGAGCTGCTCAAGAGCGGCCGCGCGACCGAAGTCCTGCGCGGCAGCGTGGCGGCGGAGGAAGCCGAGGTGGTCGAACGCCTCGTCCGCTCGCTCGCGGGCGGGACCCGGGCCGCCGTCGGACCGGTCGAGGTAGCGGAGGCGGTCGAAGCGGGCGCGGCCGAGACGATCCTCGTCTCCGAATCCCTCCTCCCCGAGCCCTCGGTCGCCCCGACCCTCGACCGGGCGCGCGAGGCCCATGTGCGACTGTTCGTCGTCCGCGACGAGGGAGAAGCCGGAAAGAAGCTCACGGCGCTCGGCCGGATCGCGGCGCTGCTGCGTTACGACTGGACGAGCCCGTCGCGATTTACGGGATCGCCTGGATCGCCTCGCGCAGTTCCTCGAACCGGCGCTTCAGGTCCTTGAGGGAAAAGCGCAGGGCCTCGCGCGCGGAGAGCGACCCGTCGGTCTCGAACCGGAGGAAGAAATCCTCCTCGTCGGCCGTGACCTTGATCGACCCGTGTTCGCAGGCCTCCTCGCACGCCTTGCAGAAGATGCACTTCGGTTCGTCCGTGACGGAAATCTTCCCACCGGCGAACTCGAGGATGTTGACGGGGCAGGAGGCGGCGGTGCGCTTGAGGCACGCGTCCGTGCAGCCTTCCTTCCTCGCGATCTTGACGTGGGGCCGCGGGAACATCCCGACCCCGTGGGCGACCTGCCATTTTGCGTGCTCGCGGGCCGTCCCGACGATCGCGGTCATGTAGGCGAGCAGCGCCTGGCGGGCCCCGAGACGGACGATCGGAACGTCCGGTTCGAGGATGGAGAGGGTGCTGTCGCCGAGCGGCACGACGTCCTTCGCGTAGACGGTGCACGGGCCCTTCTTGTCGACGGAGAACATCACCTGACAGTGCACGCAGCCGGCGCCCCCGCACTCGCATTCGGACTTGCGTCGGAACTGGGAGAGGTCGGTGGGGATCGGGAGCAGGCCGAGGCGGAGCGCGACCGCCTCGTCGAACATGCTCGTCGAGGAGTCGTAGTCCTTGCTGGTCCCCTCGTCCCGGATCGGCCCGAGGTGGAACTCGACGTCCTCGATCGCGAGCTTGGGAACATCGGCGAGGAGCGTGCGGCGGATCGCATTGACCTGGGACGCGGTCATGCCTTCGATCTCGAGCGCGGTCGAGCGCGGTTTCAGTTCCTGGACGGTGATCGTCATGCCTCACACCCGCCGGCCGCGGCGACCTCCCTTCGGCTTCGTGCCGTCGTGCGGCACCGGAGTAACGTCCTCGATGCGCTGGATCCGGACCCCCGCCCGGGCGAGGGCTCGGATCGCGGCCTGCGCGCCCGGCCCGGGAGATCGGGAGCGATTGCCGCCCGGGGCGCGGACTCGGACGTGGAGCGTGTCGTACCCTTTCTCCTTGATGACCGCGGCGATCTGGTCGGCGGCCTTCATCGCCGCGTACGGGCTCGATTCGTCCCGCGCCGCCTTGACGACCATGCCCCCGGTCGCCTTCGCGAGGGTCTCGGCGCCGGTGATGTCCGTGACGGTGATGTGGATGTTGTTGTAGCTCGCGAAGATGTGCGCGATGCCGATCTTCGCCATGGCCTACGAACCCTCCGCGGGCTCGGGGGCGGCCTCGACCGGGGCCGGTCGAGCGTTGAGCCGTTCCCGCAGAGCGACCCGAACCATGTGATCGTCGCTTGCGAGGGGACTCGTGGGGCAGTACGCGATCATCGGCTCTTCCGACGACGGCACGAGGTAGCCGGGTCGCGTGACCCGATGGTCCCCGATCGAGAAGTGGCCGTGGGCGATCCATTGGCGGGCACCGTTCGCCGTCGGAGCGAGACCGCGGTGGAAGACGATCCACTCGAATCGGCGCTGGAGAATGTCCTCGGTGTTGAGCGCGAGCACATCATCGATCGTGGCGGAGCCGACCGGCAGCAGCCCGAGGCGGGTCAACCGGCCGATGAGCTGGTCCGTCTCGCGACGGGCCTGCGGTTCTCCGGCTCGGAGCCGAGCTTGAAGGTCTCGGGCCTGGCCCCGGAATCCCCGTAGGATCGACTGGGCCTTCCAGAGTTCCCGCTTGTTCTTGAGACCGTATTTCACGAGCAGCTTGCGCTCCTCTTCCATCCGGGCGGCTTCCCACGGATGCTTCGGCGTGTCGTAGGTGCGCCGCAGGAACTTGGGGTCGCCCATGATGCTGAGTTTACACCTTCTTCGCGGCCGCGGGGGTCGCGGTCGCGGTCGCGGCGGGCTTCGACGCGGCGGCCGGGGCGGCGGCCGGCGCGGCCTCTTCCTTGCCTTCCTTGCCCGCGGCGGCGGCCGCTTCCTTCGCGGCCTTCTTGATGACGCCGGCGGCCATCCCCGTGCGGCCGTTGGAGCGAGTCCGCTGCCCGCGGACCTTCTGACCGCGTTCGTGGCGGACGCCGCGGTAGCTACGGATCATCTTCATCACGTTGATGTCGTCCCGGCGACGGGTCTCGAGGTCGGGACCGAAATAGTAGGGCGACTCGCCCAGGATGGGCTCGTTCGGATGGTTGACCATCCAGGGAGGAAGCTTGGTGGCGAGCGACCCGAGGGCCGTCTCGAGCCCGTCCACGGTCGGTTCGGGAAGGTTTCCGATCATCTCGCTCGCGTTGACGCTCGCCATGCGGCACGCCACTTCGGCGATCCGAAGACCCACGCCGCGGACGCCGGTGAGCGCGAGCGCGGTGGGCCGGGTGCCGTCGAGGTCGGTGTTCGCGAGTCGGACGATGTATCGGAAGTTCGGATTGTCGGGGATGATCTTGGTCGTCTTACCGGGCGCGCCGGGCTTTGACTTGCCCTTCGCTTCCTTGGCGTCCTTCGACTCCTTCCCCTTGCCCGGCTTTTCCTTGCGAGCCCCTTTCTCGGGAACGGGCGCGGGCCCGGCGTCCGCGGCGGGCGCGGCAGGTGGAGCCGGGGCCTCTTTCGTTTCTTTGGGCGCGATGGTCACTCCCCTTCGGGAAGCCTCATCGGAAGGGAGCGAACGGTCCGACGAGCGTCGGGTTCGACCCCCTCCATCGAGGGCGCGGCCGCCGAGAAACCCCCGCCTATTAACGGCTTCGGCCATCGAAACGGCAGCGCGGCGCGCGAGAGGTGGGGACGTCAGCGGAGCCGACCGGTTCCCGAGCGACGGGCCTCGAGAACGCGGTAGCCGGAACCTCGTCCGAGAACGGAGACCGGTCCGGGCCAGTGGGCCTCGAGCCACTCTTGGTAGAAGCGGATGCCTTGACTCCCCTTCCCGACGAGGACCAACCGTCCCTCGGAGACGAGATGCGTCGGGGTCCCGGAGAGGAGCTTCAGGACGAGGGGGCGGCCGGCGTGGAACGGCGGGTTGGTCGCGATCACATCGAACGTCTCCTCGGAAACCGGTTCGAAGAGCGACCCGACACGGACCTCGGCGTTGCGCACTCGGTTCCGGTCGAGATTCTCTCGAGCGAGCCGAGCGGCCCGGCGGTTGACGTCGGTGAGGATCACTCGCCCGTCGGGCGCGGACTTTGCGGCGGCCACTCCGACCGCCCCCCAGCCGCAGCCGAGGTCCAGGACCCGGTCGGTCGGACGAAGGTCGAGGTTCTCGATGAGCAACGCGGTGCCCGGGTCGATCCCGTGGGAAGCGAAGATCCCCGAATCGACCACGAAGCTGAGGAGCTCGCCCCGGTAGAGGAACCGGCGCTCCGCGCGGACCGACCGGGCGTGCGGCTGCTGCGTGAAGTACTGCTCCGCGACGGGAGCGTCCTCCTCGGGCATGATCAGGGGGACCGCCGCCGGAAGAACGAGTCCTTCTTCGAACTCGCCGGCACGCCGGCCCCGAGCGCCTCCCGCACGAGCTCCTTCTCCCTTCCCGAGAGCGAACGCGGAATCTCGACGTGCACCGTCACGATCTGGTCCCCGCGAGAGGAGCCGCGGAAGCGCGGGAAACCGTTCCCCCGCAAGCGGAACTGGGTCTCGGGCTGAGTCCCGGCCGGGATCTTGAGCGCGGCGCGTCCCTCGATCGTCGGGACCTCGACCTCGCCCCCGAGAAGTGCGAGCGAGAGAGGGACCTTGGCCTCGGAGTAGACGTCGGGTCCCTCCCGACGGAAATCGGGCGAGGGCTCGAAGACGACCTGGACGAAGAGGTCGCCTGCTCGACCCCCTCCGGCGCCGGCCGTTCCGTGGCCGGGAACGCGGAGAACGGAACCGTCATCGACTCCGGGCGGAACGGTGAGCTCGATCCGTTCGACGCTCGTCGTCCGGCCGGCTCCGTTGCACGTCGGGCATTTCTCGAGGATCCGTTCGCCGGTCCCATGGCATCGCGGGCATTCCGCGATTGACACGAGCTGGGTGTAGCCGCGTCGCTGCACCCGTCGAACCTGACCCTGCCCGTGGCATTCCGGGCACGTCTCGAGAGCGGTCCCGTCGCGGGCTCCGGTGCCTCGGCAGCTCGCGCAGGGGCCCGTGTGGGGCACGTCGACCTTGGGATGAGCCCCCTGGACCGCGGCGATCAGCGGTAGACGGATCGCGATCTCGACGTCGTTCCCCCGGTAGGCACCTCTCGTCCGGCCCCCGCCGCCGAACGGGCCTCCGAACCCGAAGAACTGCTGGAACAGCGGTGAGGCTCCGAGGAGGTCTTCGAGGTCCCCCATGTGGGTGAAGTTCTGCCAATTGAACCCTCCAGGTCCGAAGTCGGTCTCGACTCCCGAAAAGCCGAGCTGGTCGTACTTCTGGCGCTTCTCGGGGTCCGCGAGAACCTCGTACGCCTCCGAGAATTCCTTGAACTTCTCCTCGGCGGCCTTCGGGTTCTCCTTGGCCACATCCGGGTGATACTTACGGGCCAGGCTTCGGTACGCCTGCTTGATCTCGTCCGGGCTCGCGGTCTTCGGCACGCCGAGAACTTCGTAGTAATCCCGCTTGGCCATGAGACACTCCCCCGGAAAGAAGGGCGCTACCGCTGTTTCCTAGGCCGCGCGGTATTAGCCTTTTCACTCCGGGTCGCGGAACGCCTCCGCCACGCCAGCACAACGGGGTTTCCGACCCCGGCCCGGAGGAGGTCCGAGGCACGGCCCTCTCCGACCGCCACCTCGAGGAGGCCGAAGCTCGAGCCGAGGAGACCCAACGCCCCCCGGCCGAGCGATTCGTAGCTCGTCACGAACGGGGCGGGTCGTCGTCGGGCTCGGCCCAAAGTGAGTTCGACGCGCAGGACTCCCCTCGCCAGCCCTCCGGTCGGAATGTTGGTCACGAGGTTCCCGAACCGATCCCGGTGGATCACTTTCCCGCGGATCCCGGTCGGGCTGGAGGTAGGCTCGGGGATTGCGTAGGCCTTCGCGGTCGTGGGCGCGCCCAAGGAGGCAGCGCGACGACCGTTCGCAAGGGTCGCGGCCGCGGGAGCGAAAAGGTCGCGCCCGTCGAACGTGTTGCCCACTCGAGTCGGTCGCCCGAGTTTCGATGCGTCGATTCGATACGCGCGCTCGAGCCCGAGCTCCCGGGCGAGGGGCATAAGGACGCCGTTGTCCGGCCCCACCAGGATCGGGCCGGCGCGGGTCGTGATCGCGAGCGGCTGACGTTGACCCCCCACTCCCGGGTCGACGACGGCGACGTGGACCGAGTTCGAAGGAAAGGCGCGGGCCATCTCGCGGAGGAGGAAGGCCGCCTCGTCGATGTCGTGTGGCGTAAGGTCGTGGGCTAAGTCGACGATTCGGCCCGGGTCCACTCCGCTCGAGATCAACGCGGCCTTCATCTGGGCGGCGTAGGCCGAGCCCACGTCGCTCGTGAGGGTGACGATCCGGCCGCCGCGCGACCGGGGCGCTGGCGCCAACGGGCCCCGACGAAAGGCGCTGCGCCGCCTACGACTTCATGATCGCGACCAGGAAGATCCCGATCGCCACCAGGGCGCCGATGACGGCGGCCACGATCACGAGGAGCGACTGGAGCACGAGCGTGCCGAGTCCTCCCCCGTTGGGTCCGAAGTCCCCGATGTGGTAGAGATAGGCGATGAGGATGCCGACGACCAGTCCGACCACGAGCAGCGCGACGCCGATGGTCCGGCTCTTCCCGCTTCCGAAGTAGGCCGTGAAGATCCCGGCCAGGATCAAGAAGAGCGCGAAGACGAGCAGCAAAACGACCAAGAACGCGTTCCACTGAGTGAAATCCACCGCCGAAGCTACCAGATCGAACATTTACTTTCCATCCTTCAGAATTTGATGCCCGTGAGGGTCTTCGTGTCGATCACGCCCGACACCGACCGAATCTTGTCGACCACCAGCTGCCCGAGGGCGTTGAAATCCTCGGCTTCGACCTTCGCGATGAGGTCGTACTCCCCAAACAGGGGGTGGAGCTCGACGATCCCCTTCACCCGGAGGAGCTCGGTGTAGACCTCGTGCTCCTTGGCCGGAGCCGTGCTGATCAGGACGAAGCCTATCGCCAAGCGGAAACTCCCTCGAGGGGCGGCAAGACGTCCCCCAGCTAATAAGCGTGTCGAGGAAGGAGAGGCCGTGCGCCCTCAGGGAACTGCCTCCCCGACCCCTGTCACCACTCGAATGAGGGCCGCTTAAGTAAGCGTCGTTTAGCGAACAGTTTGGAGATGGCACTTTCGCTGCGGACCTGGCCGAGTCGGCTGCTGGCCCGCCCCTGGTTGCTCGCGTTCGTTCCGATCAACGCCGCCACGGCCGGATTCGGAGTCGTGCTACCGCTCGTCATCCTGATCACCCTGCATGGCACGTGGGCCGACGTCGCGCTCGCAGCGACCCTGTTCAACAGCGCCGTCATCCTCATGTCGGTGGTCTGGGGCCACCTCTCGGACAAGTACCCGGTCCGCCGTACCTTCCTCGTCATCAACTTCGCCGGGTACGGCCTGCTCTACGCGTTGCTCTCGGTCGTGCACACGCTGCCAGACCTGTTCGCGATCTACGCCGTCATCGGCGCGATCGCCCCCGCCGGTGCGAGCGCGTCCAACCTCCTCATCCTCGAGAAGTTCAGCGAGCGGGAACGTCCGAACGCCTTCGCGTCGTTCCAGGAGATGAGCATGATCGGCTCGATCCTCGGGGTGCTGCTCGGCTACTTCTGGACGCTGGCCTCCGACGCCCTGCTCAACCTGTTGCTCCTCATGGCCGGCCTCGCCCTCGTCAGCGCGGTCGCGATCTGGTTCGGGATCAAAGAGGGACCCCGGACCCTCAAGACCCTGAACGTCGCCCGCCACCCCGAGAGTCTGCTCTCCCGAATTCGGGAGAGCACCGCGTTTCGGGTCGCCATTCCCTTCTTCCCGACTCGACCGGCCCTCGGCCCGCGCCCGTGGAGCCGGTTCCGCACGTGGGTGCGGGCCGAGGTCCACCATGAGCTTCCCCTCATCATGGCCGCGTCGTTCCTGTTCAACCTCTCCTCGAACCTCTTCAACATCTCCTACACGCCGTACCTCTATTCCGCAGGGCTCGCGGCCTCGTCGATCTTCCTCGTGAACGTTTCCAACAACTTCGCCCAGACGCTCATTTTCCCGTTCACCGGCGGATTCTCCGTCCGTTCGGGTTCGGACCGTCTCGTCCAACGGGCAACGTACCTTCGCGCGATCGGTTACCTGGCCACGGCCGGCTTCACGTTCGCGGTCTTCAGCGAACCGGCGGCGTTCGAAGCGAACCTCGCCATCTACGCCCTCCTCGGCGGGGCGATCGCGGTCTACACGACCGCGAGTTCCCTCATCCTCTTCCGGGGGTTGGTGGGCCGGGACGCCGGCAGCATCATCGGCGTCAACACCGCGCTCGGGGGCGTCGCGGCGGTCGCCGGCGCGGGGCTCTCGGGGGTTCTCGCTCTCTTCGGAAGTTTCCGCCTCGTGTTCCTCGTGTCGGGCGGCCTCTTGCTCGTCTCGCTGCCGCTTTGGACCGCCGCGACGGTCGCGTACACCCGACGCAAGTACGGCTCGCCGATCCGGGTGCCCGAACAGCCGGTCACGCCGGCCGTCGACGCCGGCGCGGCCGCGAAGGCCCCTTGAGGGAGCGGGCGGACCCTGCTCTCCCCGAGGCAGCGCGTCCGGGGTCGTCCATCCGGACGACCTTCATCAACGGGTATCGGAGGTCGGGACGATGCTGGAGTCGCGCCTCGACGCCCGTCGGGCCGTCCACGAGCCGCACCCGGACGTCCAGCATCTCGGGAGTGAGGTATCGGTAGGCGAACCGCCCCCGCCCGAGCGGTCCTCCGCGGTCCGGCTGGATGTGCACCGTGACCCGACGGACGAACGGTTGCAGCCCAACGGCCGCCTCGATCGCGCGCGAGAGCGACCCGGCGGTGCGATTCGATACCGGGATGCCGAGATACTGGTGAAACACGCCGCCGAGCTTGATGCCGGCCTCGAAGAGGAGCGTCTCCCGACGCGAGAGGCGCGGGGCGCGACCGGAATCGGATGCCGTCATGGTTTCGCGGGAGCGTTCGCGGGCTCTCGAGGAACGGTGAACGGTCCGAGGAGATAGTAGCTCGCCACTCCGACGAGGAACACGACGGCGGCCGCATACGTCACGTTGTAGAGGAGCGAGCCCGCCGAAAGCTGGAACTGGAGGGGCACGAGGGCGATCGCGGCCGCGATGGCGGTGGCCGCCATCGGAATGCGGAGAGGGTTCCCGCGTCGGATCTTCGGGTAGCGCACCGGGACCACCATCATGACCGAGAGAACGGCGACGCCGACGAGGAGCCCGATCGGCTGGACGCTCTGGAAGGCCGGAGTATCGTGGAAGAGAAGTGCGACCACGAGCGCGAGGGCGCTCTGCGGCGTGGGGATGCCGAGGAAGTACGGGCGGTCGAAGGCCCGGAGCGTGAAGTACACCAAGCGGGCGACGGCGGCGATGAGATAGGCGGCCGCGAGGGCGAGGGCCACCGGTTCCCACGGTTGCCATGTCCCGACATCGCCCGTATGGACCGCGATCAGGAATGCCGGGGCGACTCCAAAGGAGACCGCGTCCGCGACCGAGTCGGCGATGCGGCCGAATCGACTCGGTGGGGCGGCGCTGCGGCGCGAGAAGATCCCGTCCAGTCCGTCGAACCCGATCGCGCAGACGATGAGCAGCATCGCCCAGAGCTTGTTGCCGGCGAGGACGTAGAGGACCGCCGCGATCCCGAGCACCGCGTTCGACAGCGTCGCGAGATTCGCCGACACCCTCCAGCGGTCGGTCACGGCGTCTCCCGAGCGATCGAGCTCGACCCGGCCCGCACCCGGTCTCCAACCCGGACCACCGGTGTGGCGCGGTCCGCGGGAAGCAGGACGTCGACCCGAGAGCCGAGAACGATCATCCCGAGCCGATCTCCCTTCCGTCCACCGGAACCCACCTTCACGAAGGAGACCAGCCGTCGCGCCACGACCCCGGTGATCTGAACGACCTCGACGGGCCCGAGGGCGGTCGCGAGACCGTAGCGTCGCTGAACGTTGCGGTCGGCGTCCGGTCGGTACGCGGCCCGGAAGCCGAGTCCGCTGCCCTCGATCGCCAGCACCTTTCCGTCCACCGGGAATCGGTTCACGTGGACGTTCGTGACGTTCATGAACACCGAGATCCGCCAGAGGTTCCCCTCGCGCTCGACGGCGCGGACGCGGCCGTCCGCCGCGGAGACGATGCCGTCGCCGGCCGAGCGCTCAGGGTCCCGGAAGAAGACCGCGAAGAACAACCAGACCGCAAGGCCGGCCGCGAGTAGCGCGACCCACGCGAGCGACAGCGGAACGACGCCGACCACGGGGAGCGCCGCGAGGACGAGAAGAACCGCGGCCGCGGCCCCCAAGTAGCGGCCCGCGCCCGGCGCGAACACGCGCTTAACCGGTGAGCACGATCTCGATGTTGACGCCGTCGGGCACCTGGATCCGCATCACCTGGCGGAGCGCACGCTCGTCGGCATCGATGTCGATCAGCCGCTTGTGGATCCGCATCTCCCAGTGGTCGATGGTACTGGTGCCACCGCCGTCCGGGCCTTTGCGGACCGGAACCTTGAGCTTCTTCGTCGGGAGCGGGATCGGCCCGGCGATGGCGACCCCGGTCTTCTGGGAGATCTCGCGGATCTGCTTGCAGATGGAGTCGACCTTGCGGGAGTCGGTGCCGCTCAGCGAGATCCGGGCCTTCTGCGGCATCGATAGCCCCTCCCGCTCGCCCGCCCGTCCGCCCCCAAGAGGCTTACTCGCGCTTCTTGAGGTCGACGACGACGCCCGCCGCGACCGTCTGACCCATGTCCCGGACGGCGAAGCGTCCGAGCTGGGGGAACTCTTTGTACTTCTCGATGACGAGCGGGCGCTTCGGCGTGATCTTCACGACCGCCGCGTCCCCGGTCTTGAGCGTCTGGGGGTTCTCCTCCGCGACCTGGCCGGTCTTGGGGTCAAGGCGCTTCAAAAGCTCGGTGAACTCGCAGGCGACCTGCGCCGTGTGGCAGTGGAAGACCGGTGCGTACCCGACCGTGATGACGCTGGGGTGGTTGAGCACCTGGATGTTCGCGGTAAAACTCTCCACGACGGTCGGAGGGTTCGAGACCGGCCCGGCGACCTCGCCGCGGTGGATATCGTTCTTGTCGATCCCGCGGACGTTGAAGCCGATGTTGTCGCCCGGAACGGCCTCCGTGACCGCCTCGTGGTGCATCTCGATCGACTTCACTTCGCCGGACTTGCCGCCGGGGAGGAAGATGATCTTGTCGCCGACCTTGAGCGTACCCGTCTCGACGCGACCGACGGGGACGGTTCCGATACCGGTGATCGTGTAGACGTCTTGGATCGGAAGCCGGAGCGGCTTACCCGTGGGCTTCTCGGGAACCTTGAGCGCGTCCAGCGCCGCGAGGAGTGTGGGGCCCTTGAACCAGGCCATGTTCGGGCTCGCCTTGTTGATGTTGTCGTCCTTGAACGCCGAGATCGGGACGAACGCGACCTGATCGGCGACCTTGAACCCGACGTTCTTGAGGAGCTTCGTGAGCTCCTCCTTGACCTCCTCGTACTTCTTCTCGGAGTAGGCGACTTCCTGCCGGTCCATCTTGTTGATCGCGCAGATGAGCTGGTTGACGCCGAGCGTACGGGCGAGGAAGATGTGCTCCCGGGTCTGCTCCTGGACCCCTTCGGCGGCGGAACACACGAGCACGGCCGCGTCGGCCTGGCTCGTCCCCGTGATCATGTTCTTGACGAAGTCGCGGTGACCGGGCGCGTCGATGATGGTGAAGTAGTACTTCTGGGTGTCAAAGCGACGGTGCGCGATGTCGATTGTGACGCCGCGTTCCCGTTCTTCCTTGAGGTCGTCCATGACCCAGGCGAACTCGAACGTCGCCTTCCCCTTCGCTTCGGCTTCCTGACGGTACTTGTCGATCTCCTCCTGGCGAATGTAGCCGGTATCGAGGAGAAGGCGACCGACCGTGGTGGACTTCCCGTGGTCAACGTGTCCGATGAAGACGATGTTGAGGTGAGGCTTCTGCGCCATTTTCTGAGGGCTCCGCGCGCGGCCAGTTGGTCCCCCTATATAGGCATTGTCTCCGCGCGCCTCCGAGAGAGGCCGTCGTCCGCGTTTCCCCGGCGGTGAGGTGCCGCGGGGGCGAGTTCTGCTCGAAGGCCCGGACCTCGCTGCGCCTCGAGGCCCGGCCGTTGAGTCCTACAGGTCCGGCGCGAGGAAGATCTCGTTGCCGTCGGGGTCACGAACCGTCGCGAACCAGCCCCACGTCTCCTTCTTTGGTCCTTCTACGAACTCGACCCCGTTCGCCTTCAGTTCTCCGCAGGCGGCGACAAAATCTCGTCCAGGAACTCGAAGCAGGATGCCGGAGTTGCCGGGTTCGAGCGGAGCCTTTTCATCAAATTCCCCGACCGCGCACAGGTGCAGCATCCCGCCCTTCCCTTTGCGGCCGACGACAACCCAGTGGTCCATGCTCTCGACCACCTCGAGACCGAGATTGCGGGTGTACCATTCGGTCGCCTTCTTGCGGTCCGAGACCACGACCGCTACGGTGGATACTGCGGACTTCGGCAACGCGGACTTTCCACGGACCGGCGACTTTCCCTTCCCCTGCTTCTTCGCGGGCATGATGCGACCTCTGCGGGGGGATGCCGACTCCCTCTTCTTGAAGGCGAGGTAGGATGCTGAAACGGTCCAGACTCACGGGCGTCACAGAGGAAAAAGATATATCGAATAAACGATATCGGAATTTCGAGTATGTGGGCGTACGGTTGGGGTTCGAAGCGGCATCGCGGCCTCCGGGTCTGGGTACTCCAGCTCCTCGGACGGGGACCGATGAATGGGGCAGAGATCATGGAAGAGATGGACCGGATGACGATGGGCTGGTGGCGGCCCTCTCCCGGCTCGATCTATCCTCTCCTCGAGCAGCTTGTGGAGGAGAAGCTCGTCCGCAAGCGGGACGATGGCCGCTACGAGGTGACGGAAGCAGCCCGACGCGGTCCCGACTGGACCCACGGTCCGATGCAGCGCGGGCCTCGGACTCCCCAGGACGCCCTCGCAGAAATGGAATCGTACCTGGCGTTCCTGGAGGATCTGGGAAGCGGCGGAAAGGCCAATCTGAGCGAGTTCGTTCCTCGCCTGAAGGCGGTATCGAAGCGGCTCGACGACCTCGCCGGTCGGGCGAGCCAAGGGAGTTCTCCATGATCACTCCGCCCCCGCCGATCGCGGATGGGCACGGAGGGGGCGCATGAACGGTCCGGAATTCCTTTCCGGACCGGAGGAATCGGGACACTTCTTCCGGGGTCTCAAAGCGCGCATCGTCGCCACCGTCGCGCTGCTCGTGGGAGGGCTTTGCTGGGTGATCCTCTACCTCGCGTTCCTCGCCGGTCATTTCGCCTGGTACCAGAATCTCGCGATCGTCCTGGTCTCGTTCCTGGTCGTCCCGGCGGTCGTGGTCGTGATGTGGATCTACTGGGGCGTCTCCGTGGGTCGCCGATTCGGCCACGCATTCTGGCACGACGATTTCCCCTGAGGGCTCGACGACCTTCGAACCCGGACTTCGTCCTCGAGGGGTCGCCATGGGAACCGAGTATCGGCCGTCCGCCCGAGACCGGCTGCGAGTACGCGCGCGGCGGGCGCTGCTCGAGCGGATTCGCTCGCTGCTCGCCCCCGAAGGTTTACGCCTCCTCGACCTCGGGGGAGGTACGGGAGCGGCCACGGTGGTCTTTGCCGCGGGGGGCCAAGAGCGAATCGTTCTCGAGCCGGAGGAACGAAGGGTCGCCCAGGGACGCGCGGCGCACGCTCCGGTGACGTTCGTGAGCGGGGTGGCCGAATCGTTGCCGTTCGAGGACGGTCGCTTCGACCGGGTGGTCTCGTTGATGTCGTTCCACCATTTCACCGATGGCGACCGCGCCCTCCGCGAGGCCTTTCGAGTCCTAGCGCCGGGAGGCCGATTCGTGCTCTATGATTTCGACCCCGCTACGCCCAGGGGTCGGTGGATTGCGTTCTTCGAAGGACGGGTGATGCGCCATTCGTTCGCCTTCGCGGCCCCGGTGGACCTCGAACGTCGAGCGCTGGCCGCTGGCTTCCGAGCAGCGCGGAGAGAATCGTTCGGCTCGGGAGCCTTCGTGATCGCGGAGCGCTAAGATCGGCCCCGTCGGCGAAACCGCTTTAGCGACTCCCCCCGTCGGTCGGTCCTCCTCGGGGCGGAGCTCGTGCCGGACCCAGTCTCTTCTACGGTCAGCGCGTCGCGCGCCTCCACGGCCCGACTCATGGTGCCGACGGACACGAACTTCATGGGCAACGTCTTCGGAGGGCACATCCTCGACGAGATCGACCGGGTGGCGTACATCGCGGCGAGCCGCCACGCGAAGGCGACGTGCGTGACCGCCTCCTTCGACCGCGTCGACTTCTTGGCGCCCGTCCACGTCGGGGACGTGGTCGATTTCGACGCCGAACTGACGTATGTGGGGACCTCATCGATGGAAGTCTGGGTGCGAGTGCGCGCGGAAGCCATTCAGGGCGCGGAACCCCGCGCCGTCGGGGAGGCGTTCGTGACGATGGTCGCGGTCGACCCCAACGGCCGCCCTCGGCCGGTCCCCCAGTTGATCCTCGAGACCGTGGAGGAACGTCTGAGATTCGAGGAGGGGCGACGGCGCATGGAAGAGCGACGGCGCACTCGTCATGCCCGACCGGAGTAGGAGACCACGATGCTCTGCGAAATGTGTGGGAAAGAAGTCCCCCTGACGACCCGGACCCGTCTAGAGGGGTCGGTCCTCTCGCTCTGTCCCGATTGCTCTAAGTTCGGGACCCCCGTCGACCCGGTGCCGAGTCCCCCGACCGCAGCGCCCCCGGGCGCGCGGTTCCGGCCGGGGATGGCCGTGACCCATCCCTCGGGACCCGGACGACGCCTCGAGGAACGGGACCTCTACCAAGAAATCGGCGAGATGGAGCTCGCGGCGGATTGGAACAAGCGGATCCGCGTGGCGCGCGAATCCCATTCATGGACTCCGGAGGAGTTCGGCAAGAAGCTCAACGAGAAGAAGTCGGTCGTCCTCAAGATCGAGTCCGGTTCGTTCCGGCCTCCGGACGCTCTGGTGCGCAAGATTGAGCACCTGCTCAAAGTGCGTCTGCGCGCCGAGCCGGAACCCGCCGGTCAGCGCTGACCCGAGTTGGCCCCCGGCGCGACGGCGGGATCTTCCGCGATTTCCCGCGACCCCGGGGCGCGCCGACGGGCGTGGGGCGAACGGGCCGTGGGTCGATGGAGATCCCGGTCCGGCCGAGCGGCGGAACGGAGTTCGGCCCGCAGGAGGCCGTGGACGAGCCCGCCTTCCTGTTCGGTACGACGGTCTTCCGAGTAGCTCTCGAGGAACCGTTCCGACCAGACGACGTATCCGACGCCCAAGACGCCGAGACCGAGGACCCCGAGCCACCCGGCGAACCAGTATGGCACGGCGACCGCGAAGACCACGAGCGCGAAGGTGAGCGACACCAACGTGAAGAACGACCGGTCGACGTCCCGTTCGGCCCGTCGGTCCCGGTGGGAGTATTCCATCACGGCTCGGACCGGCTCCGGCGGAATCCGTTCACCCGGTGCGACGCGATTTGCCGCGACGCAGGAGGAGGTACTCGAGGATCGCCTTCTGAGCGTGCAAACGGTTCTCGGCCTGGTCCCACACCGCGGCCTGCGGTCCGTCCAGAACCGAATCGGTGATCTCCTGGCCGCGGTGGGCGGGTAGGTCGTGAAGGACGAACGCCGTGGGCTTCGCCAAGGCGACGAGCGCGTCGTTCACCTGGAATCCTCGGAACGCTTCTTCGCGGGCGGCGGTCTCGGCCTCCTCGCCCATCGAGACCCAGACGTCGGTGTAGATCGCGTCCGCGCCGTGCACGGCGTCTCGAGGGTCGTTGGTGAAGGAGAGGGCGGACCCCAAACGGCGAGCGAGGACCTCCGCGGCCCGAACGTACTCGGGTTGGGGTCGGTAGCCGGCAGGGGTCGCGACGGCCAGGTCGAGACCCATCGCCGCCGCGCCGAGGAGGAGCGAATGCAGGACGTTGTTGCCGTCTCCCACCCACGCGAGTCGGCGGCCGCGGAATTTGCCCTTCCAGCGCTCTCTCATCGTGAGCAGGTCGGCGGCGATCTGGCAGGGGTGCTCGAGGTCGTCGAGCGCGTTGATGACCGGGACCGTGGCCCACCGAGCGAGTTCCACCATGTCCGTATGCCGGAACGCGCGGTAGCAGACCGCATCGACGAATCGGGAGAGCACCCGGGCCGTGTCGGCGATCGTTTCGCCCCGACCGAGCTGCAGGTCCTTCGAGGAAAGGTAGAGGGCGTGGCCTCCGAGGTCGTTCATCGCGACCTCGAAGGAGGTTCGGGTTCGCGTGGAGGGCTTCTCGAAGATCATCGCGAGGTTCTTTCCAACGAGGGTCGGGCGTCGCACCCCTTGAGCCCGCTCGGCCTTCAGAGTCGCCGCGCGCGCCAGGACGTGTTCGAGGTCCTCGCCCAGGTCGGAGATCGACAGAAGATCCTTGGGAGCGGTGGGAGGCGCCATCCCACAGAGCACCGTCCGCTCGCGTTAAACGGTTCTGGGAGCCGCCGGTTCCGAGCGGCCGTGCGAAGGTTATGAAGGCGACTCGATTGGCCCGGTACGAGGGAGATCCTGTGCCGGCCCGTCCCAAGAAGAAAACCGATAAAAGTCGCCCGGCCCAGCCGACCCGAAGCCGAACGTCCCCCTCCCGGGGCCGCCGGGTCTACATGGTCACCGGAGGTGTCACGAAGTTCGCGAAGGCCCATCCGTCGATGGACTTCCGGCTGATGGTCAAGCGCGCTTACGACTACGCCCTCAAAGGAATCCCGAACCTCACGGTGGACCGGATCGACGGGACACGGATCTCCTACTTCTCGGACCATTTCGCGCGCCAGCTCAAGGCCGCCAGCATGGTCCAGGATTACCTCGGCATGAACCCGAAGGGCTCGGTCCGCATCGAATGGGGCGGCGCCACGGGGGGCGAGTGCTTCCAGGCGGCGTACGAGGCGGTGGCCAGCGGTCGGATGGACGTCTGCCTTGCTGCGGGATTCGAGACGATGAGTCGCGTGCCGACGTGGAAGGGGAACGAGTTCATTGCGCTCGCCTCCGACACGAACTTCGATTTCCCCCTCGGCGGGTTCTACAGCGGATACTACGCGCTCATGGTCATGCGCCACATCTACGAGTACCTGCGGCTTCGCAAGTTCGCCGACATCAAGGATGAGCGCGAAGCGCAGCGGCGGGCGATCGCGGAAGGGAGCCGCATCATGAGCCTCGTCTCGGTGAAGAACCACCGCAACGCGCTCTACAATCCGTACGCCCAGTACCCGAAGCGACTGACCGTGGAGGACGTGTTGAACTCCGAGATGATCAGCTACCCGCTCACGCGCGAGCAGATCTGCACGATGAGCGACGGCGCGGCCTGCGTCGTCCTGTGCGACGAAGAGCGGGCCAAGGAGTTCACCGACCGGCCGGTGCGGGTCACCGGCGTGGGATGCGGCACCGACACGATGCGCCTCGCCGACCGACCGTTCGGAAGGGTCCCGTTGCTTCCGCACGAGCGGGCGAAGACGTACGAGGACCTCCCGTACCCGGGCGTCCACTCCTTCCGCGCCGGTCGCGCGGCCGGGATCGAAGCCTACCGGATGGCGGGGATCACCCGACCGAACGAGCAGCTCGACTTCATCGAGCTCCACGACGCGTACGCTTCGAGCGAGATCCAGACCTACGAGGACCTGGGCCTGTGCCGGTACGGGGAAGGCTACTCCTTCGTGGAGCGGGGAGACCCGTTCCTGAAGGGCATCGACTACGGCTTCCCGGTCGCCCGCGCGGGCATTATGCCGGTCAACCCGTCGGGAGGCCTCATCGCCTGCGGCCACCCGGTCGGCGCGACCGGTCTCATGCAGGCGGTCTTCGCGTTCTGGCAACTCCAGGGCACGGTGCCCAAGCATTTCGGGGACCCGACCCTGCAGCTGAAGAACCCCCGGCGCGGCGCCATCCATAGCCACGCGGGCACCGGTTCCTCGGTGACGGTCTCGATCATGGAACGGGGGTTCCGATGAGCGTGCGTCCCCGCAGCTTCTCGAAGTTCCGAGAAGTGCAGAGCGAGCTCGAGCGAACCGGCTCGGCGATCTTCCGCGATGCCGAGGGCGTCGAGAGCCTGATCGTCCGGAGCCCGTATTCCATCAACTACATCCACAGCTACGCCGAGGATTCGGCGTTCTTCCTCGGGCTCGCCGACGGTCGACTCCGGGGCTCGAAGTGCCGTCGACCCAAGTGCGGATTCGTCTACGGAACGCCCCGGGGCCACTGCATGGTCTGCGGTGCTCCGACCGAGTGGATCGACCTCCCGAGCAACGGCCGGGTCCATTCCTGGACCACCTGCCATTTCGGCAGCGAAGCGTTCCTGAAGGAAACCCCGTACAATCTCGCCCTCGTGGAGTTCGACGGGGTGGGCAGCCTGCTGCTGGTCCGGCTCAAGGACTGCGTCGAGTCCGACCTCTATGTCGGGATGCCGATCGAGGCCCGCTTCGACCCGAATCCGAAGTATTCGATCACGGACGTATGGTTCGTGCCGTCGCGATAAGCGGCCGCGTACTCAGTCCATCGGCGACAGTCCGATCAGCTCGAGGACGTCGCCCTGCCCGCGGGCGATCTCCGAGCGCCGAGTCTTGGGAACGTCCACGAAGGAAAGCTCCTGCCACAACCGATGCGACGGCGGGGTCGAAGTGGGCCAGCGTCCGTCGAAGACGAAGTGAAAGTCCCAGTGAGGGTCGCGGTGCTCGGAACCGGGCCGGCGCGACGGGTCGGAGAACACCGCCGGCGCCGATACCGTGGGAAGTTCCGCGCCCAACTGCTCGCGCGCGATGACCCGGGCGGCCTCTTCGGGGCCCTCGAAGAGGAGCAGCTGGCGGGACGGCAACATCCAAGACCGGCCGACCCGCTCGAGACGTCCGGGGTCGAGCCCTCCGAACTCCCACCACGGTGCCGAAGGATTCGCCCGACCCATGAGGACCCGATGAGGGTCCTCCGGGGAACGCAGCACGAGGAAGACCGAGAGGCACATTCCGGCGTCGGGGACCGCCGACGATCCGGGCGGCAGCGGAGTGGCCGCGCTCAACCGAGCAAACCGCCGCTCCATGTCGGTCGACCGGTCAGTACGTCGGAGGTTTTCAAGCTGGCTCTGCCGGCGGAAACAAGTTTGGCCTCCGGCGAAAACGGTCGAAATCCGCCGCCCGAGTCCCGCTCAGACTTGGTGGGTCGGAACGATTAGCGGATATGCGGGAGGCCGGATTCGGACTCCCATGTTCGTGTGGCCAGCGGGGGGTTTCAGGGTCTCTAAAGTGGGGGTTTTCATGGCCGGTATGGTCATCTTCGTGATTCTCGCCGGCCTTCAGGCTAATGCCGCAGGCGTCAACCAGGGGGCCTCTCTCGTGGTGCTTCTCTTCGCGGCGATCGCGGCCGGTTGCGGCTACGGCTTGGGCGCGTCCCGACAGTGGCGAAAGGACCATGGTGCCGATGCGGAATGACAGGTCCGTTCCGCTTAGAGCGTGGGAGGTGCCGCGGGCCGGGCTTGAACCGGCGGCTTCAAGATCTTCAGTCTTGCACTCTCCCAAACTGAGTTACCGCGGCGCCGGTGGTCCCGACGGGCCGGGCGGTATAAAGAGCCGGAGGCCCGCTCGTACGCGCCGCCGGACCGTCGCGCAGGCACCACGTCCTCTTTGCCCCCGGTCGAACGCGCGCGCTCACGTTCGGAGCGGCCGATCGCCGTCAATCGCCCCTTGAATTTATCTACGGCACGCGGCCTGATTAACGAGCCGTGGTTCGCACTCTCGTCGTCGCGGAGAAGTTCAACACCGCACTCCGGATCGCCGTCGTGCTCTCCGACGGGCGCATGAAACGCGCCCGCCTCGAAGGGACGAACGTATTCCGTTTCGACCGTGCGGAAGGGCCGTACGCCGTGGTCGGGCTGCGCGGTCACATCGTCGAGCTCGACTACCCGAAGGAGTTCTCCGAGTGGACCCTCGCGGGCCTGCCGAAATTGCTCGAGACTCGGCCGCTGAAGCGGGTCACGGAGGGCGGGATCGTCGCCGCCCTTCAATCGATCGTCCGGGAATTCGACCGGGTCATCATCGCTACCGACTTCGACCGCGAGGGCGAGCTCATCGGACTCGAGTGCCTCGAGCTGCTCCAGAAGGTGCATCCGGGCATCGAGGTGAAGCGAGCGCGCTACAGCGCCCTGACCCGCGATGCGATCGAGACGAGCTTCGGCCATCTCGAAGAGCTCGACCGGGCGCTCGCCGAAGCCGCCGAATCCCGTCAGGAGATCGACCTCGTCTGGGGCGCCCTCTTGACGCGCTATTTGTCGCTCACCGCGCAGCAGCGGGGCAACAGCTTCCTTTCCGTCGGTCGGGTCCAGACCCCGACGCTCGCGCTGCTCGTGGAACGGGACCAGGCGATCAAGGAGTTCGTCCCCACCCTGTTCTGGGAGATCGTCGCGACCGGGGAGAAAGCGGGCGAGAGCTTCCGACTGCATCATCAGCACGGGATCTTCGAATCGAAGGCCGAAGCCGACCGGATCTTCCGCATCGTGTCGCACGCGAAGAGCGGAGTCGTCCGGGAATTCACCGAGGAGGAGACTCGGCGTCGCCCCCCCATCCCGTTCTCCACGACGCTCTTCGTCGCCGAAGCCACGCGCCTCGGAATGGGGGCGGCGCGCGTCATGCAGATCGCGGAAGCCCTCTACACTCAGGGTCTCATCAGCTACCCCCGGACGGACAACACGGTCTACCCGCGGGGACTCGGCCTGCGAACGCTCGTGGAGAAATTCCGCGACGGCCCGTTCGCCGAAGCGGCCGAATTCGTCCTGCAGCAGCCGAGCTTCCGGCCCACCCGGGGCCGAACCGAGACCACCGACCATCCGCCGATCTACCCGACGGGAGTCGTGGACCCGAAGAAACTCCGGCCGGACCATGCGACCGTCTACGAGCTCGTCGTCCGTCGGTTCCTGGCCACCGTCGCGCCCGACGCCCTCGGGATCGGCCGGAGCGCGGCCGTCGAGATCCACGGCGAGCGATTCGAGGGAAAAGGTCAGTACTTGACCGATCCGGGATGGTACCGGGTCTACCCGTACTCGAAACCCGACGAGGTGCCGATGCCCCGCCTCGTGGTGGACGAGACCGTCGTGGTCCCGAAGATCGAGTTCCTCGAGGACCAGACGCGACCCCCTCGTCGGTACTCCCAAGGCTCGCTGATCCAAGAGATGGAACGCCTCGGACTCGGCACGAAGAGCACGCGGCATGACGTGCTGCAGAAGCTCTTCGACCGACACTACGTGAACCAACGTCAGCTCGAACCGACCTCGACCGGCATCGCGGTGACCGAGGCGCTCAAGGCGCACGCGCCGGTGATCACCCGGCCGGAGATGACCCACCGTCTCGAGGAGGACATGGAACTCGTCGCCGAGTCGAAGAAGCCGAAGTCGGAGGTCCTGGAGGAATCCCGCGAGATGCTGCGCGAGGCGTACGCGTTGCTGTCCGCGAACACCGAGGGAGTGAAGGAGACGCTCACCGGCGCCCTCGACCGACAGCATTTCGTCGGACCGTGCGCGAAATGCGGGGCGGCGCTGCGCCTCGCGCGCAGTCCCCGCGGCGCCCGCTGGGTCCAGTGCGTCAACAACCCGGCCTCCTGCACGGCGACCTACGCGCTCCCGTCCGCCGGGTTCGTGGAACCCGTCCCGGAATTCCTCTGCGGGACCTGCAAGGTCCCTCGCGTGAAGATCACCTTCCGCGGCGTGCGCCCCGACCTCTATTGCATCAACCCCGAGTGCCCCGAACACCACAAGGCGTTCCGAATCGGGGTCTGTCCGAGCTGCGGGAGCCCGCTCCAGATCCGCTACTCGTTCCGGGGGAACCGCTTCGTCGGCTGCACGGGGTATCCCACGTGCCGCGTCACGTACCCGCTCCCTCAGCGGGGGAAGCTCGAGAAGGACCAGCCCCCGTGTCCCGTGTGCCGGGCGCCCGTGGTGACGGCGATCGAGGCCGGACGACCGCCGTGGACGCTCTGCATCAATCCCGAATGCCCTACCCGCATCCAGAAGGCGGAGGAACGGGCGGAACGGGCCTCGGCGGCGAAGGCCAAGAAGGCGGCGACAGCACGAAAAGCCGCGGCCAAGACGAGGGCTCGAGCCCGCAAGAAAGCGGCGAGCCCAGCGACCCCGGAGCCGCCGATCGTTCCGGAACCCGCATCGGAGACCGGATCGATTGCACCGCCGAAGAAGCGGGTCCGCCGTTCACGCCCGGCGCCCGCCGCATCGAAACGACCGGAGTCGGCCGCGGCGTCGGTTCCGCCTTAGTCTGGCCCCGGGCCGAATCCCGGCCGTAGACATCGAATCCCTAAGAGCGTCCCTCCTCCGTTGCGGAGGCTCGACCGTTTCCGCACCTCTCGGCCCGCGTTAAATACGCTCGCCCGGTCGTTCACCTCGTGAGTGGTTCGCGACGCTTGATCGACCTGGATTCTCGCTCGTTCGAGCGCCGGCTCGCCTCGAACCCGCTCGTCATCCTCCCGGTCGGTGCTCTCGAGGCGCACGGCCCTCATCTTCCGCTCGGCGCCGACCAGATCCAGGCCGAAGCCACGGCTTTCGCGCTTGCGGACCGCGTCGACGCGCTCGTCGCCCCGACGATCCCGTACGGCTCGGCGCCCGGAGCCCGTCGGTTTCCCGGCACGGTCTCCCTATCGATGGGCCAACTCGAAGGGCACGTCGAGGGAGTTCTCGGCGAGCTCGCCCGTTCGGGAGTCCGCCGTATCCTCGTCCTCTCCGGTCACGGCGAACGCGGTCACATGGCGGCCCTTCGCGAGGCGGGCGACCACGCAGCCCAGGCGCACCCCGGCACTCGTGTGGTGGTGCTGTGCGACTACGATTTCGTCTACGAACTGCGGGGAAAAGATTCCCCGGCCACCGATGGCCACGCGGGACTCCTCGAGACTTCCCGGGTGCTCGCCCTCGCTCCCGAAACGGTGGGCCCGGCGCGACCCGTCGTCGAGTACCGGCACAGCCCCTTCGTTCCGGGGACGCCGACCGAGAAAGATTGGCCCGAGAGCGTCATTGGCGATACGCGGAACGCATCCGCCGAGCTCGGGGCTCGCGTGCAGGCTCACGTCCTCGACCGGCTCGTCGAGACGGTGCGCACGCTGCTGCCGACCTAGGTCCGAGACATGGCCGACCCATCCGACACCATCCGGGTCCGCGGCGCGCGCCAGCACAACCTGAAGAACATCTCGATCGACCTCCCCCGGGGGAAATTCATTGTTATCACCGGAGTGAGCGGGTCCGGAAAGTCCTCCCTCGCATTCGACACGCTTTACGCCGAAGGACAGCGACGGTACATCGAGAGCCTCTCGTCGTACGCGCGCCAGTTCCTGGGCCAGATGGACAAGCCCGACGTCGATTCCATCGACGGACTCGCGCCGGCGATCGCGATCGAGCAGCGGGCCGGCAGCAAGAACCCGCGCTCGACGGTCGGAACGGTCACGGAGATCCACGATTACCTGCGTCTGCTCTTCGCGCGAATCGGTGTGCCGCACTGTCCGAACGACGGCCAGGAGATCACTCCGCAATCGGTGGACCGGATCGTCGACGCGGTGAAGACCCAGGCTCGCGGGGAGAAGATCGACCTGCTCGCCCCCGTGCTTCAGGCGAAGAAGGGCGAGCACCGCGACGTGATCGATAAGCTGCGCAAGGCGGGCTACCGACGGTTCGTC
Source organism: uncultured Thermoplasmata archaeon (assembly GCA_963730815.1). Lineage (GTDB taxonomy): Archaea > Thermoplasmatota > Thermoplasmata > Lutacidiplasmatales > UBA184 > Lutacidiplasma. The sequence continues at coordinate 219,271 of CAVSTD010000001.1, forward strand.
ATCGACGGCGTCGAGGTCCGGTCGCCGGGTACCGAGATCCGGCTCGAGAAGAATAAGAAGCACACGATCGAGGTCGTGGTCGACAGTTTCGAGGTGACTCCCTCGGAGGAGAGCCGGCTCGCCGAATCGGTCGAGCTCGCGCGAAGTCTCGGGGACGGGCTCGTCATCCTTCGCCGCCCCCGAGGTCAGCGGCAGGTGTTCTCCAGCCGACGCGCCTGTCCGGTCTGCGGGTTCTCGATGGACGAGCTCGCGCCCCGGATGTTCTCGTTCAACAACCCGTTCGGCGCCTGCCCGGATTGTCTCGGGATCGGCGCCACGCTGCACGCCGACCCGGAACGGATCGTGCCCGACAAGGAAAAGCCCCTTCACGAAGGCCATCAACGTCTGGGGGCTGACCCCGATGACGTCCTCGCTCGTCCGCTTCGGACAACTCTTCGGCTACGACCCGCGCCGACCCATCCGGGAACTCTCGGAGAAGGGCTGGAAGGCGCTCATGTACGGGGGCGAGAAGAGCCTCGGTCAGTCGACCCATCGGCCCGAGGAATGGTGGGTGAACGGTTGGCTCCGAGAGGGTCTGGTCGCGGCGCTCGAGCGTCGATGGCGCACAACGAAGAGCGAGAGCGCGAAGGAGTACTACCTCGGGTTCCTATCGTTCGTTCCCTGCCGGGCCTGCGGGGGCCGACGCCTGAAGCCGGAGAGTCTGGCGGTCACGGTCCAGGGGAAGTCGATCGCCGATGTCACTGCGATGACCGTGAGCGAGTCGGTCGAGATGTTCCGTTCGCTCGCCCTCTCCGACCGAGACGAACAGATCGTCGGTCAGGTCGTCAAGGAGATCCGGGCCCGGCTCGGTTTCCTGGAGAACGTGGGCCTCACGTACATCACCCTCGACCGGGCGTCGGGCACCCTCTCCGGTGGGGAAGCGGAGCGGATCGCCCTTGCGACCCAGATCGGTTCGGGGCTCGTCGGGGTCCTTTACATCCTGGACGAGCCCTCGATCGGTCTCCACCCCCGCGACCAGGCTCGCCTGCTCTCGACGCTCAAGACGCTGCGCGACCTCGGAAACACCCTACTGGTCGTCGAACACGACGAGATGACGATGCGCGAATCGGACTGGTTGGTGGACCTCGGCCCCGGGGCCGGCACCCTCGGCGGAGAGCTTCTCTATTCGGGCCCTCCCGACCGGATCCGGGGGACGCCTCGGTCGCTCACGGCCGCTTTCCTCTCGGGGGAACGCTTGATCCCCACCCCCGACCGCCGGATGTCCCCCGGTCGTCGCTTCCTCTCGATCCACGGGCCCCGTGAGCACAACCTGAAGGGCGAGGACGTGCGGATCCCGCTCGGCCTCCTGGTCGGCCTCTCGGGGGTTTCGGGAAGCGGCAAATCGACGATCCTCCAGGAGATCCTCTATCGCGCAGTCCGCCGGCACCTTGGGCTCGGACGTGAAACGCCCGGCCGTCACGATTTCATCGAAGGGATCGACGAGGTCGACCGGGTCCTGCTGATCGACCAGGCGCCGATCGGCCGGACGCCGCGGTCGAACCCGGCCACGTACACCGGCATGATGACCCCGATCCGCGAACTCTTCTCGGGCCTGCCCGACGCGAAGGCGCGGGGGTTCGCTCCGGGGCGGTTCAGCTTCAACGTGGCCGGCGGCCGATGCGAGACGTGCGAGGGCGACGGCGTCCTCCGCTACGAGATGCATTTCCTGCCGGACGTCTACGTGGTCTGCGAAGAGTGCCGCGGGAAGCGGTTCAACGCCGAGACGCTTGAGGTGAAGTTCAAGAGCAAGACGATCGCCGACGTCCTCGACATGTCGGTGAGCGAGGCCCTTCCCTTCTTCGCGCACCACCGGCGCATCGCGACCCGCCTCCAGCTCCTCGTGGATGTGGGGCTCGGATACATCCGGCTCGGGCAGAGCGCGACGACGCTTTCCGGCGGAGAGGCCCAGCGGATCAAGATCGCCTACGAGCTCGCGAAACCCCCGACCGGGAAGACTCTGTATCTCCTCGACGAGCCGACCACGGGGCTCCACTTCGCGGACGTCGACCGGCTCCTTCAGGTGCTGTTCCGCCTGCGGTCCGGTGGGAACACCGTGGTCGTCATCGAACACAACGTGGACGTCCTCAAGTCGGCCGACTGGTTGATCGACCTCGGACCCGAGGGAGGGAACGAGGGCGGACACGTGGTCGCGCAGGGACCGCCGGAAGAGGTGGCGCGGGTGCGCGCGTCGCACACCGGGCGCTTCCTTCTACCGCACCTCGCGCCTCCCACTCCGATCCTTCGCCGCGCCCGGCTATGACCGAACCCGGACGGGTCGAGCTTCCCTCGTTCATGCCGGCGAGCCAGCTCGCGGCGGAGACCCGAGAAGGGTTCCGGGCCGCCCGGATGTTCCGGGCGTCTACCTCTTCCGCTCGGCCCGCGGCGAGGTCGTGTACGTCGGGAAGGCGCGCAGCCTCCGGCGTCGTGTCCTCGACCATCTTCGGGCGCGCATCGAGAAGGACGGAACGATCCTCGCGCAGAGCGCGAGCGTGGAATTCGTGCCCACCTCCACCGAGCGCGAAGCGCTCCTGCTGGAAGCGAACCTCGTCAAGCAGTACCAGCCGCCGTACAACGTTCTCCTGAAGGACGACCGCAGCTACCCGTACCTCGCGGTCACGGTCGGGGAAGAGGTGCCCCGGATCCTCCTCGTCCGCCGACCGCGTCGCCGTTCGGGAGTCCTCCTCTTCGGTCCGTACACCAGCGCGCGGGAGGCCCGAGGGGTCGAGAAGCTCCTCGGCGACCTCTTCCAGCTGCGCCGCTGCGTTCGTCTTCCCAAGCAGGCGTGCCTCTACTACCACCTCAAGGTCTGCAGCGCGCCCTGCATCGGGGCGATCGGACGCGACGAGTACCGGGCGAGCATCGACCGAGCCACCCAGGTCCTCCGCGGCGAGGTCGCGCTCGTCCGGCCGCTCGTAGAGACCGAGATGCGGCGCGCCTCCGAGCGAGAGGAGTTCGAACGGGCCGCGATGCTGCGGGACGCCCTCGCCGGTCTCGGCGCGCTTTCCGAGCGGCAGTCGGTCGTGGGGTCGGGCAGCGGCCGCGCGGACGTGCTCGCGCTCGCCTACCCGAACGACCCGTCGACGCTGCGCGTCGCCGTCGGACTGCTTCGAGTGGAGGACGGCGAGGTCCGAAGGACGGAGCCGCACCTCGTCACGATCCCGGCCGACGACGTTCCCGAGCCGGGGGAGATCCTGCGCCAGTTCCTGACCCAGTACTACGGGGCGCAATTCGAGCTCCCCGACCGGATCTACATTGCGGCGCCCCGCCCGGCGGGGATCGATGCTACGCTCGACGAACTGTTCGCCCCCCGGGGCGTGGAGGTCCACTTCCGCCCGACCGGTCGCTACGCATCGCTCGGTCGCCTCGCGGAACGGCTCGCCCGGGCCACCGTGGACCAGGTCGTGGCCCGGCCGGCTCCGCGGGAGGTGCTTCTCGCCGTTCAGAGCCTTCTCGAGTTGCCCACGATCCCGAACTGGATCGAGGGAGTGGACATCTCGATCTTCCAGGGGTCGGAAGCGGTGGGTTCGGTGGTCGTGTTCGAACGGGGGCTCGCGAAGCGGTCCGAGTATCGCCGGTACCGGATCCGTTCGGTCGAGGGTACGAACGACTTCGCGATGGTGGCGGAGGTCGTCTCCCGACGGTTCGCCCGCCGGCTCGCCGAGAACGAGGTCCTCCCGGACCTATTGCTCATCGACGGCGGAGCCGGTCAGCTCTCGGCGGCCGAGCAGGCGCTCGGCGGGCTCGGTCTCGCGGACCGGATCCCGACGATCGGCCTCGCCAAGCGCGAAGAGGAGGTCTATCGCACCGACCGCGCGGAGCCGATGCACCCGAACCCGAACGCCGCCCCGATGCTGCTGCTGCGAGCGGTGCGCGACGAAGCGCACCGCTTCGCCGTTACGTATCACCGCACGAGACGCCGGATGCGCCTGCGCGGGGAGTTCGAAGCCGCGGCTGGGAAGCGGCCGGTCCTCACGAAATCCTAGGCCCGACGCCGCCGCCGGGCCGGCGGCCGGCGCACGTCGATCCAGGTCATCTCGGGCGGCTTCCGCTCGTCCTGCCAGAGAGCGCCGATGATCTCGCCCAAGTGGTGCGCCTCTTCCATCGTCGTCTGGAGGAGCGCGTCCCGGACGGTGTAGCGGCCGGGCATCCAGAAGACGCTCAGACGACGGGCCAGGGAACGAGGGGTCAGGCTTCTCACCGTCGCGTCGACGCCCGACCAGACCCGCTTCGAGTATTCGTCGAACCCTTTCCAATTCTTCGGGTGGCGACGCGCATCGTCAAAGAGCGCTCCGAGTTCCTTTTCCGAGTTGCGGCCGCGGACGATGTAGACGAGCCAGACCTCCTGCACGTTGAGGACGTGCACGAGGGTGTCGAACAACGACTCGTGGCCGATCCCCCGTCGACGCGTGGCCTGCTTGCCCGGAAGGTTTCGGACGCGCCGGGCGAATCGATCGAACACCGCCCGGTTGTATTCGACGAGCGCTTGCGCATCCGGAGGGGAGAAGCCGAGCGGACGCGACATCGGTTCCGGACCCCGCCCGAGGACTTAGGCCCTTTCGCGTCAGGTCGGAATCGGGTCTAGCGCGACGACGAGCGGCGTTCGGGTGCGCCGATGAACGGCATTCCCTGCACGCGGCGGGCAACCTCACCGACGGGCAGGCGACGCAGGTCGGTGTCAGGTTCGAGGATCGCGACGTCGAGCGCCTCGGCCTGGAATGGAGTGGGCGAACCCTCGGCCACGGCCTGGACGGCGAGCTTGAACGCCGACTCTTCGGACGAGTGGTCGGGGAGCTTCTCTTCGAGGAAGTCGGCGACGGCGCGTCGGTTCCGACCGATCGCGTACGCCTTCCACCCGATCGTGGCACCGCTGGGGTCGAGCTCGACAAGCCCCGGAGATTTCCCGTCGAAGCCGCCGAGAAGGAGAGAGACCGCGAAGGGGCGAGTGCCGCCGAATTGCGTGTACTGCTGCAGCAGCGTGCCGAGCGCGTGGCCGAGCAGCGTGAACGGAGGAGCTTCCCCGTAGGTCAGGCGGTGGCGTTGTGCCTCCACGCGGAGGAATTCGACCAGGACACGAGAGTCGGCGATGAGGCCGGCCGTGACACATCCGAGCCCCTTGTCGATCGCGAAGCTCTTCTCGATCGACCCGGCCTCGGCGAGCGAGCTCACCGGTAGATTGCGGTAGGCGACGAAGACGATCCCCGTATCGTAGGTCACCGCGACCGCCGTACCCCCCATCTGGATCGCCTGGAGAGCGTATTCGACCTGGAACAGTCGTCCGTCCGGCGAGAACACCGTGCTGGCCCGGTCGTACGCCATCTGGCCCGGTTGCATTTCCATCGGCGACGTTCCTCCGCGAGTGGCGGCGCTGAATCGGGTGGGGGATTTGAGCCTACGCCCTCGCCCTCCCTTGGCCCCACTTGGTGGCGCGAGGTCACCACGGGAACCGAGCGTCGCTGGCCCGAGAAGCCCGGAACGAGCCCTCGGAAGGAGCGAGAAACCCTTATCGCCCGCAGGCCGGCTCTGCTCGTCGATGGACCCGGGCGGACTCCACCTGCTTCCGATGGCCTCGAGCCACCGCGGCGCACTCTCTCCGGCGTGCACGCAGTGCGCGGAGGGGCGCAAGATGGTCCTGTTCGTTTCGGGGCTCTGTCGCTTCCGGTGTTTCTACTGCCCCGTCTCGCCCGCCCGCAATCAGTTGGACGTGGTGTATGCGAACGAGCGCCGCGTCCGCTCGGATGCGGACGTCCTTGAGGAAGCGCGCGCCATCGGCGCCGCCGGCACGGGGATCACGGGCGGGGACCCGCTCGGGGTCGTCGATCGAGCGGAACACTACATCCGCCTCCTCAAGGGCGAATTCGGTACCGACCACCACATCCACCTGTACACCCACGAACCGAATGCCGAGAAGCTCGCGCGGCTCGCCGGCGCCGGGCTCGATGAGTTCCGGTTGCACATCCCGCACTACCTGTGGGGCCCGCTTTCGAGCGAAGGCGGAGCCTACCGTGCGGTGCTCGAGGCCGCCCCCGACTGGGGAATCCGTCGGGGCGTGGAGATCCCGGTCCTGCCCGAGAAGGAGGCCGAACTGCGCCGCCTCCTGCGAGCGCTGGACACTATAGGGGTAGATTTCGTCAACCTCAACGAGCTCGAGTTCTCCGAGACGAACGAGGAGAAGATGCGCGAACGCGGCTACCGGGTCGACCCGCGCAACGGTTGGGGAGTGCGCGGGAGCAGGGCCGTGGCCGAGCGCCTGGTGCGCGAGCTCTCCTTGTCCGTCCCGGTGCATTACTGTTCGTCCCGATTCAAGGACGGCGTTCAGCTCCGGCAGCGACTGCTCCGCCGCGCCGAGAGGACCGCGCCCTCGTTCGCGGCGCGCACCGACGATGGGACCGTGATCCTCGGCATCGTGGAAGCGGAGGGCGACGACGATTTCGGCGGATGGTCGGGACGGGTGGCCCGGAAGCTCGGGGCCGTGGCGGGCGACTACCGTTTCGACGCAGAGCGCCGGCGCGTAGAACTGTCGCCCTTTGCCTTACGGCGGGCCGCGCGCCGTCTGCCGTGGGCGGCATTCGAAGTGGAAGTGTACCCGACCGCGGACGCTCTCGAGGTCGAACGGACGCCGCTCAACGCCGCGGCCCGCTCCAAGGCAGGGCTCGCCTTCGGGGGAACGTAGCCCTCGTCGCACTCGTGCCCTCCCCAGGTGAGATACCGCTCGTCCCCCCGGCGGTTCTTGATCGAGCACGGACCCCAGCCATCGTCCTCGGCTCCGTACCACATCGGGCAATCGCGGCAATGCAGCGGCACCACCGCGCGAGCGCGGGAACTCCGGGAAGCCGATGGGCTCAACTCGACCCCTCCGCTCTCAACCGTCGCTGCGCCTCGAGCGTGCCGGACATCAGCTGGGCGACGGTCACGGGGCCGACACCTCCCGGCACTGGCGTCACACCGCCGGCCCACCCATCGAGGTTCTCGAAATCCGCGTCCCCCACCATCCTCGTTCCCCCCGGGCGCGCCGGGTCGGGGACGGTGGAAATGCCGACGTCGACCACGAACGCCCCCTCGGGGACCGTCTCGCGGTTCAGCAGGCCCGGTCGGCCGACGCACGAGAAGATCGTTCGGGCGCTCCCGAGGGCTCCGCGCAGGTCCCGGCTCCTCGAGTGAACGACGGTGACCGTGGCGTTGAGACCCGTGTTCTTCCCGGCCAGCAGGAGGGCGAGCGGAAGACCGACAGTCTCGGACCGGCCGAGGACCGCGACCCGTTCTCCCTCGATGGGGAGTCGATAATGTCGGGCGATCGCGACCGCAGCCAGCGCCACCGCCGGCACGTGGACCGGGGATTGGGCGACCAGTCGGCCCAGGTTGTCCGTCCCCACCCCGTCGACGTCCTTGGCCGGTCGGAGGGTCGCGATCGCTCGGTAGAAATCGAACGGGGGCGGCAGCGGATGCTCGAGCAGGACCGCGTGGACCTTCGAGTCGCGGTCGAGGGCGGTGAGACGCTCGGTCAATTCCCGAGGGCCGTCCTCCGGCCGCAGCGACTCATCGAGGAACGAGATACCGAGGGCGGTCGCCGCCTTGGCCTGCCGCTTTAGGTAGTAGCGGAACGGACTGTCCACGCCCCGATGCACGCTCGCGAGGCAGGGAGGAGACGCGCCGGGAGGGAGCGAGCGAATGGCTTGTCGCGTGGTCTCATCGAGCGCTTCCGCGACCGGCTTTCCCTCGAGACGAACCGTCATCGACCTTTCGCTCGGGGTCGAGTCCGGCGTCGTAGATAACGGCCGACCTCGGCGGGTCATGGACGTGGGCCGAAGGCGGATAACGGGCCGCGAAACTCGGTTACGTCAGTTTTACTGGCCCTAAGGGATTTATATGCACCTCCCCTTCGATTGTATGGCAGAACGGTTCTTGACCGAAGGGAGCCGCGACGCCACCATGGCAGAAGGAACGGAAGCACCGTCCACCGGAACCGCGGCCGAGGTCGCGCCGGGCAGTGAACTCGAACAGTGGGCCCGGACCCTCCCGTACACCTCGAGCGCGCAGGTCGAAGTCCCGCCCCGCCTGCTCGACCAGGTGATCGGCCAGGACGAGGCCGTCGAGGTCGCTCACAAGGCCGCGACCCAGAAGCGGCACATGCTGCTGATCGGGGACCCGGGAACGGGCAAGAGCATGCTGGCCCGGGCGATGGTGGACTTCCTCCCGAAGGAACAGCTGCAAGACATCCTGGCCTACTCGAACAGCGAGGACGCGAACGAGCCGAAGATCCGGGTCGTTCCCGCGGGCAAGGGAAAGGAGATCGTCGCGGCCCAGAAGCTCGAGGCCGCGCAGAAGAAGGAGCAGCGGACGATCCTGTTCGTCGTCATCGCGCTGGTCGTGGTCGCGCTGACCCTGTACATCGTGATCACGACGAAGGACCTGACCGCGCTGTTGGTCGGGCTTCTCATCGTGTTCATCATCTACGCGCTCGTCCGTTTCTCGGGCGGCCGGAGCGATACGGGCAACGCCGTCGCGAAGCTGCTCGTCACTCACTCGCCCGACGACAAGCCTCCGTTCGTGGACGCGACGGGCGCCCATGCCGGAGCCCTGCTCGGGGACGTCAAACACGACCCGTTCCAGTCCGGCGGTCTCGAAACCCCGCCGCACGAACGTGTCGAAGTCGGAGCGATCCACAAGGCGAACGGCGGTGTCCTGTTCCTGGACGAGATCAACCTACTCAAGATCGAGAGCCAGCACTCGTTGCTGACCGCGCTCCAGGAGCGGAAATTCTCGATCGTGGGCCAATCCGAACGCTCCGCGGGAGCGATGGTGAAGACCGAGCCGGTTCCCGCCGACTTCGTCCTCGTGGCCGCGGGCAACGTCGACAGCGTCCAAACGATGCACCCGGCGCTGCGCTCGAGAATTCGAGGCTACGGCTACGAAGTGTATGTCAAGACCACGATGCCGGACACGTCCGAGAACCGGATGAAACTCGTCCGATTCGTCGCCCAGGAAGTCGTGAAGGACAAGAAGATCCCGCACTTCGACATGGCGGCCATGGTCGAAGTGATCCACGAAGCCCAACGTCGCTCGGGGCGCTCCGGGCAGCTCACTCTGCGCCTTCGAGAGCTCGGAGGTCTCGTTCGGGTCGCCGGCGACATCGCGCTCTCCGATGGCGTCCCCACGGTCCATGCGGAACAGGTAGTGAAGGCGAAGCGGGCCGCCCGCTCGCTCGAACAGCAGATCGCCGACCGCTACATCGAGCGCCGCAAGGAGTACCACATGTTCACCACCAAGGGTTCGGCGGTGGGGGTCGTGAACGGGCTCGCGGCGATCAACGCCCAGTCGGGCATGGCCGAGTTCTCGGGCATCGTCCTTCCGATCGTGGCCGAGGTGACTCCGGCCCAGATGCGGAACGGCGGGGTCGTGGTCGCCACGGGGAAGCTCGGGGAGATCGCCAAGGAGGCCGTCCAGAACGTCAGTGCGCTCATCAAGAAGTACACGGGCGAGGACATCTCTCGCTACGACATTCACATCCAGTTCGTCGGGACCTCGGATGGGGTCGAAGGCGACAGCGCTTCCGTCTCGATCGCGACCGCGGTCATCAGCGCCCTGGAGGGAGTCCCCGTCGACCAATCGGTGGCGATGACCGGCTCCCTGTCCGTCCGGGGCCAGGTCCTCCCCGTGGGCGGCGTGACGGCGAAGGTCGAAGCCGCCGCGGACTCGGGGATCAAGACCGTCCTCGTTCCGGAGGAGAACCTCGACGACCTCGTCCTCGAGACGAGGTATCGCGGCCAGGTCGAAGTGATCCCGGTCGCCACTCTGCGCGACGTGCTCAAGTATGCCCTGGTCGGCCAGGGCTCTCAGAAGGAGTCGCTGCTCGAACGCCTCTCTGCCATGGTCCGGGCCACGGGCCGGTCGTCGGACGAGGTCCCCGTACCCCCCACGTCGACCCCGACCGCGGGCCGGCCGTGTTCGTGAGAGGGACGTTCCGGGTCCCGGCGCATGGGCCGGCCGTCTCTCGACCGTTTCCGGCGCCTGCCGGCCCCGAGGACGAAGAGGACCGGTTCGTCAACCGTCCGTGCTACGAGTTCAACGACGAGCTCCACATGGCCTGGAACGACAAGCACTGCGAACACTGCCGCCACTACCTGACGGCCCGGTGCCCGCACATCGACGAGTTCCTGGACGACGTGGAGGATTTGACCCCCGAGTGATATCGAGGGACCCGTGCGCGGCCTTCTCATCGGTCGATTCCAGCCGTTCCACGGCGGTCATCTCGAGGTGGTCCGGAAGATCCGGGCCGACCGGCCCGCCGCCTCCCTCGTCATCGGCCTCGGGAGCGCGGAGGAGTCGTACACCTGGGAGAATCCGTTCACGGCCGGCGAACGATTCGAGATGATCGACCGGGCCCTCGCCGAGGCGAAGGTGACCGGCGCCCTGATCGTGCCGATCGCGGACATCTCCCGCCACGCGCTCTGGGTGAACTATCTCGAGGCCCTTCTCCCTCCGTTCGACCGCGTGTACACGAACAACCCGCTCACGCGTCTCCTCTTCGAACGGTCCGGCTACTTGGTCGAAAGCCCGCCGCTGTTCGACCGCGAACGGTTCGAGGGCGTCCGGGTCCGCGAGCTGCTCGCGGACGGAGGCGAGTGGAAGAAGGCCGTCCCGCCCGCGGTCGGCGGCTACCTCGATGAGATCGGCGCGCCGGCGCGTCTCCAGGTCCTCAAGAAAGCCTCGGGCCGGTTCGGACGGGTCTACTCGTGAGCGACCGGTCCGAGTCGCAGGACCCCGGCCTCAAACCCCGACCCCGCTTCGACCCCCTACCCGAGTGGGTTGGACCGTCCACTCGCCTCGTGCACGGAGCGCGGCGGCCCGAGTACAACGCGGGCGCGGTCGTGCCCCCGATCTATCAGACGTCTACCTACCACTTCCCGGCCAGTTTCTCGGAGGCCGCCGACCGTGGCGGCGTCTACCTCTACAGCCGGCTCGCGAACCCCACCGTAGAGGTGCCGACCGAACTCCTCCGTCAGCTCGAAGGGGGCGAAGCGGCCCGGCTCTTTGGTTCGGGAATGGGCGCGGTCATGAGCGTGCTCCTGTCCCTGCTCAAATCCGGGGACGAGGTGGTGGCCCTGGACGTCCTCTACGGGGGCACCCTCGACGTCCTCACGGACCTATTCCCCGGATACGGAGTGTCGGTCCGATTCGTGAGCGAGCGCGAGGCGCGCGAGCCCGAAGCGGTCCTTACGTCGCGGACGCGGATCGCGTGGCTCGAAAGCCCTACGAACCCCCTCCTCACCGTGCACGACCTCGCCCGCTGGGGAAAAGCGTGCGACTCGGTCGGGGCCATCCTCGCGGTCGACAATACCTTCGCGACGCCGATCAATCAGAATCCGATCGCTCTCGGGGCCGACCTGGTCGTGCACAGCGCCACCAAGTACCTCGGGGGTCACCACGACCTGGTCGCCGGCGCGGTCGTCGGGCCGGCCGACCTTCTGTCCCGCATCGACACGAAGGGGAACATCGGGGCTATGCTCGACCCGTTTGCCGCCTTCCTGCTCGGAAGGAGCCTGAAGACGCTCGCTCTGCGCGTCGCCCGGCAGAATGAGAACGGTCGCCGGGTGGCGGAGGCCCTCGCGACGCATCCTCTCGTCCGCAGAGTGTACTACCCGGGCCGCGCGAGCGCGGAGGAAGAAGCGATCGCCTCGCGCCAGATGCGCGGTCGAGGAGGCATGGTCTCCGTGTCGCTCGCGGGCGGCGCCGAGGTCGCCGAACGGTTCCTGCGTCGCCTTCGCTTCGTCCACTCCGCGTCCAGTCTCGGCGGGGTGGAGAGTCTCGCGAGCGTCCCGGCCATCACGTCCCACCGGCACCTCTCCGCCGAAGAACGGAAGGCTCGCGGGATGGACGACGGACTCGTGCGATTCTCACTGGGGATCGAGGACCCCGAGGACCTCGTCCGCGACATGACCGAGGCGCTCGACTCGCTGCGGTGACCTCGCGGCGCCACCTTTATCGGGCGATTCCCCTCGACCGGGAGTTTGTGCCACTGTAGCTCAGTTCGGCAGAGCGGCTGATTCGTAATCAGCAGGTCGGGGGTTCAAGTCCCTCCAGTGGCTGCTTTTCTCGACTATTCGCCCTTTTTTTTTCTATCGTCACGTCGGCCATCGGCAGGCGCGGAATGTATGCGGTTCTGTTCCGGAACAGAGTTGAGAGGTCAATACGATAGACAACGCGACCGTGCGAAGTCCGTGGGGGACACTTTTGAAAGCCAAAACCATCCAGCACATGCCAATAAGACGGGAAGCAAGGTCTGGTGCGATGGATGCCCGAGGGTGATTCGAAACGCAAATGGGCGGATGTTTCAGTTGGAGAATCCAAGATTCATGGCCAAGGGGTCTTTGCCCAGAAGACGTTCGCCAAGGGCGACATAATCCTCGAGATCGACGACTCGGACCCTGTCCTCGATCGAGGCAAACTGACCCCAGAGCAGGAGATATTCATCGATGTGTTTGTCGCAGTCGATGGAAAGCAGAAGACCACGTGGATGAAGTCGCTCGGAGAAGATTCATCAACCATTCTTGCGACCCGAATAGCTACGTTTTGACCGACATGACAGATGGTGTCCGGCGGATATGGGCACTGAGGAACATCCGGAGGGGGGACGAACTCACCTGGGATTATGCGGTAAACATCTGGGAGGAGTGGATCGGTCCCGTGCCTTGCCACTGCGGCGATGAGAATTGCCGAAGGATCATTCGAGGAAACTACTTCACGCTCCCCAAAGAGATACCAACGAAGGTATCTGCCCTTACTCGACGCGCCCTTCCGGAAGCGATTCACAAAGGAAATTCGATCGCTCCAACCTGACCGGACACTCCGTCCGGGACCGCCTCTGACTACGCAGTCAGGGCGACCAAGTCCCTGACCAACTCCTTCGGTTTCGTCACCATCGGCCAGTGGCCGCTGTCGATCACCTTGTGGGGACCTTCCAGCTTGCCCCACTTGCCCGCCACGATCTCGTCGACCGGGTCTCCGCTCTGAGAGCAGAATATGTACGCACACTTGACCGAATCGAGATGCTTCGAGAGGGTTATCGGGTCGCTCGCGTGTTTCAGGGGCCAAGGCGTGCCCAGGGCGAGCATCCACGCGCGATCGGTACCTTGCACATCTTTTCCAATGTTGTCAAGGATTTTCTCGGTCAGCCGAATCCCCAATTCACCGGGTTCTACGCGCCCGAACTCTCTCTGGGGGTCGAAGCCCCCCTGAGGGGTCAGCACCTTGTCCGGACGGAACGCGTCCAGGTAGAGTAGGACCTTCACCTTCTCAGGAACGCGGTCGGCCACAGCGGCCACCACCTTTCCCGCAAAACTGTGGCCCACGAGGACGAAATCGTCGAGCCCGTTGTACTTGATCACGTTGAGGACGTCCTCGATAGCGGTCTCCATGCCAACGTCCTTGTTGACGAGGTGGACGCGGTCTCCCATCCCCGTGAGAGTGACAGGATAGACTTCGTGCCCCTCCGCTTCCAGCAGCGGAGTGACCTTCTTCCACACCCACGCTCCCAGCCAAGCTCCCGGAACCAGCACAAACTTGGACATCGAAGCAGTGGAAAACGGCGCCCTTACTTAAGCAGGGATTCCGCCGTCAGCCCAGAACAGTGGGCCCAAGTCCGTGCCGCCGCTGGAATTCCCAGAGGCTCCCCGTCCTTCCACAATTCAGGACGACGCGACCCGAGCCAAGACGCTGAGCGCCTCGACGGTGGCCCAGAGACTGGGCTCGTGGAGCGGTTCGAGCATCATGGGAAAGATGGGCTCGTCGTACTGATAGCCCGCGAGGCCCGGATCGAGGTCCGGATGCGCGGCATCGAGCGCCCACGTCCCATCACGACCCCGCTTGCTCCGAAGCCATCGGAGCGCCGGTCCCAGACGCGCGTCGGAGCCGTATCCCAACCGCGTCAGGATTCGGAGGCCCACGAGCACGTCGTAGTAGTAGTGATTCGGGTAGTGGATTCGGAACCACGGTGGATAGCGAACCTTGCCTTCTTCCATGAGATGACGCCGTAGAAAGAACTCGGCCCCCCGCTCGATCGACCGGCGGACGGACGGATCGCGGGCGTCTGCGGGAATCTCCGCGAGCGCGGCCAATCCCTCCCAGCCGTCAAGGGTGCCGACTCGGGACGGGAAGCAATGCCACCCGCCGTCCCGCTTTTGGGTGCGTACGATCCATGCGATCGACCGTTGAACGACCGGGTGCTCCAGATAGCCGAACCGGATGAGGGTGCGCACCGCGTTCCCGGTGACGCAGATCTCCCCGGCCCGCCCGCTGAGGTCCCCGCCCCGTGAACTCCATCGGGCGATGAGGAGCTCCGCGGTCCGGCGGATGCGACGGTCGGCGCGGGTCATGCCAAGGTCGGAGAGCGCGATCGCGAGCCAGTTCGTGACGATGTACTTGGGTCGGTACAGCTCCCGGGCCGAAGAGCCCGGAGTGACCCAGTGTCCGTCCGGGCACTGATGACTCAGCAGGGATGCGGCCCAGCCGACGTGGCCGATCTCGCGATGCGCCGTCCGCACTCGCGTATCGCGGGGCGACAAGCCCTCCACTTCCAACCAAAACCGAGCCCGGACGCTCGGGTCGGACTTCGGCCCGGTGAGCCAGCGCCGTACTCGAGGAGAGACCCGCATCGGGCGCAGGGAGACCTCGAGACCTTATCATTGCTTTTCACGATATCTACCGAGGAGTTTCCCGGTCGCGGACATCGAACGCGAAATCGGGAGAGGTGGGACCCTCGGCGCTCCTTCGATAGGTTTTCAAAGGAGATACGCGCGTCTCAGACCCGGGTAATCGCGAGTGGCCGCGTTGGTGGTACCCACGCATCGGCGGCCCCCTCCGATCTACCGCCTCGCCCGGGCGCTCCGCTGGATCAGCGCGCTCGTGCTGGTGGCGTTGATCATCTTCGCGGGGACCGTGATCTATTCCGCCGTTCAGGTCGCGCAAACGAGCGCGCAATCCCGAGGGCTTTCGGCCTCGTTCGCCGCGAACGGCACCGTCGAAATCGGTGGGTCGTTCACGCTCTCGAATCCCGGCCTCTATCCGATCGATGGGTTCAAGCTGACCGCCCGGATCGCGAACAGCAGCGGGGTGAACCTCGGGCAGATCGGCGTCGGCCCGACGAACATCGGGGCCTTTTCGACCGGGGTCTTTCCCATTGCACTCTACTTACCGGTTTCGGCGAGCGGCCCCACCGCCTCGTTGCTCACCGTGGACCAGACCCTCCGCGTGAACGCGTGGGGAAACGCGACGTACGCGTACCTATTCCCGCTCTCCATCAAACTCGCCGAGAATCGTTCCTGGGGAGCGCCGTTCGAGGGGTTCGAGGCGAGCGTGGGGATGCCCTCGGGCGGCGGGGGGATGATTACCCTCCCCGTGACGGTGACGTTCTCGAACCACGCGCCGGTTTCCGACGCCGGCACCCTCACGTTCGTAATCGAATCCGCGGCCCAGGTGGACTGCGGCGGTGGGACGTTCGCGATCGCCGCTCCCCCCGGGAGCCTCTACGACCAGACCCAGGACGTCACCCTGAGCAGCGGCTGTTCCCCCGCGGGGGGTCAGATCCTCAGCACATACTCGAACGGTGGCACTGCGATTTCGCTCCCTCCCGAGGCGATCCCGTGAGCTTTTCCTCCGGCTACGTCGCTCCGTCGAGCGAGACCGCGGGCTACCGCATCCCGTCCCTCGGGTACCGGATCGTCATCGCGGGGTTGCGCCTTGTCCCTACGTTCTTCCTGCTCATCGCGCTCCCCGTCGCCGCTCTCAGCTTCGCCTCTTCGAGGGGGATCGCACTACCGATCTCTACCTATGCGGTGACCGCGTGGGGTATCGCCCTCATGTCGCTCGGCGCCGCGCGCTACATCCTGAAGCCGACCCGCGCCTACGGACCGGTCTCGATCGTGGCCTCTGCGGTCGTGCTCGTGTATCTCCTCTACCTGATCTCGCTGTCGCCGTATCGCCTCACGATCCCGGGCGGGTCGGCGACCCTTGCCGCGGGCTATGCGTCGTTCCTCGAGATCGCCTTGATCATGCCCGTGCTCGGGATCATTGTCGGCATCCTCGTCACGATCGAGGACGCGGGCTCGCGCACCGAGCGCCTCCTGTTCGATTTCCCGGCGTGACCGGGTACCGACTAAACGCCCGCGACGGTCGCTTCGACGATCCGGATCGCCGAGCGGGGCCGGTCGTTCGCGTCGCGCGGCGACCCGGCGATCTTCTCCACGACATCTTGACCCGAACGGACCTTGCCGAAGACCGCGTGCTTCTTGTCGAGCCATGGGGTCGCGGCGAGCGTGATGAAGAATTGGCTCCCGCCCGTGTTGGGGCCCGCGTTCGCCATCGAGAGAACGCCGGGACCATCGTGACGCAGGGTGGCGTCGAACTCGTCGGGGATCGTGTACCCGGTCCGCTGGTTCCGTCGCCCTTCGGACATCCGCCCTGGATCATGAACCCGGGGATCACCCGGTGGAAGGTAAGACCGTTGTAGAACCCCTTGCGGACGAGCGTGACGAAGTTCTCGACCGTCTTCGGCGCCCGGTCTCGAAACAGCTCGATGCGGAAGTCTCCGAGGGTCGTCCGGAACGTCGCGGTGGGTTGCGCCATGCGCTCCGGAGAGCGACCGAGCGGAAAAGCGTCACCACCAGCCGACCGGTTTAAGTGGACGGTCGAGAGTCCTCGGCCGCAGTGCAGAGAAGGATTCCCCGGCGGCTCGAATGAACCGGTCGATTGCTCTCATCGGGATCGTCGTCATCGTCTTCGGGTTCGCGCTGGTGGCCTACCCGATCGCGTTCACCCAAAGCGAACAGCTCGACATTGAGCAGGAGGTCGGGTTCCTCGTCGCTCCGGTCGGCCTCGTCGTGGTCATGCTCGGGGCGCTGGCGCACGACCCCGAACGAACCACGGTCGGCGGGACGTTTGGGAACCCCGAGGCCGACCTCGCTCGGGCTTCGCGGGGGAAGGCCGTCGAGCCCCGAGCCGTCCGTCGGTACAACCCGCACGAGCCCGTGGACTGCCGATACTGTCGGACGGTGATCACCGCCGACCTCGCGCAGTGCCCCCGTTGCGCTCGGCCCCGCGACTGCCGGACGTGCGGTCGGCTGCTCGGCATCGTGCAGGACCGAGTCACGTGTCCGGGTTGCGGCCGGATCGAAGGGTTGTGCAACTGCCCTCGCATCGCTCGTCCGAGCGCGAGCACCCCTCCGCCCGGCAGCGCTCCCCGAAGGCGCTGATGGGAGAGCCGGTCGACCTTCGCATTCCGCGCGGCATCGCCGCGACCGAGCTCACGACTCCCGTGCTCGTCCGCTTCGATGGGTCATGCCAGCCGCCAGGGGGCGGAGGGGTCGCCGGATGGGGCTTCGTGATCGAGGGACCCGGTCTCCGCATCGAAGACTGCGGACTCGCCACGCGGCCGTACTCTCCGCACTCCACCAACAACGTCGCAGAGTACGTCGGAGCGATCCGAGCTCTCGAACATCTCCGTTCGAAGGGGTACACGGGCGAGGTGATCGTCGAGGGGGACAGCCAGCTCGTGGTCCGGCAAATGAACGGGAAGTACGAGGTGCGCGCGGAGCATCTGAAAGCGTACCACGACTGGCTCTCCCAGCTCGCCCGGTCGTTCCAACGCGTCGAGTTCCGCTGGATACGGCGCGAGGAAAACACGGTCGCCGACGCGCTCTCGAAGCGTGCGGTCGAATCCGCGTGGGAGGACGCGAAGCGCTTCCGGCCCCCGCGCTGGGGGACGGTCGTCGAAGCAGAATCCGAGACTGACCCGCCCTGAGGCGGTCGTTCAGCCCCAGCGGACCGTGTAGACCAGCGTGCGGCCTTCCATGGCCGCCCGCGCGCGCGCCGAGTCGACGTACGTGGCGAACGCGGCGGCCGCCTCGGGGGTCAGCTTGGGTCGAACCCCGTATCCTCGGGGCTCGCCCTGGCCCAGAAACACGGGCGGAGGGGGAACCAGGGAGGGGGACTCGGGGGGAGACGGGCCCGGCTTTCGAATCGCCGCGCTCATGCGACCCAGGCTCCGGATTGCGAAACGCGCCGACCGTCGAGTCGTAGGCAGGGGAGAACGGCGAGCGGAAGGTCGACCTCCAGGGTGGGCGCGATACGTGCCGGAAGCGAGGCGAGAATCGCCCGGCCGTCAGGGTTGTCGGACACGTCCAGTGCAGACTGTCAGACGCACGTCGTACATAAAGCCGAAAGTTCGACTGGAAAGTAGGGGGTGTCCCCTATCTCCCTAACGGAAAAGACTGGCGGACATCGGGCAGACCGAGTCCAGTTCGGTGCCTTGCCGCGGTGACCCTTCTTAAAGCGAGGGTGGCTGAGGCGGCCGACCGAGGAAGTGGGAACACGACCGAATCGGAGATGGGGTCTTTCTTGCGCCGCGCGGAGTCGAAGCTCCTCGACCTTTCCGTCGAGTCCCAGAAGGCCGACTGGGTCTACGATACCTACATCACGTCCGACAGCGAGCTCCTCGCCGCCCGAGCGTTTTCGCGCTTGATCGGCGTGACCGTCGGGCTCGCGAAGGAATCGACGCGATTCCCGACCGCAGGCCTCGCGGAGGTCGACGAAAGAAAGGCGAAGTTGCTCCGCCTGAGCCTCCCTCTGATCGCTCCGTCCGACCCCACCGAATCCGAAGAGCTTTCGCGTCGAGTCACGGCGATGCGCGGGAATTACGCGAAGGGGCGCTATGCGCCGCGCTCGACGCAGGAGCCCCTCGACCTCCAGGGGCTCTCTCGGATCCTGACCGAGAGCCGGGACCCTTCGCTCCTCGAGGACGTTTGGACGGGGTGGCATCACGTCGGTCGCACCATCCGCCCCGATTTCGTCCGGTATGTCGAGCTCGCGAATCGCGGCGCGGGCGAGCTCGGGTTTTCCGATACGGGCGCGATGTGGCGGTCCAAGTATGACATGGACCCGGTCGCGTTCTCTCGAGAGGTCGACCGACTCTGGTCGGAGGTCGAGCCGCTGTATCGTTCCCTGCACGCGTATGTCCGCCACCGTCTGCTCGAGCACTACGGAGCGGACCAAGTACCCACGAAAGGCCCCCTCCCGGCCCACCTACTCGGCAACATGTGGGCGCAAGCTTGGGACGGGACCCTTCCGTTGCTCGCGCCCCCTTCCGACGGAACCGACGTCGACCTGACCTCGATCCTGGTAAAGCGGGGAATCTCGCCCCTCGACATGGTCCGCACGGCGGAGCAGTTCTTCGTCTCGCTCGGATTCGACCGACTCCCGACGACCTTCTGGGAGCGCTCGATGTTCGTGCGCCCGCGCGACCGCGAAGTCGTCTGCCACGCGAGCGCCTGGGACGTCGATTGCGTCGACGACCTTCGTCTGAAGATGTGCATCGAGATCACGGGCGAGGATTTCTTAACGGTCCACCACGAGCTGGGCCACAACTTCTACCAACGGGCGTACTCGCACCAACCGTTCCTCTTTCGCGACAGTGCGCACGACGGGTTCCACGAAGCGATCGGCGACACGATCTCACTCTCGGTCACGCCGGACTATCTGGTCCAGATCGGTCTGCTCGACCGAGCCTCCGACCCGCAGGGAGACATCGCCCTGCTCCTGCGAAGAGCGCTCGAGAAGGTGGCCTTCCTGCCGTTCGGCCTCGTCGTCGACAAGTGGCGCTGGGACGTCTTCTCGGGAGAGATCGCCCCGTCCGAGTACAATTCGACCTGGTGGGAGATGCGACGCCGCTACCAGGGGGTCGCCCCGCCGGGAGTTCGCAGCGACGACGAGTTCGACCCGGGAGCCAAGTATCACGTTCCGGCGAACGTGCCCTACATGCGTTACTTCCTCGCGCACATCCTCCAGTTCCAATTCCACCGCGCCCTCGCCCGGGAGGCGGGCGCGTCAGGGCCGCTCCATCGGGCGTCGATCTACGGCTCGAAGGCGGCGGGTCGCCGGCTCGGGGCCGCGCTCGAGATGGGAATGAGCCGCCCGTGGCCCGATGCTCTCGAGGCGCTGACGGGGGACCGACACATGGACGCCTCGGGGCTGCTCGAATATTTCGCCCCGCTTCAGAAATGGCTCGACGAACAGAACCGGACGAGCCCTCTCGGTTGGTAGCGAACGGGCGTCGCCTGCGTCCCTGGGCGATCGAGGAACGACGGCGGGTCGTTCGCGACCTGCGGAGCTGGGCGGGGGCGGGCGGAGGGGAGGCCCTTCGGTCGTATCTGGGCTCTCCCGTCGAGGTCCTCGGAGTCCGAGTCCCCGACCTTCGACGGCTGGCGAAGGCGACGGCGCGCCGGAGCGTGACCCGGCCCCTTCCCGAAGCCCGGGCGTTGGCGGAGTCGCTCTGGCACGGAAAGATCTACGAGGAGAAGGCGGTGGCCATCGAACTTCTCGGGCTTCGGCCGCTCGCGGAAGATGATGCCGTCTGGAAACTTGCGGCTCGCTGGGTGGACGACGCGACCGGCTGGGCCCTCTCGGACGGCCTCGCGGCGGGCCCGATCGCCACGCAAGTGGCCGAACGCCCCGAACGTTTTGCCGAGCTTCTCGTCTGGGTCAAGTCCCCGAACATTTGGCGTCGCCGGGCCTCTACGTATGCGCTCCGAGCCTGGGTGCGCGCCGGCGAGCTCGACCGACCGTTCCGCCTCCTCGAACGCCTCTTGGACGACCCGGAGCGATGGGTCCAGCGCGCGGTCGGCACGTGGCTCCGGGAGTGTTGGAAGAAGGACCGCGCCCGGACGGAACGATTCCTGCGCCGCGAGGTCCGACGCCTCGCCCCAGTGACGTTGACCGTCGCGACCGAACGAGCTCCCAAGGTCTTCCGCGAGGAGCCTTCGACGCTCGAACGGGCACCGTCGCGCGGGGCGGCGAGGGTATTAGATTCCTGGCCCCCTGCCCCCGCGATGCTTCTCGGTCACGGGGAGAGCTTGTTGCGAAGCGCCTACGCCGTCGCGGACGGCGGCGAGGGAGCCGCATCACCGAAGGGCCCCGGGGTCCTATACGTGACCACCGTCCGGATCATCTTCGAGGCACCGGTGAGCCGAAGCCGGATCACTCGCCGCTCGGCCGGCGAAACCGAGATCCAGCTCGATGTTTCGCTGCACGAACTGCGGAACGTGTCCGTGCGTCGAGGCCGCTTTGCCCGGCCGCGCCTCGTGCTCGAACTGCACCAGGGCCGTCCCTCCTTTGACGTCCTCGAACCCGAGGGGTGGGCGGGCACGATCGCGCAAGCGAAGCGCGCGCTCCCCGGGCCGCACGCGTCGGAGGCGAGCGTGGTGCACACGATCGAGCGGCAGGTGGTCAAGGTTCGGTGCCGCTTCTGCGGCGCCCTCGGTAACGAGGTCGACGGGCGATGCCCGTCGTGCGGTGCCCCGCTTTAGGCGACGTTCTCCCGGCTCAGAACGGCCATTGCCGGAAGAGCCGGCGGAATCCCTTGTTGGTCCGGCATGCCGGCCAGCGCTCCCAGCGCGTAGGTGCGGGCGGTGACGGCCGTCGACTCTCGCGAGGGATTAAATGAAGGCGGCCGATGGGACCGGGGCCAGCCGCCCGCTCGGCGGTCGACGACCCGGAGCGGCGCGGTCCGAAGGAGAAGCTCCATGATCTCGGCCATCGTGCTCGCCGCCGGCAGCTCCTCCCGCATGGGCGAACCCAAACCCCTTGTCGCTCTCGGGGGCCGCGCGTTGCTTTCCCACGTCCTTGAGACTCTCCGAGGTTCCCGAGTCGAAGGTATCGTGCTCGTGCTCGGCGACTCGGCGTCGCGAGTCCGACACGAACTCCCGTTAGAGGGGGTGACGGTGGTGGAGAATCCCTCCTACCGGGAGGGGATGAGCTCGTCCCTTCGGAAAGGGATCGCCGCGCTCGATCCAGCGGCCGAGGCGTTCTTCGTGGTCCTCGGGGACGAGCCGTTCGTCCGTTCGGAAACCTTCGACGCGCTGATCGCGGCGCGCGAAGCATCGGCGTCCCGGATCATCCTTCCCACCTACGGAGGGGTTCGCGGGAACCCGGTGCTCCTCGATCGGTCGCTCTCGGCGGAGGCGGACCGCCTGACGGGCGATCGGGGGTGCCGCGCCCTGCACGAACGGCATCCTACCGAGACCCGCGAGGTTCCCGTCGACGACCCCGGCGTTCTGATCGACCTCGACACTCCGGAGGAGGTTGAACGCGCTCGAGAGACCCTCCGCGAGGGCCGCCCGCTGTCCGCGCTGGTGGAGGAGTTCGCGCGTCGGCCCCTGGAACCGGGGCGGCCCTCGTCCGTGGCGAACCCTACGAACCCGGCAGGGAAAGCCCCGGCGGAAGGCCCCGGGGGGGCCGCTCAGCAGCTGGTCGTCATC
This sequence comes from uncultured Thermoplasmata archaeon, assembly GCA_963730815.1. Classification (GTDB taxonomy): domain Archaea; phylum Thermoplasmatota; class Thermoplasmata; order Lutacidiplasmatales; family UBA184; genus Lutacidiplasma. The sequence goes on from CAVSTD010000001.1 coordinate 241,611, forward strand.
GGAGATTCTCGCGTCTCGGAGAGCCTCTGCGTCCTCGGACGTCTTCTCGGCTTCCGTGTGATCATGGCCGGGCCCGACCTCGAACCTACCCGCTACCCGAGCGCCGACGAGCTGGTGCGGGATGTCGATGAACTCACCCCTCGTCTGGATTCCTCGACCTACGCCGTGGTGGCGACGATGGCGGCGTACGATGTTCGGCTCTCGCGACCCTGCTCCGGTCTCCTGTCGCGTACGTGGGTCTCGTGGCGAACCGACGCAGGGCCGCCACGCTGCGGGACGCATTGACCGGTCGAAGGATTCTCGCCGTCCGTAGTCGCACGAATCCACAGCCCGGCGGGACTCGATATCCACGCCGAGACACCGGAGGAGATCGGACTCAGCGTGGCGGCCGACCTGGTGAGTCGGCGTAGATCAGGTCCGAAATCTTGAGGAAAGCCCCGCACCTTGGGAAGTAAGTGCGCAGAGATTAGACGAAGCGCGGGCGAGAGCTACCCCCGAACCAAACAATTCGATGGGCGGGACCAGACCGGAGGCTGTTCAATTCCCGAATGCGGGAGGAACTTCGGAACCTTGGGCGGAGAAGAAGCTCACCGACCCCACGGTGTCGGGGCCGGACGGGCGCAACGCATCGACTGCGTGGACGAGCAGCTCGTACGCGGCGTCCTCGGCCTCGTTCGGGTCGTCGCCGGAAGTCTCCGTCCGTACGTACACCCGGAGAACGCCCCGGTCGATGCCGAGGAGAACGTAATCCGCTCCGTCCCGACGCGCCCACGCGAGGAGCCGCCCGGGAGGACCCTCGACCACTCCGACCCATCGGAGGGAACCGAACCAACGGCCCGACAGGCGACCGAGCACCGAGTCGGGAGGCGCTCCGGGAGGAAGGTCCACCTGAGCGATGGAGCGAAGGTCGGTCGATGGCGGGACGGTCCCCCGGGGCAGTTCGCCCAGCGCGCGATACCCACCGTCCGAGCGCTCCACCAATCCTTCTCGCTCGAGGCGCCGGAGGGAACGGGACAGCGACTCGGGATGCGCGTGCAGTACTCGACGAAGGCCGCTGAACGCGATCCGACCGTGGAGCCCGTGGAGCGTCGAGAGGATCCGCTCGTCGAGCCCGCCGGTGCGTTCGACGGAGGACTCGTCCCGGAGCGACGGCATCATCCCCTCCACGAGGCCGAGCGTTTTTAATCGGTCGGTTACGCCGTCGTTACCAGCTCTACCTCAGCCGGAGCCGCCGGGATGTGACTGGCCCGGAAGCGACCCGGTCAATATCCTCCCCCTGACCGTGAGGGCGATCGGAACGAAGGTTCCGAGGAAATCCAATGAGCGAAACCGAGAACGACTGTGAGCCGGGCGGAGCGAATTTCGGGCCGTGGGTCTGGTCGGCCTATCGGGCCTACAACGAGCTGCTCCGAGAGAAAGTGAAGAAGCGGTTCGACGCCCAGGAGGGCCCCTGGATGGACAAAGTCGCCGACCTGCTCGTGCAGGTCGTCAACGCGCGCTGGGAAGGCGGCCGCAAGAAGGAGAAGGAGCTCGAGGAGATCTATCAGCGTCTCGAGCAGCTCCTCTCGGAGTGAGGACGATGCAGACCCCCCTCCCGCTGCATCCCATGCCGGCCCCGCCGGCCGGCCCCGAGCCGATGTTGCCCGGACGCCGGAGCCGAGCGTAAGTCCGAAGGAGCGAACCGAGCGATGCCGCTGAGCGAGTTCGAGAGTCGGATCACGACCGCGGTGGAGGCGGTCGGACCGAGCGTCGCCGGGATCGAAAGCCTCCACCTCGGACGCCGACGGGGGAGCTCGCCCTTCGGCGCTCCGGCGCGGGCGACCGCCGTCGTGATCGACCCCGCGGGATACCTCATCACGAACCAACACGTCGTCGAGGGAGCCGCCCAGATCCGCGTCCACCTTCCCGATGGTCGCGACCTCCCGGGAGAGGTGGTCGGCGGGGACGAGGCGACCGACGTCGCGGTCGTCAAAGTGGATGGCATCGACCTGCCTCCCGCCCGTTTGGGAGCCTCCGAGAACCTGCGGGTCGGTCAGCTCGTGCTCGCGGTCGGGCACGCCCTCGGCCTACCGGGGGGACCGACCGTTTCCGTCGGGGTGGTGAGCGCCCTCGGCCGGCCCCTCCCCGGTTCGGACTTCATCTTCGAGGGACTGATCCAGACGGACGCCGCGATCAACCCGGGGAACAGCGGAGGACCGCTCGTTGACCTGGACGGCGCCGTCGTCGGGATCAACTCCGCCATGGTTCCGTTCGCCCAGGGAGTGGGGTTCGCCCTTCCGATCCATGCTGTAGCGCGGATCGCGGACGAGCTTCGTCGCCACGGGCGCGTCGTCCGTCCCTGGATCGGGGTGATGGTCGCCGAGCTCGGCCCCGACCTCGCTCGGCAGTATTCGCTCGCTCCCTGGTCCGGCCTCCTGGTCGCGGAGGTCGTGGCACGGTCCCCGGCGCACCGCGCCGGACTGCGACCGGGCGACCTCGTCCAACAGGTGGGACCGTTCGGGGTCACTCGGGTCCGGGAACTGCTCGAATCCCTCGGAAAATTCCCCGTGGGCTCGGAAGTGCAATTGACCGTTCAACGCCGGGGGGCTGCGCTCACCATGAGCGTCCCCTTGCAGGAACACCCGGAGACGATCCCGGCCCGAGGGTAGGTCGCCCCGACGCGGGAAAGGGTTGGAGGGGCCGGAGCCTAACCGGGCTTCGTCCCGCCGTGGATCACCTGCCAGACCTTCCACGGATGGATCGGGATGTCGATGTGCTCGACCCCGTACGGACGCAGGGCGTCGACGACCGCGTTGACGATGGCGGGCGGAGCTCCGACGGTCGCGGACTCCCCGACGCCCTTCGCCCCGATCGGGTGGTGCGGCGAGGGCGTCACGGTCTTCGCGGTCTCCCAGTTCGGGGTCTCGACCGCCGTCGGCACGAGATAGTCCATGAACGTGCCGCCGTGGATGTTCCCGTCCTCGTCGTACTGGATCTCCTCGAGGAGCGCCGGCGCGAAACCCATCGTGAGCCCTCCGTGGATCTGGCCGTCCACGATCATCGGGTTGATGATCGTGCCGCAGTCGTCCACGGCGACGAACCGCCGAATCTTCACCTGGCCCGTGTCCTTGTCGATGTCGACGACGCAGATGTAGCTCCCGAACGGATACGTCATGTTCGGCGGGTCGTAGTAATCGACCGCCTCGAGGCCGGCCTCCATCCCCTTCGGGTGGTTCGTGTACGCCGCGAAGGCGACCTCGGCCATCGTCTTCGACTTCGTCGGGACGCCCTTGACCCGGAAGGCGTAGTCCTTCCACTCGAGGTCGTCCGGGCTCACCTCGAGCAGGTGGGCGGCGATCTTCTGCGCCTTCTCGCGGATCTTGCGGGCGGCCATCGACGCGGCGGCGCCCGCGGTCGGGGTACTGCGGCTCGCGTACGTCCCGAGTCCGTAGGGAGCCGTGTCGGTGTCCCCCTCCTCGACCCGGATGTCGTCCGCCGGGATCCCGAGCTCCTCCGCGAGGATCTGCGCGTAGGTCGTCTCGTGGCCCTGACCCTGGGACTTCGTACCGAAGCGCGCGATCACCTTTCCGGTGGGGTGGATCCGGACCTCGGCCGAGTCGAACATCTTGATGCCGAGGATGTCGAACGTCTGGGAGGGTCCCGCGCCGACGATCTCGGTGAAGCTCGAGATCCCGATCCCCATCAGCTCGCCCTTCGCGCGCTTCTCCACCTGCTCGCGTCGAAGGCCCGCGTAGTCGATGATCTCCATCGCCTTCCGGAGGGCCCCGGCGTAGTTTCCGCTGTCGTAGGTCCAACCCAGGGCGGACTTGTACGGGAACGCCTCCGGGGGAATGAAGTTCTGGAGACGGAGCTCCGCCGGGTCGACGTTGAGCTTGTGCGCGAGGATGTCCATCATCCGCTCGATCGTGTAGACGGCCTCGGTCACTCGGAAGGAGCAGCGGTAGGCGATCCCTCCGGGGGGTTTGTTCGTGTACGCGGCGTCGACCTCGACGAACGCTTTGGCGAACGGGTAGGAGCCCGTGATGATGTGGAACAACCCCGCCGGGAACTTCGAGGGGTTGGCCGCCGCGTCGGTATAACCGTGGTCGGCGAGGGTCTTCACCTTGAGTCCGGTGACCTTGCCGTCCTTCGTGGCCCCGACCTCGGCGTGGATGTGGTAGTCGCGGGCGAACGAATCCGCTTGCAGGTTCTCCGAGCGGTCCTCGATCCACTTCACCGGGTGTCCGGTCTTGATGGAGGCCACGGAGGCGATGACGTAGCCCGGATAGACGGGAACCTTGCCCCCAAACCCTCCGCCGATGTCCGGAGAGATCACGCGGATGTTGTGTTCGGGGAGTCCCGTGACGAGGGCGAACACCGTGCGGATGGCGTGCGGCGCCTGGGTGGTCATCCAGATCGTAAACCGGCCCGAGACCGAGTCCATGTGGGCGATGCAGCCGCAGGTCTCCATCGACGAGACGTGGATCCGCGGGATGTAGAGGTCCTGCGCGACGCGGACATCGGAGCCGCTCAACGCCTGGTCGGTGCCGCTCTTGTCGCCGGTCTCCCAGTGCCAGATATGGTTCGACTTCTCCGCTCGGTCGGTGCGGATCACCGGGGCGCCCGGCTCGAGCGCCTTGAACGGGTTCGTCACGACGGAAAGCGGCTCGTAGTCGACCTCGACGGCAGCCGCGCCGTCCGCGGCGGCGTATCGACTGTCCGCCACGACCCCGGCCACTTCCTGGGCCTGGTACATCACGGTGTCGACGGGCAGGACCATCTGCTTGTCCGACATTAGGGTCGGCATCCAGGCGAGACCGGCCGCCTCGAGATCCTTTCCGGTGATCACAGCGAGGACACCGGGGACCTTGAGCGCCTTCTCGGTGCGGATCGCGGTGATCTTGGCGTGCGCGTAGGGGCTGCGAGTGATGTCGAGATAGAGCATCCCGGGAAGTTTCACGTCGTCGACGTAGTTGCCCTTCCCTCGGATGAACCGGGCGTCCTCCTTGCGGAGGATCGACTGGCCGATGCCGCCCTTGACGTGCGGCGCTTCGGCGCTCATGGGCCACCCCCGCTCGCGGGCGGCGCCTGCATCTTCTTCCCCGCGGACTTGACCGCCTTGACGATGTTCACGTAACCTGTGCACCGGCACAGGTTGCCGCGGATCGCGTCGCGGATCTCCGTGTCCGAGGGGTTCGGGTTGCGCTCGAGGAGGGCGGTCGCGGTCATCATCATGCCCGGCGTGCAGAACCCGCACTGTAGCCCGTGCTCCTCGTAGAATGCCTGCTGGACCGGCGAGAGCTTCCCGCCGACCTCGAGGCCCTCCACGGTCCGGACCTGGCGACCGTTCGCCTGGACGGCGAGAACGGTGCACGACTTCACCGGTCGACCATCGAGGTGTACCGTACACGCGCCGCAGTTCGAGGTGTCGCAACCGACGTGCGTACCGGTGAGACCGAGGACCTCGCGGAGGAAGTACACGAGCAGGGTGCGCGGCTCGACCTCGGCGGTGTAAAGTTGGCCGTTGACCGTGACCTGGACCTTCGTGACGGGGCCCCCGGCGGACATGAGGGACGCCGCGGGGGAGATTGGTCGCGCCGTTGCCGCCATCGGTCTAGGCACCTCCTTTGGCCCGGGCGACCGCCCGCGTCAACACCCGGTAGACGAGGACGCCGGCCATGGCTCGCTTGTATTCCGCCGGGCCGCGGAGGTCGGTGGACGGTTGCGATTCCTCCTGCGCGAGCTGGGCGGCTTGTCGGAGGTGGGCCTCGTCGGCGGGCTGGCCGACCAGCGAGGCGCCGGCTTTAGAGGCATGGATGGCGGTAGGGCCGACGCCCGTGAGGGCGATGCCGGCCGATTTCACGTTCCCGTTCTCTTCGAGAACCAGGTTGGCCGCCGCGCCGGCAATCGCAAAGTCGCCGACCCGCTTCTCGATCTTGTGATAGGCCGTTCCCTGTCGCTCGACCGATTTCGGGATGCGAACCTCCACCAGCATCTCGTTCGGTTCGACCGCCGTCACGAACGTGTCTTTGTAGAATTGTGAGGCCGGGACCGTCCGGTGTCCGTCGGCGCCGGCAAGTGCCATGTCGGCTCCCAACGCGATCATGCACGCGGGAAGGTCGTTGCCCGGGTCGCCGTGGCAAACGTTCCCGCCGACGGTTCCGAGGTTCCGCACGAGCGGGTCGGCGATCTCCTGCGCCGCATCGGTAAGGATCGGGTAGCTCTTGTGGAGCAGCGCGGATTCGAGGAGGTCGTTTGTCCGGGTCGTCGCCCCGATCTTGAGATGGTTGCCCTCCTCCCGGATGTAGGAGAGTCCCGGGATCCGATTGATGTCGACCAGGACGGACGGAGAAGCCAGGCGGAGCTTCATCAGAGGAATGAGGCTGTGTCCGCCGGCGAGCACCTTCGCTTCACCGTGGAAACGGCTCAGCAGGGCGACCGCGTCATCGACGGAGTTGGGTGCGTAGTACTCGAACTGCGGTGGAAACATGCTCGACCTCTAGGGGGGTTCCCCCCGGGTCGCGAAGAGGTCCTGCAGTATAGCCCTTGCGAAAGTGTAACACGTCGGAGGCGGCTCGACCGCGGAGCGAGCTCAAATTCGCGGGTCCGTGGTCTATAAACGGGGAGACGGATAGAGGGAGAACACATGCTCTCGGACTCCTTCGGCCGCGAGGTCACCGACATCCGAATCAGCGTTACCAAGCGCTGCAACTTTGGGTGTATCTACTGTCACGACGAGGGTCTCGGACCGGTGAACCGACCCCGCGCGGCGCACGGCGAGGAAATGACTCCCGCCGAGGTCGAACGACTCGTCATCGTGGCGCGGGAGCTCGGGATTCGGTCGGTGAAGTTCACGGGCGGGGAGCCGCTCGTTCGCTCCGACCTCGAGGAGATCGTCGATCGCACCGTCCGCCAGATCCCCGACGTCTCCCTCACGACGAACGGCTCGATGCTCGAGGGGCGCGCGGAGAAGCTGCGCGACGCTGGACTGAAGCGTGTGAACGTCTCGGTGGACACCACCGACCCCGAGGAGTTCCGGTCGATCCGAAAGGGCTCCCTCGCGCCGGTCCTTCGGGGGATCCGGGAGGCGCTGCGCGTCGGGCTCAAACCGGTCAAGCTCAACATGGTGGTGTTCCGGCGCACGCTCGCGAACATCCCGGACATGATCGATTTCGTGGGATCCACCGACGGTCTCAAGCTCCAGCTCATCCAGTTCATGCCCGAGCTCGTCGACCACCGTGAATGGATGGTGGACATCGGCAGCGTCAAGCGCTGGCTCGAAGAGAACTCATCTCGGGTACTCGTCCGGGAGATGCACCATCGTAAGGTCTACATCGTGCACGGTGCGGAAGTGGAAGTGGTCGACCCTGTCTTCAATCCGGAGTTCTGTTCGCACTGTCACCGGATCCGGGTAACGCACCAGGGAGAGCTCAAGGGCTGCCTCAATCGGAAAGACGACCTGATTCCGACCCGAGGGTTGGACGATGCCGCGCTCCGAGAAGCGTTCCGTCGGGTAATCACGACCCGATTGCCGTACTACGGCGGCTACATCACCGACTTCCCGCGGAGGACCCCGGCGTCCGACCCTCCGGCGGAGCTCCCGCGCGAGATCCCCTCGCGCGTGCGGGCATGACCGAGCCCGCCTCCGGGTTCGCCGATTCCGTCGATTCGGTCATCCGCGCGCTCTCCGGGCAGCACTACGTGACCGAGCGCGGTCTCGCGACCGCGGTCTACCTCGCGATCCGTCTCGAGAAACCCCTTCTTATCGAGGGGGAGCCGGGGTGCGGGAAGACCGAGATCGCGAAGGCGCTCTCGGCGGCCTCCGGTGGCGAGCTCATCCGGCTGCAATGCTACGAGGGCCTCGACGCCGCGGCCGCGCTCTACGAGTGGGATTACCCGCGGCAGCTGCTCACGATCCGCCTCCACGAACGAGACCGGACGACGGCGCAGCTCGAATCGGAGATCTACACCGAGAGGTTCCTTCTCCGACGGCCGCTCCTGCGGGCTCTGGAGGGAAAAGGACCGGTTCGACCCGTCCTGCTGATCGACGAGCTCGACCGGGCCGACGAGGAGTTCGAGGGATTGCTCCTCGAGGTCCTCTCGGAATTCCAGGTAACGGTTCCCGAGATCGGCACGATCCGAGCCAGTACCATCCCCCTCGTGATCCTCACCTCCAACCGAACCCGCGAGCTCGGCGATGCGATCAAACGCCGGTGCCTCTACGCCTACATCGGCTATCCGTCGGCGGAGAAGGAGGTCGAGATCCTCCGCCAGAAGGTCCCAGAGCTCTCCCTGCACTTTGCGCAGGAGATCGCGGAATTCGTCGGACGGCTGCGGACCCGCGAGGACCTCGCGAAGCGACCGGGCGTGGCGGAGACCCTCGACTGGACCGCCGCCCTTCTTGCGCTTCGGGAGCACTCCCTTCGACCGGAGACGATCGTAGAGACCCTCGGGCTCCTGCTCAAGGACGCCCACGACTTGGAAACGTATCGGAAGGAGAAGGTCGCCGAGCTCCTCGCAGCTCCATGAACTCCGGGACCTCATCGCCCGCCCTCGGGAACCGCCTCCAGACTCGCGTCCAAGGGTTTCTCGACCGTCTGAGAGACCGCGGGCTGAGGAGCGGCCTCGCGGCCGGTGTCGACCTGAGCCGGGCGCTCCAGGCGCTCCCGATCCTCGACCGCAACGCGGTCCGGGAGGCGTGTCGAGCGACCGTGGCCAAATCTCCGGCGGAGCTCGCGGTCGTGGACCGCGTGTTCGAGGAGTACTTCGGGTCCTTCGACCTTCCCGTCACTCCTCCTTCCGAGGAGGGAAAGCTCCCGCAGGCCCGAGACCGTCTGGGCCGAGCTCCCTCGGGCTCGAACGACGCCGGCCGAGGAGCGGGAGCAGGTCGAGGAGGAGCTTCACGGACGCTACAGCCCGGAGGCACCCTCTCCGGTACCCCGACGAGTCCCGCTCGCCTCCGAGCGATTGCGCCGCTACCGTGCCGGGGCCCGTCGGTTTCGTCGGTCCGTGGCGACGCTGGCCGGGTCGCCGTTGGCGAGTCCCACCCGGTCGGGTCCGTCGACCTACGTCGAACGGCGCGCGCCGGTATTGCGGTCGGGCGGCGAGTTCGTCGAGCTGGCTCGCCGGAACCGCTCTCCCCGCCGGGCGGACCTCGTTATCCTGTGGGACGTCAGCGGTTCGATGCGGGAGCATACGACGGATCTCTTCGGTCTGGTCTACGCGCTTCACCGGGTCGTGCGGAGAACTCGGGTCTTCGCCTTCGGCCACGACCTCGTGGAGGTGACCCAGCTGTTGGCCGGTCGTTCCTACGAACGAGCCCTTCCTCTGCTCGCCGACCGTCTCCGGCCGACCGGAGGAGGGACCCGGATCGCGCATTGCCTGAACGAGTTTCGACGGCGCCACGAGAGCGAGGTCCGGCGCACCTCGACGCTGATCGTTCTGAGCGATGGCTGGGACCTGGGCGAACCGAGCGAACTCGCCGACCAGTTCCGCCGACTGCGCGGTCGGGCACACCGATTGGTTTGGGTCAATCCGTACGCGGCGCAGGTCGGGTTCCGGCCGGCTACCGCGGCGCTCCAGGTCGCGCTGCCGTACGTGGACCTCCTCGCGAGCCCGGAGGATTTCCCTTTGCCCCATGGACCCACCCGCCGGGCCCGCTCTCCGGTGCCGGGCTAAGCCCCGGGTCCGTCGGAAGGCTAATTCGCTCGAGCGACTCCCCAGGTCCAACGGTGCCGGGGAGGACAGCGAACGTGCACGCAGAGGGGAGCTTCGCCGTGCGCCGCGACCGCGACTCGGTCTTCGCGTTCTTTACGGATGCCCGACAGCTCGTCGATTGCCTCGACGATCCGCACACTGTCGAGGTCGTGGACCCCACTCACTTTACGGGAACGGTCACGACAGGCGTCGCGTTCATCCGAGGGACATTCCGAATGACGGGAGAGTATCTCGAGACCCGGCGGCCCGAGCGGGTCGCGGCGAAGCTTCACGGCGTGGGACTCGGGAGCGGGGTGGACGCCACGATCTCGACCGACCTGCTCGACGCCGAGGGTTCGACGACCGTCCGTTGGACGGCCGACCTCAAGTTCTCGGGCCCGATCGCCTCGGTCGGGGAACGGGTGATTCGCGGCACTGTGGACAAGAAGACGCAAGGGCTCTTCGAGAATGCACGCCGTCATCTCGAAACCAGCGGGGCATAAGGAAAGCGTTTCACGGGGTACGTCGGGACCGACGGCTCCCCCGACGGGGTTATGCGGTGGGACTCCTCACGCTCGGCGAGGGGTCCGAGCGATGACCGTCGACTTTGTTCTGAAGAAAATGCCGCGCCTGCGTGTCGCCTCGATCAAGTGGAAGAGCCCGTATAGCGATGCGCGGATCCAGAAGCGATTCGAAGAAGTGGAGAAGTGGGCCAGGGCGCACGGGCTCACGACCGGTCGCTGGGTCTTCCGCGAACCGGCCGAACACGTCTTTGATACAGGCATTGAGGTCCGGGGGAAGGCCCGTTCACAAGGGCGGGTCAAGGTGCAGACGCTCCCGGCCGCTACCGTGGTGAGCGTCATGTTCGACCCGAACGTCGTGGCACCGAGGGTGGTATACCATGGTCTCGCTGACTGGCTGAAATGGCAACGCAAGTCGAAGGAGATCCGGTCGGTCGGCGCGTATCGAGAAGTGTACTCGGGGAATCCCTGGCGCGACAAGAAAGCGTGGTCGCGGACCGAGATCCAATACGTCGTTCGAAAGTAGAGAACGACCCTCGGCCGAATCTTCTCGGGCGGGCCTCCTCGTGGACCGAATCGCTGGCGGCCCGCGCGAGGATAGATAATCCCGCCGGCCTTGGGAAGACGAGCCGCGGAGGATGAACGAATGGCCGTCTCGATGATTCCCCACACGGCGCAGGACCAGACCGGAGCCTTCCGTCTCGCAACGGGAGCCGCGCTCGGCCTCGCAGCGGCACTTCTCGGCATCGTCATCCCCGTGCTCCTCGTCCTCATTGCATCGTACGACCCGGGCGGGTTCGTCGCCCTGAATCAGGCCGGTTTCCTGGAAGCGACGGGGCTGTTCATCCTGGCCGGCGCCCTTCTTTTCATCTTTTGTTTCTTGATCTACCGCAACGGGTTCGCCCATCTGCGCAAGGTCGACCGCCGGTTCACGATCGCGTCCGTCCTCTGCCTGGTTGGGAGCCTCGGGTTCCTCCTCATCCTGGTCGCGGCGGTCGTGATCGTCGGCTCTTCCGCTTCGCTGCTTACCTGCATCAACGGCCAACCCTCCCACGCCCTTTCTTGCCTGCGCTCGGGCCAGCCTCTCGGTGCTTACACGGGCCTGATCGGTTTCTGGCTCGGTTGGCTTGGGGGTGTCGGGATCGTGCTGGGCCTCTCCGCAGGGTCGTCTCGTTTCCATAACCGGGAGGTGGGGCTGGGCGCGGCCTTCTACGCGCTCCTCCTGCTGGTCCTCATCGGCCCGTTCGTCGCCCTCGTGGTGACGTTCCCGGGAGTCCAGTACATCCTCTTCGCCGTTCCGGTACTCGCGCTGCTCGCGCCGTTTTTCGTCTACCTCGGCGCGGGAAGGATCGCTCCGTAGACCCCTCCGCGGATTCCGGTGAACTGAAATCGGGCGAGCGTCTGCCCTAAGTCCCCGTCGAGCCGATCCTCTCGGAGGAGGATCACCACGGAGCGGTGAGAACCATGTCGAACGCAGCGCCCGGAAACGCGAGACCTTCGGAGACCGCCACCCTGGGAGGGGGATGTTTCTGGTGCACGGAGGCGATCCTCTCCGAGCTCTCCGGCGTTTCCCTGGTCGTCTCCGGGTACGCGGGAGGGACGGTTCCCCGCCCGACCTACGAACAGGTGTGCACGGGTCGCACCGGGCACGCCGAGGTCGTCCAGGTCACCTTTGACCCGAGCGTCGTGAGCTACCACGACCTGCTCACGGTCTTTCTCACGACCCACGACCCGACCAGCCTGAACCGACAGGGGAACGACGTCGGAACCCAGTATCGCTCGGTGGTCTTCTACCACTCTCCGGCGCAACGGGAGACCGCGGAGAAGGTGATCGACGAGCTCGAGACCGCCGGCCTTTGGAAGCGGAAGATCGTGACGGAGCTCGCGCCGTTCTCCGAGTTCTTCCCGGCGGAGGAGTACCACCGCGATTACTTCCGGCGGAACCCGGGAAGCGGGTACTGCCGCGCCATCATCGCCCCGAAGGTCTCCAAGTTCCGTAAGCAGTTCGCCGCGCGTCTCAAATCCAGCTGAGTGCCCCGTCCCGGGGCGGATGCGTCACAGGGCGAGGAACAGGAAGTACGCCGCGAACGCGAAGACGAGGACTCCCGACACGACGAGAACGCCCCGAGCGAAGTCCGGTCGACGTTCGGTTCCGGTGTGCACGGCCCAGGGAAACACGACGATCCACACCGCGATAGCGCCGAAGAGCCCGACGAACAGCACGAGGCCACCGAGGTACGCGAAGGCGAGGCCGGCCGTCAGCCACCAGACAATCTGGAAGGGGTTCGAGATCCCGAGGCCGAGCGCTTTCGTGTAGGTCCGAAGGCCGTTCGTCTCCGGCGGCGGGTGCCGAGTGGCGCGCCGGAGGAGACCGATCCCGAGATAGACCATCACCCCCGCACCGATCAGGTAGATCCAGCGCAGCCCGGCGGTCAGGTCCACTTCGGAATGCAAACCGTACACGAGAATGCCCAGGACGAGGTCCGCGCTCATGGCCCCGAGTCCGGCCGTCACGCCCTCCCGAAAGGAGCGGACCGACTGCGACGCGATGAACGCGTTCATCGGTCCCGGAGGAATGGTTAGCGAAAAGCCGAGGAGGAGGCCGAGTCCCAGGGCAACGACGACCGGGTCCACGTTCGTGTCTCCTCGATGCGCGGCTCCGGAACTCCCGGGTCGTGCGCGACTTCCGTCGTCCCACTACCCGCCGGAGGGCGGGACCCGTCGGCCCTCGATCGTGATGACCCGGCTGGCCGGACGCTTCCACGTCAGGGCGAGGATTCCACCGATGAAGGTGAGCAGAAATCCGAGAACGAACCCACCGAACGCGACGGGAATGCTGACGAGCGCGAGGACGATCGCGAGGACCCCCCACACCGTGTGACCCGAAGGGACCGCGAGCATCAGAAAGCCGACGATGAGCGTAAGGAAACCTACGAGCAGTCCGAGCAGGAACACTCCGCTCACGAAACCGAAGACCGCGAGTACGGCGCCGATCAGTGCGAAGACAAACCCTCCGATCAGGATGAAGAACCCGCCGATGATCGTCAGGACGCCGGCGCCGATCGGTCGCGGCATAGCGGATTCAGAGGAGCGAGAGGAGAAAAGGACGCTTCCGCGGCCACGCTTGCGTGTCGGGGACGCTTTCACGGCCGTCGCCGACCCCCAACCTATTTCGGCCTGCGAATCCGTTCGCTCGAACGGAGGGCCGAGTTGAACGAGAGGTCCCACGTGGCGGGGCGGGTCATCGAGCTTCATCGAAAGGCCGAGGTCGCGGGCGAGCACGGTCTCCCTAAGCCGTCGGTGCACGAGGCGTTCGTCTCCCGCTCCGGCTTGGTCGGCGATTTCAATCGCTTCCGGCACGAAGAGAAGAAAGACGATCCGGCGATGGCGCTGCTCCTCGTTCCCCGCGAGACCCTCGCCGAGCTATCGCGCGAAGGCTGGCCCGTCCGCCCCGGGGACCTCGGGGAGAACCTCACGACCGAAGGGATCGGATACGATGCGTTCGTCCCCGGGCGCCGGTTCCGGGCGGGCGAGGCGACCCTTGAGATCTCGAAGGCCTGCACACCGTGCGACAATCTCTTCCTCCTCCCCTACGTCGGCCCTGCCCGAGGGCCCGAATTTCTCAAGGTGATGCTGGACCGGCGCGGATGGTACGCCCGAGTCCTTCACGAGGGCCGGGTTCGCGCCGGGGACCGGATCGAATCCGCCGACTGAGATCTGTTCGCGGGTAAGGCGGTCGTCCAGCGTCCCGCGGATCATCGCAGGTTTCACCGACCCGCGCGAACGAAACGTCCGTTCCTCTGCAGCGGAGAGTTAAGTACTCGGGTCGGCATTTTAGGAACCTTTCTATACTCCCACGCCTCGTCGCCGTCCGCTATGTCGCCGTCGCCGTTGGGTCGAAGAGCACTCTGGGTACTGCCGATCGTCATTGCGGTCTGCGCGTTCATGCTGTTGCCGGCGGGCGCTTTCCTCGGAGGAGCTTCCGCTCATCCGCTCTCCGCCGGGAGCGCGCCGTCCCCGTTGGGGGCGACCGCTTCCACCCTGAATCCCGCCCATCCGATCTCCACGACTTCGCCTGCCTCGACCGCCTCGTCGCCCTGGAATCAAGCCAGTGCGTCCTCCTCCTCCCTGACTCTCAGTTCTGCCAAGAGTGCTCAGCAATATGCCAAGGCGCTCGACAATGTCGTGGCGTCGAAGCCCGGCCTTAGCGACAGCAGTTCCCTCAGCGCGCTCGCCTCGGACATCGCCTCCGGGAAAGTCTCTCCTTCCTCCGTTTATCTTCCCAACCTGAACTCCCTCGAAAACGGGCCACAATCGTCGAACAACGGAATCGGTGTCGGCTACGTTTCGAACCCCGCCCCGATGGGGATCGGGGACTTCGGTCTCGGCACCAGCCCCTACGCCTACAACACCTCGCACTTCGCCGGTTCGCTTTCGCTCAACTCCGCGAACGCAACCTACCCCGGCGCGTACTACTTCATCACGCCTCCAACGGCCACGAACGGCTCGTACAACTCCCCGTACTACTTCGGGGTCCAGCTCAACACGGTCACCTCGAACATCTCGATCCCGGGCAACAACGACACGGCGTTCTGGACCCAGAACGTGTTCACGATGAACGGCAACTACATCACGTTCGAGAATAACGTCTGGAACTTCTCGAACGGGGCCCTGAATCCCGGTTCCATCTACTCCGGCAGCGGGACGTTCGTCCCCGATGTGTTTTACTACGACTACGGGCCGTCAATCTCCTTCACCTTCCCCGTCACGGTCGACCTGTTCAACAACGTAAGTGTCGTGAACCACCGCGACCAGGTGACGTTCGGATACCGGATCACCGATTCCGGCGGTAGCATCCAGGGGATCTACGATACGGTCGTCTTCAACAACCCCTACTACCCGATGAACCCGGCGTACACCCCCGCCTTCCAGGTGAGCGGCAAGTACACCACCCCCCTCGGACTCGGCTACGACGCCGAGCTGATCTTCGGTGGCCCCGGCGGCGGGTCGAACGCAGTGTTCAACAACATCAGCGGGACGGAGACGCTCCAGTATTCGAACCAGTCGAGCGGCGGCTGGAAGTCGGTTCCCTCCGCGTACGACTTCGGCTCCGACACCGGCGAGACGGCGATCGGTGTCGCCGAGACTTGGGCACCCGGCGGAATCGTCACGCTCAGTGCGGGTCCGTCTCTTCTGTATGGCTTGTGGGGCGCGCAGCCCAGCACGGCGGTGGCTTCGGGCTCGATCGAGCTCCAGGGAACCCTCACGACGCCGAATTGGGGATTTGTCTTCGTCGGTGATGGAGGCCCCTACTACAATCAATCCTACGTGCCGACGAACTCGTTGGGAGGATTCCTGACCTACCTTCCCCCGGTGAACTCCGTGTTCCCGGCCTCGGGCAGTTACTACGTGTTCTACCTCGCCGACGGGTACACGTACACATACACACCATTCGTGGCGTCCCTCACCGGTGTGTCGGAAGTATTGACGGCTAATCCGGGTCAATGGGCGGAGCCGTTGTACGTTAACGGGAACATTCAGGCCCAATCCGCAGCGACGGTTCTCACCGGTTGGGTGAGCGGTCCGTTGATTTTCAAGAACCTCGTCGTTCTCAACGGGTTGAGCAGCGGTTTCTGGGCCGCGATGTTCTTCGATCACCTGAACGATTGGGGATTCGTTTCGTTCAACATGTTCCAGGCGACGGGCGTCACCCTCGTCATCAACGTCACGAACATGGCCCAGGGAGACAGCGATTGGAACGCGGTGGGCCAGAACAACTACTTCATGGACGGCCCGGTATTCGGCTCACCGGCGACGTTGATCGGCATCCCGCCCGCAGTGACCTACTCACTTCCGCAATACGGGTCGCTCGTGGCGTTCTATTCGGACACCCATGTACAAGTCTACAGCCAAGACGCCATCGGTTACTTCGGCGGGTCTAAGCTCGACCCCACGGGCTACTACAGCCTGAACCCCGCCGGCGGAGCCATTGTGGCTTGGAACGACCCCGGTGTCTACGTCAACGGCACCGTCTCGGTCCTCGGGTCGTACGGGGCGTACATTGCCGGGTCACCGAATGCCGTGGTGTGGGATTCTATCGGAGCCCTCGGCGCCAACGCTGTGAGCCTTGCCGGGTCGAATGACGCCAAACTTAACACGATCGTATCGGAGTTCAGCGTCTCGTGGCACAACGACGAGGGGACCGTGGACCAGACCGCGATTGCGGTCTATGATGTCGGAAGTTCCGGCGGCTCGGTCCAGAACCTGATCGCCGCGTACGGCGCAATCGGCTACTACGGAGCCGGATCGAGTTCGACCGCCATCAACAATGTACTGGTGGAGTACAAGGCGACCAACATCACGACCGCTGGGCTCCCCACGCTCAACACGAACGGTTTCGCGGTCGGTGTCTTCCTGACGGGAACGACCCACATCGTCGTGACCAACACTACGGTCCTTTTCGGCGATGGGATCGGAGTCGAGGCCGGCCCCGGCGCGCTGGGCACCACGATCACCGACACTACCACATACGGGTACTTCAGCCAAGAGTCGCTTTCGGTGTTCCTCTATGGGTCCGACTGGACGAACATCACGAACACGTGGATGTACGACACCTACCTCGGCACCATCCAAGCGTTCGCCGGAAACACGACGTTCACGAACACGCTGTACTACGACAACTACATCTCGGGGTACGGTGAGTACAACAACTACACCACGTACAAGTGGCTGAACCTGACCCTGACGTTCGACGCCGGGATCGAGTTCGGGTTCTCGGACAACAGTCTTTTCCTGAACACCAACTCGTCGGTGAACGCGGAGTGGGCGCTCGAGCTCGTCGACGACTCCGCGACGACCATCACCAACCTTGCCGTCTACGACGATGCGCTGGGGGCGATCATCCTCGGAATCTCGCCGGCGACCACGGCGACGAACGTGTACGCGAACGACTTTGGATACGGTGTCGCGTGCGAGGACGCTCAGCTGGTCAGCATCTCGACGGTGTTCGCCAACCACAATTCACGAGGCGTCGAGCTGTTCTCCTCGTCGAACATCACCGTGACGGGCGTCACAGCGACCAACTACTCCTACGGTGTCTACGCCGACCCGTCCACCTACCTAACGGTCTCGATGGTTTCCGCGAGCTATCTCTCCGAGGGGGTCTACTTCTACGAGACCTCTCTGAGCACGGTTACCGGAATCACGGCGAACGACCTCTCCGTCGGAGTCGCGCTCGAATTCGGGAGCATTGACTCGGTGACGACGGTCACGGCGATGGGGTCCTCGATCGGGGTCTATCTCTACGATACTGCGTTCGACACGGTCTCGGGGGTCACGGCGACCGACACAACGGTGAACACACCCTGGCTCGACTCGGGATACTGGGGCGCGCCGATCGCCGCCATCGACTCGGAAGACAACACCGCGTTGACCATCACGCAGGTCACCGCGACGATGTACCCCGCCGGTTTGTGGGACTACTATTCCGAGGGCCTGACGGTGACCGCGTTCAACGCGACCGGCGGGTTCTACGGTGTCATTCTGAACGGCACTTTCGACAGTGTCTTCAGCGGGATCGGCGCCTACCAGGACTGGCAGGGACTCGCGGTGTACCAGGATGCCACCTACAACACCATCACCATGAGCTCGTTCGTGGATGACACCAGCTACGGCGTTGCGATCGTCTACGGCGAGGACAACTACATCTGGGGCAACAACTTCATCGGTGACAATGGCGCGACGGGCACCTACAACCCGACCCACATCCAGGCGTTCTCGGACGTGTACAACTACTTCTACACCTGGCCCGACAACGAAGTGATGGGCACCGGTAACTACTGGGCCGACTGGCATACCTACGGAGTGAACGGATACCTCGCGCCCTACCTCGTCTCGGGCGGGGTCTCGGATGAGTTCCCGATCGGCCCGCAGGAGACGTTCGTGGTCTCGTTCAGCGAGACCGGGCTCACCTCGGGCACCATGTGGTCGGTGACCTTCAACGGCGTGACGCAGGCCTCGAGCACCGCGTTCGACAACTTCACCGCGACGATCGGAACCTACCTCTACCAGGTAGGGAACGTGGCCGGCTACACGGTCTCCCCTGCCAGTGGCAGCGTGACCGTGTCGGGCGTGCCCTACAACGTGCCGGTGACGTACACGGCGGTCCCCGTGCCCACCTACGCGGTGACGTTGAGCGCGGGCGGACTTTCGACGGGCACCACCTGGTCGGCCACGGTCAACGGAGTGACGCAATCGACCACGGGGCCGTCCCTCACTTGGTACCTCGCGAGCGGGGCGTACACGTACAAGTTCAACAACGTGAGCGGCTACAACCTCGCGAGCACGGGAGCCTCCGGCTCGGTGACGGTCGCCAGCGCCCCGACGAGCTTGTCGGCCTCCTACAGCCCCGTGACGACGCCCGTCGTACGTCTCGACGGACACGTTCAACCAGTGGCTCGCGGTCGCGTTCGCAGTTGCGGTGATCGCTCTCGTGATCGCGCTCTTGGCCCTGCTCCTTCGCCGCCGACACGCGGACCAGCCGGCCCAGGGAGCCCAGCCGTGGACCCCGCCCGCCGCATCCGGCGGGTCGGGCGCGGGCGGATCGGGCACCTGGAGCGAAGGCCCACCCGCCGGGGGATCCCCGCCGAGCTAGGATGGGTTCGGACGTCCTCTAAGGAAGCAACCCTTTCCTATCCCCCGGGCCCAAAGGGCCCGGGGTGACAATTCTTTTCGGTCGATCGATTCGGATGAAGCGCCCGCACCCGAGAGATTCTACCTGGGGTAGGCTGAGAGGTCGTCGTCCTGCTCGATCTCGAGCAGGTGGCCCATCCGGTCGCGCTTCGTCTGAAGATAAGGACGATTGATGTCGTTCGCGGGGATCTCGACCGGGATCCGTCCGGAGATGCGGACACCGTGCCGCTCGAGGTCCTGGACCTTGGCGGGGTTGTTCGTCAGGATCTCGATCGAACGGACGTGGAGCGCTTTCAGCATGTGGGCCGCGATTTCGTAGTCCCGTTCGTCCGGCCGGAAGCCGAGCAGCTCGTTCGCCTGCACGGTGTCGTATCCTGAGTCCTGGAGCTGGTAGGCCCGGATCTTGTTCACGAACCCGATGCCCCGTCCTTCTTGTCGGAGGTAGAGGATCACCCCACGCTCCATTTGGCCGATCCGGGCGAGCGACTCCAGGAGCTGGTCCCGACAGTCGCAGCGCAGCGAGCCGATGGCGTCCCCGGTGAGGCACTCCGAATGCACCCGAACGGGCACCCTTTCTCGGTCGAACACGTCCCCGTGGACGAACGCGGCGTGGTCCTGCCGATCGAGGCAATTCTCGAACGCCACGACTTGATAATCTCCGAAGCGGGTGGGCAGGTTCGCGAGGGCCCGGACCCGCACGCAGTTGTCGGGCGCGCCCTCACATTGGTGCTCCTCTCCCTCGCGGAGAAGTTGTTCGACGATCGGAGCGGGGATGCCCATGGCCGTTCCCGAGGGGATGGCCTCCGGCTCTTGATAACGATTCAGGGGCGGGGGAACGGAAGGTAACAGGTGGCGTGCGGGGAATCACGTCCCCCTGAGCGGGTCGGCCCGTTACGTCAGCACCCGGATGTTGTGTCGCGCGCTGATCTCCCGCAGCATCTTCGGCCAGACCGAGACGGTGACCTCTCCGATGTGGGCCTTGCGGAGGAGGAGCATCTGGGTGCGGCCCTGACCGATCCCGCTGCCGATGCTGAGCGGGATCTGCCCGTTCAGGATCGCCTGGTGGTACGGGAACTTGAGGAAGTCGAGCTGCCCGGACATCGCGAGCTGGCGGCGAAGGGTCTCCGCGGTCACCCGGATGCCGCCCGACATGAGCTCGTGGCGACGCTTCGTCACGGGGTTCCAGGTCAGGATGTCTCCGTTGAGGCCGTGCATCGGTCGACCGTCCTCCGAACGGGTCTCGGTGACCCAATCGTCGTAGTCCGCCGCGCGCATCTCGTGCGGGTATCCGTCCTTGAGCGGCCAGCCGATCCCGATAAGGAAGAGCGCCGGGTGCTTCTGGAGGATTGCGGTCTCCCGCTGCTTCCGCGGGAAGGTCCGGGTAGGCAGCCAGGAGGTCCTCCGCGTGCATGAACCGGATCTGCTCGGGGAGGTCCGGGTAGCGGGAGTCCTTCAGCTGGGGGTAGAGACGCTGGACGTGCTGCTGCGCACCGGTGATGACCTTCCAGATGCGGCGGACGGTGTCCTTGAGGTAGTCCAGGTTCCGGTCCTCGACCGTGATGGCCTTCTCCCAGTCCCATTGGTCCACGTAGGCGCTGTGGTCATGGTCGAGAAAGTAGTCCTTCCGGACCGCGCGCATGTCGGTGAGAAGCCCCTCACCGGATTGAAGGTCGAACTGCTTCAGCGCCATCCGCTTCCACTTCGTCGCGGCCTGAACGACCTGTCCTTCGACCGGGTGGAGATTGCGATCGTTCGAGATGCGGAACTGAACGGGAGTCCGGGAGCCGTCCCGGTCCAGCATGTCGTTGACCCCGCTGTCGGTCTCCACGATCAGCGGAACCTGGACCATCATCAGGTTGAGCTCCTTGCACAGGTGCTCTTCGATGTAGTTCTTCACGGCGTAGATGGCGTGTTGCGTGAGTCGGGGCGAGAGGAGCGATTCGTAATCGTTGGGGAGCACGCGGTCGACCTCTTCGTACGTGCCGATCCCCGGGCCGGCGAGGTCGGCCCTCTTTTCTTGGGCGATATCGGGTGCGGACATCGCCGTTCAGGCGGAGTGCGCGGGAATAAACTCCCCGTCAACCCTGCTCGACACGCTCCCGCAACCACGCACTCGACGAGGTGGAACCATCGTGTGTCCGGAGGCTTTGAAGAAACCTCCTTCGTTTCCCCACGAAGGGGCCGTCGAGGCTAAGTCTGCATCTTCGCTGGGGCCGCCGGGCGGGTCACGGGTACTATGACGGACGAGGAATCTCGCTACCAACGGACTCCGATCCCCGAAGAGACCAACGAAGAGCGAGCAGGGTTCGGGGAGATCCTGCGGTCGTACACCCCCGAGGAGGCGGTTCTCGAGGCGCAGCGCTGCCTGCAGTGCGCCATGCCGTACTGTGTCCAGGCTTGCCCGATCACGCAGGACTGCCGAGGGTACATATCGCTCCTCGCGCAGCAACGATTCGACGACGCCGCTCGACTCACGGTCTTGGACAATCCCCTCGCGACCGTCCTCTGCAAGACCTGCTACCACTATTGCGAGGAGGATTGCGTCATGGCCGGACGCGGAGTCCCCATCGCCATCCGTCACCTCAAGCGGGCCGCGCTCGAGCTCGGGAAATCGGACCTCAGTTACGTCGCGAGCGCTCCCAAGAACCAACGAGTGGCGGTCATCGGTGGAGGTCCCGCGGGTCTGATGGCCGCGTGGGAGCTCGGGATTCGAGGATATTCGGTCACCGTCTACGAACAGGCGGGGTTTCTGGGCGGACAGGTCGATACGATCCCGAAGTACCACCTCGAAGGGGGCGAGCTCGACGTGGACCTCGCGCGTTTCCGCAGCCTCGATGTCACGTTCCTGACGGGGAAGAAGGCCGGGGTGGACTTCACCCCCGAATCGTTGCTGAAAGAGGGGTACCTCGCCGTGTTCGTGGCGATCGGCGCCTCCGCACCCCGAGCGCTCGGGATCCCGGGAGAACATCTTCCCGGGGTCTTCTCCGCCCTGCCCTTCCTCCTGGCGGTGAACCGAGGGCCCGACGGATTGCTGGGTCGAAAGGGGCGGAAGGTGGTGGTCGTCGGCGGAGGAGACGTGGCGCTGGACGCGGCCCGCTCGAGCCTTCGGCTCGCCGAGAAGGGCGACGTCACGGTTCTCTATCGCCGGACCCGAGAGGAGATGCCCGCGGGCGAGGAGGAGGTCGGAGGAGGCGAGATCGAGGGGGTCCACTTTGTGTTTCAACGGTCTCCGACCCGGATCCTGGGGTCCGCTCAGGTCGAAGGGATCGAGGTGCTTACCACTCAACTGGGACCCCCGGACGAAAAGGGTCGGAGGTCCGCCGTGAACGTGCCCGGGACCGAACAGGTGATGCCCTGCGATACCGTCATCATCGCCGCGGGAGAGAAGGCGGACGTTTCGGGGCTCCCCGCGGAACTTGACTTCTCCTTCGCGGCTCAAGGGTGGCCCGTCGGAAAGCGGGAGGATTGGATGACCGACGTCGAGGGAGTGTTCGCCTCGGGCGGAAAGTCCGTGGTGCACGCGATGGCCGCTGGTACGAAAGCTGCGGACGCGATCGACCGGTACATTTGTGCGAAAACGGGAAGGTCTCCGACGCCTCGTCCCGACCCCTTCGGGGGAAACCAGCCGAACCGCCTACCGGCCGGTTATGGGGGACCCACCTGGCATCCGTAGGTAGAGCTAGTTCTCGATCCCCTGTCGTGGAATCGTTCGCCAGTTACTTCTTGAGGAGCGGTCCGCCGTCTCTACGCCCGGTTCATTTGCGGGGGGATCCGTCGGCCGGCGTGACGGAGCAGAACGATTGCCGGCACGGCGGGAACGAGCAAGATAACCCAGATCAATAGCGGATTGGTGACGAACGCGAGCACGACCCCTCCGGCGAGCGTAGCGGTCAAGAAGCCAATCCCTCCGATCGCGTTGAACGCGCCGTTGTAGGAGCCCACTTCTTCCTTCGGAGCGAGGTTCGAGGGCAGGGTGGACGAGGGGATCGCGACCAGATTTTCGCCGAGCGTGAGCACCACCACGGAAGCGAAGAATACGATGGTGGGCACCGTGTTCCAGAGACCGGCCGCCCCGAGACCGAGGAACGCAATCCCGTAGAGGACGAGGCCCAGCAGTCCGATGGTCGTGTGCCGCCACCCGATCACGCCCTCGGCGGTCGCGCTCTGACCGAAGACCACCACCAGACCGTTGAGGGCCAGGCCCAATCCGAGCAAGGAGTAGGAAATCCCGAGAACGTTGTGGACGTACAATGGAAAGATGATCGCCCACTGGGCCGCGACGAACGTAGCGAGCGCGAACGCGAGGGCTACCTCGAGGGCGACCCGGTCCCGAGCAAGGATCCGCAGGCTGCTCCCCAGGCTTCGTTTGGCCGCCGGGGCCGGGCGGACTTCGGCCGACGTTGCGGCCGGCAGTGGAATGGCCTGCCGCAGGTCTCGGATTGACGGGGAGAGGAAGGTGAAGAGAATCCCGGTCGCGCCACCGATGATCAATGCCGCGATCGCGACCCCGCCGGCGAACCCGATGAATGTGATCAGGAGACCCCCCAACGCAACGCCGGCCGCATAGCCGGCGTTGAACCCGATGCGATAGAGCGTGAAGCCGCGCGTCCGATCCGACCCCTCGGCGAAGTCGGCGATGTACGCGGAGAACGCCGGTCCGGCGAGAGAGGAGATCGAACCTCCGAGGATGGCCGCGAGGATCGCGAGAGGCAACGATTCGATGGAGAAGGCGTAGGCGAGAAGCCCGGTCGCGAGCGCTTCCGAAGCGAGGCCGATCACCATGAGGGTCTTTCGGCGCATCCGGTCCGAGATCAGCCCGCCGAGGACGCCGAAGGGGATCTGGATCGAACCGATGAAGACGATGATGAGACCGAGTTCGACGTACCCGATCGCCAGAACGTTGTGCAGATACAGCGCGATGAACGGCCCGTAGAGGGCGTTCCCGAGCATTCGAACGCCGACCCCGAAGGCCAGGAGCCGGATGTTTCGATTCACCGCTGCCTCACAGGGGGGAAATCTCCGATGAGAAACGGACCCTCACGACGGGCAGATCATTCTCGACCGACAAAAGAGAACCTCACTGCGGGTGAGTCCCAGAGGTTCGTCCCTTAAGCCCGGCCGTTGGCGGTCGAAGGGGCCGTCGATCCGGCATCGCGGGCAGCGGATAGCCGAATTCCCATCAGGACCTCTCCACCGACCAGCGTCATCCGGCTTCGAAGCCCCCACGCTCCCAGACCCCCCTCCCGGAATCCCAGCTCCTTGCGTTCCACTGGCCGGAACCCCCGAGAGCGGAACAACGAGATCGACGCAGCATTGTCCTCCTCGGCGGCACCGTACGCTACGCTTGCTCGTTCTCGCCGGAACAAAGCGAGCGCGTCGTCCAGCAGCAACCCTCCGAGCCCTTCTCGGCGATGGCTGAGAGCCGTCGAGAGATGGTACACGTACCCCACTTCGGGGTCGATCCGCTCGAGGATGGAGACCGCGACGATCTCGCCGTGGAGCACCGCGGCGCGGACCCACGTCGCGTCGAACAGCGTCCTCTTCGCGTGCCAGCGATAGATGCCCACGAACCCGTCCTTCAGCACCGGCACGGCGCGCTCGCGGTCCCGTCGAGGGAGGTCCACCAATTCCACGTTCGAGCGGGGGCCGGCGGCGGAGGAAGAAGAAGCACGGCCGCCCATACCCGATTCCGTCATTCGCCTCTTTCCCGACCCCCATTCTCCGCCGGGACGCGGCCCAAGGGGAAAACGACTTTCCCGCTTACAAATAATAGTCCGATGGTTGGTCGCGCGGGGTCGACTCTGTGGCCGCAGATGGAACGGATCGCACGGGTACCGTTACGGCGGGGCCGATCCGGGTTACCCAAACGGACGTCCTGTTGCTGATCGCCTTGGGCGTCCTCTGGGGGTCGGCATACGTGGCGATCCGGGTGGGGATCGTGGGGGGCGCCACACCGTTCGCCTTCGCCGGAGTTCGATATGCGATGGTCGCGGGACTCCTCGCGCTCATCGCGGCTGTCCGACGGGACCCGTGGCCGAGCCGTCGCTCGATTCTCCTTTCCTCGGCGGTGGGCGGGACGTTCATCATCGGCCTCTACGGGATGCTCCTCTATTGGGGGGAGCAATTCACCACCGGAGGGTACGCGGCCGTCCTTGCGGGCATCGCTCCGATCCTGACCGTCGTCTACGGATACTCGCTCCTGAGTTCCGAGCGTCTTCGCGCGGCGGCCGTGGTGGGGATTGCCCTCGGGTTCATCGGGGTCGTGGTCCTGGTCTTCCCGACCCTCCTCGGAAGCGTCGGATCCAACTGGGAGGGTCCGGTGGCCGTCATCGGAGCCTTCGTCGTGTTCCCGTTGGGGTCGGTCCTCCTGCGTCGTTGGGGCCGGGGAGGCGAGAGCACCTGGCAGCTCTCCTTCCAGTTCGCGGTCGGAGCCGCGATCCTCGCGGTCGCCGTTCTCCTCGCCCCCGTGCCCGAGCAGCTTCCGTTCACCCTGACGGTATGGGCCTCGCTCCTGGTGCTTGTGGTGTTCGCGTCGGTCTTCGGCTATGTAGTCTATTTCCGGTTGCACCATCGTATCGGGCCGGCGCGGGCCAACCTCGTCGCTTACGTCGTTCCGATTGTCGGGATCGGCGTGGGTTCCGGATTCTTCGGCGAGCCGATCACCGTCTGGGAGGTGGGGGGATTCGTGCTCATCGCCTTGGGCCTTTCCCTGGTCTTTGCGGCCTCGAACCGGCCGCCGGCTCCGGCTGCGGAGGCCCTGCGGAAGACAGAGGTCGACTCTCCTTCCCTGCAGCTCGAAAAAGACCGCCGGGCGTGACCGGGTCTGCCAAGGCGAACTCCCTCCTTCCGAGGAGCGTCCGCGAACGTTTTCAAGGAATTTTCGTCATTCCGCACGGGGGCCCAGCGATCGTCCGAGAAGTCGTACGAACAGTTCGTACTAGAGGGGGATTATCCAAAGCGCAGTCCCCGAGCCAATCGGGAAACCGCCTTGAACGCGGAAGACTGGGGAATCAGCGTCTCTCTCGGCCTTCTGACGGGAGTTCTGACGATCCTCGCCGCCCGAGGGTTCGTCCGGTTCTACCAGACTCGGAAACATTCCCAGCTCGGCTGGGGGGTAGGTCTAGGGTTCGGAGCCACCGCCACCGCGATCGAACTGCTCGCGTACGTCGGAGTGGTCTCCACGATCATGCTCCAAGCCTACGTCTTCTTCTCCGCTGCGATCGTGGGCACGCTGTCGCTGGGGTCGGTGCGCGCGTTCCGCCGACCGATCTATCGGAACCTCTACGCGGGCTACATCATCGCGGTTTCGGCCGTGGTGGGCGTCTTCTGTTTCACCACGCCCGTGTCCGATTCGATGGTCCAGGGCGGGGTCATCTCGGGGAACCCTCCTGCGTTCTTGCTGATCCTCTCTTCCCTGATCACGGGACCGGCGACCGTCGTCCTCCTCGGCTTCGCGGTGGTCTCGCTCCGTCGTGCGTTTCATTGGAAGGGTCTGCTCATGATCGCGGGCGCGAGCGTGCTCGCGGCCGGCGGTGTGTTCTACATCGCTTCCTTCCCGGTGGCTCTCTACTACGCCGAGTTCGTCGGAATCGTCCTCCTGTTCATCGGACTGACCGACTTCTCTCGGTGGCTTACTCCCGCCTCGGCCTCCTCGAGCGCGCCCGCCAATCGCGCCGCCTAGATCTATTCGGGCTATGTCCCGGTGAGCCATCGGCCCCCTCGCACCGTATGACTCGTTTCTTCGTCTCGGGTCGTAGTCTCCTTCGGTAACAAACTATTACTCGGTGTCCAGCGTCCCCGACGCCGAGTTGGACCCGTCCATGGATGAGCCGGAGCTTGTCTCAGCCCTCGGTCGATTTGGCTTCCCCGAACGCGAGGCGCGCCTCTATCTCGCCCTGCTCCGGAGCGGAGGGTCGACCGCTCGGGACCTGATCCGGGACGCCCGGGTGGACCGAGTTCTCGCGTACCGGTCCCTCGAGATACTGAGGGTGCGGGGGGTCGTCCAGACCACGGCCGAACGGCCTCGCCGATTCTTACCGGTGCCTCCGTCGGCCGTTCTCGAGCGTCATCTCCACGGACGTCGGTTAGGAATTGAATCGGATCACGCCTTGGCGAAGCGACTTCTCAAAGTTCTCCCGACCGTCGGCACCGGCCCACCCACCGGGACGCCTCGGTTCCAGATGGTCACCGGTCCGGCATCGGTATATCGCCATCTGCGCGAGATGGTGCAGCGGTCCGAACGCACGCTTTGGACGATGATCACTCCGAAGGCACTGCGCGAGTCGTGGAATGCCGGCCTCGCGGAGGATGTCGCCCGTTTCATTCGCGCCGGTCGCGAGTTCCGGATGATCATCGAACCGGACCCGGCGGCTGGGGGCCTCTTACGCCGGCTCACCGATCAGAGGAAGCGGTTTCCGTCGGTTCGGATCCGAGGAATCCGACCTCAGCGCTCCCGCCTCGCGATCTCCGACGGGCGGGAGGTAATGATGTTCTTGGTCCCCGAGGCGCGCGCCCCGGGGATCGAGGAGGTGGCCGTTTGGACCGACACTCCCGAGTTCGTGGCCACCCAGAGTGCGTACTTCGAATCGATCTGGCATCATGCCTTGCCCATTCGACTCCCTAGTGCCCGAGCTCGGCCCTCTCGGAAGTGAGTAGAAGGGGGATTGGGAAAGGGTTGGTCTGCTCGTACCCTCGCACCCTTAGGGGTGCTTGGCCATCTTCATGACGTCGGCTTCGCCCATCTTCATGTGATGGGCGTGCTCGCCGTGCCATTGCACGAGACTGACGAGCTCTTTCTGGTCCTTCGAGATAACCTCGAATCCGTCGTCGCAAGCCACCTTCAGCCGTCCACAGCCCATGTTGGTTCCGCCTGCCGCTTCCGCGGCGAGTGGAGTAGGTGCGTTCGGAGGGTTAAGGGTTGTAGACACCCCGAGTGACAACTATCGAACCAAGTCCCCCCCGACCGTCCTCTCGTTCCGCAAGGATTCGCCCTCTTCCGACGTTCAGGACGGCCAGACGCTAGTGGAAGCGACCCAGGAAGGCGGTCAACTTGCGCTGATCGGGGGAGTGGAAGAGCAGTCGATGCACCAACCCTGTCCGTGAGTGACGAACGCCTCGCGCAGGCACTCGTTGCAGATCGGTCGAAGACACTTCGGGCAGGGGCCACTCATGCGCAAGGTCACGACGACCTTGGAGCAGGAGGCACAGACGGACTTGGGGGTCGCGTTCTCCCGACGACTTCGATTGGGTCCGCGTTCGCCGAGCCGCAGCGGAGAGCCGACGCCCCGAAGATGAGGCGGAACGGGGTTGACGGCTTCCAAAAACAGTGAGTCGGCGGGGTCGGGGGGCCCGTGGAGTGCTTCGGAGAATCTTGCGAGCGAGGGGCCGGAGGATTCTGCAAGGAAGGCGCTGTCCGTCCCGTCGGGCTCACGACGGGCCTCCGGCGTTTGGGCCCCCGCCTCATGGTCGAGCGACGGAGCTGGGCCGAGAATCGATGGCGCCGGTTCCGCAGTCCCCAGGCCGGTATCGGCCGACGAGTTCGGAACCTTCGGAAGTGCCTTGGCGACGCCGATCTTGTCCGGCACGTCGGATAGGAACAAGGTTCGACCGCCCGCGGTGGGCGGAAACATCCGGTCCAGATCCTCCTCGGAGAATCCCGCTCGCTTTGCCGATCCTCGGGGGGTATCCCGTGAGGGCGAGGTGCGAGACGTCGATCGCGCGAAGTCGCCCGCCATGGTCGCCGACGTCGTGCCGGCGCCCTCTTTCCGCGTCGGGAAGGCTACGATACTCCCCGAGCCTCCCGGAGAATAGACGGGACTTCGACCGATCTTTCCGGTATCGGCTCCCCATCGCCGACTCTCGCGGGGAAGCCAAGAAAGCCAGGTTTCGTCTCCGGGACTCGCCGGTGCGGCCAGTACGCGCCACTCGGATCCTCGGGTTGAGAAAGTCGCCACCGGCCGGCGGACCGGCCCGGGTCGAGTCGAGCGCGCAGCCCCATCGACGGGCGGAGACATCACGGGAACATGCGCCGTCCCGGTATCCCGGAACGAGCCCTGACTCTCTTGCCTGCAGAAGACGGCGACCAGAGCTGCCGAAGCCCCCCAACCAATCAGGAACAAGCCCAGGGCAGCGTCCGGACGCGAGACGCTTGGACGCGAAAGAAGGACGACCGCTCCCAGGAAAAGAGCCACGGACGCGGCGGCCGGCAGGAACCAGCTCAACACCACGTCGGACGGGCTCGCCTCGGAAGCCCGGTTCCCGGCGACGTAATTTGCGTGAACGACCCCGGACATGACGGAACGCGTGGTCCATGCCGGAATTCGGAGCTTGAAGCTATCGCGCCACTGGAACCGGTCCAGAGGATGCACCGGATCGAGGTTGCCGAAGCCAATGCGTCCATCTAGGTGGGCATCCGCCCGATGGCGAACCGCTCGAAGATCAGTGGCCGAGGAGGTCAGAGGCCGATCGATAGCAGGGCGTTCATCGCCTGCTCCAGCGTCTGGTCGGGCGTGCCGTTGGCGTTGATCCGGACCCAGCGAGGCGGCTGGAACATCTGCTCAAACTTCCGCTTGACCTTGACGAGGTACGGTTCGTCCTCGAAGGCATCGCGCTGGCCCCGCGTTTCGACCCGCTTCATCGCTACTTCGACCGGGGCGTCGAGGTAGAGGACCAGGTCCGGGTCGAGTGCGACCTGACGCTCGATGCGGTCCACCTCTCGCCACGCCTCGGCGCTCAGCCCAGGATATTGGTAGGCCAACGTCGAGTAGAACGAACGGTCCTGGATGACGATGTCCCCCATCTCGAGGGCACGTTCGATCTGCGGCCGGAGGAGCGCTCGGTCCACGGTAAAGCAGAGGGCAGCCGCGAAGGAGTCAACTTTGCCGAGCCGGGCGAACTCGGACCTCAAGAATTTGTCGGTGGGTTCCCGGATGCTGGTGATCGAGTGACCACGACCGAGCAGCGGCGGGACCAGCCGGGCGGCGAGCTCCGTCTTTCCCGTCCCGTCGATCCCTTCGATGACAATGTAGGTGGCTCGTTCGGTCATGTTCTGCCACCCGTGTCTTCGGAAGCCCCGATGTGGAAATCGTCGAAACGCAACTCGGACACCGAGGCCGCTAAGTCCGTCCCGGGCAATAATACCGATTGAAAGCGACGCGTCGTTCCCCCCTTTCGGAGAGGTGACCGCCCTCGGCGTTCCTTCGTCCTAATAGCCTCGGCTGCGTACCGGCGTTTCGCCGAGGCGAATCGAAGTGGCGGCAGAATCCAAGCTAGGTGTGCGAATCGAAAGAAAGGCGCCTACCCATCTGCTGCCTTTCGAGCGCTTCTTCCGAGGGTTCGGCGACGTTCCTTCGGTGCGGGAACTTTTCGGCAAGGACACGGCGAAAGTCCTTCGAAACCTGAAGGTCGAGTTCTTCTCCGCCCGCTTCGGATATATGGGCACCAGCGACGTCGATGGTCATCTGCTCGTCAGCACCCACCACCTGAGCGATTCGGAGTTCCGAACGGTCTACCTCGACGTCGTCCACGAGCTCTGCCACGTGAATCAGTTCCGCAAGGGAAAGCCGCTCTTCTACCCCAAGCTGAGCTACGTGGATGCCCCGTCGGAGATCGAAGCGTACACGTTCACGGTGAAGGAGGGTCGGCGCATCGGGATGACGACCCGGCAATTGATCGACTACCTCAAGGTCGAGTGGATCAGCAAGAGTGAGCATGCCCGATTGGCGCGTCGCACCGGCCTTATCGGCCGGGCTTCGAGGAAAAAAGCCCACCGATCTCGACTGCGTCGCTGACCGACGTGAGCCTACTTACCCGGTGCGGTGGACGTTGCGCTCTCAAGGACGTCCGCCAGCACGGGGATCTCCTCGAGCGCCACCGGACGACCGTCCCGCAGGGGTCCGGTCGTGATTCCCTTCTCGCAGACCAGGTGACTCTTGCGCCACTCTCTGACATCGGCGCCGTCCAAGTGAAACACGAAATCGAAGGCGCTTCGTCCCGGACCGGCGGAGTCCGCGTAACCGACGAGCACGGAGTATCCCGCGTGGATGTGGAGGGCCAGGATGGGAGGGACGCGATTCGGCGGGTACGCCGCCATCACTCGGTGGGCGTTGGTCACGGCGAGGGCTCCAGGTCTTCCATCGTTGGGGCGCAGAGCCAGGATCCGTTGGGAGGTTTCGGGGAGCCGGAGGAATTCAGTGATCTGGGTCAAGGTCGCCGGAGGCTCGTCCGAGCGGATCAGGCCAAAAAGCGCAAGATTCGCGGTCAGGTCATCGGGCCGGAGCGCCTCCGGGCGCTCGACGAGCCACAAGCGGTCTTCTGGAATCCAGCCGAGCTGGATGGGGTCAACCGCCGGACGCTCCTCCCCCGGGACCCCGATATCCAGCCACTGAAAGTCGGGAGTCGTGGCTTCCGCGAGGGCGTAGAGCGTAAGGTTGACCAGGGGACGAGACGGGCCAAAGACGAGGACCGAATTCGGGCGGTCGAAGAGGTGGCCGGGGAAGATGGAGTCTTCTCCACCGTCCGCCGCCCCGGACGACGCGGGAGGTCGACTGGGATGGGTACTGTGGGGTCGGCCCGCCGGCGGCGCCTCCTTCCCGGCCCGGTAGGGGATCGGTCCCGGGGAGACTGGACTGCCGATCGGGAAGAGGATCGTTGCGGGTGCGGTCGTGTCGTTCGACATCTACAGCTCCGGGCCGTTTGGGCCCAGTAGGAGGAAGCGCCTGGGTTGCCAAGAGACATCTCCGAACGATTTCGGGCTCCCGAACGGGTTCGGTCCCGTTATCGCCTCCCGAACGCACCTTCGCGGGTCGACATTCGTCGTATTTCGCGGACGACAAAGACGTATCGTCGGCTCGAAGCCGGTTCCGCACTCCGTTATATCCCCGCCTTCGATTCGAGGGCGGCGGCCGGCCGAGAGGTGGATGTCGCCGTTCGATGGGGACCGAGTCCACGCGGAATCGCCCGCAGAAAGACGAGCCCGTGCGCCGAATGGCGCGTAGAGGACACAACGGTACCTTGGATCGCTTCCGCAAGCTGCGCGTGGCCGAGGAGGTCGCGGTCGGGGACAGGTTGCTCCTGGCGACGCTGCGCATCCGAATTCCTCGCGGATTGTGGACCGGGGCCTTCACCTCGGCTCACTCGAACCTCTCGCTCGAGATCCTGAATCGCGCCGACGTGAGCAAGGACGTCTCCGTCTCTGACTACTGGATCAGTGGTCAGCCTCCGGGAGTGTGGGCCCGGGAGATCGCAGAATTCCCCGATGTGCTGAAGATCGATAGCCTCGCCGAGGTCGGAGAAGGGTCCATCTACCGGGTTACCTACCGCAATCCCCCGGTCATCTACATCTATCGGGAGCTCGGGATGCCGATCCAGTTCCCGATGCGACTTCAGGGCGGGTACATTCGCTGGGAGGTTGTCGCACGGCACTCGGAGTTCCAGAAGGTCCTGAAGTACGTCGGGAAGGCCGACCCGGACTTTCAGGTGGTCTCGATTCGCCGCCGTCCACTTCGGAGTCACCTGCCGATGCTCACGGACAATCAACAGCAACTCCTGACCCAGGCGATGGCCGCGGGGTACTTCGCGGTCCCCCGCGGGATCACACTGACGGCTCTCGCCCGACGGCTCGACCGGAGCAAATCGGGCGTCTCGGAGGCGATCGCGATCATCGAAAAGAAACTTCTGGAAAGCGCGTTGCGGCCCACTTCCCTCTCGCCGTGAACCCCGGCCACCTCGATCGATAGCGGAAAACGATCGACCCGGCTACTCTCCGGGAGAACACGACGTCGACACGGACTCCGCCCGGGTAGTCTCAGCTCGCCGAGGCGGCCTTGCCCCGATGCTTTGGCCTGGGGCCCCCTTTCTGGTCGGTAACCCAGGCTCTTATGCGAGTATCCAGCATGTCGAGCGGAACGGCCCCTTCCTCTAAGACGCGGTCGTGGAACCCCCGAACGTCGAACCGCTCGCCGAGACGATCCTCGGCCCATTGCCGGAGCTCTCGAATCTTCAGTTGACCGACCTTGTAGGCTAGGGCTTGGGCCGGCCATACAATGTAGCGGTCGACTTCAACCGCGATGTCGACCTCGCTCTTGCCGGCGTTCTCCTGGAAGAAACGGATCGCCTGCTCGCGCGTCCAGCCGAGGGCGTGGATGCCCGTGTCGACGACCAGCCGGATCGAGCGCCACATGTCGTAGGTATACTTGCCCATCTTCGAATACGGGTCCTGGTACATTCCGAGCTCCTCGCCCAGGCTCTCGGCGTACAATCCCCATCCTTCCACGTACGCCGTGGGGCCGGTGAACCGTCGGAAATCCGGGAGGTCGCTCAGCTCCTGGGAGAGCGCGATCTGAAGGTGGTGGCCGGGGACGGCCTCGTGCAGTGTGAGCGATTCCATCTCCCACTTCGGTCGAGAACGTAGCTCGTAAGTGTTCGCAAAGAACATTCCCGGGCGACCGGTGGCCGGCGCGCCCGGCATGTAGTACGCCGTCGGCGAGCTCCTGGCCCGGAAGGCCGGCACGGGCATTACTCCGTAGGGGAGCCGGGGCAGCCGACCGAACACCCGAGCGAGGCCGGGGTCGATCTGCTTCGCGATCACACGGTAGCCATCGACCAACGCCTCGGCGTCTCCATAGAAGAATCGAGCGTCCGTCCGGAGGAACTCGAGAAACTTCGCGTATCCGCCCGAGAAGCCGGTCTCGGTCATCAGGGTCTCCATCGCCGAGCGGAGCCGGCGGACCTCACGAAGCCCGATCTCGTGGATCTCCTTCGGAGTGAGAGAGGTGGTGGTCTCCCATCGAACCAAGTAGGAGTAGAGCTCGGCTCCCTTCGGCAGGGTCGAAACTCCCGCACCCTCCCGACAAGCGGGGAGATATTTCGAGACCAGATACTCGTGCAGTCGGCCGAAGGCTGGGACGACCCGCTCCAAGTACGTCTTCCGGGCGGCCGCGACGAGCCGGCCGCGGTCGGGTTCTGCGATTCGGTTGGGGAATTCGACGAACGCTCTCAGCAGGGGGCTCGCCATCGGGTCGGATGGGATCAGTCCTTGGACTTGATCGGGAGCGCCGCGAACGGCCACACGGTGAGCCGTGGAGCCTTTCTTGACTCCGATCTTGAGCAGGGCGATGTTCTGATCGACCGCGGCGGGCAGGGCCTCCAGTCGGGCGAGGATGTCGTCGTAGTCGGAAAGACGTTCCCGAGGCTGGATCTCGAGCGTCTCGGAGGCGGTGAGATGAATGCCCTCCATCTGGTTGAGTGGGGTAAGAAAGTTGTGCGGAACGCCGAGACGGAACGGCAAAGGGTCGAGGCCGAACGGCAATCCGACCTCGGCGATCTCGAGGAGTTCTTGGTAGAGGTCGTAATTCGTCCTCTCGTTCGGGGGCAGGTGTTCGGCGTCGAGTTTCCGTAACGAAGCGAGGCTCTCGGTGAGGTGGCGCGTCCGACGTTCGATCCCCGAGGGGGAGTCGTCGGTCCAGCGGTCGTTCAGTCCCGGAAATCCAAAGTTGGTGGCGAGCTCGGGATATTCGGCGAGCCAGCGCTTCCAGTCGGCAGTGAGATAGTCCCGAAGAGCGTCCGTCGCGGTCTTTTCGGAGGATTTCACGAAGGTACGGCTCCGACTCCGCACTGCGGAGCCCAGGTCGGAATGTCCATCCCTATTTGAGGAAACGCGAGCGAGGCGCTCGTAGGGTAGGACACGCCTCGGGGGGGCCACGGACAAGCGGATAAACACGAACGGATACCCCGGGCCCATGGCGACTTCGACCGTGCGATTCCTCTATTCCGGGATTCGCGTGCGAGACCTGCCGCAATCGATCCGGTTCTACCGGGCCCTCGGCTTCCGAATCCTCGGGAAAGGCCGAATGGAGCACGGAGGACAGTATGTCCAGATGATATTCCCCGGCTCTCGGCATTGGATCGAGTTGAATTTTTACCCGAAGGGGAACCGGTTCTACGAGCCGTTCCGCAACGGTACGGAGTTCGACCACTTTGGGTTCTATGCCCCCGACGTCGCCGCGTGGTACCGACGCGCGCTGCGCGCTGGCGGCAAGCGCGTACAGGATTTCACCGATGGAAAGAGTCGCCTCGTCTACGTCAACGACCCGAACGGGGTCACCCTCGAGGCGTTCGGACCGGCGGCCCCCCGCCGAACGGCGGCCAAGAAGCGTCGTCGGTAGCCCGTCACCGATCCTCCTCGGCCTTCTCCGGAAGCCTTGTCCGAGAGGCTTTGTTAGTGCTGAGTGTGTCCCCGGAGAGATCCTCGAATGACCCCGTCGCGTCGGTGGTTCGCGGTGGCATCCGCTCACCCCCTCAGTACCGCAGCGGGCCTCGAGATCCTCAGAGCCGGCGGCAACGCCTACGATGCCACGCTGGCCGTCAGCGCGGCCCTGCCCGTGGTTCAGCCACACATGAATGGTCTTGGGTCGGACTTCTTCGCCGTCGTGCATGACGGCCGCTCGGTCGCCGTCAACTCAAGCGGACCGGCGGGCCAGCGCGCCACTCCCGATTATTTTCTTAGGTTACGCCGAAGTCGAATCCCGGACCGAGGACCGCTCTCTGCGCTCACCGTACCCGGGCTGGTCGCCGCTTGGGGCTACTTCGGTGCCCGTGGTCGACTTCGGTGGAAGCAGAACTTCGCCCCGGCGATTCGATGCGCCTCTCGAGGGTTCCCGGCGAGCGCAAGCCTCGCTCGGGCCGCTCGGTCGACGGCATGGGGAGATCCGGATTTCCAATCGACATACGGCTCGGTGAAAAAAGGCCGTCTGTTCCGACAGGTCGGCATGGCAAAGACCCTCTCGGAGATCGCGGGCGACGAGGGCCACGGCTTTTACCATGGCCGACTCGCCCGGGAGATCTGTCGAGACCTATCGGCTAAAGGAGGAGTGCTGGAGCCCGCCGACCTGGATTCGTTCCGGACAACTGTCCTCCCACCATTCCGGGTCCGGTACCGTCGATCCACCGTTGAGACCAATCCTCCGCCGAGCCAGGGCGCGACCGCGCTCATCTGGTTCAATCTGTTGAATCGCGAAGATCTTTCCGCGGTGACGGAATCAGAATACCTTCGGACCCTCGCGCGCACGATGTACACCGCCTACGACTATCGGGCCCGGTGCATCGGGGACCCGGACTTCGTGAAATTCCCGAGATCCCTTCTTCGCTCGACGGCCGTCTACCGGACACGACCTCGGACCCTGCCGAGGGTTCCGGGAAATTCCGATACGACCGCTTTCAGCGTGTTCGATGGAGAGGTCGGAGTGAGCGCCATTCAGAGCAACTATCAGGGCTTTGGCTCGGGAATCTCGATTCGCCACACGGGTATCAATCTCAATGATCGCGGGTCCTACTTCACCCTCGACCCGAAACACCCGAATGTCCTGGAACCCGGAAAGCGTCCGTTTCACACCCTCATGGCCACAGTAGTGTCCGGTCCAAGGACCGTCCTGTTTGGCTCCATGGGTGGGGACATCCAGCCTCAAGTGAATGTCCAGGTGCTCACTCGCCATCTCGACCGCGGGCTTCCTCTCCCGACGGCGATCTCGGCGCCCCGCTTCGCCTATCC
The DNA here is from genome assembly GCA_963730815.1 of uncultured Thermoplasmata archaeon. Classification (GTDB taxonomy): domain Archaea; phylum Thermoplasmatota; class Thermoplasmata; order Lutacidiplasmatales; family UBA184; genus Lutacidiplasma. The sequence goes on from CAVSTD010000001.1 coordinate 278,043, forward strand.
CGCCACGATCTACGGGGCTGCTCCGCTCTACCGGGAGGGTGGGATGTTGCTCCCCCACGCACGACTCCTTCGGGGCAACCCATCCGCCTTCGGCCACGCCCAGGGAATCTCGATCGGAGAGGACATCGAGGTCGGCATCGATCCCCGGGGGGACGGTCTCCTCCCCTTGCCTTCTTAGGCAAGGGCGCGTTACCGATATCGGACTCCCGCCCCCGGTCGACGCCCCACGGCGGGATTGAAAGGGTGACTTTCCGGAATCGATGCCGTACGTGGAATACGACGAGATCGAAGAGGTCTGTCGGGACTGTGGACGCTCCTTCCGTTCGCAGGACGCGCTCGAGGAGCACCGAAAAGAGGCTCACGCATCTGCGGGCAAGGCCCCCGAGGAGTCGGCACGGCCCCGGATGCTGAAGTGCTCGCTCTGCCGGGAACAATTCCGCACGACGGCGGCGCTCCAGGAACACACGAGGAAAGCTCACTCGAGCTAGACCGGATTCCGGTCCCTCCTGACGGGGGAGTGCAACGGGGCTCGGCCGGGCCGAGGATTAGACCCTTATGTAGGGGTTCGACGTGCCCGAGAGCAAGTTGTCCATGGCCCCAACCCCGAAGAAACGGAAGCCCTCCTCCCGGAAGTCCGCGTCGCCCTCTCCCATCCCGCCCGGATTCGGAACCGTCACGGCCTACCTCACGGTGGACGGCGGGCTTGCGGCGATGGAATTCTATAAGCAAGCGTTCGGCGCCCGCGAGCTCCTCCGGCGGGTGACGCCGAACGGTAAGCTCATTCACGGACAGCTTCGGATAGGGGACACGATCGTGCTGCTGTCCGATGTGTTCCCCGACTCGAACAGTGCGGCTCCGTCCGCGATTGGCACCACCACCGTCACATTGCACGTGTACACGAAGGACGTCGACGCCCTCTGGGACCGTGCCGTGGCTGCGGGGGCCAAGGTCTCGATGCCCCTCGAGAACCAGTTCTGGGGCGAACGGTATGGTCGACTGATCGACCCGTTCGGTCACCACTGGACGGTCGCGATGCGAGTCCGGATGTCGCGCGCGGAGATGGCCGCCAAGCAGCACGAGGCGGAGGCCGCGTTTGCCCGGGGGGAACATCCCGGTAAGGATCCCCGGTACGGCGACGCGTAGGTCGGCGTACCGATTCGTTTTCGTAGGTCCCCGAAGGCCGGAACGGCCGGTCGGAATCGCCGTCCGGGTGGCCCAAAAAGCTCTTGGTCCCGTTCGCTGGAGGGGGATCGTCGAGCGAAACCTAGGAGCGAGCGGTCGATGATCGATTGGTTCAACATCGCCATCTGGTCACTGGTCGGAACTTGGGTCCTCGTTCTGGGGACTTTGCTCCTGATGTACTGGCAGACGCTGCAGGCGCAGAAGCTGAATTCTGCGAACGCGGTGATGAACCTCCGGGAGCGGTTCGACAGTCCGCGGATGCGTGCCTCCCGGCGTCACCTGAGCGAACGTCTCCTCAAGCAAGCGCACCAAGATATCTCAAACCTTGAGGTCATCACGTTCTTCGAGCTCGTCGGAACCCTCACTCATAGGAAGGTGCTCGAGGACGACCTCGTCTGGGAAGCCTTCGGAGGATGGGTTACGGCGTATTATTGGGGGCTTCGACACCCGGTGGACATGATCGGGAATCTGCGGACGATGATGAACGACCCGCTCATCTTCCACGAATTCGAATGGCTCTACAATCGCGTGGTGACGATCGACCGGCACCGGCTCGGGCCGGCCGTGGATGCGGGACCGCCGGCGACCGAGGACTCGGAGCGGTTCATGGACCGAGAGTCGAAGCTCGAGTCGATCTGAACACGAAACCCGGGCCGGATACGACGGAGGGTGGTCAACTCCCGTCGACCGCTGGGTTATTCGGAACGCCGCAGTGAACCCAGCGATTCGGTTATGGCCGACCCCCCAGGACCTCCCGTCCCTCTCCCCGATCGGAAGACGGCGGGAGAACGCCTCGCGGACCGTCTCGTTCGATACCGAGACCAATCGCCGGTGGTCCTGGCCCTGCCTCGGGGCGGGGTCCCCGTGGCCTTCGAGGTCGCTCAGCGATTGGGCGCGCCGCTCGACATCCTCATCGTTCGGAAGGTCGGCGCCCCGTCCAACCCGGAATACGGGCTCGGCGCGGTCGTCGAGGGAGGCTCTCGGTTTCTCGACGAGCCCCGAATCCGTGCCGCCGGATACACTCTGAGGGACCTCGGCCCCACGATCGCCCGAGAGGTGGCCGAGGTCGAGCGGAGAGCCGAGGAGTATCGAGGGGGAAAGCCTGCCGAAGAACTCCGCGACCGGACCGTCATTCTGGTCGATGACGGAGTCGCCACAGGAGGCACGGTTCTCGCGGCGCTTCGGGCGGTTCGGGCTCGAGAGCCCCGTCGGATCGTCCTTGCCCTCGGCGTCGCTCCCCCCGATACCGTGGCCCTCCTTCGGCCCGAAGTCGATGATCTCGTGGTCCTTGTGGTCCCCTCGGTGTTCTTTGCGGTCGGAGAGTGGTACCACCGGTTCAGCCAAGTGAGCGACGGGGAGGTCCGGCAGTTGCTCGAACGGTCGCGAACGAGGTCGACGCTCCCGGTAAGCTGACGGGGAGTTCGCTCACATCCCTCGCACGAGAACCCACGCGTACTCTCGGGGCGCGCGGAAACAACCAGTGACCCGAGAGCGCTGCGTCCGGTGGAATCGAGACCGTCCGAGGGCGCCGACTCGGTCTCGTCAGCTACATTCGACGGAGGCGACAATACCCCTGCTCGGGCTGAAGTCCACTATGTCTTCCCCCGCTGCGTCGACGCAAAAGGCCATCCCTCACCACACGCGCGCCCCGGCCCGCTCGAAAGCCCCGATTCGGGAGTCTTTCGTCTACAACGTGAACGTTCGGGACGTGATGAGCCGTCAGCCGATTACGGTGGGGCCGGATGCGACCCTGCTCGACGCCCTCGTGCTGATGCGGGGACAGAAGGTCTCCGGGTTACCGGTGGTGGAAGAGGACGGTCGGCTCGTCGGGGTCCTCAGCCAACGGGACGTCGCCCGGACGCTGAAGAGCGCGGGGGGAATTCCGGAAGTGGTCGGACTCTTCGACCTCTTGATGTTCGGGCTTTCGGAGGACTCGGGCGTCAACGTTCAGGTGCTACGTCGGATCCTCGAGGAAACGAACGTGCGAGATGCGATGTCGAGCCCTCCCATCTTCCTCGCGTCCAACGCCCCCCTCGAGCTCGCGGCGGAGATGATGCGCGAGAACGACATCAACCGCATTCCGGTCATGCGCGGGGACCGTCTCATCGGGATCGTCACCCGAAACGACCTCGTGCGAGCCCTCGTTCATTCGTGAACTTTCCCCCCCGCGGCGGGGGACACGACGGCCGCCCCTTCAGGTTGGGCGAGTGCTGGACGACACCGCGGCGACGACGTGTACCGGAACTCGCGCCTCTCGAAAGATACGGCTCACCGGACAGAGCTCGAGGGCGGCCCGCAACGCGGCATCGACCTCGCTGCGCTCCGCGCGGGTCCGCAACCGAAGGGTCCCATGAAGGCCCCCTTCGGAATTTGTCGGAGGGTCCCCTTCGACCACCAGGGTGAGTCCGGAGAAATCCAAGTGTCGCTTGCGTGCGACCTGGGCGAACGTCGAAGCGAGACTGCCGACCAACGCGAGCGCTGAGAGCTCGAGCGGAGTGGTTCCCGCGCTCGAGCCGCCTTCCTCCGGCGGAAGGTCGATCAGCACGGAATGCGCCCGGCCGTCCTCGAGAAGGAACTCGTGTCCTTTCCGCCACGTCGCGACGGCTTGCATCGACCTAGCCTAGGAATGGGGTCGGAAGAACGAGCCGTGAAACCGGGCTGACCTCCGAAGCTCCTTACTCCGCGGAGACCAAATGGCCCGGGAGGTGGGAGGGCCTCGGGCGTTCGAAGACGAGGACATAGTGCGAGGGTCCCAGCTCGAAGGAATCGACCCGCACCAACCCGTGGGTCCGCAGGGCCGCCGTGGCCTCGGCGATGGACAGTCGATGCTGGACCGGAGGTCCCTCGGGTGTTTCTTCCTTCTTCCAATCCACGTCAACGAACCGGCCGCCGGGCCGCAGCAAACGAACGGCCTCCCCGACGGTTTTTGGAGGGATCCCGTGGAACACGTTCGCGAGCAGAACGACATCGGCGAGAGCGTCCTCGATCGGGATATGTGTCGGAGTCGAGAGCACCGGCTCCACGTTGCGGATCCGGCGCGCGTCGGCCTTCTCCCGAAGGAGCTCCACGAGTTCCTCGGAGACATCGACCGCGTAGACGCGTCCCTTCGCCCCGACCACGGTGGCCGCGGGAAACGCGAAGAACCCCGACCCGGCACCCACGTCGGCGACCACATCCCCCGCTTGGAGACCGACGCGACGCCAGAGTCCGTCCGGGTTCTGGTTCGCCCGTCGCTCGGGCGATTCGAGGACGGCGACGGCGTCCGCCCGGGTCCACTTCGCTTCGTGCATCCGGCGGTGATCCGGGGGCCTCTTCTTCCCGATCGGATGGGCACGCCCGTGCGTCGGGGACGAGCCGGTTTGACGGCGGGCGGATGACGGTCGTGTCGAAATAGTCCGGACCTTCCTCAAACGAGCCCCCTCGCGGAGGTCCGGTCGGGTCGAGCCGCCGGACCCTCCGCCGGTTTGCCAGCGGCGGGGTCTGAAATAGAGTTTCCGACGATAGTCAAGACACGACGCGGCCGCATCGGGATCAGACGTGCACCATGAGCCGAACCGAGAATCCACCGAGAACCCCTCCCGGCCAGAACACCGCGAATTGGTGGTCGGGCGAAACGAACAGGGTCGTATTCACCCGGGGCGCGGGGGAGTCGCCCAGTTCGAAGGAGTATACGGTTCCGTTGGTCTCGGTCCCGTTCCCGTGCACGATGCCGCCCCAAGGGGAGTACCAATTGGTGACCCAAATCGCGAAGCTCACGTTGTGGAACGAGGTAAACTGCGGGGACGTGTGATTGAGCGGGTAAAAGGGCTGGTTGAAGAAGAATGTCGTGAAGTGGTATTGTTGCCCGTCCAAAACGAGGACGGTCGGCGTCGAGTAGTTCGGCTTCAGCCCGGGAATCGCACCTCCAAAGAGGGCCGCCCCGAACACCGCCATAACGACCAGGCCGACGAGCAGGACCGTGGCCTGACTGCGGGTGATTGGGAAATCCCGGTCCATCACCTTCGGTTCTCGAGAACGGATGGAGAGCGGGGGGCGTACTTCAGCCTTCCGTCGCCCGGAGACGAAAGGCCTCACGGTTTTCTTCAATATCCGCCGTGACTTCCCTCGGCCATGCGCGCGGTCGCGGTCTCTCGATTTCACGCTCCCCCGGAATTGATGGAACTCCCGGTGCCGTCCATCGGCCCGGCGGAGTTGCTCGTTCGAGTAGCGTTTGCCGGCGTCAACCCGCTCGATTGGAAGATCGGCGAGGGGTTCTACGACGGAAGTCGGCCTCACGTCTTTCCGCTCATACTGGGCGTCGACGCAGCGGGCCACGTGGAGGCGATCGGATCCGGGGTCACTCGGTTTCGCGTCGGCGATCGAGTGTTCGGTCAATTCTTGCATAGTCCTGTCGGCACCGGGACGTATTCGGATTACACCACGGTGCCCGAGGAGATCGCGCTCGGCAGAGTTCCCAAAGAAATGAGGATGGACGAGGCCGCCGCACTCCCCACCGCCGGAATGACCGCGCTCGCTTGCCTCGATGCTCTCGCGCTCGCGCCGGGGGCCTCACTGGTCATCGTCGGGGCGTCGGGGGGCGTGGGGTCGTACGCGACGGAGCTCGCTTCCGCCCAAGGACTCAAAGTTACTGCGGTTGCGAGAACGACGTCGGCGGCTCGGCTCGGCTCGCTGGGAGCGGAGCGGGTCATCGACCCATCAGGCGGAGCGGCCCTAGCGACCGTTTCCGCGACCCACCCCGGAGGGGTCGACGGCCTTCTCGATGCCATGAGCGATACCGCGGCGTTCAATCGGTGGACCACGCTTGTCCGCCGAGGAGGGGCCGCGGCGATCACCACTCACTCGGCGGACCTGGAAGCGCTGAAACGATCCGGAATCCGAGGAGGCAACGTTGACCTCGAGCCCACCTCGAACCTCCTCGACCGATTGACGCGGGAAGTGGTCGATCGCCACCTCAAGGTGCCGGTGGAGCGGCGAGTCCGACTGGCTGAGGCGCCCGCGGTCCTCGCCGAGCTGAGGGCCGGCAGGGGTTCGGGGAAGACGGTGGTGGACCTCGCATTGCCCTAAAGGGTGGCCGCTGACCCGGACCCCGTCGAACCGAGCTAACGAACGCCTTTTGGACCGGTCGCGGGTAGGTATCGCCGCCGACGGGTGATTCTGCAACCCCCCACGTCCGACCCAGGGGTTCGGGGGGTTCGATCCGCCCGAAACGCAGCAACCGAGGACGAGGCCTATGGTGACCTTCAATCTGGACAAGATCTTCAAACCCCGCAGCGTCGCGATCCTCGGCGCGAGCGACACGGAGGGGTCCGTTGGGTTCGCCGTCGCGACCAACTTCGCCAAAGGGGAGTTCGAAGGAAAGGCGTTCTTCGTCAACCCTCACAAGACCGAGATCCTCGGCGTGAAGGTCTACCCCTCGGTCGGGGCGATTCCTGAACCGGTGGACCTTGCGATCATCGCCACTCCCGCAAAGACCGTCCGGGAACTGGTCGAAGAGTGCGGTCAAGCCGGCGTGAAGGGCGTCATCATCCTGTCGGCCGGTTTCAAGGAGACCGGAGCGGCGGGCCGGGTCCTCGAGGACGAGATTCTCGAGGTGGCGCACAAGTACGGGATTCGAATCGTAGGCCCGAATTGCCTCGGCATCATCCGGCCGGGACTCCACCTCAACGGGACCTTCCTCGCCAAGGTTCCGAAGCCGGGCACCGTGACCTTCCTTTCCCAGAGCGGGGCTCTGGGGTCGGCGATCCTCGACGTGGCCATCCACGAGAACGTCGGGTTCTCCACGTTCGTCTCCGTCGGCTCGATGATTGATGTCGACTTCGGCGACCTCATCGACTACTTCGGAAGCGACCCCCACACCCGAAGCATTCTGATGTACGTCGAAGGGATCACCGACGCGCGCAAATTCATGAGCGCGGCTCGGCACTTTGCCCGGGCCAAGCCGATCGTGGTCGTGAAGGCCGGGCGGTTCCGGGAAAGCGCTCGGGCCGTCGCCTCGCACACGGGCGCGCTTTCCGGCGAGGACCAGATCTACGACGCCGCGTTCAAGCGGGCGGGGATCGTCCGGGTCGAGGAGATCGACGACCTGTTCAACGCTGCGGAAGTCCTGAGCACTCAGCCGCTGCCGAAAGGGCCGAATCTCGCGATTATCACGAACGCCGGCGGTCCGGGCATCATGACCAGCGACGCCCTCCTTGGCCGAGGAGGGACGTTGGCCGAACTGAGCCCGAAGACGATGGACCGGCTCAACGCGGCGCTCCCGGCGTTCTGGAGCCATGGGAACCCGATCGACCTGATCGGCGACGCGGGACCCGAACGCTACCGGGTGGCCCTCGAGGCATGCCTCGAGGACGACAATGTCGATGGGATCTTGCTCCTCCTCACCGCTCAGGCCATGATTCAGCCGCTCGAGGTCGCCAAGACGATCGTCGAAGTGGTCCGAGCCAAGACCTACCAGAACAAGACGATCCTCGCGTCGTTCATGGGCCGTACGAAGGTTAGCGATGCGAACGCCTTTTTCGCCGCCAACAACATTCCGACGTACTCCTCTCCCGAGGAGGCCGTCAAGACCTATCTCACGATGTACCAGTATCGCCGGAACATCGGACTGCTGTACGAGACCCCCGAGGAGCTCCCGGTGGACGCCGCGCCACCGAAGCGACCCATTTCGGTCATTCTGAAAGGGGCGGCCAAGGAAGGACGCGAGGCGCTGACCGAGGAGGAAGCGAAGCGTCTGCTCAAGTTCTACGGTTTCCCGGTCGTGCCGACCGAGGTCGCCACCACGGCGGAGGAAGCGACCGCCCGGGCCCGCCACTTCGGCTTCCCGGTCGTTCTCAAGATCCTTTCTCCGGACATCATCCACAAGTCGGACGCGGGCGGAGTGGCCCTCGACGTGGGTTCTGAGGAAGAGGTCCGCCGGCAATTTGACGTGCTGGTCGAGAAGGCGAAACTGTACAAGCCCTCCGCCCAGATCGTCGGGGTCACGGTCCAGCCGATGATCCCGAGAGGAGGGTACGAACTGATCGTGGGGGAAAGATCGACCCATTGTTCGGTCCCGTCATCCTCTTCGGGATGGGGGGAGTCGGGGTCGAACTCTACAAGGACACGGCGGTGGCTCTGCCGCCGCTCAACACGACCTTGATCCGGAGGATGCTCGAGGAGACCCGGGTCTACCAGCTCCTCAAGGGCTACCGGAATCAGCCGAAGGCCAACCTCGAGCTGTTGGAGAAGACGCTCCTTCTCTTCTCCCAATTGCTGGTCGACTTCCCCCAGATCAAGGAGATCGACATCAACCCGCTCCTCCTCACCGAGGACAAGATCCACATCCTCGACGCCCGGGTCTTGATCGATAAGGAGCTCGCCCTTCGGGAGCACGACATCCACGCGCACCTCGTCATCAGTCCCTACCCGAAGAAGTACGAAACCCACTGGAAGATGGGGAACGGGGAGGAGGTACTCCTCCGCCCGATCAAGCCCGAGGACGAACCGCTGTGGCTCGAGATGTTCCAGGGATTCTCCGAGGAGTCGATCCGGTATCGGTTCTTCCAGGTCATCAAGGACACCCCGCACGAAGTCCGGGTGCGCTACTGCAACATCGACTACGACCGGGAGATCGCGATCGTTCCGGAACTGACCCGGAGCGGCAAGCGGCGGATCCTCGGTGTGGGTCGGCTCTCGATCGAACCCGATGGCAAGAGCGGCGAGTTCGCCATCATCGTCACGGACGAGTTCCAGGGCGTAGGGTTGGGTACCAAGCTCGCGGACCAGGTCCTCGACATCGCCTACGAGATGGGCGTGGAGCGGGTCTACTCCGTTATGCTCGCCGACAACTACCGAGCGCTTTCGCTGATGAAGAGGATGGGATTTTCGCTCACGTACTCGGATGACGGTACCGTGGACGCGATCCTGGACCTTCGCGGCGGACGCGGCCCGGCCCTATCCCCGGCGAAGGGGCCCTCGGCCATCCCGACCGAAGGGGAGTTCGCTCGACTTCCCTCGACGATCCGCAGCGTCGAGCGAACCCCGCCGGCGATCGACGAGCTCCCGCCTTCGAGCGACAAGCCGAAATCGGCGGCCGGGTAGCGTTCCGCGGGCCTCGGATTGTTGTTCTGGTCAGCGCAGGTTCCCCGAAGTTCGGCGGAGCCGAACGGCCATCAGAACCCGGGCGACGAGGATTAGCCCGACTCCTGCCAGGATCGATAGCAGGAGTTCCGGGGTGCTCAAACCGAGGAACGAACGGGCTTCGGCGAGTCCAAGGACCAGAACCACGACCCCGATGTCCAGGGCGGCGAGCGTAAGGAGGACCGCTCTTAGTTGTCGCCGTGCGCGACGCCGGGCCGCTTCCGAGGGGCCTTGCGCCCCGGGCGTTTGGTCCGGCGGGTTCCCAACGTTCGGTCGCATTCGGTTCGACGCTGGGTATCCCGAGGCCCCTCAAGGCGTCTCCGCGGGGCGGCTCAGAATACCAGACGACGGATCCCCGGGAGAATCAGGAGCAACGCCCCCGTGGCCATCAGGCCGGCCGCGAAGAGCAAACCGAACTCCACCGGGGACCAGACCCCCGCCACGGTCCCGAGGACGAACGCACCGATGGCGCCGGCCGTTCCCGTGAAGAGATAGAGATTGGCCGTGATTCGCCCGATCACTACCGGCGGGTACGCTCCTCGTAGGTAGACGTAGAGAACGGCAGTGTACGCGGTCCCCGAAGCGCCGAAGAGGAACCAGATCGTCGCTGCAGGGAGCAGCGCGAGTCCGGGCCAAACGGCAGCTGCTACGAGCAGGCCGCTGGCTGTGGAGCTGCCGATGAGGATCCATCCGATGCTCCGACGAGGATTCCATTCGCCGAGGAAGAGTGCGATGGCAATCCCTCCGATCACCCAGGAAACGAACAAGATCCCGTAGGCGTTCGTACTTCCCACGAAGAGACGGGCGGCCACGACCACGATGAGCAGTGTAGGTGCGGTCGAAAAGAAACCCCGGACGAGCTCGACGGAGGCGAGCTGGCGAAGTGCGCTCCCGCTCTTTCCCGAAAAGTACTTCCACCCCTCTCGGAAGTCGGCGAGGTAGGCCGCTTTCGGCTGCGCCGGAGAAGGTATCGAGAGGGGGATCACGAGAAAGGTCGCTGCCGCCAGGAATGCGGCGTAGAGGAGGAGGCCCCCCGAGGGACCGACCACGACCACGATGAGCGCTCCGCCCGAGAAGCCCCCCAGCTGCGTGGCGCCTCCGAGGAGGGTCCCCAGCCCCTGCGCACGGAACAGTTGGTCCGGATTCAGGAGAAGGCGCGGAGTGACGTTGTTCGCCGCCCAGGTGAAGTCCCACAGGAGCGAAATAAACGCGATCAGGCCGAAGAGGAGTGGAAGGGAAAGGAACCCCTCACCGATCGCAAGCCCCAGCACCGCCGCCGCCACGGCCTGGGCCGGATAACAAGCGATGTACACGGTCCGTTTGTTCTGGGCCCGATCGACCAGGGGCCCGACCAGGAACGTGAGCGAATAGATGCCCACTTCTGCGAAGAGAACGAGGCCAACGACCAGGAAGCTTCCGGAGACTTGGTAGGCGAACCAAGGGATCGAGATCGCATAGACGGAATAGCCCACCGTCGCGGCGGTCGCGGAGACCTCCCACAGTAACCAGCGCCGATTCCGAAGGAGTTCGCCGTAACCACCCCTCATCCGCTCCGAAGAGGTGGCCACAATGACGGATTGACGGGGACCACTTATTGGATTGCGTTAACAAACAGCAAGCCCGAGCCCGCCCTATAGATGAATCAACGAGGACGGGATTCGGCGCCCCGCCTAGATGTGACAGCCCGCGACGCTCGCACCGTACAAGCCCCCGGCCACCAAGGTCAACGTGAGAATCCCGACCGGAATGGCCGTGGCCCACGCCCCGGTCCGGAAAAGCAGGACCCCGACCAGAGCGGTCGCCCCGCCGAAGAGAATCAGAGAATCCCCGCCGTTACAAATTGAAGCGAGCGCGAGGCCGGCGCCGAGACATCCAATGGCCCCGATGACCAGGAAGGCATCGAGAAAGCGGGGGCCCGACACGGAAAGGGAGTATCTCTTCGGGATATACCTCGTGCGAGGAGGTCGCGCGACCGGCCCGCGCGTCGTTCCCCGACGGGAAACGGCGAGAGTCTCGACGGATTCATCCCGTCCGATCGCGGCGCAGGTCCGAGGGACACGGGGGAGTCCGGCGCAAAATCTAGGACGAATCCAAGTTCCAGGAATGAGAGAGGACGGTCACCGAGCGCGCGCGTCGTTCATAAAGCCGGCGCGACTCGGACTTTGGCCATGACACGCCCCGTGTTTACTGTCGATGAGCGCGGTCACACGCGCGATTATCTGCTCCGCAAGGCGCGCTCAGACTCGCGTATCGTGGCCGGCGCCTCGGTAGGTTCCGATGCGTTGGGCGGCAGTGATCGTTGGTCGGACCTGGACCTGACATTCGGTCTTGCGGACCGAGCGATCGTAACTGAAGTGCTCGCCGACTGGACCGCCGACCTCAAGCATGAGTTTGAGGCCGCTCATCTGTTTGACCTTACCGACCGCACTATTGTTTACCGTGTCTTCCTGCTCCCAGGGAATCTGCAAGTCGACCTCTCGTTCACCCCGGGATTTGTCGCCGAATTCGGGCCGCGATTCAAACTGCTGTTCGGAAACGCCGTCAAACGAGAGCACTCTCCTCCCGCCTCCGCGAGGGACCTCTTTGGGATGGGAGTGCATCACGCGGTGCGGGCCCGCTATTGCCTCGAAAGGGACCGGCGATGGCAGGCTGAGTACTGGATCAGCGGGGTTCGTGACCAATCCTTATCGCTCGCCTGCCTCCGCCGCGGGCTCGAAGCAAGCCACGCCCGGGGTTTCGATCGGCTCCCCCAGGATGTGCTGGAACTCGCATCGGATACGCTCGTCCACTCGCTCGAGCGTGCCGAGCTGCTGCGGGCGCTTGACCGATCCATCGAGCTCCTGGTCCAAGAGGCGGAGGAGGTTCGCGATTTCGCCGCACAGCTCGCGCCGCAACTCCGCGACCTCGTATCGACGGAGTGGCCCTGATCCCGAGCCGGAGTGCTTCGCAACGCGCAGTCCCGGAAACGATGGGAATGGACACGGGGGGATTTGAACCCCCGACCTCTGCTTTGCGAAAGCAGCGATCTTCCGCTGATCTACGTGCCCGCGGAGGCGGGGATAGGGAGGTCGCCTTAAGTCCTTTGGAAAGAGGCCCACGGGCGCTCGCCTCTCGCCCCGCGGAGCACGAGACTCCCAAGCTCAACACGGAGGCGAGTTAGGTCCGTCGGCGAGACGCGACCCTAGCTCGTTGCCGTCGCGACGATTGCGGTGCGCAACTCGGTGTTGGGTCCGGCGGCCGGGGTCGATTTCGAACTCGACGAGGAGCTGCTTTCCGTGGTTCCGGGAGGGGAGGGGGGACGAGCTTGCCCGGGCCCGGGCCGGGAGGCCGGTGCACGTCGGGTCAGGACCAGGCGACGCTCGTCCGCGTCATACCGGAAGAGGTCGGCGTACCGACCCCAGTTGACGATGTTCTGGACGGCCTCGTCCGCGGGCGCGGTCGTGAGCGAGACGATCTGGCCCAGGTCCTCGTCGGAGAGGGCGTGCCCGGGAGCGTTTTCCAGGGCGCGGAGCAGGGTCTTGAAAAGCGTGGTCTTGCGAAGTTGATCGCGGATGATCGCCTTGCGGTCCCGGATCGAGCCGCCCACCAGCTTCTTCCCGAGGTCGGTGAACGAGGCCCGTCCCTCGACGACCTTCACGAGTTGAAGGACCTCGGCGAACTCGAGGGCGGGAAAGATCTCGTCGATCTCCAGGTCGAGGTCGTCCGCCAGCAGGGCCACGTCCTCCGAACCCTTGTGAGAATTGAGGAGGACGAGCAGCCCCATCATCTCGGTGGGGTTGCATTTCGGAAACGTCGTCGGCACGGTTCTACTCGGGGGGCGACCCTACCAGGAGCCGTTCTATAAGTCTTACCCGGCCGAGGGAGCACCTTCCGGCCGGGTCTTGGAGGCCATGGCGCTCCCTCCCTCCGTGATGAGGGAGTAAACTCGGTCGGTCAGGTCATAGAAAGCGGACGATTTGCGGTCCCGGGGCCTCGGCATGTCGACGTCGACCTGAGCGAGGATATGCCCGGGGCGACGCGAAAGAACGATCACCCGGTCTGCTAGCTGAATCGCCTCCTCGATGTTGTGGCTGACGAGCAGCACGGCGTCCGGAGGCAGCTGAGGGTCCCTCCACAGCTGAAGGACCTCCTCCCGTAGACTCTCCGCGGTCAGGGGGTCGAGGGCGCTGAACGGCTCGTCCATGAGGAGGACCGCGGGCTCGACCGCCAGGGCCCGGGCCAGTCCGACGCGCTGACGCATCCCTCCGGAAAGTTCTCGAGGGTAGGCCTCCTGGAAACCGTCCAGGCCTGTGACCGAGATGTACCGCTCGACTTGAGACCCGATCCGCTCGGGCGACCAGCTGAGGGCTTCGAGTCCGAAGGCGACGTTCTGCGCCACGGTGAGCCACGGATACAGAGCGAAGCTCTGGAAGACCATGGCCATCTGCGGGCACACGGCGTCGACCTTCTGGTCTCGAAACGATATCGACCCCGCCGTCGGATGGTCGAGGCCCTGAATGAGGCGAAGAAGCGTGGACTTTCCGCATCCCGAAGGGCCGACGATTGCGACGAAGTCCGAATCCTTGACCTCGAAGGAGATATCCTGCATGATCGAGATCGACCCGTGCCGCGACGCGAAGCTCTTGTCCACGTGCTCGACCCGGATCAGCGCCAAGGTTCCCTTCCCGTCCGAACTGCGAGTCTCTCGGAATCAATCGTATCGGTATCGTTCGACGGCCCGGCGGTACAGCGGCTTCCAGATGAGTTCGTTGACGATGATAACGGTCGCTATGAGCGCGAAGAGCGCCGCGACCATGAGCGGGTATCCCCCATCCGCATGTTCCGCGTACCCGATGTCGATCAACTGGCCGACCCCGAGGACGCTCAGGGACTGACCGGAACCCACGTTCAGGTACTCCGCGACGATCAGGGTGTTCCAACCGCCACCGAAAGCGGTGATCGATCCGGTGATCAGTGCGGTGAAGACGCCCGGGACGAGGACCCGACGAACGAGCTTCCGGCCCTTGAGACCGAACGACCGCGCCGCTTCTTCAAGGTCCGGCGGAATCGAGCGGATACCCGAAAGGAGGTTGAAGAAGAGATACCAGATCATCCCCGTCATCAACATCAAGATCGCCGCTCCCTCCGGGCTGATGTAGGGGACGAGCTCGAAGATGATGACCGGAAAGAGCGCCGTCGCCGGGAACGACGCGACGACCTCGACGATCGGTAGTCCCAGGCGTCGGGCGCGCGGACCCCGCGCCATCAGGATCGCGAGGGGGAGCGCGATCGCGAGGCAGATGGCATAGGCGATCACGAGACGCCCCATCGAGAAGCCTACGGCGAGAGGAAGCATGAGCATCTGGGCTCGCACCGAGGGCATGATCGTCCCGCTGAACACCGTATAGACCGCGACGATGATCGCGATCAGCATCAGCCAGACGAGGACGAGAATCGTTCCTAGCGAGAGATGGTAGATGACCGCCTGGCGACGGGCGCTGGGGTGGCGGGAAGGCCGGACCGTGATCGCGGCCAGTTGGACCAGGGGGGTGCTCAGACGCGAGACTCCGGTTCGGACGCCTCGGGTGACGTACGAGGCCGCTCGACGGAATCGACCCGAGGTTCCGGCGACCAGGATCGGATCGCCCTCTCCCGAGGGAGCTTGGTCGAATCGGAACCGTTCGGCGTAGTGGCCGAGGGGTCTCCAGAGGAGGAAGTCGAGGAGGGCGATGACAATGACCAGGACGATAAGGCCCGCCAGGAACTCCTCCGTGTTGTGGCCGCTCGCCGCGAACGAAAGGAAGCTGCCGATGCCGGGCAACGCCGCCCCGTTCGTGGTGAAGATCTCGGCCTCGACGAGGAAGAACCAGCCGCCGGTCCACGAGAGGACGGAGTTGTAGACCAGGCGGTTCACCGTCGCCGGAAAGAGCAGCCGCCGGAACCGAAGCCAGCCCTTGAGGCCGAACGTGTCGGCGGCCTCGCGGAGGTCCGAGGGCACCGTCTTGAGAGATTCGTACACCCCGAAGACCATGTTCCACGACATGGACGTGAAGATCAGGATCACCGACGCCAGGTTGGGTCCGAACCCCGACGGTTGGAGGTTGTAGAGGACGAGGACGACGATCGGGAAGAATCCGAGGATCGGAACGGACTGGAGGATATCGAGGATCGGAATCATCACGCGTTCTCCGGTCCGGTGAGCCGCGGCGTAGTAGCCGTAGGACAGCGCGAAGGCGAGGGACAGGAGGTACGCCGCGGACATGCGCAGGAAAGAATACGAGACGTCGACGGTGGCGGTCGGAAGGTAGCTCGCGAGTCCGGCGGCGGTAAACCCCGGGTCGGAAGCCGCGAGGACCCCGATGGACAAGGGAATGGCGAGGTAGAGGAGTGTCGCCGGACGGCTCCATCGAATCTTCGAGGGTGCGGCGGGGGGCAACGTCCCCGTGGACGGCCCGGGGCTCGCCGGCTCGACAAGACTGAGTGCCGAATCCCCTTGAGCGGTCAAGTGGATCCTCGCTCCCCCGGCCATGCAGCCCCCGGGGCGTGGCCGGGCGAGGGACTGTCCCGGTCTATTTGTGCCGTGCGGTCGTACCTGGGAGCCGGCGCGCTCCGAGGATTCCGCGCGCGGCAACGTTTATCAACGGCCCGAAGCTGGCATTTTCGTAGCCCCGTGGTGTAGTGGCCAATCATGCGAGACTCTGGATCTCGCGACGCAGGTTCGAACGCCGCGGTGGTCGCCGTCCCCGACGGCCGAAACTCCTGCCGGGGCTACTATCGGGTTCGCGTCCTTCTTCCGGTGCGGGGGTGCTCCAGCTCGGCCAAACCGTCCGACGAATTCGGCGGGGCCAACGAGGCAGGGCTTAGGACCCTGTTGCCTAGGGCATTCGCCGGTTCAAAGGGTCGGTCGATCCTCGAGATCGGCCGCCGGAAAGTCCGGCCCCCCGCACTTCTCCCGGCGCGATAACCGGAGTGGCGCCATGCCCGAGGGACGAGGTCCTCTGACTCCGCCCGAGCTGCTCCGTCTCTCTCCCGAGGAGGCCGACGAACTTCTCGACCGTCTCGAACGAGGCGTTCCCCTCCGCACCCCGGTGACCGAGCTGACCCCGGGCCGCGCCGAGGAAGCGATCGTCTTCGGGGACACGCACGGCGACTGGAGGTCGACCGAAGAGGTCGTCAAGCGGTATCGAGAGGGGGTCCGGTGTTTGGTCGGGCTCGGGGATTACGTCGACCGAGCCCCCGATGACTGCGGTCCCGGCTCGGTGGCGAACGCGCTCTATCTACTCAGCCTCGCGGCCGAAGCCCCGGATCGCGTCTATCTCATTCAGGGAAACCACGAGGTGGTCCGCCGCATTCCGGCCATTCCGCACAATCTTCCCGAGGAGGTCGACGAACTGTGGGGGCCGGACTCGACGCGCTACGAGCGGCTTCTGGGACTTTTCGAACGGGGCCCGCTCGCCGTGACTACCCCGAGCGGGGCCTACCTCGCTCACGCGGGGTTCCCGTGCGGCGACCTCCCCTCCCCTTGGACCAAAGCGTTCGAATCCGTGGATACGGAACGTCTTGCCGAAATCACGTGGGCCGAGTGCGACGCGTCGAGAATCCGTCGGGGCGCTGCGCTCCCGTGGGGAAGCCGAGATTTGGACCGTTTCTTTCATGCCACTGGCCTTCGGCTGATGCTTCGCGGGCACGACCCGGACCTGACAGGAAAGCCCCTCTATGGGGGACGTTGCCTCACCTTGCACACGTCTCGCATCTACGAACGCTACGGCGGCGTGATCGTCGCGCGTCTTCCCCTCGTTGCTCCGTTAGGATCCGTGACGGACCTGAAGGTGGAGCACCTACCGACGGAAGGCAGGTCGTTTCCGCCCCCGTTGTGAAAATACGCTCCCGGGCACAACCCTGCCCTCGCCACCCGGGAGGACTGGCGGTCGCGGCCGCCGACTTCCTCGTCCTCGGCGTGGGGGCGCCGCCAGATGACCGCGCGGGCCGAGTTCAAATTCGGCCGAAGAGGAGCTTCTCCGCGGCGGAAATTTCGCTCGGCGAGACGGCGCGCGTATACCTTTCGAGTCGGTCTCGATTTACCTCGATGAATTCTTCGCCTCCGGCGAAGCCCGCGATCACTCTCTCGGCCTCGTCGGATCGACCGAGGACGTACAGTGCCCCGCAGAGCGCTTCCACGGTGTTGAGCTGCGCGGCCCGTCCGTAGTGCTGCGGATTCGTTGCGATGAGGAGGGGGAGCCGACGGTGGGGCGTTCGGGGTCGTCCGGTCCGCTCCGAACCGGGGAACGCCCCCCGCGCCGAGAGCCGATTCCACGAGCAGTCGACCACTAACAGCCCTCCGCGGGCGGCAGCCTCTCGGTCCGCTCCGCAGAGTGGAACGGGAGAATAGGGGTCGAGGACGACGGGGGACGGAGACCCGGCGTCTTCCCGGGGAACCCGGTAAACTCGTCCCCAGCGGAGAAGGCGGCGACCCGTGCACGCCTTCGGGTGGTCCTCGCCGGCGAGAACGATGAGGAGCCGGAGGGCGGACCTAGGACGGGGGTTGCGCGTACTCGCGGAAGATCGCATGAAGTTCCCGGGTCAATCGAAGGGCTTCGGCCTTGGGGCGTTGCCAGAGGTTGCGACCAAAGATGATCCCGGTCGCGCCCGCGTCCATCGAGGATCGGACCTTGCGGAGCAGCTCGGCATCCTCGACCTTCTCCCCGCCGGAGACAAGCACGAGGGAGCGTCCGGCACTTTGGACGACCTTGCGAAACGCCTCGGAGGGAGGGAGTCGCAGGGTGTTGTACGGCGCGGGGCTGTCCGCATCCTTCTCGGAGGCGACGGGATAGTTCAGCTTCACAACGTCCGCCCCGAGTTCGTGGGCGACCCGAGCTGCGTAGTCGATGGCGTAGAGGCTCTCCTTGCCGCCCTTCTTCGCCACCGCCTCGCCCCGAGGATACGCCCAGACAATGAGGGGCATCCCGAGTCGCTGGGCTTCCTTCCGTACTTCGAGGAACTGGAGGAAATCACGGTCCTGCGCGGGGGACCCGACGTAGATCGTGTAGCCGACCGCGTCCGCGCCCAAGCGAATGGCGTCCTCGACCGTGCCGGTGAGCGGGCTGAACGCTTGCGCGTCCCCGGGGATCGTGGTCTTCCCGTTCAACTTGAGGATGAGCGGGACGTCCCCGGCGTACTCATGAAAGTACTTCTCGGCGAGGCCGATGTGGAGCGCGATGGCGCTGAACTTCCCCTCGCTCGCCAGGTCGTACTGGTATTGAGGGTCGAGGGCGTCCGGGTTCGAGAAGAAATCGACCGGGCCGTGCTCGAGACCCTGATCGATCGGGAGAACCAGGAGCGTTCCACCTCCCGGGCCGTGCTGGTAAAGCAGGCGCTTCAGTCGAGTCAGCTTGCCCGGGCCGAGGCCAAGTCGACTGAGCCGGGGGCGGGGATATCGGTGGGGGGAGGACGTCGCAGGGGTGGAACTGGACGTCGAAGGATGGGGGGAGGTTTCGCTCATCGGAGCACCTTCGCTCGAGCACCGGTCGCCGCGATTTAACGGTTGGTCTTCGGGGGCATTCTCCAAAGTGCCCGGCCGCGAACACAACTCTTTATGGGTCGTCCCTCCGTCCGTCGTTAGCTCGGACGGAGACTTCGAGCTCCATGCGTACACAGGTTGTCATCATCGCAACCCTCCTTCTGAACGGCGCGCTCTTTGCCTTCAATCTCCTCGTGGCCATCTCGTCGGGGAGCCGAGCCGTCCTCGCCCAGGCGATCTACGCCATCACGGACCTGGTCGGAAGCGCCCTCCTCCTGTGGGGACTGTACGCGTCGCGCTTGCCCGCGGACTACCGCCATCCGTTCGGACGAGGCAAGGAACGGTTCTATTGGGCGCTCGTCTCGATCGTCATCACCTTCACCGTGGCGGGGATCCTCGCCCTAACCACCGGCGTCAACCAGGTCACGAACCCCAACCCGATCTCGCACATCGGAGACGCGTTGCTCGTCGTGGGCGCGACGCTCGCGGCCAGCTCCGTCGGGATCCTGGTCACGTTGCGGGAGGTACGGCGATCGCAACAGACCCTCCAGTCGCTTCTCGAGTCCCGGCATATCGGACTCAAGTCGGTCTTCTATCAGGACGTCGTTTCGATCCTCGGCTGCCTGGTGGCGTTCTCCTCGCTGATCGTCGTCTATCGGACCCAAAACTACGCCGCCGACGGAGCTGCGGCCATCATCGAGGGGGCGCTCCTGGTCATCACCGGGATCGTCCTTACGCTCGAGAGTCGAGGGCTCCTGATCGGGCAGGCCCTCGACCCCGGGGAAGCCCGGACGATCCTCGGCGTCGTGGAACGCGACGCTCGGGTCACCAAGGTGCGCGCCCTCCAGTCGATGGTCCTGGGGCCGGAGGATGCGCTCCTCGCGCTACGGATCAACTTCCACGACGGTCTGACCACCGACCAGATCGAGGCGGCGATCGACCAGATCACCCATGCGCTGCAGCAGACCCATCCGGTTCTTCGGCACGTCATCATTGAGCCGGAGTCGTAGACTCACCCGGGGGACCGAGCCGTACTTCCCAGTAGCGGAACGTCGAGATCGCGACGAGCGCGACCGCGATGCCACCGAAGAACAGGTAGTATCCGTCGTTCCCGAACCGGTCGACGAGTTGGGTTCCTAGTACGAGACCGAGTATCATTCCGAGGGAGATCGTGAGGGAGTAGATCGCCATCGTGGTTCCTCGACTGAGCGCGAAGGCGAGGTCGGCGAGTGCGGCGAGTGCCGCCGGGCCATACGCGAGGGCGGCGAGGACGCAGACGGCGAGGGCCGCGAGCAGTTCCGGCAGCGGTCCAAAGGCAACCAGGAGGGAGGCCGTGACCATGACACCCACAAATCCGGCCACGCCGATGTTCATCATGCGGGTGCGCCCGTAGCGGTCCGCCAGGCGTCCGAACTGGGGTTGGGAGACCACCAGCAGCGCGCCCCCTCCCCCGATTCCGGCCGCCAGGTAGATGTCTGGAAACCCGACCCCCGCCGACGCCGTCCCAACGAAGACCAGCACGTAGCCGATCAGCATGTAGACGATCAGCCACGGGAGCGTCACGAGGAGGACACTGCGTCGGAACGCATTCCGTAGGACTTGCCCCACGGGGAACCCCGTGGCGGGATGGGTCCGTGGAATGATGCGGACGAGGTACCACGCGAACAGAAAGCCAGCCAGCAGCGTGAGCGCGCCCAAGACGAACACGTACGGCAGGAATGCGATCGTGAGATGGCTGCCCTGAATGAGTCCGAGGATCGCGATCCCGAAGGCGAATCCTCCGAGCCACCCCGCGAGGTTCATCGCGTCGAAGCGGCCCATCTCGAGTCCTCGCTCGTCGGTGGTGGATCGGTCGGCGATGACCGCGAGGCTCGAAGCCAGAATCGCTCCGCTCGCGATTCCGAAGAAGAAGTTCAGGGCTCCGAGTGCGACGACCGAACGGGTGACGGCGACCAACCCGAACAGACCCGCCGCGCCCAACATCCCGGTGAACAGCACGGGGAACCGGCCGACGCGGTCCGTGGCGATCCCCGAGAGCAGGACCGTGGTGAACTCCCCGATCGGGGCCATCGCGGCGACGAGGCCGACCGTCCCCTCGTCGTTCCCGCTCAGGTTGGAGAGCCGGCCCAGGATGTAACTCGCGAACACTGCGAGCGTGATTCCGAACGCGAACCGGACAAAGAAGGTCGCTCCGAACACCGCGAGGAGGGATCGTCCATGGGCGGCGCTGCGGGCGTCGAGCGGTCCCTCGACCACGGAGTTGCGTCTAGCCCGCCGTCGGAGCGTGTTCGATGAGTTCGATCCAGACGTCGTTCGGGTCGAGGATGAACGCAATGCGAGAAGATCCGCCCGAGAGCCGGTAGGGCTCCTTCGCGACACGGACGTTTTTTGCTCGCACTTTCATCAAGAATCGGTCGAGGTCCTCGACCTCGAAGGCCAGGTGGTCGAGCTGCTCGCCCGCCTCGAACTGGTCCTTCCCTTCCCAATGAGTGAGTTCGACCCGGGCTCCCGACGCGGGGTCCTGCACGAAGGCGATCTCAGCGTGGTTCTCCGGGATGGTTCTTCGTCGCTCAAATCGGAGTCCCAGGACTTCCGTGTAGAACGCCAAGCTCTCGTCCATGTGGCGGACGGTGATGGAGGTGTGGAGGAACTTCATCGAACCCTGGGGATGCCAACGATTCCCGCTACAAAAAGCTCGGCGGGATGCTACGGATGACCGTAGACGACCCTCAGCGGGGTCGACCCGGGAGCCCAGTCCTCTTCCACTCGAACGAACCCGACCCGCTCGAATTGAAAGACCTCACCGGGTCGCGCAGCGGAGAGGGCCGACTCTCCAAGGCCGGTGGAATGGTCGCCTTCGAGTCCGAGGAGGTCGACTGACACCGCTCCGGGCGCGCCCACCCATTGCAGGCGGGGAAGCTTGCGGTTCTCTCGGCTCGTAAACACCGCCCGCATCGTTCCCGCGGCGAGGGGCATCTCGGGGTCCAGGCGGACGTTGACCAGGTCCTTGAGTCGGACCTCGTCGCCCGCGTGGGCCGCCAGGTCTCGTCGGGGCAGAAAGAACGAGGGGCCCGCGGTAACGGCACGAGTTCCGAGGTCGGGAAGGTCGGGGTGGTTCGGGAGCGTGACTCGGGCCAGATCGAACGGATATCCTTCTACGTCAACGCGGACCGGGTCGGGAACGAACGAACGGCGAATGGTCGTCGAATCGATCCGCTTGCGGTTCTCGGAGTAGAGGGTTTCCGCGGGAACCTCGATGTCGGCGAGCGACATCCCGAACGAGAGAATGAACTCACGCAGCGCGTCCATGGAGATCCCGCGACGAACGAGGGACCGCAGCGACCACGTTCGGGGGTCGGCGAAGCCGTCGTAGAGCCCGGATTTTACCTCCTTGTAGGACTTGCTCTTGGCGACCTTCGCTTCCCTCACCCGGAGGATCCCCCAGTGGAGGAAGGGAGGTCCCGTGATCCCGAGCAGGTCCCAGATGTACCGTTGCATGCGGTCCTCGATGACCAGGTCCTTCCCTCGGAGGACGTGGGTGACGCCCAGCTCGATGTCGTCGACCGCCCACGAAAACTCGAGCATCGGCCAGACGCGGTACTTGCGGCCCACCCGCGGGTGGTCGATGTCGCTGATCCGCAGGAGGACGCGGTCGCGGAACGCCGGATCGGGGTCCGACATGTCCGTTCTCAATCGGAGAACCGCCTCTCCCGGGGAGTACGAGCCCCCGAGCATCTTCTCCCATTCCTCGAGGGTGTCGGGGATCGCCTGCGAACGTTCGGGACACGGCACCCCCGCCACTCGATTCTTCCCAAGGAGCTCCTGGGGGCAACGACAGACGTACGCCCCCCCTTTCTCAATCACCCGGCGAGCCCACGGATAGAACGACGCGACCCGGTCCGATTTGAAGTAGACAGCGTCCGGGCGTACGCCCGCGATTTCGCAGTCGCCCCGGATGAGGTCGAAGAACTCGGTCTCGATGTGCTTGTCCGCCGAACCGACCGTATCGTCGAAAACGAGCAGGATCTTTCCATCGTATCGCTCCCGGTAAAGTTGGTTGACGAACAACATCCGGGAGTTGCCGATGTGGAGGACACCGCTCGGAAACGGTGCCATTCGAAGGACGACCTTACCCCGGACGGCCCCCAGGAGCTCCGGGAAATCCGGGGCCTCGTCGCGCGGCACCTTCGCGAGCACCGCGGTGCGGCCACCCACCGAGGCGAGTCGGTCCTCGAGTTCGGGGAGCGGTAGACCTCGGATTTCGGCGACGATCTCTGAGACGAGCGAACGGACGGCGTCGGCCTCGGGCCGAAGCGAGGCATCGGTGGCCAGCAGTCGACCGACGATCGGGCCTGTTTGGGCGGCCCCGTCGTGGGCGAGCGCGTTCTCGAGGGCCGCCCGACGGGCGCGGGCCTCAACCTCAGGGGAGAGCACCACGTCCGCGCCGACCTTCTGGCGGGTTAAAGGGGTTCCCGGGGGGAGTTGGCTTCGCGGCCCGCGCGAGGGCGGTCGGGTCGGGCCAACGCCTCGGCGACGGCTTCCGCGAGGGTGATCTCGCCTTGGAGAACGCGATGCGCGCTCGAGCGGGAGATCGTGAGTCGTCCCCCGCTACCCTCCCGGCTCAGTCGCTGCAGGTTGGCCACGTCGCCCGGGGTGAACGTGAGGGGCAGCGGCTCCCGGACGACGTTCCCCCGCGAGTGGGCGATACTCCGTGCGGCAGCGGCGTCGCGCGGACGTCGGTGGCCCCGAGGGGTAGTCCCCTGTTCGTCCACAAGCTCCACCGAGCGATGGTGTTCAAGAAGGGCGTTGACGATTCGATTCCTCGCCGGGGGGTCCCCTTTGCCGACCCGGAAGAGGACCGGCCGCGAGGGGAATCGGTGCCGCAGGTGACTCGCGAGGGTGCCTGCCGATTCGGGGGTCTCGAGTACGCCTTCGCCCAGGACCGTCGCCCCTGCAAGGATCGAGTATCCGGGTCGGGGGCCGGGGTCGAGACCCACGATGATCGCCTCGCCTGCATCCGCCGACTCCAGGGCGTGGCGGACCGCGGCCGCCAGACTTCGGCGGTCGAGTGTCTCCCCTACGACGAGAACGTTCGAGTGAGAGATCAGCGGCGCTTCGGAATTCGAGGTAAGGACGGCGGCAACCTGATCGGGGATCCGGTCTCCCGGCAAAAGGCTGACCGTCGGAACGTGTCGCTCTCGCAAAAACCCCGCCAGCTCATGGTAGAGCCCGGGGTCCCGAGTCACGAGTGCGACCGACCGATGTCTCACTGAGCCCCTGACGGTGATATACGCCATTAACCTTGCCCCCTCCGTGGCAGTCTGTCTCCACTGCGGCGAGCTCGTGAACGATGGTGCGTTGTTCTGCACCAAGTGCGGCTACACATTGCCCCAGGTGGACACCACCGCGGGGGCTTCCTCGAACCCTCTCAATCGCGCTCCGTTGACGCCGGGATCGAACACCGGGACGACGCCCTCCGGAGCGTCGCCTCCTCCTCCGCCGCCTCCACCCCCGCCCGGCTTCCCGATGAGCTACGTGCCGGGGGGGTACGCGATGCTTTCCCCGCCGATTCCCGGGTCCGTCGGTCCGATCGCGCCGCCTCCCTCGGGTAAGTACTGCATTCGCTGCCGGACGGTCATCAGCCGAGTCGCCGTTTATTGCCCCGTATGCCAGCAGCCTCAGTCGTGAAGAGATCGGGGCGCAAGGGCCGACGGACCGGAGCCATGGTCCGTATCGCCCGGGACCGGGTCTCTGAGCTGTTTGCGCTCGCGGAGCGCGAGTCGCGGGGTCACCATCCGGACCTGGCCGACCGATACGTGAATCTCGCTCGCCGGATCGGGATGCGCTACAACGTTCGGCTCTTGCGGGAATACCGGGAGTCGTACTGCCGGGCGTGCTCGACCTACTGGGTGGAGGGCCGTACGGTCCGGACCCGAATAAGGTCCGGTCGGCGAGTGCGAACCTGCCTGCGGTGTGGTCGCCAGAGGAGAACTCTGTCGATCCGGACGAGGGCCGCGGGCGCTTCGCCGGCGGAGGGATTTCGTGCGACCCCACGGGACGAGGGGGCGCTGTCTATCTCGATCGAGGAAGACTCCGACGTGGTTGACGAGGAAACGGAAGACGAATAAGGCCGTCCGACTCCTCGCACCGTCGGCGCCGGGGTGGCCGAGCGGCCAAAGGCGGCAGACTCAAGATCTGCTCTCGCAGGAGTTCCCAGGTTCGAATCCTGGCCCCGGCACCCGCTTTCCAAACCGGAGGAGGAGTTGATGGGCACGTCCGGACTACCAGAAATGATGCCCATCGACTCGAACGGGGACACGGTCATCGCGCTCCCGTATCAGTGCTCTCGTGAACCGGAGACCTAAATGACGAACGGAAGAGAGGCAGTCGCGGGGGACCGTGTGGCCGACGGAGTTGGCCGAATTCCAGGGTTTGTCAACAGCTACACCTTTCGTGAAGGAAACGAAACCTACCTTATCGACACTGGCTTTGCCCGCAAAGCCAAACCGATCGTACGGGCGTTCCACGTCGCCGACGTGCCACTTGGGTCCGTAGGGAAGCTACTGCTGACCCACCATCATATCGACCACATGGGGGGCGCTGCGTATCTCCAAGAGACCACGAAGGCACCAATATCCTGTCATCGGGAGGACGCCCCCTTTGTCGACGGCCGTGTAAAACCCTCGATGCCTCTCCTGATGAGACTCTTCATGCGGATCCATCCGGCCCCCGTCGCGGTCCCATTGAACGATGGGGACCGGATCGGACCTCTGCTCGTCGTCCATGCGCCGGGCCACACTCCGGGGGAGGTCGTCTTCTACCACGCGACGCGGAGGATTCTCTTTTCCGGAGATGCCGTGGTGGAACGAAAGGGTCATCTCACCCTTCCCGCCGCGAGATTCGCCTCCAGTTTGGACCAGGCCGTGCGGTCCCTTTCCTGGATCCGAGAACTGGACACGGAGATTCTGCTCCCGGGACACGGGGTTCCCGTCACGAAGGACATACGTTCCCGCCTCGATGACCTCATAGAGCGGGCTCCTCGCGAGTTCCTGGGTCGATAGTGCGGTCGGCGGCCACCACGGTGAGTTAAGCCGTTCCACATCCGCTTCGAAGCAATGGTCGCTCCCCGGGTCCAGTTCCGCCACAAGGTTCTGTTGCGCGTCGTGCCCCTAGCATCGGCGTCCCCCGCCTAGTACGAGCAGGATCGCGAGTGTCGTTTCGCGCTCCCGTCGCCAACTCTGTTCGCTGGCGCTTCGTCGGTTCCGAGGCGCGCCTATCCCAGCCAGTTCCAGAAATCGTCCCGCCAGAAATCCACCGACTCATGGACGTGCCGAATGCGCGTCAATTTCAGCCCTTCCCGTTCGGCGATCTCGAACCGCCTATGCAGTTCCTCGACAGTCTCGTTCGAGAGAGAGTCCAGCAGCCGCTTCAGGTCGTGCTCAATTCCGAGATCGAGGGCACGTTCGGGGTGACGGATCACGAGGCGGAAGTGGTGTCCCCCCGAACCTTCTACCCGAACGACTTGCCAGACGAGCGTCTCTCTACGTTCCTGCTCGAGCCGGAAGGCGGCGAGATTCCCAATCGCCTCCGCGATAAAGTTCTCGTTCGTCAACCCGGGCCTCAGATGCAGCCCGATCTCGAGTCCGCGGTGCGTGCGAACCCGAGACCAGGTGAGTGGAAACCTCCTTCGGGCCCGACCTTATGGGCTCTAAGAGCCGCCCGACCGGGGTGCTCCAAAAACGGCTCCGCAGGGTTTCACTGAGAGAGATGCCGATGGCGAGGGTGAAAGAACCAGCGCCACGGAAGTCGGGCAGTTAGCCCGACTCGGGGCTCCCTGCGAGCTCCGCTGGCATCAGCGCGATCCAACCGCCGGTAGGTCCACTGCTTAGCTTGGTCCACCAGGAGGATCTCGAGCGCCGCATATCCCCAGATGCCGACCACCCACAGGGGAGGAACGCGCGGGATAAACCAGCCCATTAGGGCGAGGAGGGAGGCGAAGACCTGGGTCCCGATAACGCTCAAGAGCAGTATGTTGGCCGGTCGCGATTTCCAGAACGGTCCCTCGGTACGGGTCAGGAAGATGACGAAATGTCCAGCGACCGAGAGTTTGAGGTAGAAGAGGGTCTGCAGAAGGGGGCCTGAGATGTGAAGGGGACCGACCGCGATCGCCAACAACAGGAACGTGGACGCGACCCCAGTGATTCCGAGCACGGAGGAGACCCGAAGGATCCGGCCCATCCTCCACGAGACTGGGGTCGGGGAGATTGGAGTGCGATCGTATGCGATGGCGAGGATCGCGGCGTCGTTGAGCAGGGCGATGAGGACGATTTCGAGCGCTGTAACGGGAAAGAATCCAAGGATGACGATCGTGAGGGTGATGAACAGCAGCAGCCGGATCGTCTCCTCGATCCGGTAGATGGCGTATGACGTCATCCGGGCGAAGGTCTGCCGCGCTTGCCGGATCGCCGTGAGGATCACACCGAGCCCCGGCGCGGTCAGCACTACTGCGGCCGCTGACCGAGCCGCATCCGTCGCTCCCGAAACCGCGATTCCCGCGTCCGCTTTCTTCAGCGCCGGGGCGTCGTTCACTCCGTCCCCCGTCATCCCGACAATGTGCCCGTGCCGCTGCAGCTGATCGACGATCTCGTACTTGTGCTCCGGGAACACTTGAGCGAAGACACTCGTCTCTTCGAAGATTTGGGCCCGGCGTGCCTCTCCTGTGCTGCCGGTCCACTCGTCGGGTGTCGTGACGGCGCCTTCCATCCCTAGTTGATGTCCGGTTTCTCGAGCGATCGCCGCTTGGTCCCCCGTCAGCATCTTGACCTGCACTCCTAGCGCCCGGATCTCCGCGAGGACTTCCGCGGAGTCCGGACGCAGCGGGTCGAACAGGGGGATTACACCGAGGAATTCCCACGGCCCGTTGCCGCGGGCCCGCGCGACGCCGAGGGCTCGGTAACCGTGCCGTGCGACCTCCGAGACAACCGTGTCGAGGGCGGCCGGCACATTCGCCGTTCCACTGGCGACTGCTAGAATGGCTTGCGGAGCCCCCTTGGTCACGCGGAGAGTCGAACCGTCCGGCGCTACCACCGCGGCCTCGGTGCGCTTGAGGACCGGGTCGAACGGCAGGAAACGGGTCACCCGGTATTTCCCCGCGAGCGCGAGGGCACGGTCTGATGAGAGGATCGCATCGTCAATGGGGTCGTGATCTTCTACTCGGGAGGCAAGGACGGCCGCTTCCAGGACCTCGTCGGCCGTGAATCCCTCGAAGGCGACGGGGCTCCCCATTCGCAGCGCGTTCTGCGTGAGCGTGCCTGTCTTGTCGGAACAGAGCACGTCGATACCCGCGAGCTCCTCCATGGCTTCGAGTCGAGTAACGATCGCCTTCTCGTCGGCGAGAGTCCGCGCGCCCACCGCCATGGTGACGGAGAGCACCGTGGGCATGGCCACTGGAATGGCGGCGACGGCAAGCACGAGGGCGAATTGGACAGAAGTGAGCAGGTTCACTCCACGGACCACCGAAACAGCCTCGATGACTACCGCGAGGCCGAGGGCGAGCACGATGAGGGTGTCTCCGATGCGGAGAATGGCGCGTTGGAGGTGACTCACCGGCTGCGCTGAGGCGACGAGCTGAGCGGTCCGGCCGAGGTAGGTTTTCGGTCCGATCGACGTTACCGTCGCGGTTCCCTCTCCGCGCCGGACGATCGACCCTGAAAGCGCCGCCTCCCCGGAGGAACGGGAGACGCTGAGCGACTCGCCCGTGAGCGCCGACTGATCGAGCTCGAGCGATGCGTCGGCGAGCAGAAGGACGTCCGCGGGGACGATGTCCCCCATCCGCACACGAATGAAGTCTCCCGGAACTAACTCACGGGCCGGAAGGATAGTCCAAACCGTGTCGCGCAGCACTCGAGCTTGCGGGGCGAGATGCGCCTTCAGAGCGGCTACCGCGTTCCCCGACTGGTACTCTTCCCAGAATCCGACGGTGGCGTTCACGATGAGCAGGGTGAGAATGATCGCGAAGTCGTCCCAGTTCTGGAGGACGGCGGCGAGCACCGCCGCCACCTCAATCATCCAAGGGATGGGGCCCCAGAGATATGAGAAGAGCCGACGCCAGAGGCTGACCTTCCGCTCAGGAATCTCGTTGAAACCCTCTTGTGCTCGACGGTTCGCTACTTCGGAGGACGAGAGTCCTCTCGGAGGCACGGCAGGGGGCGGCGAAGCGGGAACCGACTTCGGCGCATCGGGAGTGCTTTCACTCTTCAGCGGCAAGTTTCTATCGTCCAAAATGCTCTTTCCACCTAACTCTTCCTAAACGAGTTCGTCCTCCGGCAAGAGGCATTCGAGTGGAGGATGGCTGGCGCAAAATCGTATTTTGCGTGGCTTGATCCCCGCACGCTTACTCAAAGCCGAGGAAACGCTGGCGGTTGCGAATTAACCCTTGCTCAAGCAAAGTCGCTGAAGATTCGTTCAGGAGGGGCCACGGCACTCCCTCTTCGGAACTCGGTGGGTACAATGGCCGTTGCACCCAGACCTAGGTGGCGGGGCTCGGAACCTGCCAATTCAGTGGGGTACCCAAGTTCCGCTAATCGTCGTACCCCGTTACAGGAGGATTGCGCCCCGACTGCCAGAGGAGCGCGTTCATCTCGCCACGGTGCTGAAGCTCCTCCTCAATCATGTGGACCAGCAATACGCGAAGTTCGATCGGCTTGGGAGCGCGCCAGCGCTTCGGGAGGGCAATGCGCCGATGGAGATCGCTCTGCCGAAGCGAACTCACCACACGCAGCGCACGGCGGTCGATGGCCCGCATCTCGCGCCGGGCCTCGGCGAGGGAGTATCGGACTCCCAGCGGGTACCAATCGGGCGTGGCACGTCCAGCGTAGACCTCGTCGAACCATAGGCGGTAGGCGTCCAGCACGTGCAAGAAAATGTCTACGATCGAGGGGAAAGATGCTCCGCGGTTTCGATAGCGCTCACGGGGCGGAAGCTTCCAAATCGCGTTCAGATACTTGGCTCTCACCCGCGAATTGTACGCGTACAAGTTCTGAATCAGTTCGAGCTCTGAGTTCATGGCCACCGATCGGATATCCCGGGCAGGCCATTAATCCATCCCGTTTCGGCTGAGCTAAACCAGATTGGGTAGCCTCAGGCCGCCTTGGATCTACAGACAAGTTGGAAGGTCGTCCCCAACCACGGATTCGTGCTTGCGAAGAATCAACTGGATGGGGCTTAGTTTCCTCGCTTTCCAGGAATCTTGATTCTTCGCTGGAGGGATTTCTTCTCCGCCTGGAGGATGATCTTCAAACCTTTGACGTTCTCTCCTAAGTACACCAAGTCGGAGTGAAACATCCCTACTCCTTTTGACAATCGGGAGGCCCCCTGTGACTTCAACTTCTGTTCCAACTCCTTCGCATGTCGGAGCAAAGGTTCCACTCTGAGCTTGGTCCAGTTGGTTTTAGAGTGGAGCTGGGAGAATTCCGTCTTCAGCTTCTCGAGCGCTCTCCTGAGTGCGGGTATGTTCGCCTTGTAGACCCTATCCACCACTTTGCTCGCCCCACCCACCAACGATTCGCCTCAATTTACCTTGACGCGCCCGCGCTGGTACAGTCGCTCGGGCGTCTGGTGATGGACGAACGCTCGAGCGGGTGTGTTCAAACCTTCATCCGCTCAAGAGGGAAAAGTCCCGACTGGAACGGAGGGAACCTAGGACTCGGTCCGCCGCAGAGTCTTCTCGGCCTGAACCATGACCATCTGCTTCTGGAATCCCAGCCTCTCGTTGATGGCCCAGATTTTTGGGTTGAGCGAGTCGTTGCCCGTCACCATATACCGGTAACCGTGATCTCGGGCGTACACGACTGCCCGACGCTTGAGCTCGGAGGCAATTCCGCGACCCCGAAACTCGGGAAGAGTTCCCGTGAACCCGATATCGAGGGTGTCCGGCAGACCGCGTAGCAATTGTAGCGAGCTCCAGGCCACGTACTTATCTCCGAAACAGGCGAGGAAGAGCGCATCGGGGATCGCGTTCGAACCCCCGATGTCGATCGCATAGAAATCCTCGAAACTCACGGGCTCGTACTCCCCCTGTCGGGGCACATCCTCAGAAGTAATCCGGCTCAGCTCGTAGAGACGCCGCTGCACTTCTGGACGGTCGGCCCCCTCAGCAGCGAGGGTGGATATCCGGATCCCCGAATCGGACATCGCTTTGGACCCGTCGGGGAAATTCGAGAGGTCCAGGTCGATAAGGTTCAGGCGCGAAGACCAGATCTTGTGCGTCGTGACGAAACCCCGACGGTCGAGAAATCGAATGCTCGAGGGATCGTCCTCTCGAGCGCTCGCCCAGAGGGAGACCGCTTTCCGCTCGACCGCATCCGTCTCGAGAAGGCGATACAGTTCTTGGCCGATGCCCTTGCGCCGATGCGCCGCGTCCACGGCCACTCGAACGTTGTACTTGTCCGGGTGGAAATTGAATAGCGTATGTGCCACTTGTCCCCAACCGACGACCGACCCCGACCCCGCTTCCTCGACGATCAGCTTCCGCATCAGGCGGCCGGGGTCCTTGGTAACAACATCGCTCCAGCGCCGGGCATCCTCGGCTGTCTCAGGGAACTCCGGAAGGATTGCCGAGTTAATCCGGGCGACCGCCGGATAATCGCTTTCGGTAAACGCCCGGATCGAGTACTGCCCGCGGTCCATGGTTCGATTGCCGGAATCCACGGCGGGACCCCTCAAATCTCCCGTCCCCGTGTGGGTGTAAACAGGCTTGCACACACCCGTTGACGAAGGCAGTCCATACGGCTTTCGATCCGGGCGGGCCTTGATCATCTGGGCGAGGAACTACTCGATCGCCTGGTTTGGGCGGTCCACGAGCTATCTTTGGACGGGCTCGGCGCTCGGTCACTTATATCCTGAATCTCGATTCGCGTTCGGAGGAGGGCTGACGAATCGGCCGGGTCAATTGCCCAAAGACATGGTCGCGAAAACGGGCTCACGGGGGACGAAGCGGCGCAGCCCATCGATCGGCCGTCCTTCCGCTGCCGAACCGGATCGGTTCCAGGAGCTCGGCACGGGCAAAGAAGATCCCGCTGAGAGCCGACTTTTGATTGCGACCCTACGCGCCCGCTTGCCCAGAACCACCGGAATCGGCGTGTTCACGTCGAGACACCCGGAGGTCACAATCGAAGTCCTAAATGGTTCTGACGTCAGCAAGGACCTTACGGTGTCCGACTTTTGGATAAGCGGTCATCCCCCGGGCGTCTGGACACGAGAGCTCGCTGCCTATCCCGACGCAGTGAAAGTGGATTGCCTCGCCGAGGTTGGCAATGGAAGTCTCTACCGTATTACCTTCCGGAATCCACCGGCAATTCCGCTCTTCCGGAAGCTTGGGGTGCCGATCCATTTTCCGCTGCGCATTCAAGGAGGATTCATTCGTTGGGAGGTCGTGGCAAGGCGTTCCGAGGCACAGCCTATTCTGGCACACTTCCGAAAGACGGATCCAGATTTCCAAGTCGTTTCCATCCGTCGTCAACCATTGCGCAGCCACCTCCCATTGCTCACCGAAACTCAGAACCAGCTCCTTGCCGAGGCGATGACAGCGGGCTACTTCGCGGTCCCACGCGCAATCACACTGACCGGTCTCGCGACCAGACTCGGAAGGAGCAAGTCGTCGCTATCGGAGACAATGGCAAACATCGAGAAAAAACTCCTTCATAGCGCCTTGAACTCCATCTCAATCTCGAGCTAGTCACGGTGAGACTCGACCCGCGCGGGAAGTCCTCCTGCCTAGGATTGCCGCGTAGTTGCCAGGGCGGTGGCACCCTCCCGCTTGCCGGGGCGTACTTTCCCCGCCGAGCTATTTGAGGCGAGCTCGCCGACGGGGACGTTCCGGCTGAGGCGAGAAGTCTCACGACGGATTCACGCTAGACCGGTCATATTTCGTAGTGGGGAGCATGCGCTCGGACTTGGGCTGGGTCGGATGCGTCGTATGTCTCTTCGCAACCCGGGCACTGCACCATGTCGGGTGACTTGGCCGCCATGGGCCCGGCACGGCGGATTTGTATAAACGGACTCTGGGAAGAGTCCGACCACACGTTAGACGTTCATCTATTGGCACCGTATCGTTCGGTGTCCGTGAAATCAGCATTGATGACATGTTGACCTCCGCCCGATGTCGGGCAAGAAGCAAGTGCGGCGCCTCTCTTCAGCCCCCTCGAGGCGCCGCATGGAGAGCGAACTGTTCGTCGGACTGGATGTGCACAAGAAGTCGGTCGTGGCCACTGTTCTGGACCGAGAGGGGAATCGGGTAGACCAGTCGAGTTTCGGGTCCCGGGACTCCGAGCTGATCACCTATCTGAACAGCCTCTCTGGCCGCAAGCATGTGGTCCTCGAGGCCTGCAACGTGTGGGAGCACTTCTACGATGCCGCCACGTCGACGGACGCCGAGGTGACTCTCGCCCACCCCTACCGGGTGCGCTTGATCAGTGAGGCGAGCTTGAAATCGGATAAGGTAGATTCGGCCAGCCTGGCGGAGCTCCTCCGCCTCCACGGAATCCCCATGGCGTATGCTCCCGACCCCGAGATCCGAGCTCTGCGTCAGCTGGTGAGGGACCGTGCGTTCTACAAGCGCGAGGAGTCGAGCATCAAGAGCCACATCTACTCGGCGCTGCTGCGCAAGGGGATCCAGTACGAGGATGGGCTCCTCGGCCAGAAGAGGAAGCGCGAGGAGTTGCGCTCCTACGCTCTTCCCGAGGTCGATCGAGGCCTGGACGTCCTCCATCGATTCGAGGAGCTCACGAAGACCCTCGACGAGGCGATCCACGCGGTGTTCCTCAAGTCGAAGGAGGCCCAACTCCTCGAGACGATCCCGGGCATTGGGGAGTTCACAGCGGTGGCCCTAGTGGCCGAGCTGTGCCCGATCGACCGTTTCCCGAATGTGGAGAAGCTCTGCTCGTACGCCGGACTCGTCCCGACCAACCACCAGTCGGGAGAGTCCTCCTACCAGGGTCATCTGAAGCCCGACTCGAACCACCTCGTGAAGTGGCTCTTGGTCGAGGCATCATGGTCCCACCGCCAGTGGGCCGACAAGAGCAGTGACGTCACGAAGGTGGCCCGTCGCGTAAGTCGACGGGGTGGGAAGCAGAAAGGGAATGTTGCGGGGGCCCACAAGCTTCTGAAGATCGTCTATGCGGTCCTCAAACGGGGGACCCCTTACACTCCTGACCGACCGAGCTCCGGTGTGGGTGCTGCGGAGTCGTGAGACGGCCGCGTGTCATTGAGTGGGGTCAGTCGATCGGGAGCGGGTGGCTGCGACTGTCATCGTGCGCAGAAGGCGCGGATAAGTGGATGCGGAGCCCGCAAACGCACAATCGGAGAACCATGTGATCCGCGGAGAACCGCCGCGGGCGGAAGTCACATAAGTGCACCCACCGTTCGGAGAAAGTGTCCTGGCTTCAGCGGGGAAAAGGCGTTCCTTCGATGCGCTCGTACAGATGAATGCGATCTCCCCAAAGGGGGTGGGGGCTCAATCCAAAATCCGCATACACTCGCCGGAGTTCGTCCGACGACGGGAGGAAAGCTTGCCATTCCTCCTGTCCGAGTTGTTTCGCGAGCAACCCGACCGCCGGAATTAGAGAACCCGGCTCCCCCTGGAGGGGGTTGACCCACATTGTCCGTGGCTCCCGCTGCCAATCGACCTGCACTGCCACAGCCAGCTGTCGTCCTTTGTACAGTTTACCTTCCCTTGTCCAACGGTCCAGGACGCGAGGGTCCCAACGACCGAGTCGACCACCCTCCGACCCGGACAGAAGGTCGACTCGCCCGGTCCGAGATGGAATCCATCCGATCGGCCCGTCAATCCCTTCGCCGATCCGTGCCAGGCGTAGAGGTTCGGCCCTCACGGACTCCGCTTTTCCACATCGCAAGGTCATTTCAAAGATTGAACGAAATCCGAGCCTCGCGAAAAGTCGGCGGGAGGCGAGATTCCCGTCCTCGATCGTGGCTCGGAGCTCGGTGAGTCCGATAGAGCGAGCGTCGGACAGGAGGAGGGTCATGAACTCGTTACCGAGTCCTTGCCCCCGTCTCGAGAGTGCGACTCGGAGGGCGCCCACCCAACCTTCGCCGCGACCGAGATCGTTCAGTCGGCCGAAGGCGACCCAACCACTTCCATCCACCCCTGCCCAGAGTCGTCCTTCCCGAGTCCAATCGGCGAGGTCTTCGAGGAGATAGTCCTGCGGATCGGAAATTGAAAGGAACTCCCGAAGTTTCTCGAGATCAAGCTCTGGATCAAGCCGGTACAATTCCATCTCTCTGAACCTCGCCTGGACGCCTGTCCGTCAATTCGGAGATTTGAGGTAGCCATTGCGCTTTCCCCGATTTGTGTTGAGCCCGCAATCGTCTTTGGCCGACAGACATGACTACAATCGGCCTTGCACCGATGCGGATCCCTTTCGGTAGGGGTTGACTCAAGTTCCCGTTTTGTCGGCCGCAAGGGTTTACATATCACTCGACGGATAGGCACTCGGCCACGGGCCGGGAGGTTCACAGTGGAATGGCAGTCGATGTGGAAGCCGTCACACTGTGGGCCGACTGAACTTCGTTAGTCCGCGGCGTGGCGCGTCCGCATCCGTTTCACTTGAGTCGACCGACTCGGGCCGGGTTCAACCGATGCCCAACGAAGAATACCTGGATAAGAGCGTGCACTGGAAGGTCCGCAGCGGACAGATCGCCTTCGCGGAACCTACGCACGAGGAGGTGGCACAGGCCATCTTGGAAACCGGGTTGGCCACAGAAGTCGGCCAACGTCTCGGTTCTGGAAAAGAGGCGGATGTCTATCTCTGCCGAGATGGGCGAAGATTGATCGTGGTGAAGGTCTACCGTCAGTATCGGACCTCCCATCGAGGCGGCAGACCCATCAAACTCGAATCGATGGGACAACGGGCGTTGATAGAGCTCGATCTGCTGTGCTACGCGTGGCAAGGGGGAGCCCGGGTTCCCGAACCCGGTCGGCGGGTCGAGAACATGTTCTCGATGCAGTACCTGGGCACGTCCGACGCAGTGGCACCGATGCTTCAACACGCTCATCTCGAAGACCCCGAGTCATTCCTCCAATCCACGATGTCGGGGGTGGAGGGTCTTGCCGAGGCAGGGGTCGTACATTCCGACCTGAGTCCTTTCAATATTCTTGTACACCAGGGACAACCCTGGTTCATCGACCTGGCGGCCGGTATTCGAGTGGACCGTTTGGGTGCCCCTCCTTGGGTCCGGTTGAACGAAGCCTTTCGCGCCCTGGACAAGGGCATCGGGGCATTGGAGCGCTACTTCCGTCGATACGGCCTGAGACTAGATCGGGAAACTCTTCTGGGCCGGGTTCGAACTCAGATCGATCGATATCGAGTGACTTGACGCCATAGACCGCCCCGAACTGGCTGGTGTGTGCAACGGCTATTGCACCCAGCCCAGGTTTGTGACCCCCGCACTTTGACACGAGCCGGTCATATCGTTCAGAAAGTGGGGGTCACGTTTCTTACGGAAACCAGGCCCTTTGGGGGGTAGGCCGCATAGCGCGTTCTAAGGGAGAACTGATGGGGTCATTCATGTTCCGCCGTTGAGTCTTCCTTCTATAGGGGGAAGCAAGGATTGAGCAAAATGGAGCCTCCGAGCGTCGTCAAGACATACGTGGACGCGTGGTGCCGTTATGACTTCGAAGCGGTGGCGAGGACCTTCGCTTCGGACGGAGTACTTCGCGAACCGGCTTCTGAAGAGCAACCAGTCACCCGCGACCAGCTCAAGGACTACGCTACAAAGATCATGGAACCGTTGTTGATCGGATTCCCCGATGCGAGATGGGAGACCGTGGCGCTGAATGCCATATCGGAGAAGTTCGCCGTTTGGCAATGGATCTTCCGAGGTACGAATACCGGGGCGTTTGGCGGAAAGCCGCCGACTCATCGCCAAATAGAATTGCCTGGTTGCGAAGTTATTGAGATCGCCGACGGCAACATTCGGAACATTCAGGGTTACTGCGACCTATTGGGATTCCATAGGCAACTTGGTCGCTAGCCCGATCTAGAATCCCAACCCTTTCCCAGCTTCCAATCCTACCCTGCCAAGAGTCGACGGATTCCGGATAGGTGCAAAGACTGTTGCACTGTGTTTCGTGTGCGGATCGTTCCGCCGAAGCATCCAACGAGTTGAACTCTTCACTGCTGTCCGCTCGGTGAGCGGGGCACTATTTGACCTTCTCGAAGTCGATTAGAATCGTGAAGACCAGGGGGTAGAGGGGGTCGATACTCCCAATCATGTCGACATTGTACGTGTCCCGGACCGCCACCCAGGCCTCGTGTACCTTTGCGAGGTCGGTTCCGCCGGAGTCCTTGATCATGAAATTGTGGCGGATCAAATTCCCGCTCGTCTGAAGCATCGGTCTCCCGTCAGCGCCCGCCGCGGTTGCGGTGATTCCCCCCATTACTCCCCGTTGCAGCATGATCACGAACAAGCGCTGGCCGGCCGAGTCCGCCAACGTGAAGGTGGATTGGTTCGCGCCTCCCTCCTTTAGAATCACTCCGATACCGGTGTCGTTCGCATCCAGGAGAGTGTAGGTCATATTGGTGCTTCGAGCGGCCAATCGGCCGAGATAGGAATCGGATCCGCCCATCATCCGACCAATGGCATTCCCCGTTAGATTCTGCCCGGTGTTTCCCTGGACCGTAAACAGATGCCTCTTCTCCGGGTCCATGACGCGATAGTTGTGTCCTAGCGATACGATCTGGTGCTGAACGAGGAAGTTCCTCCGCCCTCGGAGCCCAAGGGCCGCGACGATCCCTACCGTGGGTGGTGGTGCCGGGGTCGAGGCACCCGCAGCCGACCCTGACGGGGCGGTTGGCATTGGCGACGGGGCGAAGAAGCACTAGCGGTCGGCGCGCCGCACTTGGTACAGAAGGCGGCGTCGGGCGGGAGAGGAGTGCCGCACTTCGTGCAGAACTGCCCCGCCATGGCGAGTGAAGGTGACGCCGTAGACTACCAATGCGCCAGCAGCCGCCCGATCCGCGCTTCGGCCGAGGGATTGTTGCGTACGCCCCAGCTCGGATGGTCTATCGCCTTCTGCAGGTCGATCAACAGCAGGAGGGAGCCGGGGGGCGGGAGCGGTGCAGCCATCCGTCAAGCTTTTACCGGACGCGTCGCGCCGGCAAGCCCTGTCGTTCCTCTCTCGCCGCTGCGTATATTGCTCGATGGCCGCCGCCGCCCCGGCAGCAAGGTGGGCGCGCGCGGCAGTGCGCCGGAAGCGGAGGCAGCCGCCATCATGACACCAACCGCCAGAGTGATCTTCGTTCTGCTCGGCACCGCCGCGTATCTCGGCCTGGCCATCCTCGGCTGGGGCGGGATTGCCGCCTTCTTCTCCCGCCCGCCGCTGCTGGCGCTGGCGATCGTGCTCTTCGCGCTCTCCGTCGCGGCGCTGTTCGCCGGCGGCAATTTGAGCTCGGGCGTGCGCGAGGATCGCGGCAACCGCTGGGTCCTCGCGGCCTTCGGCCTGCTCGGGCTGCTCGCCGCCTATCTGCCGGCCCTCACCGATCGGCGCGACATCTGGACCATCGACGGCGATGCCGTTCGCTGGCTCGGCGTCGCCCTCTTCGCCGCCGGCGGCGCGCTGCGGCTCTGGCCGGTCGTCGTGCTCGGCAACCGGTTCAGCGGGCTGGTCGCCATCCAGCCCGGGCACAGTCTGGTCACCGGCGGGATCTACGGCGTCATCCGCCATCCCAGCTATCTGGGATTGCTCGTCAACGCGCTGGGATGGGGGCTGGCCTTCCGCTCGGGCGTGGGGGTGTTGCTCGCCGCGCTCATGATCCCGCCGCTGTTGGCGCGCATCCGCGCCGAGGAGGCGTTGCTGCGCACCGAGTTCGGCGCCGCCTACGACGCTTACCGCTCGCATACGTCGCGGTTGGTTCCCGGCCTCTACTGAAGCGTGTCGAACCGCCGCATGGCAATCCGCGCGGACGGCTCGTCGCGGGACCGGACCCACCGGACCCCTCCTTTTGACGTATTCCCGCGCCGCAGTTGGGTAGCGCGGGGAGTGTGAACAAGAGGTTTACGCTGCCTCTTCCCTTCTCCGGTGCCCCGCCGGGGTTCTCGACAAGCCGGCTTCGGCAGGGCATGACAGGCGCCAGGGGGAAGGGATGGCCCAGGCCGCGCCGGTCGCGCTCACCGACAAAAATCTCGGGGTTTTTGTCGTGCTTTTGACCATTCACACGAGCCTGGTCATCGCCAGCAACGCCGCCGGCTCGAAGCTCATCGCCCTGCCTCTGGGTCTTGCCGCCTCGGCCACCGTCATCAGCTATATGCTGAGTTTCGTGCTGCTGGGTTCGATTGCCGAGCTGTTCGGCCGCGCCAAGGCTCGGCTGGTGGTCAATCTCGGCCTTGCCGCCATGGCGCTCTCGGTGGGCTTCTTCGAGCTCGCCATCCATCTTCCGGCCGCTCCGTTCTGGACCCATCAGGCGGAATTCGACCAGGTGCTGGGCTCCTCGCCGCGGCTGCTGGCGGGCGGCTGGACCGCCTATCTTCTCGGCCAGCACCTCGATGTCTGGGGCTTCTTCCGGCTGAAGCGCACCCGCCTCGGCGGCGAGCGGCTGTGGCTCAGGAGCTGGGGCAGCACGCTGCTCGGCCAGCTCATCGACACCGCGGTCTTCATCACCATCGCCTTTGCCGGCACGGCGCCCTTGCTGCCGGCCATCCTCGGCCAATATCTCGTCAAGCTGGTCATCGCCAGCCTGACCACGCCGCTGATCTATGCCGCCGTGGGCTGGGGCCGCGCCGCGATGGCGCGCGCGGAGTTCTAGCGATGCTCATCCTGCCGCTTTACGACGATAATCCGCCCCGGCGCGTTCCCGCCGTGACCTATGGCCTCATCGCGCTCTGCACCATCGTCTTCCTCTGGCAGGAAGGCCAGGGCGCGCGCGCCGAACGCGCCATCGCGCTCGCCTATGGCATGGTGCCGGCGGTGCTGTTCGGCACGGCGGAGCTGCCGCATCGGCTGCAGCTGGTGCCGCCCTGGGCGACGCTGGTCACCAGCATGTTCCTGCATGGCGGCTGGCTGCATCTGCTCGGCAACATGCTGTATCTCTGGCTGTTCGGCCGCGGCGTCGAGAGCGCACTCGGCGCCGGACGCTATCTCGTCTTCTATCTGCTCTGCGGCGTCGCCGCGGCGCTGGCCCAGGCCTTCACCGATCCCGGCTCCGAGCTGCCGATGATCGGCGCCAGCGGCGCCATCGCCGGCACGCTCGGCGCCTATCTCGTGCTTTATCCTCGCGGCAACGTCGTGGTCTTCGTCTGGATCTTCATCTTCGTACGCCTCTTTTCCGTGCCGGCGGTGCTGCTCCTCGGCTTCTGGTTCCTGATGCAGCTGGCCAGCGGGCTCGCCGCCGCATCGGGCGAAGGCGGCGTCGCCTTCTGGGCGCATGTCGGCGGCTTCGTGCTGGGCATGCTGCTGGTGCCGGTCTTTCGCCGCCGGGACGTGGCGATGCTGCAGCCGCGGCGCAGCCAGCCCTTTGCCGCCGCGCCGCCGCGCCGCCGCGGCCCCTGGGGCTAGAATCGCTGCGCTCATACGACGGCACACCTTATCCGTGTTTTATCGGTAATTTTTTCGTGTACATCTCTAAAAAGGCGCATAAGATAAAATTGTCATTACGGTTCTGAGACCGGGCCGCCGCAGAGAGATACGAATTCCCTTTTATTAATAGGGACTTACGCCCTCTTCCGCCGGACCGCCGGGTTGGGGAGAGCGCGATGGGCGGCGGCTTCCACGGCGACTTCGAGGTACCGCCGGAACGTGCCTCTCATCTACAACCAATACGAGAGAAATATCGGTTCCATCTGCGCGCGCGTCTCGCGCCATGAGATCCCTGGCGCCGAGCTATTACCCCATCGGCACCAAGGTCTGGTACCGACGCGGCGGCGAGCCGACGCACAAGCTTCGCGGCGTCGTCGAGGACATCACCATCGGCACGCCGCCGGTGACCTATTGCGTGCGGCTGGAGAGCCGGGAACGTGTTTGGGCCGCGTTCTCGGAGCTGCTGCCGCGATAACCGCCCGAAGGGAGGGCACGATGGCTGTCGCGATGGAACTGTCGATTGCCGCCGAATGGCGGGATCGGGTGCTGGAGCTGCGCAACGTCGCCGAGCGCACCGACGATCCGCATCTGCGCTACAAGCTCTTTGCCCTGGCGGATCGCTGGGAGCTGTTCGCCGAGGCATTGCACGACGCCGCCTCGTCCGCGGCAGCCCCGGCGGTTCCCCAGCAACCGGAAAACTGCGCCGCCCAGGCTCGCTCCTAGCGGACGAGCCGCCTCCCGCCGCGCTATACTGCCACCGCGAAAGGGCGGGAGGGCACAATGATCGACGGCCTGCTTGCGGGTCGCGTGGCGCTGGTCACCGGCGCCGGCTCCGGTATTGGCGAAGGCATCGCGCGGGGCATGGCGGGGCAGGGCGCGCGGGTGGTTGCCGTCGACATCGACGGCGCCGCGGCGTCGCGCACCGCCGCCTCCATTGGCGGCGAGGCCCGGGCCTTTCCCTGCGACGTGACCGACCGCGCCGCCTGCGACGCCCTGGCGGCCGCGCTTCGCCGCGAGCTCGGCGCGGTCTCGATCCTGGTAAACAATGCCGGCATCATCCGCCGCGGGGCGGTCACCGCCGCCACGGCGCGCGCCGATTGGGACGCGACGCTCGCGGTCAATCTCGACGGCCCCTACAATATGAGCACGGCGTTTCTCGAGCATCTGCGCGAAAGCCGGGGTGCGATCGTCAATATCGGCTCGATCCAGTCCTTCGTCGCGCTGCCCAATTCCGCCGCCTATACCGCTTCGAAGGGCGGCGTGCGCGCGCTCACCAAGGCGCTGGCCATCGAGCTCTCGCCGCTCGGCATCCGCGTCAACGCCATCGGCCCCGGCCTCATCGCCACGCCGCTCAATGCCAAGGCGCGCGAGAACCCCGACTATATGAAGAATTTCACGGACCGCATCCCGCTCGGCCGGATCGGCACGCCGGAGGACATCGCGCCGGTCGCCGTCTTTCTCGCCTCCGACATGGCAGGCTACATCACCGGCGTCACGCTGCCGGTCGATGGCGGCTATCTCGCCTTGTGAGCGCCGCGGGGATCACCCCGGGCTGATCGGTCAAGCGTCGTCGCAGGCGTTGGCGATCGCTTTGGTCAATTCCAGAAGCCGCTGCCTGATCTGCGGTTCGACGATGCGGTAATAGGCGCGGAGCAGCTCGAGGGTCTCGCGCGACATCGCCTTCGGCACCTCGCTCTCCGGCGGCCGCGCGCCAGCGCCGTCCATCCCGTCGATGACGACAAGCCCCATCTCGTCGAAGAAGAACGACACGGAGACGCCGAGCGCCAGTGCCAAAGCATAGAGCCTGCTCGCGCTGACACGATTGACGCCGCGCTCGTATTTCTGCACCTGCTGGAATGCGACCCCGATCGAAGCACCGAGTTGTTCCTGGCTCATGCCGATGATCATCCGGCGCACGCGAATGCGCGCGCCGACATGGCCGTCGATCGATGATTGTTGCTGGAAACGGCTACCGTCTCGCATGCTGCGCGCCTTATGCCAAAAAGTGCAGTCGATTGCCGAAAGCACAGGGCGAGGAGAACGGCCCTGACAGCCGGACCGGTCACCGCGCCGCTTTGGATCGTAGAAACGTCACGATCAC
Source organism: uncultured Thermoplasmata archaeon (assembly GCA_963730815.1). Classification (GTDB taxonomy): domain Archaea; phylum Thermoplasmatota; class Thermoplasmata; order Lutacidiplasmatales; family UBA184; genus Lutacidiplasma. The sequence continues at coordinate 320,529 of CAVSTD010000001.1, forward strand.
CTTATCGCGACTTTGGCGCGCGCGATCCGTCCTGACGTCTTACTTAAATAATTCTCATATGAGCCGGCCGCCAATACGTAGCTGTACTTAGTTTGTGCCACCCCACGCGCGGGCGATCCGGCTTCTGTCGGTTGCATGGCCGCGCGGTGAATGCTGCCGCAGGCTGCCCACGCGGTGTGGGAAAGATTTTGCTACTCCGGCCGGCCTTTCGTCCTACTATCTATGGCGGTGGTGCCGACCCCGACGGGGCTGCGTGCACCAGCGGCGGCTGCGCCACTCCCAAGCGCGGCAACCGGTTAGGAACCTTCTCGCATATCGGAAAACCGCGGTCGCGGGCGCTTCGGCCCCATGCCGCTGCAGCCTTTTCTGAAGCGTCATTGGCGAACCGTCGCGCGCGATGCGCCCGCTGCCTATCCCCTCTTGCCCACGAGGTGGACGCCATGGAAAAGCTCGATCGCAAAATCCGGTTCGGTCGCTATCAGGCGGCTCTGGCCAAACGCGGGCATCACGAGCTGCTGCTGTCCCTGGAAGCGCTGGTGCGCGAGGTCGCCGCGAAATTGCAGCGCGGCGCCGCGCCGGACGTCCGACCGGCCAGGCGGCGCCGGCGCAGCCCCTCCTGACGGACGTCTTGCGATCCCCGGCAAGGCCGCGCCTCTCGGCGGCGGCGCATCGGCCTTGACCGCAAATTGAACATGTTCGATTATCGGGCGGCAGCGTCAGGGAGCCGCCATGTCCGACCGCAAAACCGCCCTCGTCACCGGCGCCTCGAACGGCATCGGCCGCAGCGCCGCGCTGGCGCTGGCGCGGGCGGGCTATGACGTCGCCATCAATTACCGCAGCAGCGACGCCGAGGCGCGCGCGGTCGCCGCCGAGGCGGAGCGGCTCGGCGCCACGGCGCTGCTGTGCAAATGCGACGTGTCGGACGATGCCGGCGTGCGCGCCATGCTGCGCGCCGTCGACGGCAAATTCGCCAAGCTCGACGCGCTGATCAACAACGCCGGCACGACGACCGAGGTGCAAGCCCAAGGATTTCGAGGCGCATGATCGGTCGAGGAATGGGACCGCGTCTTCGCCGTCAATGTGCGCGGCATCTTCCTGGTGACGCGCGCCGCGCTGCCGCTGCTGCGCAAAGCGGCACGCGCCCGCCATCGTCAACACCGCGAGCATCGTCGGACTTGCGGCCCGGGCCGCAGCCGCTGCCCTATGCCGCGAGCAAGGCGGCGGTGGTCAACCTGACCAAGACGCTGGCGCTACAATCTCGGCCCCGAGATCCGCGTCAATGCCGTGGCGCCGGGCTGGATGGAAGGCGACTGGATGAAGCGCATGCTCAGGGACAGATACGACGATCTCATGAGCCGGCGCGCCAAGCTCACGCCGCTGAAGCGCGTGGTCACCGCCGATGATGTCGCCGAGACCATGCTGTCGCTGATCGAAGGCAACCGCTTCGTCACCGGCGAGATCGTCGTCATCGACGGCGGCTTCGCCAGCTCCACCTGAGGCGGATCATGCTCGACGGCGTCGTGCCCTTTCCGCCCGATTTCGCCCGGCGCTACCGCGACAAGGGCTATTGGCGCGACCGCTCGCTGGCGCAGGAATTCGCCGATGTCTTCGCCGACATTCGGCCCCCGCGTCGCGCTGATCGACGGCGAGCGGCGCTTCACCTATGCCGAGATCGACCGCCTCAGCGACAATCTCGCGCTCAATCTGCTGGCGCTCGGCGTCAAGCCCCTCGACCGCATCGTGCTGCAGCTCCCCAACGTCGCCGAATTCGTGCTGCTCTATGTCGCGCTGCAGAAGCTCGGCGCCATCCCCATCGCCGCGCTCGCCAGCCACCGCTACGCCGAGGTGAGCCAGTTCGTCCGTCTCGCGGGCGCCGTCGCCTGCGTCTATCCCGAGCGCCAGGGCGATTTCGCCTTCGCGCCGATGATCGCCCGCGTCACGGCGGAAAATCCCCGCCTGCGCCTCAGGCATCGTGCTGGGCGCGGCGCGGGACGGCGAGGTCTCGCTCGCGGCGCTGATCGAGCGCCCGGCCTCGCTGCCGCGCTCGGCGCTGGCCGGGATCGTTCTCGACCCCATCGATCCCTGCATCTTCCAGCTCTCCGGCGGCACCACCGGCGTGCCCAAGCTCATTCCGCGCACGCATAACGACTACGCCTACAATTCCAGGACGGCCGCCGCGGTCTGCGGCGTCACCGGCGCCTCGGTGCTGCTGCTGGCCTTGCCGATCGCGCATAATCTGCCGCTGGCCTGTCCAGGATTGCAGGGCTTCCTGTTCAACGGCGGCACCGTGGTGCTGAGCGCCAGCACCCGGCCCGAGGAACTCTTCCCGCTGATCGAGCAGCACCGCGTCACCCATCTCAAGGTGGTGCCGGCGCTGCTCATTCGCCTCATCAGCCATCCCGCGGTGAGCCAATACGACACCGCCTCGCTGCGCTACATCCAGAGCGGCGGCCAGCGCCTGCAGCCGGAGGTGCGCCTCAGGACCAAGGCGCTGATCCCTTCCGTCTTCGTGCAGGAGAATTTCGGCATGTCGGAAGGTACGCTGTTCTTCGTGCGCGCCGGCGATCCCGAGGAGGTGCGGCTCGAGACGGTGGGCCGCCCGGTCTCGCCCGACGACGAGGTGCGGCTCCTCGATGATGACGACAACGAGGTCGCCGATGGCGAGGTCGGCGAGCTCTGCGTGCGCGGGCCCTACACCTTGCGCGGATATTTCGGCGCCGCCGCGCACAATGCGAAGGCTTTCACCAGCGACGGCTTCTACCGCTCCGGTGATCTCATGCGCCGCCACCCCTCGGGCAATTACATGGTCGAGGGGCGCAAGAAGGATCTCATCAACCGCGGCGGCGAGAAGATCAGCGCCGAGGAGATCGAGAATTTGATCCTGTCGCATCCCGCGGTGCAGAACGTCGCCTGCATCGCCATGCCCGACCCGCAGCTCGGCGAGCGCATGTGCGCCTGCGTCATTCCCCGCGGCGGCGCGACGCTGACGCTCGAGGCGCTCATCGCCTTCCTCGCCGGCAAGGAGATCGCCCGCTTCAAGCTGCCAGAGCGCCTGGAGCTGATGAGCGACTTCCCGCTCTCCACTTTCGGCAAGGTCTCGAAGAAGGCGCTGGTGGAACTCGTGGGAAAGAAACTCGATGCTCGGACCTAGCGTTGTGGCTGCAACGGGTCGTTCCATCCCTCACTTCCGTCATGGCCGGGCATGACGCGAGTATCAAATGTCGGAATCGGTATGTGAGGAGACGTCATGCGCATTATCGATTTGCACTGCTATCCCAACACCGAGCCCTGGATCCGCTGCCAGGGCCCCTATGTCGAGGCGCTGGCGACCTATTGGAACCGCGCCTGGACCTGGAAGCAGGAGGAGGAGGTCGTCGCCGAATTCGCCGCCGCCGGGGTCGAGGCGGTGCTGGTTGCGCTCGATCTCGAGACCACCACCGGCACGCCGCCTTGCACCAACGAGTACGTCAAGGCGATGCAGCTGCGCCATCCCGACTGCATCATCCATTCCTGGGCCGCGGTCGACCCCTTCAAGGGCGAGATCGCGCTACAGCAGGCCAAGAAGGCGATCACCGAGCTCGGCATGCTGGGCTTCCATTTCCATCCCATCATGGGGCATTTCGCCGTCAACGACCGCCGGCTCTACCCGCTCTTCGAGGTCATCAACGCGCTGAAGGCGCCGGTGATGATCGATGTCGGCACCACCGGCATGGGCGCCGGCATGCCGGGCGGGCTCGGCGCCAAGATCCGCCACGCGCATCCCTCCTGCATCGACGAGCTCGCCGCCGATTTCCCCGATCTCAAGATCATTGCGGCGCACCCCGGCTGGCCCTGGGTCGACGAGATGACCGCCGTGGCGCTGCACAAGGGCAATGTCTATTGGGAGATGTCGGGCTGGGCGCCGAAATATTTCCCGGCGCAGCTCAAGACCGATATCCGCGCGCGGCTCCAGGACAAGGTGATGTTCGGCAGCGACTATCCCAGTATCCCCTATGACCGGCTGCTGCGGGAATGGCGCGAGCTGGGCTATGCCGACGCGGTGATGGAGAAGATCTTCCACGCCAACGCCGAGCGGATTTTGGGATTGTAGCGCGACGCGAAGCGCTGTCGTTGGGGCCCGCACTGTCCAAGCATGTCACCGCGGTCCCAGCCCCGTGAGCAGCAAGCGGAAATGCCGGCGCAGCGCCGCCAGCCCTTGCTCGAGATCGGGCTTGGCGTCGCCCAGCCATTGCCGGATCTCGGCGGCATAGATCGAGAAGACGGTATAGGCGATCTCGCGCGGATCCTCGGCGGTGCAGATCTCGCCGGCGCGCTGCGCCGCGGCGACGAGCTCGGCCAGCCGCGCCAGCACCAGGATCCGCCCGCTCTGGAAGCGCTGCGCCTGCGGCCCCGCCGAATAGAAGGTCAGCTCCTTGAGGATGATACGCGACAGGTTGGGCTGCTGGCCAAAGAACGCGAAGAAGCCGCGGAAGGTCGCGACCAGCCGGTCGAGCAGGGGCGCGCCTTCCGGCGCCTCGGCGAACGCGCGGGCGTTCATCGCCTCGATGTCGTCATTGATGATGAGGAACAGCAGGTCGCGCTTGTCGGTGGCGTAGGAGAAGAGGGTGCCGAGCCCGACATCGGCCTTGGCGGCGATCTGGCGCAAGGTGGTGGCGTCGTAGCCGCGGCGGATGAACAGCGCGCGCGCGGCGCGGCTGATCTTCTGCAGCTTCAGCGCCTTGTTGCGCTCGCGCAGGCTCGGTTCTTTGTGTCGAAGCTGCACAATCGACCTCGGGGACAGGCGCTCGGGGGGTAGCATGGCGCCCGCTCTGCGGCAAGAGCCGGCGTTGACGGCGATGGGGGCCGAACTTAAGCTGAACACGTTCGATTTTGCCGGCGCCCATCCGCCAGGCGGTAGAGGGAGCGACCCGCCATGAAAAAAACCATCGAGGTCGAGACCGTCGCCGAGGCCTATATCAGCCTGCTCGCGGCGCGCGGCATCGACTGGCTCTTCGCCAATGGCGGCACCGATTTCGCGCCCATGGTCGAGGGCCTCGCCGCCTGCGAGGCGAAAGCGCGCACGCCGCGGCTCAAGGTGGTCTCGGTCGGGCACGAGAACGTCGCGGCCTCGATGGCGCATGGCTACTACCTGCTGACCGGCCGGCCGCAGGCGGTGATGTTTCACGTCAATGTCGGCACCGCCAACGGCATCAATGCGCTCGCCAACGCCGCGCGCGACCAGGTGCCGATCCTGTTCACCGCCGGGCGCAACCCGCTGACCGAGCGGGGCCAGCGCGGCTCGCGCGACACCGGCATCCATTGGGGCCAGGAGATGTTCGACCAGGCCGCCATGGTGCGCGAGCTGTGCAAATGGGATTACGAGCTCAGGAATGGCGAGCAGCTCGAGGATGTCGTCGACCGCGCGCTCGAGATCGCCACCACCGAGCCCTGCGGACCCGTCTATCTCAGCCTGCCGCGCGAGGTGCTGAGCGCGCCGATGACCAGCTTCACTTTCGAGACCGAGCCGCGCCGCGGCTTCGGCACCCGACCCGGCGCCGCGCCCGACGCGCTCGAGCGCGCTGCGTCGATCCTGGCCGCGGCCGAGCGGCCGCTGATCTTCGCGCGCGCCAATGGCCGCGTCGCCGCTAATGCCGCGGCGCTGGTGGAATTCGCCGAGCGCTGCGCCTTTCCGGTGGTCGAATCCCGCGCGCTCAGCAACTCGCTGCCGAGCGACCATCCGATGCTGCTGGGCTACGACCCGCTGCCGGCGCTGCGCGACGCCGACGCCATCCTGTGCATCGAATCCGACGTGCCGTGGATTCCCGTCCGCCACGGCGACCCCGCGCCGGGCTGCAAGGTGATCCAGCTCGGCGTCGATCCCGTGTTCCAGCGTCTGCCGATCCGGGGATTTCCCTGCGACGTCGCGGTCACCGGCGCGCCCGCCATCGTGCTGCCGCAGCTTGCGGCGGCGCTGGGTGGCCGGCTCCAGCGCAGCGCGGTCGCCGCGCGCCGCCAGCGCCTCGCCGAAGGGCGCGCCCGCGACGCCGCCGGGATCGCCACGACACTGGCGGCGGCGCAATCGGCGAAGCCGATCCATCCCGCCTGGGCGAGCCATTGCGTCGCCCGCGCCAAGCCCGCCGACGCGATCCTCATCAACGAGTATTCGCTGCTGCAGCGCTACGCGGATTTCCCGCAGCCGCGCAGCTATTTCGGCACGCCATCCGGCGGTGGCCTCGGCTGGGGCATCGGCGCGGCGATCGGCGCCAAGCTCGCCGCGCCCGACCGTCCCGTCATCGCCGTGCTCGGCGACGGCGCCTACATGTTCGGCAATCCCACCGCCGGCCATCAGGTGCTGCGCTCGCTCGACCTGGCCGTGCTGTTCGTGATCTTCAACAACGCCATGTGGGAGGAGGTGGAGCGCGCCGCGCTCAGCGTCTTCCCCGACGGCCATGCGGCGCGCGCCAACCGCATTCCGGTGGCGCATCTCGGCCCCGCCGCCGCCTATGAGCACATGATGGCGGTCTATGGCGGCTATGGCGAGCGCGTCGATGCGCCGGACGCGCTGCCGGGGGCGCTGGAGCGCGCGCTCCGTGCCGTCACGGTCGAGAAGCGCCAGGCGCTGCTCAATCTCATCGTCGGTCCGCGCGGGGCACAGCCGTGATCACCGACATCTTCACTCATGTCCTGCCCAAGGAGTTCACCGCTGCGCTGGAGAAAAGCGGCGGCCGCTTCGGCCTCGTCAAGCGGCTGATGGAGGTGCGCGAGCTGCACGACCTCGATCTGCGCTTTCGCGGCATGGACGAGATCGGCGATTACCGCCAGATCGTGGCCTTGCCCAACCCGCCGATCGAGGCCTTCGCCGATGCCGCGACCGGCGCCGGCCTGGCGCGGCTGGCCAATGACGGAATGGCCGAGCTGGTGCGCCGCCACCCCGACCGCTTCCCCGGCTTCATCGCGGCACTGTCTCTGAACGACATGGATGCCGCGCTGCGCGAGCTCGAGCGCGCGATCACCACGCTTGGCGCCGTCGGCGTGCAGATCTTCACCAACGTCAACGGCAAGCCGCTCGACCTGCCGGAATTCGCGCCGCTCTTCGCCGCGATGGCGGGCTATGGCAGGCCGATCTGGCTCCATCCCGCGCGCAGCGCGGAGACCACCGACTACGCCGCCGAGCCGCGCTCGCGCTTCGAGATGTGGTGGTGCTTCGGCTGGCCCTACGACACCTCGGTGGCGATGGCGCGGCTGGTCTTCGCCGGGATTTTCGACCGCCATCCCGGGCTCGACATCATCACCCATCACCTGGGCGGGATGATCCCGTTCTTCGACAAGCGCATCGAGAGCGGGCTCGCCGTGCTCGGCAGCCGCACCCGCGAGGAGGATTATTCCGGCGTGCTCTCGTCGCTGCAGCGGCCGCATATCGAGTATTTCAAGATGTTCCATGCCGACACCGCCTTGTTCGGCGCCTCGCACGGCCTGCCCTGCGGCCTTGATTTCTTCGGTCCGGAGAAGGTCGTCTTCGCCACCGACGCGCCTTTCGGCCCCATCGCGGCAACCCGCGATGCCGTCGCCGCCGCAGATCTCGACGCCCCCAGCCGCGAGCGCGTCTTCCACGGCAATGCGGAGCGCCTGCTGCGGCGCAAGCCCGCCTGAGGCTGCGGCGCGGCTGAGCTTGCTCTTATCGCAACGCCGCGTCTATCTCCGCGCGGGACGGCATGCTCGGCTGGGCGCCGGGCGCGCGGCAGGCAAGACCGGCGGCGACACTGGCGCGCCGCAACGCCTGCGGCAGCGCGAGCCCCGCATCGAGCGACGCCGCCAACACGCCGACGAAGGTATCGCCGGCGCCGGTGGTGTCGACCGCGGCCACGGCGAGCGCCGGCACCGCGATCTCGCCGCCCTCCGGGAGATAGGCCACCGCGCCGCGCGCGCCTTCAGTCACCACGAAGACCAGCCGGAACGCGGCGGCAAGCTCGGCGGGCGCGCGGCCGAGCGCCGCGGCTTCGCGCTCGTTGGCGACCAGCACGTCGATCGCGCTCAGCGTCTCTGGCGCAAGCGCCAGGGCCGGAGCGAGGTTGAGCACGATGCGGCTGCCGCGGCGCTTGGCGCGCCCGGCGAGCAAAGCCACCTCCGCCGCCGGCACTTCGAGCTGCAGCAGCAGGGTGGTTCCGGGCCCGAGCCGCGCCTCGTCCACCATCGCGGCGCGCGCCAGCAGATTGGCGCCGGCGGCCACGGTGATCATGTTCTCGCCGCTGGCGGCGACCGTGATCGCGGCGCAGCCGGTCGGCCGCTCGGCGCTCGCCGCCAGCGCCAGCTCGACCCCTGCCGCGCGCAGCAGCGCCAGCGCGGGCTCGGCGAAGCCGTCCTTGCCGATCGCGCCCACCAGCAGGACACGGGCGCCGTCGCGCGCCGCCGCCAGCGCCTGGTTCGCGCCCTTGCCGCCGGGCGCGAGACGGTAGGTCTCGCCGATGACGGTCTCGCCGGGTGCCGGCAGGTGCGGCGCGGCGATGACGAGATCGATGTTGATGGCGCCGAACACGACGATCATCGTCGCCCTCAGGCCAGCGGCTTTGCCGCGCGCAGCCGCTGCGCGTAGACGTTGATGATCAGCGCCGCCAGCAGGATGAGGCCGCGGATCAGGATCTTGAGGAAGCTGTCGATATTGACGTGGTCGAGCCCGTTGTTGAGCACGCCCAGCACGAAGAGGCCGATGATGGTGTTGGGGATGCCGCCCTGGCCGCCGAACAGGCTGGTGCCGCCGACCACCACGGCGGAGATCGAATCCAACAGGTAATTGTCGAATTCGTCCTGCTGCGCGCTGCCGAAATGGGCGACGCCAAGCATGCCGGCGATGCCGGAGCAGACCGCCGAGATCACCATCACCGCGGCGATGATGGCGCGGACATTGACGCCGGAATACTCCGCCGCCTCGCGATTGCCGCCGACCATGTAGACGTAGCGCCCGAAGCGGGTATAGCCCAGCACGAGATGGCCGAGCGCGAGGATGATGGCGGCGATCACCACGATCCACGGCACCGGCCCGAGCGAGCCGGTGCCGAGCGTCTGGATCAGCGGCGGCACGTCATAGGCGATCTGCCCGCGCACCAGCAGCGCCGAGATCCCGGCGCAGATCTCGAGCATCGCCAGCGTCATGATGAAGGAGGGGATGCCGATCCGGACGATGCCCGCGCGCGGTGACGAGGCCGAGCAGCACTGAGCTCGCCAGCGCCAGCGCGATCGCCGCGGCGCCGGGCAGCGGCAGGTTCGCGATGTTGACGCTGCTGTCCTGCAGCGTGAAGAAGGCGAGGATGATGCCGGCGGCGTTCGCCACATTGGCGACGCTGAGGTCGATCTCGGCGCAGAGGATGACGAAGGTGAGCCCCACCGCCATGATCCCGGTCACCGAGATCTGCGTCAGGATGTTGGCGAGATTGTCGAGCGTGGCAAAGGATGGGCTGGCGAGGCCGAAGAACGCGACCAGGAACAGCAGGGTGAGAAACGGCGCGAGGCTGCGCAGCTGCCCGCGCAGCCGGCGCCACAGCCGCCGCTCGCGCCGGGGCTCCGCTGCCGGCGCCGACCGCGCCATGGGATCGCCGGCTCCGCTCATGCCGCGGCCAGGAGATCGTCCTTGCTGACGCTCTCATCGGCGAATTCGCGCACGATCTCGCCCTTCTTCATCACCACGATGCGGTCGGCGAGCGCCAGCACCGTCTCTGGCTCGGTCGAGAGGACGACGATGGCGATGCCCTGATCGCGCAAGCCCCGGACGATCCTGATCACATCGTCCTTGGCGCCGACATCCATGCCGCGCGTCGGCTCGCTCAGCACCAGCACCTTCGGCGGAAAGGTCAGCCATTTGGCGAGCGCCACCTTCTGCTGGTTGCCGCCGGACAAGGTGCCGAGCAGCCGCTCGGCGGAGGCGGGGCGGATGTGCAGGCGCTCGATATGGCCGCGCGCGATGGCGCGCTCCTGCGCCGGCCGCAGCCGCACCGCGGCGAGCCGCCCGAGGATGCCGATCGAGATGTTCTTGTAGATCGGCGCCTGGCTGAACAGCATGCTGCGCCGGCTCTCCGGCACGAAGGCGATGCCGGCGCGCGCGGCGGCGGCGGTGCTGCCGAGCCGCAGCGCGCGGCCGTCGAGCCGCAGCGCGCCGCGCTCGGCCCGCAGCTTCCCGAAGAGCGTGCGCGCCAGCTCGATCTGGCCGCTGCCCATGAAGCCATAGATGCCCAGCACCTCGCCGGCGCGCGCCTTGAGATCGATGTCGCGATAGGCGCGGCCGCGGGCGAGGCCGCTTGCCTCCAGCACCACCCTCGCCTCGGGCCGGCTGGCGAGGCGGATGTCCTTGGTGTAGCTCTCCTCGATCTGGCCGTGGCCGCGCCCGATCATGCGCTCGATGATCCAGCGCTTGTCGATGCCGGCGGCGGCCGCCGTCACCACCTTGCGGCCGTTGCGCAGCACTGTGACGGTATCGGCGATCTCGAGCACGTCGTCGATGAAATGCGAGATGAAGACGATGCTCTTGCCGGCCGCCTTCAGCCGGCGCAGCACCTGGAACAGCCGCTCGATCTCCGGCGGCGACAGCGCCGAGGTGGGCTCGTCGAGAATGATCATGCGCGCCCCGGAGAACAGCACGCGCGTGAGCTCCACGAGCTGCTGCAGCCCGATCGGCAGCGCGCCCATCCGCGCGCGCGGATCGACCATGATGCCGAGCCCGTGCAGGTGCCGGCTCGCCTCGCGCGCCATGCCCGGCCAGTCGACCAGCCCGAGCCGCCCCACCGGCTGGACGCCGAGGAAGACGTTCTCCGCCACGCTGAGCTCCGGCACGATGCTGAGCTCCTGATGCACCATGCCGATGCCCGCCGCCCGCGCCTCGCGCGCCGAGCGCAGGCGGACCGCGCGCGCCGTCGAGCCGCATCGCGCCGTCATAGTCCGCGTGCACTCCGGCGATGATCTTCATCAGCGTGCTCTTGCCGGCGCCGTTCTCGCCGACGAGCCCGTGGATCTCGCCGTCGCGCAGCGTGAAGTCGACGCCCTGCAGCGCCTCGACGCCGCCGAAGGACTTGCCGATGCCGAGCAGCTCCAGCATTGTCAGATGAGGAAGTGGTTCTCCATCCACATCATGCCGGGACCGTTCTCCTTGGTCACCACCGGCCCGTCGGTGACGACGTGCTTCGGGATCCCGCCGGTCCCGGTGTTCTCGCCGCCGGCGACCGCGGCGACGCCGGCGACGATCGCGCCGCCATGGATGCGGCAGGACGGGTTGCGCACCGTGGCGTGCATGCGGCCGTCGATCACCGCTTCGAGCGCCGGCGGCATGGCGTCGACGCCGCCGATGAGGATCTTGGTGCGGCCATGCTGCTTCATCACGTTGTAGGCGGCGAGCGCCATGTCGTCGTTATGGAAGAAGGCGGCGTCGATCTCGGCATATTTGGTCAGCAGCGTCTCCCAGATGCGCGCCGTCTTGGCCACGTCCCAATCCGCCGGCGTGGTGTCGAGCACGTGGATGTTGGGAAACTTCTTCACCACGGAGTCGAAGCCGCGGGCGCGGCCTTGCGCTCCGGTATGGCCGAGCGCGCCCTGGGTCATGACGATGTTGCCCTTGCCGCCGATGGCGTCGACCAGCGCCTGGGTCACCGCCGCGCCCATGAACTCGTTGTCGGGGGCGAGGAAGCTGTGCACCTCGATCTTGTCGAGCGGGGCGATCAGCGTGTCCATGTCGATGACCGGCGTTCCCGTCTCGATCATCTTGACGACCGGCGCGGTGAGCGTGCCGATGCCGAAGGCCTGTATGGCGACGAAATCCCACTTCTGCGCCGCCATGTCGTCGATCGCCGCGCGCTGCTTGGGCGCGCTGAGCTGGCCGTCGAACCAGGTCACCTCGACGTTGAAGAGCTTGCCCCAATATTCCGCCGCGCGTTTGCCTTGCGCGCACCAGGTGGCCTGCAGCCCGGCATTGGAGAAGGCCGCCTTGAGCGGCTTGCTCGAGCGGCCGGTATCCTGCGCCAGCTCGGCCGCCATGGCCGGGGCAACGCCGAATCCCCCGAGCAGCGTCGCGGCTGCTGCAGTGCGAAAGAAGTCGCGTCTGTCCTGTCCCTTCGTCATGCCTTCCTCCCTCGTGCCGCGGCGGTGACCGCGTTTCTCTTTGCCTTTCCCTTACAATCCGCTGCGCCCGATCAATTGTAAAGTCACCCGTGGGACCAGCCCCGAGGCGGTGTGGCGCGGTCCCCAGGCTTGCGGACAACCGAGAGTGAGCCGCATACTTTGGCAAAACCGTGCCAATGGGAGGAACGAATGCCGATCCCCGTGACCAAGCCCTCGCGCGAGCAGATGATGAAATGCGTCGCGCGCTTTGGGGACCTTTACCGCGCCGATCACAGCCTGCCGGACTGCCATGTCCCGGGCTATGAGCGCACGCTGGTCAACGTCATCGGCTTTGCCGCGCCGCAGGCCTCGGCGGACATCAAGGCCTATTCGCCGGTGGGCGACCAGGCGAAGCCCTACATCACCCATCTGAAGGCCGGCTTCGGCGTCGCCTTCGTCGAAGCCGAGCCGGGCAAGGGCGTGATGATGCACAATCACGACACCAACGAGACCTTCATGCCGGTGGTCGGCACCTGGCGCGTCACCTGGGAAGGCGACAAGGGCGACGAGTCCGTCGAGCTCGAGCCGCTCGACCTGATCTCGGTGCCGCCGCAGCTGCACCGGCAGTTCCATTGCCTGAGCGCGCCCGCGGGCAAGGCCAAGGGCGTGCTGCTCGTCATCATCGGCGGCGACCAGCCCTCGGCCGAATTCTCGCCCGAGGCCGAGGCCATCCTGATGGCGCGCGGCCTCATGCCGCCGGCGCTCGAGCGCGCCTCCTAGGACCGACCATACCCGGCGACGATTGACGGAGATCAATGCCGCCTTCCGCCAAGGGCGGAGACTCGGTCGCGGGATCGTGCATGCAGCATCTTGTCATCGTGGCGAGACGGCGGTAAGCCGTCTCATGGTGCTGCGGGCATGCGCCTGACGCGGCGGCGCAGAATTTCGTGAGCAAAGGATCCGGGCGACATGATCGATCCGCCGATCGCCTCCGAGAAAGCTCACCTGGACGCCGCGGGTCTGCAAGCGCTGCTCGACGCCTTGCGGGCGCGCGGATATCGCAGCATCGGCCCGAGGGTGCGCGATCAGGCCATCGTCTATGACGATATTGCGTCGGTCGCCGATCTCCCCCGCGGCTGGACCGACGATCAGGAGGGCGGCCGCTATCGCCTGGCGCGGCGCAGCGATGACGCCTTGTTTGGTTACGCGGTCGGTCCGCACTCCTGGAAGCGGTTTCTCCATCCGCCGGTGCAAAAGCTCTGGAGCGCGACGCGCGTCGGCGACGAGGTGCATGTCGAGGCCGCGCCCTTGTCCGGCGAACGCTTCGCCTTCATCGGCGTGCGCGCCTGCGAGTTGCGCGCCATCGCCATTCAGGATCGCGTATTGACCGAAGGGCCACACGCCGATCCGCAGTACAAGGCGCGCCGGGCGGCTGCCTTTCTCGTCGCGGTCAATTGCGGCACCGCCGGCGGCACCTGCTTTTGCGTCTCGATGAACGCCGGACCGAAAGCCGATACCGGCTACGATCTCGCCTTGACCGAGCTCGTCGAGCAGGGGGTCGAGGGCTTCGTCGTCGAAGTCGGTTCCGCGGCGGGAAGCGAGGTTCTGGCGGCGCTGCCGCATCGCGCGGCGACGGACGCCGAGAGCGACGCCGCCGGTCGCGTCGTCGCCCGGACCGCCGCGTCGATGGGCCGCGAGATGCGCGCCGACGACCTGCAGCCGCTGCTGCAGCGCAATCTCGAGCATCCGCGCTGGGATGACGTGGCGGCCCGCTGCCTCTCCTGCGGCAACTGCACCATGGTCTGCCCCACCTGCTTCTGCACATCGGTCGAAGACAGCAGCGATCTCACCGGCAGCGAGACGTCGCGCTCGCGCCGCTGGGACAGCTGTTTCACCATGGATTTTTCCTACCTTCATGGCGGCAGCGTCCGCTCCAGCAGCCATTCGCGCTACCGGCAATGGATGACCCACAAATTGGCGCATTGGGTCGACCAGTTCGGCACCTCCGGTTGCGTCGGTTGCGGGCGCTGCATCACCTGGTGCCCGGTGGCGATCGACATCACCGCCGAAGTGCGCGCTATCCGCGACAGCGAGGCCAGGTAGGGATCCCGGCATGGAAGGCTTGGACCGCATCATTCGCGAGCACCCGTTCTTCGCCGGGCTGGACGAGCCGTTTCTCGAGCTCGTCGTCGGTTGCGCGAAGAATGTCCGTTTCGCGTCGGGCCAGTATCTCTTCCGCGAGGGTGGTGCTGCGGATCAGTTCTATCTCTTGCGCGAAGGGCGCGTGGCGCTCGAGTTGGCGGCGCCCGGCCGGGGCGCCCTGTCCTTCCTGACCATCGCGGAAGGCGAGGTCGTCGGCGTCTCTTGGCTGATCCCGCCTTACCGCTGGACCTATGACGGCCGCGCCATGGGGCTGGTGCGCGCCATCGCCCTCGACGCCGCGTGCTTGCGCGGCAAATGCGAGGCCAATCACGATCTCGGCTACGACATGATGAAGCGCGTGATGCGGATCGTGATCGAGCGTCTTCATGCCACCCGCCTGCAGCTTCTCGACGTCTACGGTCCCCGTGCTTGACCTGGTCCAGCCGATCGCCGCCGCCGATCCGATGCTGCCGCGTGTCGTGCGCGTGCGCCGCCGGCGCCGTGACGCGCCGGAAGTGGTGACGCTCGAGATCGATCTCGCGGAAGGCTTCGATTTCCTCCCGGGCCAGTTCAACATGCTGACGGCCTTCGGCGTCGGCGAGGTGGCCATCAGCATCAGCGGCGATCCCGTCGCGCGGAGCCGCCTGGTGCATACGATCCGCGCGGTGGGTCCGGTCTCCGCGGCGCTGACCAGGCTCCAGCCCGGCCAGCCTCTGGGCCTGCGCGGCCCCTTCGGCCTCGGCTGGCCCATGGCAGCGGCGGCGGGGCAGGATGTCATCGTCCTCGCGGGCGGCCTCGGCCTCGCGCCGCTGCGGCCCGTGATCTATCGCCTGCTCGCCGAGCGCGACCGTTTCGGCAAAGTGGTGCTGCTCTATGGCACGCGCAGTCCCGGCGACATCCTCTACCATCGGCAGATCGAATCCTGGCGCCGGCGTCTCGATGCCACGGTCGAGGTGACCGTCGACCATGCCGGCAGCGATTGGCACGGGCATGTCGGCGTCGTCACCACGCTGGTGCGGCGGGCGGATTTCGATCCCGCCAGCGCGATCGCGATGATCTGCGGGCCGGAGGTGATGATGCGGTTCGGCGCCGCGGCGCTGCGCGCCGCCGGCATGGCCGAAGAGACGATCTATCTCTCGATGGAACGCAACATGAAATGCGCGGTGGGCTTTTGCGGCCATTGCCAGTTCGGTCCGGTCTTCGTGTGCCGCGACGGGCCGGTCTTCACCTATGGAAGGCTGCGTCCGATCCTGGCAATGAAGGAGATCTGACATGGCGGGTCCGGTGCGCAAGCCGCGCGTGGCCGTGTGGAAATTCTCGTCCTGCGACGGGTGCCAGCTCACCTTGCTGGATTGCGAGGATGAGTTGCTGGCGGTGGCCGGGGCGGTCGATCTCGCCTACTTCCCCGAGGCAATTCGCGGCGACGTCACCGGGCGGTACGACCTGTCGCTGGTGGAGGGCTCGGTCACCACGCCGCATGATGTCGAGCGCATCAAGGATGTGCGGCGGCGCTCGAAGACGCTGATCACTATCGGCGCCTGCGCCACATCGGGCGGCATCCAGGCCTTGCGCAATTTCGCCGATGTCAAAGAGTTCATTGCCGTGGTCTATGCGCATCCCGCCTTCATCAAGACGCTCGCGACCTCGACCGGCATTGCCGACCATGTGCCGGTCGATTTCGAGCTGCGCGGCTGCCCCATCAGCAAGCATCAGCTCGTCGAGACGATCTCGGCCTTCCTCGCCGGGCGCAAGCCGGCGACCCCACCGCACAGCGTCTGCATCGAATGCAAGCTCCGCGGCAATGTCTGCGTGACCGTGGCGCATGGCACCCCCTGCCTGGGGCCGGTCACCCATGCCGGCTGCGGCGCGCTCTGCCCGGCCTATGACCGGGGCTGCTATGGCTGCTTCGGCCCCATGGAATCGCCCAACGCCGCTGCCATGAGCGGCCATCTGCGCGCGCTGGGCATGGACGAGCGCACGCTCCAGCGCGTCTGGCGCAGCTTCAACGCCAACGCGCCGGCCTTCCGCGACGAAGGCGACCGCCATGACGGTTAAGACGATCAAGGTCGATTATCTCGCGCGCGTCGAGGGCGAAGGAGCGTTCAAGGTCGTCGTGCGTGACGGCAAGGTGCGCAGCGCCGAGCTCATCATCTTCGAGCCGCCGCGCTTCTTCGAGGCGTTCCTGCGCGGCCGCGCCTTCTCCGAGGCGCCGGACATCACCGCCCGCATCTGCGGCATTTGCCCCGTCGCCTACCAGATGAGCGCGGTCCACGCCATGGAGAACGCCTTCGGCGTCAGCGTGGACGGCCCGCTGCGCGACCTGCGGCGCCTGCTCTATTGCGGCGAATGGATCGAGAGCCACGTGCTCCACATCTATATGCTGCATGCGCCGGATTTCCTCGGCTATCAGGGCGCCGTCGATCTCGCGCGCGATCATGGCGACGCGGTGCGCCGCGGCTTGCAGCTCAAGAAGGTCGGCAATGAGATCATGGCGCTGCTGGGCGGGCGCGAGATCCACCCGATCAATGTGCGGGTCGGGGGATTCTACAAGGTGCCGCGCCGCGCCAGACCTCGCCCCTTTGGCCGAGAAGCTGAAATGGGCCCGCGATGCCGCGCTCGAAACCGTGCGCTGGGCGGCAGGGTTCGATTTTCCCGAGCGCGGCCGCGATTACGAGTTCGTGGCGCTGCGCCATCCCGGCGAATACCCGTTCAACGAAGGCCGTATCGTCTCCAGCCGCGGCCTCGACATCGACGCCGCGCAGTACGACGATCATTTCGAGGAGATCCATGTCGAGCGCTCGACCGCGCTGCAGTCGCAGCGCCGCGGCGGCGGCTCCTATCTGGTGGGGCCGCTGGCGCGCTACAGCCTGAATTTCGATCGCCTGCTCGCCGCTGGCGCAAGAGACGGCGCGCGCGGTCGGCCTCGGCCCGGTCTGCACCAATCCCTACCGCAGCATCCTCGTGCGCGGCGATCGAAGTGGTCTATGCCTGCGACGAGGCGCTGCGCATCATCGAGGCGTATCGCGAGCCGGATCGGCCGTCGGTGATCGTCGAGCCGCGGGCGGCCGTCGGCACGGCGGCGACCGAGGCGCCGCGCGGCCTGATCTATCACCGCTACCGGCTGGAGGCCGACGGCACGATCGCCGAGGCCCGCATCGTCCCGCCGACCTCGCAGAACCAGCCCAGCATCGAGGAGGATCTCAAGGAATTCATCGTCGATTGGCTCGCCCTGCCGGATGACGAGCTCCGTCACCGCTGCGAGCAGACCATTCGCAACTACGATCCCTGCATCTCCTGCTCGGTGCATTTCCTGCGCCTGGACATGGATCGGGGATGACGCCGTGAACCCTCCCGCGCGGCGGTTCCTGGTGATCGGCATCGGCAATCCCGACCGCGGCGACGATGCCGCCGGCCGGGTGGTTGCGCGCTTGCTGCGCGGCACGCTGCCCGATGATGTCGACGTGCTCGATCAGGAGGGGGAGGCGACCGGCCTGCTCGCCTGTCTCGACGGGGCGCGCTCGGCGATCCTGGTCGATGCCAGCGCTTCCGCCGCGTCCCCCGGCACGGTGCGGCGGTTCGATGTCAGCACCGTGCCGCTCGCCTCGGCCGGCTTCGCGGCATCGACCCACGGCTTCGGTCTCGCCGACGCGGTCGAGCTCGCGCGCGTCCTGGGCCAGCTGCCGCGGCGCTGCATCGTCTATGCGATCGAAGGCGCCTCCTTCGCGATCGGCGATGCCATGACGCCGGCGGTGGCGGCAGCGGCGCGCCTCGTCGCCGACCGCGTGCGCGAGGAAATCAGCCAATCCACCCGCGGAGATGCCGGCGATGCATGAAGCCGCGCTGATGACGGATCTGATGCGTGAGATCGCCGCGGCCGCCAAGGCGCAGCAGGCGCGGCGCATCCTCAGCGTCTCGGTGTGGCTCGGCGCCTTGAGCCATCTCTCGGCGGCGCATTTCCGCGAGCATTTCAGCGATGCCGCGGTGGGAACCCTGGCCGAGGGCGCGCTGGTGGACGTCACGGTATCGGAGGATATCGCCGATGCCCATGCCGCCGATGTCCGCCTCGTCAGTCTCGAGCTCGAGATATGAGCGCGATCCCTGCCATGAGCCCTCCCGCCGACATCGAGACGGCACGGCGCATCCGCCGGCGCGTTCTCGTCCAAGGCGCCGTGCAGGGTGTGGGATTTCGCCCCTTCGTCTACGGCCAGGCGAAAGCGCTGGGCCTCTCGGGATGGGTCAACAACACGGCCGAGGGCGTCGCGCTCGAAATCGAGGGCGGGAGCGACCGCGTCGCCGCGCTGCTGCGCTCGCTGCGCCGGGCGGCGCCGCCAAACGCGCTCGTTACGGCGATCGCGGTCGAAGCGATGACGCCCTGCGACGAACGCGGCTTCGCCATCCGGCCGAGCGACGTCGCGGGTGACGCGTCGGCGCAGATTCTGCCCGATATCGCGCCCTGCGCGGCGTGTCTGGCCGAGCTCTTCGACCCCGCGAACCGCCGCTACCGCTACCCCTTCATCAGCTGCAGCCAGTGCGGTCCGCGTTACACGATCATCGAGGACGGCCCCTATGATCGCGCCCGCACCGTGATGCGGCAATTTCCCCTGTGCGCGGCCTGCCAGGCGGAATATGACGACCCCGCCGAGCGCCGCTTTCACGCAGAGACCAGCGCCTGCACGGTGTGCGGGCCGCGCCTGTCGCTGCTGAACGGCGATGGCTCCGTCGCTTTGCGCGACGACGCGGCGCTGGAGACGGCCGCTGCCGCGTTGCGCGCGGGCTCTATCGTCGCGGTCAAAGGCGTCGGCGGCTTCCACCTGGTCGCCGATGCGCTGAACGACGCCGCGGTGGCGGAGCTGCGCCGGCGCAAGCGGCGCGCGGAAAAGCCCTTCGCGGTGATGTTCCCGTCGCTTGCGGCCCTGCGCGCCGGCTGCCGCCTGTCGTCGGCCGAGGAGGCGCTGCTCACCGGCCCGGCGCGGCCGATCGTGCTGTTGCGCCGCGCCGGCGCTGCCGTGGCAGCGGGCGTGGCGCCCGGCAATCCCTGGCTCGGCGCGATGCTGCCGTCTTCGCCCTTGCATCACCTGCTGCTGGCGGCGCTCGGTTTTCCGGTGGTGGCGACCAGCGGCAATGTCAGCGACGAGCCGATTGCCGTCGACACGGCCGAGGCGCTGGCCCGGCTGGGTGGCATCGCCGACCGGTTCCTGCTGCATGACCGGCCGATCCTGCGGCCGGTTGACGATAGCGTGGTGCGGCTCGTCGCCGGCCGCGAGCTGGTCCTGCGCCGCGCGCGCGGCTATGCGCCGACCACCCTCCCCGTCCGCGGCGTTCGCGCCGGCATCCTGGCGGTGGGCGGCCATCTCAAGACCACCGTCGCGCTCACGCGTGAGAACAGCGTCATCCTCGGCCCCCATGTCGGCGATCTCGACACCGTGGCGGCTCGCCAGGCCCACGCCCGCGCGGCCGGCGATATCGTCCGGCTCAACAGGGTGGCGATCGATCGGATGGCCCGCGACCGGCACCCGGACTATGCGTCGGCGCGTGCGGGCGCCGCGCTCGGCCTGCCCGCTGTGGCGGTGCAGCACCACCTGGCGCATCTGGTTGCCTGCATGGCGGAGAACGCCATCGCGCCGCCCGTGCTTGGCGTCGTTTGGGACGGCGCCGGATTTGGCGCCGACGGGACGATCTGGGGCGGGGAATTCCTGACGGTGACCGGGACGGGCTGGCGCCGCGTCGCCCATCTGCGGCGGTTTCGTCTCGCGGGCGGCGAGGCGGCGGCGCGCGAACCAAGACGCGCCGCGCTGGGGATGCTTTATGAAGCCTATGGCGCGGCGGCCTTTGCCATGACCGATCTGCCGCCGCTCGCCGCCTTCACGGCGCTGGAACGCGGCGTCCTCGGCACCATGCTCGTCCGCGCGGTCAATGCCCCGCTCTGCTCCAGCATGGGGCGCCTCTTCGACGGCTTTTCCGCGCTCTGCGGCTTGCGGCAGCAGGCGAGCTACGAAGGGCGCGCGGCGGCCGAGCTGGAATGGGCGGCCGAGGGCTGCGCTGCTGCGCGGTCTTACGCATTTCCCGTGACCGGCGGGGCGGAGGGATCGCCGTTGACGGTCGATTGGCAGCCGGCGCTCGATGCCGCGCTCGCCGATCTCGGCGCTTGTGCCGGGCCGGGCGCGGTGTCGGCGGCACTCCATGCCGGCCTCGCCGCTGCCATCGTCGATGTCGCCCGCCGCGTTGGCATGGCGCGCGTCGCACTCAGCGGCGGCTGCTTCCAGAATGCCCGCCTGACCGAAGCCTCGATCGCCGCGCTGCGCGCGGCCGGTTTCGCGCCGATCTGGCATCGGCGCATCCCGCCCAATGATGGCGGCATCGCGCTGGGCCAGGCGGTCTGGGCGGCGTGGGAAGGCCAGCGGGGAGACGTGCCATGTGCCTAGCCATTCCCGGCCGCGTTCTCAGCATGACCGACGGCGATCCCCTCCTGCGCACCGGCCGCGTCGATTTCGGCGGCATCGTCAAGGAGATCAACCTCGCCTGTACGCCCGAAGCCGGGATCGGCGACTACGTGCTGGTCCATGTCGGATTCGCGCATCGGCGGTGATCGACGAGGCCGAGGCCGGACGCGTGTTCGAGCAGCTTGCGCGCGCTCGGCGAGCTCGCGCTCGGGCAGCGAGGCCGCGCCATGAAATTCCTCGACGAGTATCGCGACGCCGCCGCGGCGCGGCAATTCGCCGGACGCCATCGCCCGCACCGTCACGCGCCCGTGGACGCTGATGGAGGTCTGCGGCGGACAGACCCACGCCATCGTGCGCTACGGCGTCGATGCAGCTGCTGCCGCCTCGGTGTCACGCTGGTGCACGGGCCGGGCTGCCCGGTCTGCGTGACCCCGGTCGACTGATCGACAAGGCGATCGAGATCGCCGGCCGCCCCGGACGCGATCCTCTGCTCCTTCGGCGACATGCTGCGCGTTCCCGGCACCGACGGCGACCTCCTCACGGCCAAGTCCCGCGGCGGCGACGTGCGCATCGTCTATTCGCCGCTCGACGCGCTGGCGCATCGCGCGCGCCGAGCCCGCGCACGCGAGGTCGTCTTCTTCGCCGTGGGCTTCGAGACGACGGCGCCGGCCAACGCCATGGCGGCCTGCGCGCGCAAGCGCGAGGGCATCGCCAACTTCTCCCTGCTGGTCTCGCACGTGCTGGTGCCGCCGGCGATGCGCGCGATCCTCGACGCGCCCGACAATCTGGTGCAGGGGTTCCTCGGCGGCCGGGCATGTCTGCACGGTGATGGGCACGCGCGAGTACGAGCCGATCGCCGCGCGCTATCGGGTGCCCGATCGTCGTGACCGGCTTCGAGCCCGTCGACATCCTCGAGGGCGTGCTGACTGTGCCTGCGCCAGCTCGAGGAGGGCCGGGCCGAGGTCGAGAACCAGTACTGCCGCGTCGGTGCGCCGGGACGGCAACCGCACGGCGCAGCGACTCATGCGCGAGGTCTTCACGGTGTCGACCGCGACATTGGCGCGGGATCGGCGATATCGCCGAAAGCGGGCTGGGCTTGTCGCCGCGCCTATGCCGCGTTCGATGCCGAGCGGCGCTTCGGCCCGGTGCGACGCCGGCGCCGAGCATCGAGCGCGAGTGCATCAGCGGCCAGGTGCTGCGCGGCGAGCGGAAGCCGCTCGATTGCCCGGCTTTCGGCACAGCGCTGCACGCCGGAGCACCCGCTCGGCGTCACCATGGTGTCGACGGAAGGCGCCTGCGCCGCCTATTACCGCTATCGCGGCGCGTGGCCGGCCGGAGGGAAGCGGTGTGATGACCGGGATTGCGGCTTTCTCGCCAAGCTGTCCCGCGCCTGCCGGCGATGGCGACAAATCCAGCTCGCCCATGGCGGCGGCGGCCGCGCCATGGCCCGCCTGCTGGAGAGCGATCATCCTGCCGGCCTTCGGCGACAGCGAGCTCGATCGCCGGCATGACGGCGCGGTTCTCGACATCGCCGGTCCGATCGCCTTCACCACGGATTCCTATGTCGTCGCGCCGCTGTTCTTCGCCGGCGGCGATATCGGCAGCTTGGCGGTGAACGGCACCGTCAACGATCTCGCCATGTGCGGTGCGCTGCCGCTCTATCTCAGCGTCGGCTTCATCCTCGAGGAAGGGCTGCCCGTCGAGACGCTCCGCCGGATCGTCGCATCGATGGCGGCAGCGGCGCGGGCGGCCGGAATCCGCCTCGTCACCGGCGACACCAAGGTCGTCGATCGCGGCAAGGCCGATGGCGTGTTCGTCAACACCGCCGGCATCGGCAGGATCGTGGCGACCGCGCCGATCGGGCCGGCCCAGGTGCGGGCCGGCGATGCCATCATCCTCAGCGGCGATATCGGTCGGCACGGCATCGCCATCATGGCGGCGCGCGAAGGA
The DNA here is from genome assembly GCA_963730815.1 of uncultured Thermoplasmata archaeon. GTDB lineage: Archaea > Thermoplasmatota > Thermoplasmata > Lutacidiplasmatales > UBA184 > Lutacidiplasma. The sequence goes on from CAVSTD010000001.1 coordinate 343,115, forward strand.
TTGGGCTTCGAGACGCGCGATCGGCAGCGATTGCGCCGCCGTCGCAGCGCCGGTGCTGGCGCTGCTCGACGCCGGCATCGCGGTTCATTGCCTGCGCGATCTCACCCGCGGCGGCCTGGCGAGCGCGACGGTGGAGATCGCGGAGACCGCCGCTCTCGCCATCGCTCTGGAGGAGCAGGCGATCCCGGTCCGGCCGGAAGTGGCCGCCGCCTGCGAGCTCCTCGGCCTCGACCCGCTGCATGTGGCCAATGAGGGCCGCTTCATCGCCATCGTGGCACCCGGCGACGCGGCGCGCGCGGTCGCCACCCTGCGCCGTCACGCGGTGAGCGAGGGCGCCGCCATCATCGGCCGGGTCGCGGCAGGGCCCGCCGGCCAGGTCTCCTGCCGCGGCGTCCTCGGCGTCGCCCGCGCCATCGACATGCTCAACGGCGAGCAGCTCCCGCGCATCTGTTAGGCCTGCTGCTGTTCAACCGAGATTATACGTGCCCCTCTCCGCCGCATTGGGCATCCGATGGCCCGGCTTGACGCCAACGCATCCGGGTATTACATTCCACCAAATGTAATGGAGGCGGCATGGAGTCCGCGATTACCGTCAAGGGCCAGGCGACGATCCCGAAAGCCATCCGCGAGCATCTCCGGTTGAAGCCGGGCGACAGGGTCAAATTCTTCGTGCATCCTGACGGCAGCGTGGTTCTGCTGCCGAAGCTGCCCGCTTCGGCATTGCGCGGCATGCTCAAGTCCAAGCGACGGACCGTGACGGTCGAGGAGATGGACGAGGCCGTTGTCACGGGTGCCAGTGAGGGGAGGACGCGCCGCCGCCGGCGATGATCGGACTCGATACCAACGTCCTCGTCCGCTACCTCACGCAGGACGACCCGATTCAATCGGCAAAAGCCACAGAGCTGATCGAGCGGCGGCTCACCGCGCGCGATCAGGGATTCATCAGCGTCGTGGCCGTGGCGGAGACGGTTTGGGTTCTCGAGCGCGCGTACGGCTTTTCGGACGCGGACATCGCCGCTGCTGTCGAGCGCATGCTTCAGGCCGATGTTCTCGTTGTCGAAAGCGAGCAGGAGGTATTCACCGCCATGATCGCGCTCAAGGCGGGGCTGGGTACGTTCGCCGATGCCCTTATCGGAGCGCTCGGCGCCAAGGCGGGCTGTTCGCGCACGCTGACCTTCGACCAGCGAGCGGCTCGACTTTTCGGCTTCGCGTTGGCGTGATGACCATCGATTCCGGATCGTTGGCGCGCTCGTGGGCGGTTGGCTATTCAACTTTTTCGGCGACACTGATGTGACTGGTTTCGACATCGGCAGCGCTTATAGCATCGGCGTCGCCGTCATTGGTGCCATCGTTCTCTTGGCGATCCACCACGCCTTCTTCCGCCGCCGGATGCTGTGATTGCAGCGGCTCAGTTCGACCGCTGGGGCTCGGCCGAGCGCCTCGCTTGGTGGGGATCAAGATCGCTGCGGCGACCGATTGATTCATGTCAAGGAGGGCCGCTCCCGCCGTGGTATTTGTGGCCCTGGCTTCCGGTCTCAGCGAAGGTCGAGGTTTCCGCGTGCCGCCATTTTGCCCCGGTGAAGAGAGAACGTCTTTTCCGCGGCGCGCCCTGCTGATGGCGGGATGCGCCGGGGCCGCCGGCTATGCCTTTCCTCGTCTCGCTCATGCCGCAACGGCAATCGTCTTGCCGGCCGCAACGGCAAATCGGCGGTTCTCGGTGATCTACAAGGGCGACAAGATCGGCGCCCACACTGTCCTTTATTCATCGGCGACCGGAGAGACGCGGGTCAGTACCGAGATCCATCTTTTGGTCAAGGTTGCCTTCTTCACCGTGTTTGCGTTCAGCCACCGCTCCGAAGAGACCTGGCGCGCCGGGCGACTGATGTCGCTGAGCAGCGAGACGCTGGAGCATGGTCAGACCCTCCACGTCGAGGGTGCCGCGACGCCGCAGGGATTCCGCGTGGTGAGCATCGGCGGTCCCTTTATTGCCTCCGCCGCGACCTTGACGTCGAACAGCCTGTGGACCCCCGCTGTGCTGGAGCAGGCGACGGTGGTCGACGCCTATCATGGCGGCGTCATCGGCGTCAGCGCCCGCAAGCTTGCCGACGAGCAGATCGTGATCACCGGCCGCCAGATTTCCGCCACGCGCTACGCGTTCATTACGCCCTACCTCGCCGGCAGCATCTGGTATGACAAGGAAAGCCTTTGGGTGCGCGGCGAGTTCGAGCGTGACGGCTCGAAGATTCAGTATCTGCTTGACGCCTGAAGTCCGCAAAGTCGGCGGGCAAGGAGCACTCGATCATGTCGTTCAGACCACCGCTGACCCTGGCCGCGGCGATCATGGCGAGCACCGTCGCCGGGTGTGTGGCGGTATCCGTTGCCCTCGCTCCCACTCCGGTCACTCTCGCCACCGGGACCCCCGGTGGCATCTATCATCCCGTCGGCAACGCGATCTGCCGCATGTATAACCTGGCGGACGAGCATCAGGCAGTGCCTTGCGTCGCCGTGAGCTCGGAAGGCTCGGTGGCGAATATCCGGCGGGTCGAGAGTGGCAGCGCGACCTTCGGTCTGTCGCAGGCCGACGTCGCCTATGCCGCGTTTCATGGCGAGGGACCGTTCGCCGCCGCCGGCCCTGACCCGAAGTTGCGCCTCTTGATCGCACTTTACCCGGAGGCATTTACGGTCGTTGCTCGCGCTGACGCCGGCATCCGCGATTTCCGGGATTTGCGCGGCATGCGCGTCGGCATCGGCAAGAGCGGCGCCGGCTACACCTTCACCCGCGATATCGTCCTGGCGGCTTATGGCTGGACGTTGTCGGATCTCGATCACACGCCGGAGCTCGAGCCCGCCCAACAGAACCAGGCGCTGTGCGGCAACACGGTCGACGTAATTATTTTCGAGGCGGGTCATCCTAATGGCTTAACCCAGGAGGCGACGACGGGCTGCCGGGCGAGGCTGGTGCGCGTCGCCGGTCCGCCGATCGATCGGCTGCTCGCGACGCATCCCTATTACGTCGTCTCGGTCATCCCCGGCGGCCTATACCCCGGCAACCCCAAGGATGTCAGGACCATCGGCTCGAGAGCCGAGCTCGTCACTTCGAGCGATCAGCCGGATGCGCTGGCTTATGGCATCGTCAAGGCGGTGTTCGAGAATTTCGCCGATTTCCGACGCTTGCACCCGGCTCTCTCGACCTTGGACCTCAAGGACATGGTGCCAAGCGAGGCGGTCATGGCTATCCATCCAGGCGCACTGAAATATTATCGTGAGGCCGGGCTTATCCGGTAGATTAGGTAAACGCGTTCCGCCGTCACACGTCGAGATTCGCCACTTCCAGCGCGTTCGCCTGGATGAAGTCGCGCCGGGGCTCCACCACATCGCCCATCAGGATCGAGAAGGTCGCCTCGGCGAGGTCGGCATGCGGCACCTTGACCTGGAGGAGCGTGCGCACATCGGGGTTGAGCGTCGTCTCCCAGAGCTGTTCCGGGTTCATCTCGCCCAGCCCCTTGTAGCGTGCGATGTCGCCCCGCTTGGGGCCGAGCTCCAGCACCGCCTCGACCAGGCCGGAGGGGCCGGTGATCACGGTCTCCTTGTCGCGGGCGACCAGCTTGCCGGGCTTGGAATAGACCTCCTGCAGTTCGCCGGTGCGCTCGTCGAGCCGGCGCGCCTCGGCGCTGCGCAGCAGCGCCAGGTCGAGCACGCGGCGCTCGGTCACGCCATGGCGCGTGCGCGTCAGCACGAAGCCTTCCTTCGCCACCACCTCGCCGGTCCAGCCGCGCTCTGCCTCGGATGCCAGCTGGTCGAGCCGCGTCGCGAGATAGCCGATCGCCTGGCGCGCCGCCGCCTGGTCGTCGAGCAGCGCCGGGTTGAGCAATCCGGCGATCGCCGCCTGCTCCACCACGTCGCGCGAGCCGACTTTGCGCTGCAGCGGCTGCAGCAGGGTGCGCATCAGCCGCGCCTGCTCGACCAGGCTGTGCAGATCGTTGGCGCCGCGCTGCACGCCGTCATGCTGATGGAACACCGCGTCCCTGAGCCCCGCGGCGATGCAATACTCCTCGAGCGCGGCGTCGTTCTTGAGATAGACCGCCTTGCCCGAGCCGCGCTTCACCTGATAGAGCGGCGGCTGCGCGATATAGAGATAGCCCCTGTCGATGAGCTCCCGCATCTGGCGGAAGAAGAAGGTCAGGAGCAGCGTGCGGATATGGCTGCCGTCGACGTCGGCGTCGGTCATGATGATGATGCGGTGATAGCGCGCCTTCTCGGCGTCGAACTCCTCGGGCCCGATGCCGGTGCCGAGGGCGGCGATCAGCGTGCCGATCTCGGCCGAGCTCAGCATCTTGTCGAAGCGCGCGCGCTCGACGTTGAGGATCTTGCCCTTGAGCGGCAGGATCGCCTGGTTGCGCCGGTTGCGGCCTTGCTTGGCCGAGCCGCCGGCGCTGTCGCCCTCGACGATGAAGAGCTCGGACTTGGCGGGATCGCTCTCCTCGCAATCGGCGAGCTTGCCCGGCAGGTTCGCGATGTCGAGCGCGCCCTTGCGCCGCGTCAGGTCGCGCGCCTTGCGCGCCGCCTCGCGCGCCGCGGCGGCTTCCACCACCTTGGCGACGACGCGCTTGGCGTCGGCCGGATGCTCCTCGAACCATTGCTGCAGCTTGTCGGCGACCACGCCCTCGACCACCGGCCGGACCTCGGAGGAGACCAGCTTGTCCTTGGTCTGCGAGGAGAATTTGGGATCGGGCACCTTGATCGACAGGATCGAGCTCAGGCCCTCGCGCATATCCTCGCCGGTGAGCGGCACCTTCTCCTTCTTGGCGATGCCGGTCTGGTTGGCGTAGTTGTTGACCGTGCGCGTCAGCGCCGCGCGGAACCCCGCCAGATGCGTGCCGCCGTCGCGCTGCGGGATGTTGTTGGTGAAGCACAGCATCGTCTCGTGATAGCTGTCGGTCCACTCCATCGCCACTTCGACCGTCATGCCGTCGCGCTCGGCCGAGATGCCGATCGGCGCCGCGTGCAGCGCCTGCTTGGAGCGGTCGAGATATTTGACGAAGGCCTCGAGCCCGCCCTCGTAATGCATCCGCACCTGCTTCGGCTCGACGCCGCGCGCATCGGTGAGGGTGAGCGTCACGCCGGAATTGAGGAAGGCGAGCTCGCGCAGCCGGTGCTCCAGCGTCTGGAAGTCGAACTCGGTCTTGGTGAAGGTGCGATGGCTCGGCCAGAAGGTGATCTCGGTGCCGGTCTTGTGCCCGGCCTTGCCGTCGCCGGGCAGCCGCGGCGCATCGCCGGCCACCGCCAGCGGCGCCTCGGGGTCGCCGTCGAGGAAGCGCATGGAATACTCTTTGCCGCCGCGCCAGATGTGCAGCTCCAGGCGCTCCGAGAGCGCGTTCACCACCGAGACGCCGACGCCGTGCAGCCCGCCCGACACCTTGTAGGAGTTCTGGTTGAACTTACCGCCGGCATGGAGCTGGGTCATGATGACCTCGGCCGCCGACACGCCCTCCTCGGCATGGATGTCGACGGGGATGCCGCGGCCATTGTCGGCGACCGTGCAGGAGCCGTCGGCGTTCAGGATCACGCTCACCGTGTCGCAATGCCCGGCGAGCGCCTCGTCGATCGAGTTGTCGACGACTTCGTAGACCATGTGATGGAGGCCCGAGCCGTCATCGGTGTCGCCGATATACATGCCCGGGCGTTTGCGCACGGCGTCGAGGCCGCGCAGCACCTGGATCGACTGCGCGTTGTACTCGTCCTCATGCTCCGGCGCCGCCGGTGGAGATCCGTGGTCGCTCATATCGCTCCTTATCGTTCAGCGGCGCGCGATCGTACCGTCGGCCACTCCGAAAAACTGTCCCTGGCGCTCGAGCTCGGCGAAAAGCCCGGGCTCGGTGCCGGTAAGCCAGGCCTGGACGCCGAGCCCGACGATCTCGGCGAACAGCGCCGCCCGCCGCGTGGCATCGAGATGCGCCGTCACCTCGTCCAGCAGCATCACCGGCGCCGTGCCGCGCTGCTCCGCCTGGAGCCGCGCCTGCGCCAGCAATACGGCGATGAGCAGCGCCTTCTGCTCGCCGGTCGAGCATTCCGCCGCCGCCATGCCGGTGCCGGCATGGCGCACCGCGAGATCGCCGCGATGCGGCCCGATCAGCGTCGTGCCGCTCTCGCCGTCGAGGCGTCGCGACGCGACGAGCCGCCGCTTCAGCTCCTCCTCGGCGGCCAGCGCCGGCAGGCTGTCGAGCCAGTGCTCGATCTCGCCGGTGAGCGCCAGCAGCGCGCCGGGAAAGGGTCCGCGCGCGGCACGGCACACCGTATCGAGCCGCGCCGTCACCTCGCGCCGCGCCGCCGCCACGGCGATGCCGTGCTCGGCCATGCGTTCCTCGAGCGCGCCGAGCCAGGCCGGGTCGGCCGGCCCGTCGCGCAGCAGCCGCGCGCGCTCGCGCATCGCCTGCTCATAGGCGCCGACCCGCGCCGCATGGGCGGGATCGAAGCCGAAGACCAGTCGGTCGAGGAAGCGCCGCCGCGCGGCGCTCCCCTCGGCGAAGAGCC
>CAVSTD010000002.1:0-53786 GCA_963730815.1 uncultured Thermoplasmata archaeon
GCGGGCACTTCCTCGGGGCCCGAGAGCTCCCGGAGGTAGTACTCCCCTTCGTGGTCGTAGGCTGCGAGGGCGGGGGAAGGTTCGAGCACCCGTATACCGAGTACGTAACGCGAACCCCGAACGTTCTCGATACGATCGAAGCGGGAGATCTGGCCCGACTTCAGCACGAGAACATAGCGGCCGATCTCGCGCGCCTCGAAGAGGTTGTGCGAAGAGTAGAGCACGATTTTTTCACGACTCAGTTTCAGGATGAGTTCCCGTGTCTCGCGCGCCACCTTAGGGTCCAGACTGGCGGTCGGCTCGTCAAGGAGATATATCGACCGCTCTCGCAGGAACACTCGACCGATCGAGACTCGCTTGCGCTGTCCGGCGCTTAATTGAGAGGGGAACTTCGTACTCAAATCGCGTATCTCGAGCTGGTCGAGCACGCGGTCTACATCGCGGGACTGGGCGCCCTCGGCTCGCGCGAAGAACTCGAGGGCCTCGCGCACCGAGAGGCCATCCGGCAGCCCGTCCATGTGAGTGAGGTAGTGCAACCGGTCGCGGGACGACTGGCGATCGACCGGTTCTCCGCCGATGTAGACTTCACCTTCGTAGGGCCGTAGGATTCCCGCCAAAGTTCGAAATAGCGTGGTCTTTCCTGCGCCATTCGGCCCTAGAACAACGTAGATCGATGGTTCCGTGATTCGAAACGAGATCTGGTGCAGAACTCTCGAGCCGAAGTACCCCGCGGAGACCGACCGACAGTCGATTCCAGCGCCATTATCGGCCGAAACGGTCGAATCCAGCACGTTCGTAGCGGACCCCCTGGACGATCGACCGCACCTCCTACGCCTGCGAGAGGAACCGCTCGCGCCGAAGGAGCCGACCCATGCTCACGAGCAAAATGATTACGAAGATCGCGACAAGGCCCATCCCGGACGCGAGAATCAGGAGGAGTGTCGAGGTAGAGAGAGGGCCGGAGAGGGTGACGGCAACCACTACGAAGAGCGTTACCAGGGCCGGGAGAATCCCGATGAAGGGAATGATTCCGATCGGGCTGTTGATTCCTTGCCGAGGAGTGGAGAGCGCGGTCCAGTAGACCCCGACCGTGGACGCGAACGCGGCGCACCCGAAAGCCATGGGAACCGCATAGACCCCCATGCTGATGGCCAGCGTGCTGGTGACGGAGCGCCCCTCCGCGAAGTACACCCCCAAGCTCACGGAGACACCGATACCCACGACGATGCTTACGAGGGCCAATGTCGTCAACAGCACGTTCGCAAACAGTTGGCGGGGCGAGTACCCGTAGGCGATCAGGTACTCGAGCACCCCTTTGGTCCGGTCGCTCGTGAAAACAGTGAGCCCTCCCATCGACCCAACGACCCCGAAGATTGGGACAAAAAGGGGGTACGAGCTCGCGAACGCGGACCCCGAGAAATGCGCTAGGAGAACACCGAGCAACAGGCTGATGGCGGTCCCGTAGACCAAGAAGAAGCGGCCGGTGACCCAGGCCCTACGGACCGTGACGGAGAGAAGCGAACGAGAAACGGACTCGCTCTCCGACGCGCTCATGCCCCTGCGCAGATTTCTAGCAACGATAAGCCATTCGAGGCAGAATCCGAACCGGGGGAAGGTCCGGCTTAGGCGGCTGGGGCTGGGTCTGCAGTCATTCGGGGGATGGCTCGTTCTATCACGGCTTTCAGCTCGGTTTCGTTCCCCGAATGGTCGCCGTATGGACCATCAGCCCGGCGCTGCCCCGGAAGTACCTGGCTTTCGTAACTAGCCTCCGTCTTGTCGCCTCGGAAAGGACTCGGTCATAGAATTCGTAAGGGACGGCAAAGGGAACAACACGACCGGCCTTCGAGATCAGAGTAGGACATCCTTTGACGCCCAGCTGGTCCCTCATGTCGCGCATGAATAGGCGCAACGTCGGGTCCTGCCAAAACACTCGGACCTTGGTTCCGTTGTCCCAACTCGCAGTGAACCCCTCCGGGTCGATGAGGTAGGTCGTAGGCAGCGGGCGCTTCAGTCCCGGACATTCACTCAGGAGATAGATTCCCACCGCGACGAGAGCCACGCACGCGCCGAGCGGAGGTACTGCCGATAGCACTTGATTAGAGCTCGGAAATCCAGAAGTCGAAATACGGTAAAGCTCGAAGGCAAGGAATGCGCCGCCGACTCCAATCATTGCGACTGAGGCGAAGAGCAATGTTCTACGGTACGGGAGAAGGACCTCGGCGCTGTGCAACGTCGCTTCTGAACGGGCATCGAATTCCGACGGCGCGGAACCTGGTAACGAAACGCCGTCCACCATCGGTTTCCAAAGTCGGGCAGGTTTCGGGCAGTATTGTCAATTCCCCCGCCAAAAGTCCCGAGCCAAGTGAGTTCATCGTGAACATCACCCACGACGAGCCGGTCCACCGGTTCCGCTGCCTGGGTGCCGCCGACCTAGAGGCCTACGCGACAGGTCCGCCGCAGTTTCCGCAAAATTTCACCCCAGCGGGTACCTCGGAGCTGCACCGAGGGCACGTCCTCTTGGTGCTGAGGGGCTTTCCGCAATTTCCGCAAAACCGAACAGTGGGGGGATTCGGCGCCTGACACGACGGACAGACCTGAGAACCGGCGGGAGGCGCGGGGCCAGGGGCTGTGGCGGCAACGGTCCCGACGGCTAGACTCCCTGAGGGGGTAGCGCGAGAGGCTTGAGCCCGTCGTTCCATAGCGATCGCCATTTGTGCCTTAACTCGCGCCTGGACCTCGGGCGGCATGTGGGACAGGGCCTCCATTTGGGCCTTCTGCATGGCGGCCATCTGGTCGGTCCGGGAGACTGCTCCTACCGAGTCGAAGGAGACCGCGGAGACTCGGAGACCGGCCTGACCGGCACTCTTGCGGATCGATTCCTCCAGGAACTTACTCGGAGCGACGAGCTCGCGGGAATCGTGGGCCCCTATCGTTTGATCAAGTGCCGGTCCGACGATTCCAGCGACGGCCGTTTCCATGTCCTTAGCCGAAAAACTCCGGCCCCGAGATCCCGTATGAGGGAGGAAATCGGCGAGGGATACAATCGAGAACGTTAGGGTTCCGCGAACGGCGAGAGGTTCTCCCGACCGAGTCCGACCCGTTCGACTCAGGGCTGTGTGGGTCTCTCGCGTCGCGGCGAAAAAGGGTGTTGCGGTGATCACACTTCTCGGGAACCCAGGCGCCGCGGGTCGAGACTCGGCTGCCGAACGCGGTGCGCTTTCGTTCGTGAGTGTGTACTCACCGGGTCCAAAGGCATCCAGGGGTTTCCCGTTCTTTCCGACGAGCAGGGCCAGTTGATCCCGCCCCACGACCAACCGGGTGCCCGCGGCAATCGCGTGCATGGAAAGCGGCGCCACAACCACGGTAGTGTCGGTACCCGGCCAGGAGATCACCGGACATAGCGCCGCGAGCACGGCCCCACGATCCGGATAAGTAGCCTCGGGAAGGGACCGCGCTAACCACGCGATGTCTGCGGGGTTGGCTTCCCCTTCCTGAAGTTCTTGGGTGGCCGCAGTCAAAATCTGGCGCTTCGAAGCGGGATACTCGGAAAACCCAGGATTCTCGTCGTCACCCACCCCGAAAAAGGAGCGGACCGTCGCCGGACCCTCGAAACCCAGGCCCCAGTCCCATGTGGCGCACTCACAACCACATCCGGGACACTTCTTCGTTCCTGAGAGAGAACAGGCGCATGCGGAGGCTGGGTTCGCCCCGGCTCCGTGATCGCACGAAGTGCCGGAGACGCAGTACTCGCACACGGGGGACGTCAGCCGAGCTTCGTGCCGCACTCGCCGCAGAAGCCCACGGTGGGTGGGTTCTGATGCTGGCACTTCGGACAGACCTTGAACCCGAGCGGCGCCCCGCAGTTGTTGCAGAACTTTCCGGCCCCCGCAGGCTTGCCGCACGTGGGGCAAAGCGTGGAGCGGTCGGACGAGTCTCCGTCGTAGAGCTTCTGGCCCTTGACAGATTCCTGCATCTGCTCGACCCGGACCTGCGCCTTGGTCGCCTGAGTCTCGGCAGTCAGGGACGGCGCGTCGGTGGTGCAGAGACCGGCTTCGTTGTTCCAGTCGTCCGGACACACGTATTTCTTGCACTTAGGGCAGCGTTGGAAGTGGGTTTTCGTTTCGTTGACGGCCTGCTGAAAAGCGTTGTCGTGCTCGGTGTGCCAGGCCGCGGACATGCCCTTGAATTGGCTGGCTGCGCCGGCGCCCTGACTGGCCGCGTAGATCCCGCTGCCCCCGCCGCTCCCACTGACCGCGCTGCCCATTGCCGAGAGCCCGGAACTGAGGAAGCCAAGTCGACGAGTCGTGTTCGCGCTCTTGGAAGGGATGAATGTGGTGTCGAAGCCGCTCCCGCAGAGGTCACAGTGGAATTTCCATTGGAACCCCTTGTCCCCGCTGAGGTCCTCAACGTTGGCCGGATGGTCCAGTAGCGCCATTGAAATCTCCTCAGCCGGGGATTCGGTGCGGGATATTAAACCCCCAGTCCGCCCGATTCCCTGTCAGTGCCCCTGGGACTTCCAGAAATCTTTGAGCTTCGCTCCGCATCGTGCGCAGCTCTTCGAATCGGGGGCCACCACGGCCGCGCAGGTCGGACATCGGTAGCGGACCCTCGCGTGGCATTTCTCGCACACGTCGGTGTCGGGGCCTACGGGGCTCCCGCACTTCGGACAGGGAATCGTAAGCGGTTTTCCGCACGTGTTGCAGACCGACCATGCGAGGTCGATTGGCGCCACGCAGTAGGGGCAGACCGGTTGCATCGGATGGGCCCGAGCACAGAATGGGCAAACGACCGATGTATCGTCGACCAGCTTCCCGCAGAACCGGCAGGGCTTCTTGTACCCCGGCATCTCGCCGGAATCTAATGGTAGTAGTAAATCCTCTCCTAGCTCGAATCAAGACCTAGTTGAGTTACCTTTCGTTCCACATTTCACTGTGGGGGACTCGCGATCGAGACAGCGGTGGGTGCAACACGCCTTGCACCTATCTATTGAGAATATCGGGACCGGTGATTACTTCCTGAGCGGCTTCGGTTTCGAAGCTCCGCGTTGTCGTGTCGTACGTGGTGGTTTCTTCATCGCAAATTCAAAAAAGAGGGCACCCCGAACGGGGTGAGGCCAGTACGCGGCGATGGGCCGGAACCCCATCTCCTGATAGAACTGGATTGCGGCGGTCATCGTAGGGAGTGTATCGACGCGTACCCGCTCGTATCCTAGCTCGCGGGCTCGGTCCAGAAGAGCGCCGGTGAGCCGCGGCCCGAACTCCTTCCCGCGATGGTCGGCCCGGACGTACACTCGTTTGATCTCCCCGAGTTTTGGTCCCAGCTCCCTCAGCGCACCGCAAGCCACCACTGATTCTTGTTCGAAAGCGAGAATGATCTCTCCGCGGGGTAGACCATAGACTCCCGGGAGCTCCGAAATCTCCTTGTCGAGCGCGCGGAGCCCGGCGGACATGGCCGGATCGGCGAAAGCAGCGGTATCACGGTGGTCGGCGAGCCACTGCCGGTAATCTTGGAAGAGCCGGCGCACGGTTTCGAGGTCCGCGGCCCAGTTCACCGCCCGGAGCGTCGTGCCGGGATGGCTCACCGTTCTAGATCGTTCTGGAACTCCCATCGGACATCGGATCCTCCGGATGGGGAACCGAGAGATGAAGGATTGGTCTAAGGGACGGAGGTCCTCAACGGCGTGGAAGGGTATTGAAGTGACGCGTCCTCTAATCCCCCCCGAGGAGCATCGTGCAACCCTCTCGCCTGTCGGCCACTATCTACGTGCGAAGTCGCCCCGACATTGGGAATATCTCCACCGGCGGGCCGTTCATGGGGGACGTCCGCGATAGATCGGGAGCCCCCATTGGGGCCCGAACGCTCTATCAGAGTTCCTCGTCAGGTGCCGCATCGGCCGACGCGGAACAAAGGACGCTCCCCGAAGACCAGCAGGCTGCTCTCGAGCTAGCGCAAAGCGTGGCGCGGGAGACGGGCGTGGAACTGGCGGTCGTGGACCTCGGGGAGGGACGTCCACTGGCTCCTTCGTCGTCGCTTTGACCGGGACGGGGGAACGCGGTTCCCGCTGCTCCTAGGTCCGGGCAGTCGTCGCTTGGAAGGGGCGGAGTCGTTCACGCCGGAGGCCGTGCTCAAGGTGTTGGAGAAAGGGCTTTTCCAAGGTTGACTCGCGCGACCGTCAGAGTGTGTCTGGAGGGTCAATTTAGCATTGGAGACAGGAATCGTCCTTTGGTTCCCCCGGGCCGCCTCCTGCCGAGTGCTTCCAAGGTCGGTCGAGCGCGCTAACCTCAACTGCTAAGGTGCCACCGGCAATTGCTTCCGACCGAGGAGCCGCAAATGGTTGACTCGTGTTACATTTGCCGACGGACGCAGGTGGACCTTGACCACCTCAACGAGGAGGTCCGGACTCGGGCATATCTCTCATACTTCAGTAATGCCCGGAGCCAGATCGAAGATCATTCGCGGAGGATCAACTTCCTTCAGCGACTTCAGGACGAGGAGAGCGGAGACCCGCACTTCCGGATCAACGCTCGCCAAGTTTTCGGCGACCCCGGTGCATACAAGAAGCTCATGCCGTGGATCGAGACATTGATGGAGATCGCGAAGGATTCTCCTCCGCAACCGGACGACGCCCGGACGATCGGCGAGCTTGTACCGGAACTCCTCGCTCAGGAACGGCACACCACGGCCCAACTGGAGCAGGGATTGATGGAGCTTCGAGGCGGGTTCGCGTCCGGAGGAAAGTCTCCGCTATCTCTCGAAGCGGTCAGCTACGCCTTCCCGGTCGAGTGGACGATAGCCGGTTCGCCGATCAGCTGGCGAGGGAACCAACCGAGCGACCGGGAACCGCTCCGGCAAGACCCCGAGGGGCCAAAAGGCCTCATTGACGTCCCCATTCACCTCTGCTCGATTTGCCGAAAGATTGTCCGGGCGGCGTGACAGATTGGTCCCGGACGCCGCTGGCGGCAGCCTATCCCACAAAACCTTCATAACCTGCTATCCCAAAACCCCCGAGTCCGCGGGTCACCTCTAACCCGTTGATCGAGGAGAATTAGGCCGTGGTGGTCTGCGTCCCCGCAACGGGTGCCTTGTGCAACTCGGGGGACATCGCGTGGGTCATCGCGGCGACCGCGCTCGTCATGATTATGACCCCGGGACTGGGGTTCTTTTACGGCGGCCTCGTCCGGCGGAAGAATCTCGTCTCGACCATCGTCCAGTGCATGGCCATCTTCGCGATCGTGAGCCTGGCCTGGGCGCTGTGGGGCTACACCATGGCGTTCGGCCCATCCGTCGGGTACGGGTTCATCGGGAACTTCCAGTACTTCGGCCTCAACGGGGTTGGCTCGGCGGCGAACACGGCGTATTCCTCCACCATCCCAGCCCTGCTGTACTTCGCATTTCAATTGAAGTTCGCGGCCATCACTCCCGCCTTGATCATCGGTGCCTTCGCCGGACGGATTCGGCTCAAGCCCCTGCTCATCTTCATCCTGGCTTGGGTGACGTTCATCTATTTCCCGGTTGCCCACTGGGTCTGGGGAGACGGCGGCTGGCTCCACGTGATGGGGGTCGAGGACTTTGCCGGCGGAATGGTGGTTCACACCACCGCCGGTGTGAGCGCGCTCGCCGCGGCGCTCGTCATCGGCCGCGGGATCGACTTTGGCAAGGAGAGCCGGCCGAACAATGTTCCCTACGTGATCCTCGGTACGGCGATCCTGTGGTTCGGTTGGTTCGGATTCAACGCGGGCAGCTCGCTCTCCGCGAACGACATCGCCGTGAACGCCCTCGTCACCACGAACCTCGCGGCCGCCGCCGCGGGTGTAAGTTGGATGATGTTGGATTGGATCTGGAAGGGAAAACCCTCGGCGGTCGGGATGTGCGTGGGATTCGTTTGCGGGCTCGCCGCGGTGACCCCCGCCGCCGGGTACGTGAGCCCCGCCTTCTCCATGGTGATCGGCGTCGTCGCCGGCGTCGGTTGCAACTTCGTGGTCCGCTGGCGGGCGCGGACGAAGCTTGACGACTCGCTCGACGTCTTTGCCTGCCACGGGGTCGGCGGGATGTGGGGAACGGTCGCGACCGGGCTCTTTGCCTCCGCCGCGGTCAACGCCGCAGGTCAGGACGGACTCGTCTTCGGCAACGTCCACTTCGCTCTGCTCCAGATGTTCGCCGTGGCGGTGGTAGCGACGTTCGCCTTCGTCGGAACCTACGTGATGATGCTGGTGATCAACTACTTCTCTCCGTTGCGAGCGAATCCCGAGGAGCAGAAGGCCGGATTGGACGAGGTTCACTTCGGAGAGGAAGCGTACTACCCGACTTCGGAGTGAGGGGCTTCGTTCGGCCGTGGTGGCGAAGCGTTCCGAGTCACGCCGGGCTGGGCCCGAGAAGGGGTAGCAATCGAATGGCCGGCGGAAGCTCGGCCGGGGGAACGTACTCCGTGACCGGGCGGCCCGCTACCCGGAGAACCTTTGCGGCGACACCACGGCAGTAGCCGCAGGTTTCGCAGGTCGCGTGTTCGCAATCCACGGCCGCGATGTGTCGCAGGAAATCGGGGGGGAACGCTTGGTTGTCAATCGTGAGTTCGGAGAGCGGGCCGAATGCACGGGCCAGGGTGAGGGCCTCTTCCCCGTCCGGACCTGCTCCGATTCGCTGCAGGGCCGCCGCGGGGCCCTTGACCTGTACCAGGCTCAGGATGTCGGCAAGGTTACCGTCGTAGGAACGCTGGGCGTAGGCTCGTGCTGACCGAACCAGCCACGGGGTGGAGCGGTTCCGTCCCGAGACCTTGAAGCGGGTGACGCCCGCCTCCTCGAATACGACGAGGTCTTCGGGCCGCACGAAGATTCCCGAGATGAGCTTGGCCGGGTCCCGAACGTACTCGAGACCGCATTCGAGGATCGGATACTCGAACGCCGGGCACGGGGCGTCGGGCTGCGAGGCGAGAGAGCTCGTGTTCAGGTGATGGCCCCGATACGGGCACGAAGGCAGACAACTCTGGTTGACGAGGACTTCCACCTCGGCCCCCAACCGAATGAGACCGCGGATAAGCCGGAAGTCTCGGTTTGCCTCCTCGAGAATGATCGTTCGAGCCCCGAGCTTGAGGAAGTATTCGGCTTGGGTGACGGTCCGAATCCGGGCGAAGGTGGAGACCGAGATTGGAACGTCCGGGTAGTCCGTCCGGATCGCTTCGATGAGTGCGGGGAGCGCTACCACGAAGCCGTCCACCCCGAGGTCGATGAGGTCTCCTACCTCGCGAAGGAATCGGCTGATGTATCCGGGGCCGTACTCCTTCAGCCCAGGCATCTTCGAGATTCGGCTCGGGTAGTTCGGGGGAGCTGTCCCTTATTTGGGGAGCCCGACGGGCTCGTTCGACGGGGTTGAGCTCCGCGCGGCCCCCGCAGTAGATACCCTGCGGAGTGTACCTAAGCGACCGGAGTGGCGAACGTCGGAATGTAATCTTTGGGAGGCCGCCCGACGATCGGTATTTTCTCCCCGCAGTTGCGGCAGCAATTCTCGTCGTCGAGGCGCCAGGACTGGATCGTGAACCCGAATCGGCGGACGACGACGGTCCCGCACCGCGGGCAGTAGGTGTGCTCGAGAGGATGACCCCAGACGTTTCCGAGATAGACGAAGTCGAGGCCCTCCGCTTTCGCCACCTGATGGAGCTTCTCGAGGGTCGCGACCGGAGTCTCGGGAAGGTCCATCATCTTGTAGTCGGGGTGGAAGCGAAGGAGATGGAAGGGCGTGGAAGGACCCAGTTCGTCCCGGACGAACCGGGCCAGCTTCTTCGTCGCTTCGACCGATTCGCCGACCTCGGGCACGATCAGGTTGGTCACTTCGACGTGGACCCCTCGCTTCTTCAGGTCGACGGCCGAGTCGAAGATCGGCTCGGGTCCCTTCGCCGAGACGTACTTCCGAAGGAAGCCGGGCTCGCCGCTTCCCTTGAAATCGACGCTCACGGCGTCGAGATGCGGTCCGATCATTTCGACCGCTTCGGGGGTCATGTAGCCGTTCGTAACGAAGTTCGCGAAGAGCCCCGCTTTGTGGGCCTCCGCGATCACATCGAGCGCGTATTCGGCGAAGATGGACGGTTCGTTGTACGTGAACGTGACTCCGCTGCACCCGAACCTCTTTGCTTGGGTCACCGCGGCGTGCGGCGGCAGGGACCGGCCCACGACCTCGCGCTCCTGACTGATCTCTGCGTTCTGACAGTACAGGCACCGCCAGTTGCAACCGACGGTTCCGATCGAGAAGACGCGGGTGCCGGGATGAAAATGCGACAGGGGTTTCTTTTCGATGGGGTCGACCTGCACCGCGGAGGCCTTTCCGTAGCTCAGCAGCACGAGGCGGCCGCCTACATTCTTGCGGACGAAGCAAAATCCGTGCGAGCCTTCGGGGATCGTACAATAGCGGGCGCAGGCCGTGCATCGCACCTTCCGGTCGGAGAGCGGTTGGTAGAGAGAGGCGGTATGTCCGACCAGGGCAGCCATGGATTCTCTCCGTTTCTAGAAGGTCTCGCAGGACGATAACGGGTTGCCCCGTGCCGGCGGCTCGAGCCGAAGGTTCATCTGCGCCGGAACGTCCCCGGACCTGCAATGACCGGCTCCGGGAAGGTTCCCGCGAACGCCTCGGAGGCGGAAGCGGTCGAGCGGAAAGTTGGCGGTCGAATTACTCCCTCGGCTCAGTTTCTAGATCGCGTGGCCCAGGTGCGGGTCGCGCTCGTCGAGCGAGTGACCGCCGCGGCCCGCGCGCGGTCGAGCCCACTCGTACGGGCGCTGGTGGCCGGAAGTGCCGCCCGCGGGACGTTCCTCCAGGATCGCCTGGACGTGGACCTGTTCCTGCTGTTTCCGCCCGACCTATCGCGGGATCGGCTCCGCGAGGAGGGGTTGGCTCTCGGCCGTGCGGTACTCTCGAACCCCGAGACCCGGTATGCCGAGCATCCCTACCTCCGGGGTACCTTCGAGGGATTCACGGTGGACGCGGTCCCGGGATTCGCGATCACCGATCCATCGCACCCTCTCTCTCCGGTCGACCGGACCCCCTTTCACCAGGAATACCTCGCCGCCCGGGAAACCTCCGCGCTCGTGGAACAGGTTCGATTGGCGAAGCAGTTTTTCCGGTACGCTCGGCGTCTACGGGTCCGAGGCCAGAACGGAGGGGTTCTCGGGCTACCTGGTCGAGCTCTTAGTGATCCGGTTCGGGTCTCTTCGAGGAGTTCTCGCCGCTGCGCGGGATTGGAGGGTTCCGGCTCGCCTCTCCGAGCCCGGGAAGGAACCACCGCGGCTTCCGGCGGACGTGGCGCTCGTGCTCGCGGACCCTGTCGACCCTAACCGCAACGTCGCGAGCGCCCTATCGCGGAGGAACCTCGGTCTCTTCATTCTTGCAGCGGGTGCGTACCTCGACCGACCGTCGGAACGGTTCTTCGAGCCGAAATCGAACCCACCTCTTTCGAAGGAGGCGGCGGCCGTTCTGGTCCGCGCCCGGGGGACCCACGTCACGGTCGCGGTGCTTCCTCGGCCCGACCTCGTGGACGACACTCTCTACCCTCAGGTGAGGAAGGCTGCGCGGGCGGTCGCCGATGAGCTTTCTCGCTCCGAATTCGCTGTGCTGGGGGAAGCGAGCGCGGCGGACGCCACCTCGGTGGTCATTACCGTGGAAGTGGCCCATCCTCGGCGGCCCCAGGTACGGGTCCAGGACGGGCCTCCCGCGGGCGTCGACCGGGCCGGTCACTTCCTGGAGAAGTGGGGGGCCCACGATTCCCCCGTTCTCCAGGGACCGTACGTCCGCCCCGACGGGAGCCTCGGAGTGGATACACACCGCGCCGAGCGCGACGCGGAAGCGGTCCTGCTCGCCGCGTTCCCCCGACTCTCTCTCGGCAAGGACCTCACGCCCAGGGAACCCGGGCTCTACCATGTCCGATCGCTCGGAGAGGCCGACGAGACTCCCGCTTTGTCGGAGGCTCTCCGAGAGCTCCTCGCGAAACGGCTACCCTGGCTGGACTCGAAGTGAGTTAGACGGCGCCCGGCGAGAGGTTCAGCAGCACGAACCAGAGCGCGAGCCACGCGAAGAACACGAGCGCGATCAGGCCCGCCCAGTCCCCCTTGGTGTAGATCGAGGACTTCACTCGGAGCCTTCGGATCACGAACGGGGCCAGGGCGACCAGGAAGATACCGAGCGGAAGCACCACATACCAGGAAAGTCCCGCGATCGTCATCGCCCAGCTGAGGACGCCGACCAAGACCGCGTATCCTCCGGCGAGGGCGAGAGCGCCGGTCAGCTCGAACTCCTTGTTCATGAACGCCACTTCATCGAAGACCGGAAACTCGAAGGCGGCCGCCTCCTCCTCTTCCAGCTTTCGGCGGACCTTCTTCGCCATCGACTACGCTCCCCGCGCGGCGTGGGCGCTCCGGTAGAGCTCTTCGGCCCGGTAGGAACTTCGAACGAGCGGACCGCACGCCGCTCCGAGGAAGCCGAGAGACCGCGCGGTCGCCTGCCATTGGGAGAACTCTTCCGGCGGGACGAAGCGGTGGACGGGGCGGTGACGGGCGCTGGGCCGAAGGTATTGACCCAGGGTCAGGAGGTCGACATCGGCCGCCCTTAGGTCTCGTAGAGCCGCCTCGAGTTCCTCATCGGTCTCCCCGAGGCCCAGCATCACGGAGCTCTTGGTGACGAGCCCCGTCGGCCCGAGCCGACGGGCCATTCGAAGGACCCGCAGAGAACGGTCGTAGCTCGCGCGAGGGTCGCGGACCTGAGGGCTGAGCGACCGAACGGTCTCGAGATTGTGGGCGAGAACGTCCGGAGGGGATTCGAGGAGTTGACGGATCGAATCCTCCCGTTCGGCGAGGTCGCCGATCAGCAACTCGACCAACGTGCCGGGCGACTCGGCCCGTATCCCTCGGACCGTGTCGGCCAGCACCGTGGCGCCTCCGTCATCGAGGTCGTCGCGGCAGACCTGGGTCAAGACCACATACCGAAGTCCCCAGCGGCGGACCGCTTCGGCGACCCGCGAGGGTTCCGACCGGTCGACGACTCCCCGGGGCCAATGGGTGGTGACCGCGCAGAACGTGCAGCGGCGCGTGCACTCCGTCCCCAACAGCATCAAGGTCGCGGCGCCGGCCGACCAACACTCCGGAAGATTCGGGCAACGCGCCTCCCGACACACCGTGTCGAGACCGAGCTCTCCGAGAATCCCCTTTACCTCAGGATAGGCCGCTCCGCGCGGCGGGCGAACGCGGATCCACTCGGGAAGAGCGGACGACTCGGTCGATAGCGCCGGCGCGGACGAGCTTGACACGTCCGTCCGACCCGCGAGAGGGTTTAGGCCTTGCGGGAACGGCCCCGGCCGAGCCGTTCCTCGAGGAGCGTGGAGAGGAGACTGGCGGGCAACTCGTCCATCGAAACGCTGTTCGACTCCCCCGAGGCGCCTCCTTCCAGCACCACGAGCCCGTCTCGTTCGAGCTCCTTCAGGGTCCGCCAGAACGTCGTGCGGCTCATCGGGGAAGTTCCGAGCTCCTCGAGCAGCGCAGTGTGATTCGCTCGAAGCTTCTGACTCGCCACGGACGTTCCCCGCCGTTTCAACGTCCGCGAGAGCGCGAGGAGGACCCCGAGCTCATGGGTCGACAGGGATTCCAGCTGGCTTTCGTTCATCGTCGGAAGGAGCGAGCCTTTCGCGCGCCGGACGTGCTCGGCCCCGACCGTGTCGGCGCCGGCTTCCTCCGCGGCGTGCGCCGCGCCCGATAGGATCTCGAGCGCGAAGCGGGCGTCTCCGTTCGGAGCGGCGATCCGCGCGATCTGGTCGAGCACGTCGCGCTCGAAACTTCCCGCTCGGAGGGCGAGCTCGGCGCGGGACTCGAGGATGTCGGTGAGAGCGGCCCGGTCGTAGGGGGCGAGGGAAAGGCGATGGGTCACCCCAAAGCTCGAACGGCTCGCCGGGTCGAGGTACGGGAAGAGGTCCTCGGCGGCGACCAGCACGAGGGAGATCGAGCCGAGTTCGACCTCGCGAGACCGGGAAAGCAAGTAGACCAGCTTGGTCTCCTGGCGGACGAGACTGGAAGCTTCGTCGAGCAGCACCAGCAGATGGGACGGATTCTTTCGGATCCCCTGCTCAAAGACATCCAACATCTCCGAAAGCGAATACCCCCGGTCCGGAAGGGAAACTTGGACGCTCCTCAGGAGGTCGAGCATCACCGTGCGGTCGCTGGCTCGGCGCCAGCAATTGATGTACGCGGCTTTGACCGGGAACCCGCCGAACCTCCCTCCCCGCTCGAGGTCGGACGCCAGTCGGCGGACGAGGGCCGTCTTCCCGCTGCCGATGCCCCCGGTCACGAGGAGGTGGTACGGAAGTCCTTTCGCGAGGGCCTCCCGGTAGCGGCGACGCAGCAGGTCGAGCTCCGTGTCGCGGCGCACGAGATGGGGCGGAAGGTACGACGGGTCGAGGGTCTCCTCCCGAACGAGAATGGGGGATGGGCGGTTCATCGCTGAAGCGGGGGGACCGGAACCGACCTTATCATCTTCGCCGTCGGCGACTCCGCGTCCGTGCGGCCGGGTCGGGGAGTTCGAGCCTCTCGAGGGCTTGACGGGCCAAGTCGTTTGGGGCCGCTTTCGCGTCGAGGACTACCCAGCGATGCGACCGCGCCAAGATTCGATAGGCACGGGCGACCCGTTCCAGGGTCCGGAGCCGTTCGAGGGGGCCCCGCTGAGACCGGCGGCTGCCGAGGCGGCGGAGGGCTTCGCCGGGTCGGAGGTCGAGGAGGACGACGCGGTCGGGAGTCCGAGCCGCCGACCGCTGGAGCTGGGCGAGGCGTCGTCGATCGCCCGGCGGCAGCGCGCTTCCTTGGTAGGCAAGAGTCGAGTAGAACGAGCGGTCCTGAAGGACCACGTCATGGCTTCGGAGCGCTCGTTCAAGGTCGGGGGCCGAAAGATGACGGTCCACCGTGAAGTACACCGCTCCGGTCCAGGGGTCCTGGGCCGCTGTGGACTGCGCGAGGGCGCCCAACCGTGGGTCGGCCGGTTCCCGTCGGAGGGCGACCGAAAGGCCCCGCCGGCGCAAGGCGCGGGCCAACGAGCGAATCAGCGTGGACTTTCCCGCGCCGTCAATTCCTTCGATGACGACGAACGTGCCGCGGAAAGCCGCCGTCATTCGGCCCCCTCGGCCCCGACCTCAGGGCGCCAACCGTACACCCGCTCCACGGACTCCACAAAAGGTCCCCAGAGCAGGTCGGCGCCCTGCTGAGGATCCTCCGCGATGGCGGCGGCCCGGCGGGGAACGGTGGCGAGGTCGAGGACGGCGCCGGGGCGCCTAAGGTCATCGAGGTAATCCGTCTCGAGAAACCAGGGTCCGGGGTCTCTTACGACCTCGCGAACGAGATCGCGCCGAGCCAGGTACGAGGGTACCGCCCCGCCCGAGTTCCCCGGTACGATCCGCGTCCTCGCGTAGTGCTTGACGACTCGGTCCGGACGCAATCCGACTTCCCGGGCCCGAACCGTCAACTCGACGAACCCGTCCGCGTTCAGGTCCGGCGAATGGACCACGACCGGGCAATCCGAATCACGAGCCACTTCGAAGGCGTGGCGGAACACCTTCTCCACGACCGAAGCGACCTCCTCGGAGACCGGGAAGTGGGGACGGCCCACCTCCCCGAGGGCGACCGCCTTCTTCTCTCGGACCCAACGACCGGCGAGGTCGAGGGCGGAGCGGTGGAGTTCCAGGGCCGGCTCGGGACCTAGGCGAGCGACGCCTTCCACCAGGTCGATCGGATACGGGGCGAGCACTGGGTAGGCCCGGACACCGACCTCCTCGTGCATCTTGCGAGCCAGCCCCCACGTAGTTTCGAATTGCCGGGCGTAGTCTTCGAGCGAGAGCGGTACGGTCCCCTCGTAGTTCTGAGTTGCGAGGAAGAGGTGAGTGCCCCCCGCGGCTCGAAAACGTTCGACCGCTCGGACCCCATCCCCTCGGGGAGAAAGATGGCAATGGTGGTCGACGATGGGGAGACCGTGGGGCAGAGGCATCCCGGATTCCCGGGCGCGGCTTAGCGGAGGAGACCCGCGCCCTGGAGCTCCTTAGTGATCTTCTTCACGGCGACTTCGACATCCGAGGGCTTTCGGGCCCCCGTGCAGACGAGCTTTCCGCTTCCGAAGAGCAGAACCACGACCTTGGGTACATCGATCCGGCACACGAGGCCGGGGAACTGTTCGGGCTCGTATTCCACCCGGTCCAATCCCAGGGTGACGGCGATGGCATTCAGGTTGATCTCGCTCTCGAGGTCCGAGCTCGCCACGATGTTCTGAACCTCGATCTTCGGGTGCATGTTGATCTTCTGTCCGCCCTTCTTGATCTGGGCCGCGACGGTCTGGATCGACTCCTCGACCTCGTGCATGCTTTTGGCGCCGGTGCAGACGACCTTGCCCGATCGGAAGAGAAGGATGGCCGTCTTGGGTTGCTTGAGCCGGTAGATCAAGCCGGGGAACTGTTCCGGCTCGTACTCGGCACCGTCGAGCCCGAGCGCGATCGACTGGAGGTCGAGCTCGTCTCCGAGGGAAGTGGACGCTACGACGTTCTCGATGCGAATCTTAACCAAGGAAATCCCCGCGGGCGTGAGTATTTAAACCAGTATTTAAAGCATCGGTCCTTGGAAAGGGCGTCGTACCGAGGGAAAATGGATTTCGTCGCCGTCAGGGAAAGCAAGGCATGGGAGGTCAACCCGGTGGGTCGGGATTCGAATCCAGGGAGCGCTGACTACGGGGAATCGGTGGGACGGGGAACGAAGACGGGTCCGATCGCCTCGTCCTCGGTGGAGATGCCGAAGAATTGGCAGAGGACCCTTCGCGTGAAGCCCCAGAGCACGTGGCCCTCGAACACCGTAGCGGGCACCTCGGCAAGCCCGTGACTGGTCTCGCGGACGATCGGACGCGATGTCGCGAGCGCGGACCGGGGGATCCAGAATACGTGCGCCACCTCTTCGGGGCTCCGGGGGGTCGGAGCCGGCCCATCGGGCGCGAGGATGGCTGCAAACACGCCCACTTTGAGTCCAAAGCGGATGGCGAGTTCGGTGCTCACAAAGCGAAGCTCACCGACCACATCTCCCCGACCGAGACCTACTTCCTCCTCGAGCTCGCGGAGCGCCGTGCTCGCGAGGGAGCCGTCTCCTTCGGTCACATGACCTCCTGGAAAAGCGACCTGGCCCGAAGCCGGGTCCTCGGCCCGTTCCGCCCGTTCGATGAGCAGCGTCTCGACCTCGGTCTGCCCCTGCCGTAGGACGATGACGACGGCCGCTCCGGCCGTCGACACGGGAGGAGCGAGGGCGGGGAATCGGCCGACCAATTCGGCGAGGTCGCCAGGCGCGGTCCCGGGGACGGCCGCCCCCGGCGAGAGCGAGCTCATGACTGCCAGTCGTAGGAGACTTTCTTCTGAACGGTGGACGAATCGGCCGGGTGAAGCTCCCCGGCACCCAACATTCGCTCGAGGGCGATCACACGCAACCGCAGTTCTCGCAGATCGTGCTCGACCTGGGAAAGGCGGGCGACGAGGTCGGGGGGATTCTCGGGAGTCGCCATCGCTCCCGGATTCGGTCCGGGGCTCATAAGCTCGCGGTTGTCGTGCGATGCTGCCCTCTACGAGGGGGGTACTACCCGCGAAGATTCGACCGATTGCAGGAACGTTGTGAGAGCCTCGAGGAGCTCCTGCGGTCGTTCCATCGGAACGATGTGCCCGGTCTCTGCCAAGATCCGGATCTTCGCGCCCGGGATCGATTGGCGAAGGATTCGTCCGTGCGAGGCGTCGACGACCGCGTCGTCCATGGCCTGAACGATCAACGTGGGCCGTGCGACCGTGGCGATGCGATTGCGCTCGTCGAACGCGGCCATGGATTTCGACCAGTGGACCGCCGGGGCGAAATCCTGGTGCTTCACCTGCTCTCGCAGGGTATCGGCGAAATCGAGGTTGGCCTCGATCCAATCGGGGTAGTAAAGGTCCTTGAGGAGCCGAAGAGCAAAGCGGTCGGGCCCCTCCTTGGCGTAGGTTTCTGACCACCTCTCCGCTATCGCCCGAGTGTGGGCGTCGGTGTAGGCCGCTCCGCTGACCATCGTCAAACTTCGGACGCGATCGGGTCGGTCGAGGGTGGTACGAAGTGCGAGCAGCGCACCCCCGCTTAAGCCGACCAAGTGAGCGGAGGTCACACCCTGGTCATCGAGCAGGCGGACGACGTCTCCCATCATCTCGGCGAACGTGAAGTGAGAGTCGGTGGGCGCAGGGGTCCGGCCATGTCCCCGCAGGTCGGGCGCCAGGACCAGAAACTGCTTCGCGAGACCGGGTATGACCTCGTTCCAAACCGTGTGGCTGCCGCCCGCCCCGTGGAGCAGCACGACCGCAGGCCCGCTGCCTTCCGTGCGGCACTTGAGGTCCGTCGGCGCACCGGCGGCTTCCGCAGGCATCGGAGAATGGACCCGGGCGCGCTATTTACCACTCGCGGAGGAGTCGGAAGCGCGAGCGCACGGCTAAATATCGAGGCCGAGTAGAAGGCCCTATGGCACGGGGTGTGATGTTGATGAGCGGGGGGATCGACTCCCCGGTCGCCCTGCACTATCTCTTGCGCCAGGGCCACGAGATGGTCACGGTCCACATGGACAATCGACCGTTCACGGACGACTCCCCGCTCGCGAAAGTGGTCGACCACCTGACGGTGTTGAGGGAGATGTACCATCAGCCAATCCCGATGTATCTCCTCCCGCACGGCCCGACCCAGATCACGCTGATGCGGTCGACCGACCGTCACGTCGGATGCGTCCTCTGTCGCCGGTTCATGTGGCGCTCGGCGGAGAAGATTGCCGCTCGGGAAGGCGCCACGTTCCTCGCGACCGGAGAAGCGCTCGGCCAGGTCGCGTCCCAAACCCTGACCAACATGCGGACCGCCACGGCCGCCGTGGGCCTTCCGATCGTGCGCCCGCTCATCGGGTTCGACAAACACGAAATTGAGTCCGTGGCGAAGTCGATCGGAACGTACGAGATCTCGACCCGACCCGGGGTCTGCTGCCAAGCCGTGCCGGACCGACCCGCGACCCGTTCGAACCTCGTTCAGATCCTCCAGGAGGAGGAAAAGATCGACGTGGACCAGATGATCGACGATTGCGTTCGTAAAGCGGTCATCCTCTAGGAGAGTCTACGGCCGGACGTCCGCGCCGTGGATTCACCCGCATCGTTTGATATACTCCGCTTCCCGGTGAGGGTGAAATGGGCTCCCCGTCGTACGGTCCAATGTATCCCAGCACGGCCTATTGGCTGTCGCTGGTCGGTGGGATCTTCATCGTGCTGGACGGATTCGTCGCCATCGCCGAGGCGATCGCCCTCCGTTCCCTCGTGGAAAGCATCGTCCCGGGAGCATCGGGAATTCTAATCGGGTTGGGTGCGTTCGCCGTCGTCTGCGGCCTTATCATCGTCTACTTCGGGCTTCGAATCAGGAGCAATCCCGGAACGGCCCGCATGTCGGGGATACTGATCATTGTCTTTTCGCTGGTCAGCTTCGTCGGGGGCGGGGGATTCTTCATTGGACTCATCCTCGCGCTGATCGGGGGGATCCTGGGGGCCACTTGGACTCCACCGATGGTCTCCCAACCCATGTACGGACAGCCGGGGACCGTCGGTTCGCGCCCGTGGACCGTTCCTTCTTC
Organism: uncultured Thermoplasmata archaeon; assembly: GCA_963730815.1. Taxonomy (GTDB): domain Archaea; phylum Thermoplasmatota; class Thermoplasmata; order Lutacidiplasmatales; family UBA184; genus Lutacidiplasma. The sequence goes on from CAVSTD010000002.1 coordinate 19,648, forward strand.
TCCGCCGCTACAGCCCGGGAGTCCCCAGCGGTTCTGTTCGTCGTGCGGGTCTCCGAACGTCGCCAGCGCGCAATTCTGCGCGAAGTGCGGCGCTCCGATGTAGTCGGCTCCCACCGGGGCCACGCCTCGACCCTGCCGGCGCGAACTCTTGGTCCAGGGAGGGATCCTCGCGAAGCGCTATCTGCCCGGACGTCACCGAGCTCTCCGAGCATGTACCGTCGCCTCCGACTTTGTTCGAACAACGGTGGCTACGAGGCGATTCCCGAGCCACCGAACCCCCTGGACCTTGCCCGCGTGAGAGCGACGCTCGAGAGAGAGGGGATTCCCGTCGTGGATGCCCGCGTGATGCTGATCGTTTCCCTCGACTCCGAGGTCACGATCAGCCGCGCCGGTCGTCTCTTGTTCAAGACCCGGGACGCGCGAGCGGCGGAGCTCGCGTTCGAGCGTTTGCGCACGCTCCTTCGGCTTCCCGATGTGGAAAACGCGCCGGGCGCGGGGCGCGAGGGCGGTTAGGTTAAGCCCGCTCTGGTACTGACACGGTCGGAGGAGAGCGCATGCGCGAGACGTGGGTCGTAGGAGCGGCAGCGAACCGCTTCGGCAAGATGAAAGAAACCTCCCGGGAGGCGGCTACCCGCGTCTCGATGGAGGCGATCCGCCAGGCCGGTCTCGAACCGAAGGACATCGGCTACACGTTCGCCGCGAACTGCTTCGGGATCTCGGAACATCAGGGTCACCTGGGGCCCCTCATCAACAACGGGCTCGGCATCCCCCACGTCCCGTCCGTGACGGTCGAGTCGGCCTGCTCCTCCTCGAGCGCGGCCCTCCACGAGGCGTTCGTCCACGTCGCGGGCGGGTTTACGGACGCGGCGCTCGTCGTCGGGGTCGAGAAGCTCTCCCACCTCGACACGCTCACGGCGACCAGTTACTTCGCGATCGCGGCCGATTATCCCTTCGAGACGAAGAACGGGGCCACCTTCCCCGGTCTCTACGCCACGCTCGCGAGTGCCTACCGTCAGGCGTTCCCCACCCGCCCGGAGATGTTCGGCGCGGTGGCGATCAAGAACCACGCGAACGCCGCCCGGAATCCGCACGCGCACTTCCAGAAGGAGATCTCGATGGAGACGTACCTCGCCTCCCCCATCATCGCCTCTCCGCTGCGCCTCTACGACTGCTGCCCGTTCTCGGACGGGGCGGCCGCCGTCGTCGTCGCCGCGAAGGAGGTCATGAAATCCCCCGTCACGGAGCCCCTCGTCGTCAGGGCCTCGGCTCGAGCCGGCTCGGTTACCGACATGCAAGATCGCGTCGACCTCCTCGGCTTGCCGGCGATGCGCCTCGCGGCCGAGAAAGCGTTCCGGCAGGCGCATATGGAACCCAAGGACATCGATTTTCTCGAGGTGCACGATTGCTTCACGATCGCCGAAGTGCTCGCCCTGGAGGACCTGGGATTCTTCCCGAAGGGGACCGGCGCGAAGGAGGAGTTTGACGGGGTCACTGCCCGGGACGGGAAGCTCCCGGTCAACACCTCGGGGGGCCTCAAGGCGAAAGGACACCCGGTGAGCGCCACTGGCGCCAGTCAGGTGGTCGAGATCTTCGAGCAGTTCAACGGCCTCGCGAAGGGCCGCGAAGTTCCCCGGACGCAAACGGCGCTCGCCCATAACGTCGGAGCGACCGGCGGTTCGTGTTCCGTGCACATCTTCTCACGAAGGTAAGGGGGGGTCGAACGCGTCCGATACCCTGCCGTCCGCGTCGCACACGATTGACGACTTCGTCAAGGGGTACGAGGAAGGCGGGAAGCTCCGAGGGTTCCGCTGCCCGGACTGCGGTCTCGTGACCGCGACCTGGGGGCTCGCGTGTTCCCGATGCGGTCATCGGGACCTCGAGGAGATGGAGCTCAACCCGAACGGAAAGGTGGTGGCCTTCACGATCCTCACGGTTCCGAGCGAGGACTTCCTCAATGACGCTCCGTACGCCTACGTGGTCGTCGAACTCAACGGCGGCGGTCGAATCACCGGCTGGATGCCGACCGTTCGGGCCGAGAACCAGATCTCGATCGGCGACCGGGTCCACTACGTGACGGGCTACAAGCCCGGAGTCCAGTTCGTCAAGGACTCCGAGCCCGCGGGACCCCACTAGGAGAGAAGATGAGCGCGCCGACTCCGGTGGAGGGGGAGCGCGTTTGGTTCCGCCGCTACCCGCCCCAGGTCCCGCGCCATGTCACGATACCGGACCAGCTGTTGACGGAGTTCATCGAAGCGAGCGTGCATCGATGGCCGGACCGCGCGGCGATCGTGTACTACGGCGCGAAGTGGAGCTATCGGGAGTTCTGGGACGCGAGCGAACGATTCGCGGCCGCGCTCTCCCGAGAAGGCGTAGGCCCCGGTGACCGCGTCGCACTCTATCTGCCCAACTGTCCCGCGTATCCGATCGCGCTCTTCGCGACCTGGCGACTCGGTGCCACGGTCGTGCAGGTGAGCCCCCTCTACCTAGGGCAGGATCTCACTCGTCTGCTCAAGGACGCCTCGCCGAAGGCGGTCGTGACGCTCGAGATCCTCTATCCGAACCTCGCGAAAGTACGGAGGGACGTCGCCATCCCTACGGTCTTTGTGGCCCGATTGCGGGAGTTCTATCCGTGGTATCTCCGTCCGTTCGTCAACAGCGTGCTCCGCAAGCAGAAGCTCCCAACGGGCTTTCCGACCGACGCGTGGGTGCGACCGTGGAAGAAGGCGCTCGGCACCGCCGGGTCGGTTCCTCTCGCGAAATCGGATCCCGGAACAACGGTCGCGGTGCTCCAATACACCGGAGGAACCACGGGTCGTCCGAAAGCCGCGATGCTGACCCACCGCAACCTGGTCGCCAACGTCACCCAGTCGAACTCCTGGAACATTCGGCTCACCCCGGGCGACGAGGTCGTCGTGGCCGCGATTCCGCTCTTCCACATCTACGGACTGACGGTGGCGGTGCTGATGGGATTCGCGGTCGGAGCCACCGTGGTCCTCCAGACCCGTCCCGAGATCCGCGAGCTCCTGAAGCTGATCGACCGGTATCAGCCCACCCAGTTTCCGGGCGTGCCGGCCCTCTACCAGGCGTTCAACCGCCAGCCGGACCTCGCGAAGTACAAAGTTCGGTCGATCAAGTACTGCCTCAGCGGATCGGCTCCCCTGCCGGTCGAGGTTCAACGCCGGTTCGAGGAGCTGACCGGGGCGAGCGTGGTCGAGGGGTACGGACTCTCGGAGACCTCCCCGGTCACGCACGTGAACCCACTATCGGGCGAACGCCGAGTGGGCTCGGTCGGGGTACCTCTTCCCGACACCGACCAACGGGTGGTCGACCTCGAGACCGCAAGTAAGGTCCTCGGGCCGGAGGAGGTCGGAGAACTCTGCGTTCGCGGACCCCAGGTGATGCTCGGCTACTACCACCAGCCCGAGGAGACCGCCGCCGTACTCAAGGACGGATGGTTCCGAACCGGCGACATCGCCCGGATTGACGCGGACGGCTTCGCCTACATCGTGGACCGGAAGAAGGACATGGTCAACGTGGGCGGGATGAAGGTCTATCCGCGCGAAGTCGAGGAGGTCCTCTTCCAGCATCCGGCCGTGGCGGACGTGGCCGTGGTCGGCGGTCCCGACCCCGAACGCGGCGAGTCGGTGGTCGCCTTCGTCGTGCGAAAACCCGGGGTCACGGTCACCGCGGAGGAGCTCATCGCCTTCGTTCGCGACCGGATCGCCCACTACAAGGCACCGTACCGAGTCGAATTCCGGGACCAGCTTCCCCGCAGTGGGGTACAGAAGGTGCTGCGACGGGTGCTGCGGGAAGAGGCGGCGACGTTGCCCCCGTCGCCCGGCTCGAGAAACTGAGGACCCTAGAGGCCCCGCGTCAGAAGGTCGCGCGAGATCACGAGACGCTGGATCTCGTTGGTCCCCTCGTAGATCTCGGCAATCCGAGCGTCGCGATACGCTCGTTCGATGGGCGTGCCCCGAATGTATCCGAGACCTCCGTGGATCTGGAGGGCCTCGTCGATGACCTCGCTGGCCCACTCGGAACCGAGACACTTCACGATCGCGGCTTCCCGCGTTTTCACGACCCGTTCGAGCCGGCTCCACGCCTTCGGGTCGGTGCCCATGCGGTCTTGGTGCTCGGCCGCCTGGTAGACCATGAGCCGGAGGGCATGGATCTTCATCGCCATGTCGGCGAGCTTGAACTGGATCGCCTCGTACTCGCTGATCGGCAGTCCGAACTGAGTTCGGTTCTTCGAGAATTCGATCGCCTGATGGCAGGCAGCCTGCATGCCCCCGAGCGCCCCGGCGCCGAGAGAGACGCGCCCGACATCGAGCGCGGTCATCGCGACGTGGAATCCCTTTCCGACCTCACCGAGCACGCACTCCGGCCCGACGCGAACGTGATCGAGGATGAGTTCGGCCGTCGAGGTCCCATGGAGCCCCATCTTCTTCTCGCAGCGTCCGACGGAGAATCCCGATAGCTTCGAATCGATCACGAACGCGGTCACCCCTCCGTTCGGACCGAGCTTGACGTCGTTGCCCGCGAGTAGGATGATCGAATCGGCTTCGCGCCCATTCGACACGTAGATCTTGTTGCCCGTGATCACCCAGTTGGCTCCGTCCTTCTCGGCCACGGTGTGGACCGCGCCGGAATCGCTGCCCGAACCGGGCTCCGTAAGACTGAAGGCAAGGAGTTTCTCGCCTTTCGCCGCCGGCGCGAGCCAGCGCTTCTTCTGTTCCTCGGTCCCGTAATAGAGCAACGGCGTCGTGCCGAGCGACGTGTGAGCTCCCACAATCGTCCCGTGCGAGGCGTCGATCTTCCCGAGTTCTTCGAGGAAGATGCAGTAGCCGAGCTTGCCGAGGCCCAGGCCACCGTACTCCTCGGGGATGGGGATCCCGAAATACCCCTCCTCCTGCATCCGACGGATGCTCGCGCGCGGGAACTCCTCCTTCTCGTCCATCTCCGCGACGATCGGCGCGACCTCTTTCGTCAAGAACGACCGCACGGCGGAGCGGAACGCCTCCTGGTCCGGGGTGAACTCGAATTCGATCGCCATCGGTCCTCACGCCCCTTTGAACTTCGGGGGCCGCCGCTCGACGAACGCGAGGATGCCTTCTCCGAGGTCGTCGCTCGTCAGCACCTCGGTCTCGAAGAGCTTCGTCTCTCCCTCGATGCCCTGAGCCAGCGGAAGCTGAAGCCCTTCCACGATCGCGCGCTTCGCGGCCTGGACGGCCCGAGGCGCCTTCTGGGCGATCGTATGCGCGACATCCCGAGCCGCCCGAAGCTCCTGGCCCGCGGGGACGGTCCGGTTCACGAGCCCGATCCGAAGCGCCTCGGCCGCGGAGATCATTGCCCCCGTGAAGATGAGTTCCTTCGCCTTCGGGACTCCGATGAGGCGGGGGAGTCGTTGCGTACCGCCGTAGGCGGGCATCAGTCCGTAGTTTACTTCGGGGGCGCCCAGCTTCGCGGACTCTCCCGCGATCCGAAGGTCACAGGCGAGCGCGAGCTCGAGGCCACCTCCGAGTGCGAGCCCGTTGATCGCGGCGATCACCGGGGGTCGGAGGCTCGCGATCCGGTGGAACAACGCGTGACCCTTGCGGACCACCTCGGGGGCATTCGCGAGGTCCAGGGTCGCCATCTCCTTGAGGTCGGCGCCGGCGCTGAAATACTGCCCATCGCCCGTCAGGATCACCGCTCGGGCCTTCGGGTCGGCCGCGATCTCCTCCACTCGTTGAGAAAGCCCGGCCAGAAGGGCCGTGCTGAGTGCGTTCACGGGAGGGTTCTTCAAGGTCAGGATCTCGACGCCGTCCTCGTCGTTCTTTCGACCGACCAGCTCGCCCTCGGACACGGTCCACCTACGAGACGGAGCAACCCCGGGCGGGTTCATAATACGTCCTCTGTCGCGACCGCCGGCGGGCGCGACCTTCTCGGCGTTTACGGTAAGTAAGAGGGCTGCGTGGAGCGCGCGTGCCTTCCCGCGAACTTCTCTCGCTCTCCCTCTACTCGCTGTTCGCGAGCAATCGCGGCGGGCTGTTCATCGTCTTTCTTCCCCTCTACCTGGTCGAGGTGAAGGGCGCGTCGCTTCCGGCCGCTCTCACCATCCTGACCTTGGCTTGGTTGCCGGCGAGCCTGATCGGACCCTGGATGGGTCGGCTGTCGGACCGAGCCGGCCGTCGCAAGCCGTTCTTGTTGCTGGGAGAGGCTCTCGCCTTCCCGCTGTTCCTCTCGATCGTCTTCGCCCCCGGCTATGTGATCGCCGGCGGGCTGTTCATCGCCGCGCAGCTCGCTCTCGCGATCGGAGGTCCCGCGTACAATGCGTTTGTCGCCGACGTCACTCGGACGAACGAGCGGGGAGAGGGGTACGGCCTGCTGAACGCAACCTCAAATGCCGGGGCGGTGGTCGGGTTCGTCCTCGCCGGCCTCGTGACCTACTGGTACGGCCTGCAGGCCCTGTTCCCGTTCGTCGTGGTCATGATGATCGGGACGCTGTCCATCGTCCTGTTCCTGGTACCGGACATTCGGATCCAAGTTTCGCGCGAGCGCCGTCCTTTGCGGGAGATGCGGAACGTGGTCAACTTCTCCTTCGCGGTCTCGATCCGAGCCATCGGTTCGGGCGCCGTGGCGGCGTTCTACGGATTCTTGGCAGCCAGCCTCGGCGCGAACAATCTCGAGGTGAGCGTGGTCGCGATCGCCGGTCTCATCACGGGAGCCGTGACGGGGTTGCCGCTGGGCCGAGCGATCGACCGTTTCGGAGAGATCCGCGGGATCTGGTACGGGACGGTGCTCACTCTCGCGTCGTATGGGATCTTCATGTTCTCGGCGACGTGGGAAGAAACGATTCCCGCTCAAGCGGTGCGCAACGGTGGGCTCTCGTTTCTCGGTCCCGGCATGAACGCATGGGTCGCGCGGATGGCGCCGGCGGGGCAGCGGGCCGAATACCTGGGGGTGTTCTCTCTGATCAACTCGTCGCTGTGGAGCGTGGGACCTCTCGTCGGGGCGATCGCCATCGAGCTCTACGGGTACTTCGGTCTCTTCGTCATGGCGATCGGAACGACCGTGATCTCGCTCGTGGTGATGGAGTTCCTTTACGGTGAAATGGGAATTCGGGCTCGGCTCCAGCGCGCTCCGGCCGAGGTCGCGGCCGTCTAAGGTGGTGCCCGAAGGCACCGTCTTATAGCGCACGGTCGTCCGCCGGTCGTGCAACGGCCGACGACCTTCGCGGACGCCAGCGCGTCGTACGACGACGCCGAGTTCGTCATCGTCGGAGTCCCGTTCGACCGTACGACCTCCTTCCGCCCCGGAGCACGCTTCGGGCCCGATTCCATCCGAATGCATTCGTGGAACTTCGAATCGTTCGACCTGGAGACCGGCGTCGACCTCTCCGAAGTCCCAGTCCACGACCTCGGCAACACTGAGGAGTTCGGCAGTTCGGAGGACATGGCCAACTCGCTCCGGGAGGAGATTCGCCCGCTCTTTGCCGCGGGAAAGGTCCCGATCGTCCTTGGCGGGGACCACGCCTGTTCGCCGCCGGTGGTCGAGGCGTATCCGAATTCGGCTCCCGGCGTGGGAGTCCTCTATCTCGACGCGCACATGGATTTCCGCGAGAGCTATCTCGGCGACCGACGGAGCCACGGGTGCTCCTCGCGTCGGATCCTCGAGAAGGTCGGCGCCCGGAATATCGTGGTGCTCGGGGTCCGGTCGGTCTCCCGACAGGAGATGGACGACAATCGCACGATCGGGATGTCGTATGTGACCGCTTCCGACATCGCGCGGGACGGGATCGAGGCCGCGGTCCACCAGGCGCTGAACATGCTGAAGACGGAGCGGATTTACATCTCGCTCGACATCGACGCGATCGACCCCGCGTTCGCGGGGGCGACGGGGACTCCCGAACCGTTCGGGTTGACTCCGCGCGACGTGAAGTACGTCATCGGACAGGCCGCGCCGCGGCTCGCCGGCCTCGACATCATGGAGGTGAGCCCCCACTACGACTCCGGGAACACAAGCCTCCTCGCCGCCCGCTTGGCGCGCGAGGCGATCGTCCGCAGCGTCGCCGCGCGCAAGGGTCGGTAGGGCCGTTCGGACGATGTCGGCCGAACCGGAAGAAGGGACGACCGTCTCCCGGGGGGCCGAAGCCTCGCTGCGGAAGGTCGATTGGTGGGGGTTTGCTGCCCTGCTCAAGGAGCGGGACCTGAAGACCTACCGTCCGAAGGCGTTGGACGAAAGGATCCGCCGAGAGAGAACGCGGAACGAAGCGCGTCTTTTGGTCGACGCCCGGCGGCTGGGAGTCCGAACCCCGATCATCTACGACATCGACCTTCCCCGGCACCGACTGATTCTCGAGGAGCTTCCCGGTCCGACACTTCGCCAATTGTTGGAAGACCCCGAACTTCCGACGGACGACCTGCCGACCGCGGTCCGAGCCTTCGGGCGGGCGCTCGGGGTGCTGCACGCCGGCTCGATCGCCCACGGGGATCTCACGAGTTCGAACGTGTTGTTCCCCCAGGGACCGAGCGGACCACCGGCATTGCTGGACCTCTCCATGGGAACGCGCAGCCCGGGGGTGGAGGAGCTGGGGATCGACCTCCACTTGGTCGAAGAGGACCTCAAGGCATTGAGCCCGAGGTCCGAGGCTCTCGTTCGAGTCTTCCACGAGGGCTACGCCGAAGGGAATCCGGTCGGTTCGAAGGATGTCCGGGCGCGGGCGAAGGTCATTCGCGGCCGGGTCCGCTACGCCTGAATCGTCCCCGAGTCACTAGGTCGACCGTTCGATGCGCTGAAGCCCGACGACGAGCGCCGCCGGAAGCTCTTCGATCACGTCGGTCGCGACGATCCCGAAACCGCGATGGGCGGCCGCCCGCAATCCGGCCTCGCCCGTCCAGAACGCGGCGAGCCGGGCGGCGTGGAAGGGACGCACTCCCTGGGCGAGAAGGCTTCCGAGGACTCCGGCCAACACGTCCCCCACGCCGCCGACGGTCATGGCGAGGTGGTGGTGCAGGTTGCCGATGGTGGTCTCCCCGTCCGTGATGAGGTCCGGCGCGCCTTTGACGACCAGGGTGATTCGCTTCTCGCGCGCCACCTGCTCCGCGATGGAGCTCCGTTCCTCGAACGACCCCGCAGCCGGGCCGTGAAACACTCGCTCGAACTCGCCCCGGTTCGGCGTCGCGATCAATCCGGCGGGAGCAGGTCGGTCGGCATCCGAGGGATTCGAGGAAAGTGCGGCCAAGCCGTCCGCGTCCACCACGAGGGGAATGTCGGAAGCGAGGGCGTCGACCACCGTGCGGAGGGCTTCGGTGGTTTCGGGGTGCGCCCCGGCCCCCATGCCCAGAACGATCGCGCCCGGGGGAGCGGAGCGAACGATCTCGAGAATCGCAGGAACATCGGCGGGGCGGAAGCGGTCCGAACCGACCGGCCAGACGATCAAGTTGGGGCTGAACGATCGGATGGGCCCGGCCGCGACCTCGGGTGTGATGACGGTGGCGCGTTCGGCACCCGAACGCATCGCGGCGAGCGCGGCCAATCCCGGGGCTCCCGTGTACGGACCCCCACCCAGGACGAGCAATCGGCCGCTACGGCCGCGCGGTTCCTTCGGAACGGGGAAGAAGAGGAACTCCCCGGGACCCGTCTGACGCCAAGCGTTCGGCGGGATCCCGATGTCCCGGACCGTGAGCTCCCCGACCTTTCCCTCGTCCATCTCCTCCTTGCGGATCGTAAAGGAGACGGTCCAGGAAGGGCGCAGTCCGTCCGGGTCGAGGATACCGGTCGGCATGTCCAGGGAGAGGACTGGAGCGCCGCTCGCCCGGATCGCGGCGACTGCGTCGCGAACCGGCGCGCGCAGCCGTCCCGATTGCCCGGTGCCGAGTAGCGCGTCGACGATGAGCGGCATCGTGGAGAGGTCCTCGGGCCGAGGCACGCCGATTCGCACCGGCACCCGGTTCTTGATCCGGTCAAAACAGCGTTGGGCGGCCCGGGACCGGATCTCTACCGGCGGTCGCACGAGCCAGATCTCGGGCGAGTACCCCCACTGCTGGAGGTAGAACGCGGCGCACGTGCCGTCCCCGCCGTTGTTCCCCGTGCCGGCGATGACGGCGACGCGTCCGGGCGGCGACGGGAGATGCCGGGTCGCTTCTTCCGCGGAGGCGCGCCCCGCGTTTTCCATCAACGCGTCGATGGTCACGCCGAGCGCCACGGTGTTCTGCTCGACGACCGCCATCTCGAGCGAGGAGAGCGGACGTCGGGAGGAGGCCCACATGCTGCCTCCTAGGTGGCCGAAGGGGACTCCGCGGTCTGGAAAATGTTGACCGATTGCGGGAGGAGGTTCTTGCGAGCGAGATACTGGGATTGGGTGCGGCTGTAGCGGAAGAGGATGTCCGCCTTCCCTTCCTGGAAACCCCAGGGCCGCAGGATCAGCAGGTCGCCTTCCCGGATCCACATCTTCTTCTTCATCTTCCCGGTGATGCGCCCCATGCGAGAGATGTTGTCCTCGCACATGACGCGGATCCGGGCGGCCCCGAGCAATTGATTGGCGATCCCGAACACTTCGCCCCGATTTCGCCGAGGAAGTGGAAGACGCCCGACCTCTTCGCCCCCCTCGAGCACCTCGACGGTCGGTGCCGGTTCCTCCTCGGGCGGAGGGGTCGGAACCTCCTCGGGGGGCTCGGGGCTCTCGGTCACGTCAGTCGGAGCCGAGCCCAGTATTTCAAGAGGGCGCCCGGCGAGGGAACACCCGGAGCGGATTCTCCTCGAGGATACGACGTTGGTCGTCGGCCGGGATCGGCAACGCTCGGAACGCGGTCAGGTTCGCACCGATATCCCGGACGCCCGGTCCGGGCCAATCCGAGCCGAAGAGCACCTTCTCGACCATGCGCGGCAGCTGAGGGAAATAATCGAGCAGCCGCGCCGGAGGCATCCCCGAGACTTCGAGCCACACGTTCGGGAACCTTCGGGCGAGCATCACGGCCGTTTCGGTCCAGACCGGTCGTCCGCCGTGCGCAAGGACGATCGTCAACTCTGGGAAGTCGACGGCGACGTCGTCGAGGAAAAGGGGGTCCGCGAACCGATTGCGCGCCCGCGGGAAGATCGAAGTGCCGGTATGGAAGATGACCGGCAAACGATGGCGCGAGCAGGCATCGTACAGCGCCCGGAGTCCGGGCAGTTCCCCGTCGACGTAGGCGTTGGGTCGAAAGAGCTGGTGCGGCGGATGGAGCTTGAGCGCGCGGATCCCGAGGTCCTCCGCGAGATGCACCACTTCGCGTTCGGGGTCCGGGTGATCCGGTCGGATGCCTCCGACCGCGATGAGGCGCTCGGGGTCCGTTCGGACGTACTCGGAGACGAACGTGTTGGCCGCCTCGGTGTAGCCGATCACCTCGGGGGCGACGTAGTTGATCAGGACCGCTCGCTCGACGCCCGAGCGGTCGAGGTACTCGAGGAACTCTTTCGGCTCGGAAAGGTACCGTGACACCGACGGCTCCACCTGGCTGAGCAGCCGGACCGCGTCCGGCCGCATCTCCCAGAGCGGGTTGATGTGTACGTGACAATCGGTGACGCCCATCGGAGGACCCGACGGACCGGGCCATATAAGGGAAGAACCGGCCCCCTCCGTTCCGGCCGAGGGTTTATCTCCCGCCCGGGTCCATTGCCCGCGGAACGGTGCGCATGTCGACCACGATTCGTTCGATGCCGAAGCTCCTCAAGGCGACGTACCTCGCGGACCAAGAGTCGCTCCTCGAAGAGACGCGCGCGACGAAGCTGTTCTATTTCCCTGGCCCGCTCTTGTTCACCTTCATCTTCGGCCTCGCGACGCTGTTCTCCGCGCCCGCGATTACCTCGGCCGTGCCCACCTTCTCCTCCACGCTCACGAGCTGGTTGACCCTCTCCAACTATGTTTCGTCCAACGTCCAGACGTACCTCGCCGATTTCTGGCTCATTCTGTTCGTCATCGGCCTGTTGTGGCTCCTGGTCCGATACTTCCGCTGGATCCGCACGGTCTACGCCGTCACCAACCGGCGGGTCATCGTCCAGAAGGGAATCTTCAGCAAGGACTTCGATGAGATTCCCGTGACCCAGGTCCGGGGCGTGGACGTTCATCAGTCGTTCGGCCAGCGTATCCTCGGCTACGGAACCGTCCGCGTCAGCTCCGAAGGGGGAAGCTCGCTCGGGAACGAGGACTGGAAGGGCATCCCCAAGCCGTTCCGGTTCCAGAAGCTGATCGAGAACGCGACGCAGAACATTCAGTCCTCTCCCGGTCCGGTTCAGTGGGCCGGTCAGAAGCGCTGAGGAAATCCGCCGGGCACCGTTAAATCGGACCGGCCGCGTCCGGCTCCGGACGATGGCCGACGATTTTGACGTCATCGTGGTCGGCGCGGGCATGGCCGGATGCCCAGCGGCCATCCGCCTCGCGCAGGGAGGGGCGAACGTTCTCCTGGTCGAGCGCGGGGCCGAGCCCGGCACCAAGAACCTCTCCGGAGGGATCCTCTGGGGGCACGACCTTGCGCGCATTCTGCCCAACTGGTGGCGGGAGATGCCCATCGAACGTCACATCGTCCGAAAGAGATTCGGGATCCTCACCGCGGACAGTGCGGTTTCGTTCGACCTCGAGGAGGGCTCGTGGAAGCGCGACCCGTACGTGGCGCATTCCGTCTTGCGCTCTCGCACGGACGCTTGGCTCGCGAAGAGGGCCGAGGAAGCCGGAGCGACCGTGGTATCGTCCGTCCCCGTCGACCGTTTGAATTGGGAGGGGACTCGCGTACACGGGGTCGTCCAGGGCGGGGAGAAGATGACCGCGCCGGTCACGATCCTCGCAGACGGAGCGAACTCCCGGTTGTCGCTCGGCACTCCCATTCGGCCGACTCCTCGGCTCTCCCCGGAATCGACCGAGCTCGGGATCAAGGAGGTGTTCCGTCTGGACCCTTCGGTCATCGAAGACCGCTTTCAGATTTCTGGCACCGAGGGGCACGCCGAGGAGTGGGTCGCGGGCCTCTTTCCGCCCGGGGTCATGGGCGGAGGATTCCTCTACACCAATCGCGACACGCTCTCCCTCGGCATCATCGTCCGCCTCCAATCGCTCTACGGCCGCAACGTGTACGCCCAGCAGCTCATCGAGCAGTTCAAACTGCACCCGGCCATCGCAAACCGTCTAAAAGGGGCCGAACTCGTCGAGTACGGCGCGAAGTTGGTCCCGGGCGGTTGGGCGAGCCGGCCGGCGGCGTTCCACGGCGACGGTTGGCTCGTCGCGGGGGACGCGGCGGGGTTCGTCTTTTCGAACGGGATCATGATCCAGGGGATGAACTACGCCGTTCGCTCGGGGCTCGAGGCCGCCGAGACCGCCCTCGAAGCCAAGGCGGCGGGAGATGGCTCCGCCCGAGCGCTCGCGCAGTACCGATCGACGTCTCGAAGCCACCGGAATTCTCCCGGACTTCCGGGATTTCGCTCGCCTCGACCGGGTCAAATGGAACCCCCGTATCTACTCCGTCTATCCTCGATTCGCGACCGAGCTTCTGCGCTCGATGATGGGGGAAGCGGGGTCTCCAAAGCGTTCGGCCCGCAAGGTTCTGCGGGCTGCGCAGAAGGCGACGGGGGTCAAGTTGTCGTCCCTGCTCCTCGACGGGGTCGAGATCGCCTGGGACCTGTAGTCTCCGGCGGGACCTGGTCGCGAGTTACTTACTGCCCGCGCGCGCGACGGATCTCCGCCGTGAGGGCCGGCACCACCTGGAACAGGTCCCCCACGACCCCGTAGTCCGCGACCTTGAAGATCGGGGCCGAGGCGTCCGAGTTGATGGCGACGATCACGCGGGAGCTCACCATGCCGACGAGATGCTGGATCGCCCCCGAGATTCCTACGGCAATGTAGAGTTGCGGCGAGACGGCTTTCCCGGTCTGGCCGACCTGGTAGCCGACGGGCCGCCAGCCGGCGTCGGTGACCGCTCTCGAGGCGCCGACGGCGGCCCCGAGCGAGGCCGCGAGTTCCTCGACCAAGTGGAAGTTCTCCGCCGCCCGCACCCCCCGACCGCCCGACACCACGATCGAGGCGTCGGTCAGCGTCGGACCGGATCCTCGAGGCGCGGCTTCGACACCGAGCCGCTTCGGACTCCAGTACGCAGCGGGAACCCCGTCCGCGGCGAGCACCGTCAACGCCACATCCACCGGCGATTCCTCGGCGACGGAGAAGGCGTGCGGTCGGATCGCCACGGCGGCGTGATTTCCTTCGAGCTGCCGCGTTTCGGTGGCCCGTCCTCCGAAGACCGGTCGACGTACGTCGAGCATCGTGCCGCTCCGAGCGAGGCCCGTCACGCCCGTGGCGACTGCGGCATTCCAGCGAACACCGAGGCGGGCCACTACGTTGCGGCCAAAGGTCGTCCCGCCCACGACGATGAGCTCCGCCCCGACCGAGTCGGCGGCTTGGGCCACCATGTGAGCGACGACGGCCGCGACGGCGCCGTCCAAGCGCGCGTCCTCCACGACGACGCACCGACCCACACCGTATCGCCCGAAACCGCTCGCCATAGCACGGGAAGAGCTTCCGGCGAGGAATCCGATGACTCCCTCTCTGGCCGAAACGGTCTGGGCGACTCCGACCGCTTCCTTCGTTGCCTCGGAGAGAGCTCCGTCGTGAAGCTCTCCGACGACCAATGTCGCGCCGGTCATGGGAAGACCTTCGCTTCCTCCTTGAGGATCCGCACGAGCTTCTGGGCGGCCTCTTCGGGGGTCTTGAACTCGATAATCTTAGCTCCGGTCCGGGGAGGAGGGAGCTCGAATTTCGTGGACCGAGAGGTGCCTACAGGACTTCCCGAAGTTTCGAGAGGGACCTTGGCGATCGGCAACTTTCGCGACTTCAGAATCGCCGGAAGCTTGGCCGTGCGTGGGTCGTTCCAGGCCTGCTGCAACGAAACGACGCACGGAAGGGAAGCCTCCCACTTCTCCACCCCCGACTCCGTCCCGCGCTGGAATCGGAGTCGAGAGGTGGCAGGGTCCCACCGAAGGTCGAGCACGGCGCTGAAATCCGGGAGAGCCAGCAACTCGCCCAGGGCCGCACCGACGACCCCGGCCTCGTCGTCCCCTGCTTGCTTCCCGCACGAGCACTAGGTCGTGAGGGACGGCAGAGACCGCTCGGGCGAGTGCACGGGCCGTCGACACCGGGTCGGGAGCGACGCCGGGGGCGGTTTCCACCCAGGTCGCCTGGTCGCAACCGAGCGCGAGCGACGCTCGAAGAACCTCTTCGGTCCTCGGCGGGGGTCCGGCCGAGACGACGTGGACCTTGGAGCCGGGACTCGCTTCCTTCAGCAGGAGCGCCTGCTCCACCGCGGACTCGTCGTAACCGGCGAGGACGAACTTGACCGCTTCGACATCGAGCGTGGTTCCGTCCGTGGAGGTACGGAGCCGGGTCTCAGCGTCCGGAACCGGTTTTACGCAGACGACGATCTCCACGGCCCGATCTCCGGATTACGCGTACCCGCGCAGGAGCTCACGAGCGATGACGGTCCGCTGGATCTCGTTCGCCCCTTCGTAGATCTGGGTCAGCTTGGCGTCCCGGAGAAGCTTCTCGACCGGATATTCCTTCATGTAACCGTATCCTCCGAACGTCTGGATCGCCTCGTCCGCGACGTGCAGGGCCGCGTCGGAGGCGAAGCACTTCGCGATCGAGGATTCGAGCGTCCCTTTCTGACCCTTGTCGATCGTCCACGCGGCGTGCCACGTGAGGAGTCGGGCCGCGTGCACCGCCTGGACCATGTTCGCGAGCTTGATCTGAATGGCCTGATGCTCGGAGATCGGTTTCCCGAAGGTCTGCCGCTTCAGCGAGTAGCCGGCGGCGTGGTCGAGCGCCGCTTGAGCAATGCCGGTGGCGAGCGCTCCGATCGGAGTGCGCGTCTGGTCGAGGGTTCGCATCGCGAGCGAGAACCCCTCGCCCTCGGCTTCAAGTCGGTCTGTTGCGGGGACCCGTACGTCCTCGAAGCGGATCGTGCTGGTCGAGGAGGCTCGATGTCCCATCTTGTCCTCGTCCTTGCCGGGAACCACGCCCTTCGCGGAGCGGGGCACGACGAAGGCGGCGACCCCCTTGTGCCTCAGGGCCGGGTCGACCGTCGCGAAGACGGTGTAGAGGGCAGCGTGCGGCGCGTTCGTGATGAAGCACTTTTCCCCCGACAGCACGTAATGGTCTCCGTCTCGCCGGGCGAGGGTCCGCATCGTGCCGGCGTCGGAGCCGCCGGACGGCTCGGTGAGGGCGAACGAGGCCAAGTGATACTCCGCGCAGAACGGACCGAGAAATCGTTGCTTCTGCTCGGCGGTGCCTCCGAGGAGGATCGGCTCGAGCGCGAGGCAGTTCGCGATGATCGAGGTCGTCATCCCGCCGCACGCGTAGGCGAGCTCTTCGACGATAAGACACTGCTCGAACGAAGCCAGGCCACTGCCGCCGAACTCGGCGGGAACGTTGAGATTCATCAGACCCAAGTCGAACGCTTTCCGGTAGATTTCCTCGGGGAAGCGGGGGGTCCGGTCGCACTCCGCCGCATGCGGCGCCATCTCGGTTCGAGCGAACTTGCGGGCCAGGTCCCGAAGGCTCTCTTGTTCGGGGGTAAGTGAGAAATCGGGCATAGGGCGCGAGACGGGCGTGCCAGCGGAATCCGCTATATCACGGCTTGGGTGGTCCTCAGCGTGCCGCCGAGGAAGTTAGCGCCCGGCTCGCGCCGAACACCGAAGTCGTTGCGGGTCCGGCACTTCGCCCATCTCGACCGGGACCGCGCGCATCGGGTGGGCGTGCCCGAGGTAATCCTCGGCGAAGGAAAGAGCGTCGACCACTTGCTCGGGATTGTGGGGGCCCTGGCCGAACGGAGGCTCGGCGCACTCATCTCGCGTCCTACCTCACTTCAAGTTCGCGCGCTTCGGTCGTGGCATTCCCCTTCCGGGAATACCTCGCGACTCAAGTTCCTCGCCCACGACCGGATCGTTCGGCTCTCGGGCCCGCTCGGCCCGCACTATCGGCACGGGGTCGCGGCGATCGTGACGGCGGGGACCAGTGACGTGCCTCTCGCGGAGGAGGCGGAAGCAATTCTCCGCGAGCTCGGGATCCGGGTCGTTCGAGCGCACGACGTCGGCGTCGCGGGGCTCCACCGGCTCCTCTCCGCGGTCCGACGGTTGGAAGCCCATCAGCCGGAGGTCTACCTCGTCTTCGCCGGCCGGGAGGGAGCGCTCCCGACCGTCGTCGCCGGTCTAGTTCATGCCCCGGTGGTCGGCGTGCCCACCTCGGTGGGGTACGGGCGAGGGGGCCGAGGCGAGGCCGCCCTCAATGCCATGCTGCAGTCTTGCGCCCCGCTCGCGGTGGTCAACATCGATGCGGCCGTTCCGGCCGCGCTCTTTGCGGCGCAACGGTTCGCGGAACGGCGGCCCCGTCGGGCCCTCCGCTCTCGGCAGCGGCCGCGCTGACTGCCCGAAACGCCTCGGTCTCCCGGGGCTCTCTCCCTGGTACTGAGAGAAGGGCTTTTGTGACCCTCGACACCTCGGTGGACCGTGCCTCCGCGGGCCCTGCTCTCCGACGAGGAAGAACGCGAGGATCGTGACGATCGCGAGAAGCTCCGGTCGATCGACACGAAGCTCCGTTCGCTCTTCGACCGACGGGAGGACCTGATCGCGGACGTCCGACGAATTTCCTCCGAGCAGAAGGCGATCTACGACCGTCGCCAGGCTCCCCAGGCTGAGGTCGAGCAGCTGTACGAAGAGCACCACGCGCTCGGTCGTCGCATCTCCGAACTTCGGAATGTTCGGGAGGCGGCGCGCAAGAAGGTCGAGGGAGGCCATCGTCCGGGTACGGGAGGTGCGCCTCACATTTGAGCCCGGGGAGCGCGTCCGTCCGGAACAGATCCGAAGAGAGATCGCCCAACTCGAACTGCGGCAGCAGACCCACGCCCTCCCGATCGATGAGGAGAATGCGCTGATCGCTCAGTTGCGGCAGCGGGCCCAGGAGCTCAAGCATGCCGAGGCCCGGACCGCGAAGGTGGCAGCCCACCAGCAGACCCTGAAAGAGGCGGAGAACGCCCTTGCTGCGGCGCGGGAGGAGTTCGACCAGAGCGGGAAGGCTCTGCAGGCGGCCAAGACCGAACGGGATGCGAAGATGACGGCCGTCCGCGACAAGCTCCAGGTAGCGGGAGGGATCATCGCCTCCCTGCGCGAGAAGGGTCGGGCCCGGGCGGAAGCGATCGAGAAGGTCGATGCGGTCAGTCGCGAGATGGACGAGCTGGACCGCGAGGCCCGACGTCTGCTCGCGCGGTCGCGTTCCCGGCGGGACCAAGCGCGGCGAATGCTCCGGACCTATTCCCACGGCCACGGGCCGCCGTCGGAGGACCTCCTCGCCACGACCGCGGAAGCCCAGCTCGAGGAACTCCTGAAACGAGGGAAGATCACTCTCGGGGGATGAGCCCGGGTTACGCCGAGAAGATGTCGACCACCGTCACGGTGAAATCGAGGGTCTCGCCCCGGGTCTCCGGGTTGAAGTTTTCCGTGTAGGTCCCGGTCGCGAGGTTTACCTCGCTGACGATGAACTTCGTCGACGAGCAAACCCCGCTGCCTCCGACGTGGCCCAGGACCAGGCCCGCGTCCGCCGGGGTCAGCTGACTCGACAACGTGACCGTAGTGGCGTTTACGGCCGACACGGTGAACGGCAGTCCGTTCGGTTGACTCATTTCCCCGACGGTCGCGAGCGATTGGACCACCACGGTGGTAAGATTCACCGAGAATACCGAATCGTTCCAGCCGAACGTGGGGTCCGCGAACACCGTCCCCGGGGTCGCGGTGACGTTGGGGAACAGCGTGGCGAAATCCGCGACCGGGACGCTCGAGACGGCGGTGACCCGGAGCGAGAGAGGCGCCGACACGAGGCAGCTGAGATTCTGGGGGCCGTAGGCGAGGGCGGGCGGAATGTCGATCGTTCGCGTCTGGTTTCCGACCATGCCGATGATGCCCTGCCAAAAACCGGTGACGACCGGGCCGAAAGAGATACCGCCGACCGTGTAGGAGCCGGAGGCTCCGACATGGACCCCGAGAGGAGTGTACGCGGAAGCGGCTCCCCGGGATTGGTATTCGAGCGACTTCGGGTAGGATTGGTTCTCGGTCGCGACCGAGTAGATCGACGTGTCGAAGACCCGTCCCTGCTGCGCCCCGGTTCCGAACGCACCGATGTAGTTGACGGTCACGTTGTCGCCGGCCTGGACGGTCAGGACCGGCGAGGGCGATTTCGCTTTGCTGTTCTCGTAGAGGAACGCGGCTCCCGCGCCCGCGGCCGCGATGACGATCACGACGAGGATCACGAACAGGATGCGGGGAGGTTTCTCAGCGACCATAGGCTACGAGGTGAAGAGTATGGGGGTCAGTTTGTCGCTGGTCTCGTCATCGGTTCGGAGAGACAGGTGTTCCTCATTCCCCCGCCCCCGAAGAGGGGCCCGATATAAACCCTCGGGAGGCCCCGCTACGCCCGCCGCAGCTTCCCGACAATCGGCTCCTCGATGACGCCCTCCTCTTCCAGGCGGTTGAGGATCGCTTCGGCGCGCTCTCCCACTAGCCCGTGGGAGGAGACTCGGGAAAACACCTCCTTGAGGTCAGCATAACCGTCCGCGGAAACTTCCGCGACCTCGTCCAGCTGGTCGAGGAACAGGGATTCTTCCGTCCGCTCGGCCGCGGAAGGCGCCGGGGGCGGAGCGCGAGGGGGCGGCGCGCGGGTCACGGTGACGCTCGTCGGCACGGACGGTGTCGCCCGGGACGGGCCGCTTTCGCCGGCGACACGGCGCACCGCGTTCTTGAGGTCGTGCCGAAATGCGACCCGGTCGACGTTCGGGTAACGACGTCGCGACTCCCGGGCGGCCCGGAGCCAGGCGACGGGGATTCCCTCCTTCCGGATCGTCTCCTCCGAGAGCGCGGGGTCCTTCTCGACGCGTTCGAGCAGGTCCAGTCGGTCGAACGTCTGGCGGACGATGTCCGCGAGTGCGGCGCGCTCGTCGGCTTCCCCCACCGAACGCACGGCCTCCGCGCGCACCGAAACGTAGCCGACCCCATCGCGTCCCCGAAACAGGTGGACCTTGCCCACCACGACCGTCGGACGGGGCACCGAACCCGCTCGCAGCTGGGCCATCGCGCGGGGCTGAAAGGAGCCGGCCGTCACCGCCACGGCCCCGGTCGGGTCGCTCAACCGCGCTCTCCAGAACGCCTGCGATTCGTCTCGACCGATCGATTCCGCGGGAGAGAGGCTGCCGGCCATGAGCACCCGGTTCATCCGGGCGGCGAACGGGGAGAGCAGGTAGGTCGCGGGGCGCTCCCCTTCTCCCTTCTCCTCCTCGAGTGAGCTCTCGAGTTCGCGGGCGGTGATTCGCCACGCGGGCTCGCGCAGCGACATCAGCTACGATCTCCTAAACGCGCGGCGAGCTCTTCGGCGGCCGCGTCCAGGTCGATCTCCACGGGGTCGATCGACTCCGGCGTGAGAGTTACCCCGAACTCATCCTTCGTTCCGAGCCCTCGGACGCGGAGCCGACGACCGAGCAGGCTTTCGAGCAGCTCCTCTTCGAGAAGGGTCGGGTCGGGCTGGTTACGAAGGCGGGCCTGAGCTCCCTCGAGAGTGACTCCCCAGAGTCGTTCGGTGTCGGCGCGGTTCGCGTTGACCGTGACGGCTCCCGTGCCATCGTCGAGAACGATCCGGGCGCGTAGGTCCGCCTGACCCTCCACCTGGCCGTGAATACGACAAATTCCGCTGCGGACCGACCGATGACACGTCGGGCACCGGTAAACCAAGCCGCTCGGGGGCAGGAGTCCGACCACCACGCCCTCGACCGCGACCGCTTCTCCCCCACCTTCGTCCTCCACCTCCGCGATGGAGCGCGGTGGAGATCGCAGGAGTTCGGCAGGGTCGGGGAGGTCGTTCCCCTCGACCCGGACAACGACGGACCGTTCGTCCAGCACGATCGAGCACCGTCCCCGGAAGCTCCGAACATATGCCCCGGCGATCCGAACGGCTTCCCCGGCCTTGAGGCCAAAATCGCTCCACGCCGAGAGCGCGATCGTCCCGGTCCGGTCGGCGACGAGACCCTCATGGACGACCCTTCGCTCTTCTCCGACCGTCACGCTCTTCGGCGCTATGCGAACGACCCGGACCTCGACCCGGAATCCTTCGTCGGAGGCCTTGAGGTCGCGGACGGTTCGAAAGGGGATTTCCTCCGCGTCCACCCGAGGCAATTCGGCGGGGCTGGCCGGTGCGACCCGTGTCTTCCAAGTGAAGGTGACTTCGGGACGTCCGCGGAACTCGCGGACCTCCGCGCCCACCGCTCGCAGGACCACCCCGCGCTCGATTCCTTCCCGCGGCGGGTCCCACCAGGTGAACCGCACGGTCGCGGTCCCATCACTGAGGAGTCCCGAAAGCAGGGGGCGGCGACCCCCATCGGACTTTCGGGTGATCTCCCGTCGTTCGCAGGTGACGACACGGGCAACGAATTCGACGGAGGACGTGGTCGCCCGAAGGTCGCGAAGGCGCGTTTCCACCGGGGTGGATGGAGCGGGGTCGGCGGACATCTTCGAGGTATTCCGGGCCACCACTTCCCCCGGTCATAAAAGCGTCCCGTCGGTCGCGGACGATGAACGACGTCCTTCGTCTCCCGCCCGGAGTTTTGCGGGTCCGCCGGCGGTCGGACGCCCCGGTCATAATCCTTTTCCCCCGAGGGCCATGACTCGCGCGTCGTGGCACAGAAATTCTCCCAACGAGTGGACCGGATCCTCTCCGCGCGCGACTCGCTCGTCTGCGTCGGTCTCGACCCCGACCCGACGCTGATGCCGAAGAGCCTACGTCGCCAACCGCCTCGCCAGCAACTCCAAGGGTTCTTGAACGGGATCATCCAAGCGACGTTCCCGCATGCCGCCGCCTACAAGATGCAGTTCGGATCCTATCTGCAGTACGGCGCGCCGGGTATCGATATCCTCTCGCGATTGTGTCGCCAGATCGGTCCGACCCGGGTTCGAATCCTGGACCTCAAAGCGAACGACATCCCGAACTCGTTGCGGATGGTGCGCGATGGCGCCTTCCGCCAGTTCGGGTTTGACGCGGTAACGTTCACCCCGTGGCTCGGTTGGGAGACCCTGGAACCGTTTCTGGACGACCCGGCTCACGGAGTGTTCGTCGTCGCCCACTCCTCCAACCCGGGCTCGCTGGATTTCCAGGAGATCCCGACCCCGCGCGGTCCCCTTTGGCTGGCCGTGGTGGGAGAGGTGCGACGCCTGGCCCACGCCAACGGAAACGTGGGAGTCGTCCTGGGAGCGACGTTCTCCGACGCGTTCCGCGCGGCGCGGGCGACGCTAGGGAACGGGATCCCGATTTTGGTCCCCGGCGTAGGCGCCCAGGGGGGTTCCCTCGCGACCGCCGTTCGCGAAGGAGTCGACGCGCACGGCCGAGCCTTGCTCGTCAACGCGTCGCGAAGTATCCTCTACGCGTCGGCCGGTACCGACTGGAAGAAGGCGGCCGGGGCCGAGGCGGAGCGCCTCAAGATCCAGATCAACCAGCTACGCGCAGGACTTCGTACAGGCTGATGAGCGACCGTGCGACGATCGGGAGCGCATAGCGCGCCTCGGCCCGCTGCCGAGCGGCGTGTCCCATCCGCTTCTTGAGTTCGGGGTCGTCCAGGATCTTCTGGATCTTCTCCGCGAGGTCGGCCTCGAGGAGCGGCTCCGCGAGGAGGCCCTCGCGGCCGGGCTCGATGACCTCGCGGACACCGGGCATGTCGGCGATCACGACCGGCAGCCCCACCGCCATCGCTTCGGCCACGGCGAGGCCGAACCCTTCGAGGCGGTTCTGCGACGGAAAGACGAACACGTCGCCGAGCGCGAGGTAGCGCGGCAGGTTCTCGTCCGAGACCGCGGGGCAGAACCGAACGCGGTCGTCCACGCGGAGACGGCGGGCATGCCCGACCAGGCTCGGGAGGCGAGGTCCGGCGCCGAT
This sequence comes from uncultured Thermoplasmata archaeon, assembly GCA_963730815.1. GTDB lineage: Archaea > Thermoplasmatota > Thermoplasmata > Lutacidiplasmatales > UBA184 > Lutacidiplasma. The sequence goes on from CAVSTD010000002.1 coordinate 42,599, forward strand.
GACGACGAGGACCACATCCTTCGGCAACCGAACGAGAGCCTGGAGGATGACGTCGACCCCCTTGTGGGGAACCAGTCGGCCCGTGAACACCGCGACCCGTTTTCCCTCGAGTCGGAGGTCGCGCCGTAGGCTGCTTACGTCGAGGCCGGGGCGGAAACGGTCGAGGTCCACGGCCGACGGGATGACGTTGAGCTCCCGGCCGCGCAGCATGGCGGAAGTACCACCGTAGCTCTTCGTGTGAACGATGATCCCATCCGTCCGGTCGAGGGTCGAAGGAAGGAATACCCTCTGGTAGAGACCCGCGAGAAGGCGACCGGCGATCCCGGGCAGGTAGAGGTCGCAATGGTACGTGAGGCAGACCGGCACCTTTCGGTGAGCCATGTCCCGCGTCGCGAAATAGGAGGTGAGGGGGGGAGGGTAGTGCAGGTGGAACACGTCCGGCGCGAGAGACCGTACGGTCCGGCGGGTTCCGACGTCGAGCGGAGTGTCCAATAGGACTCCCAGGGTGCGGGTTCGAAGAACTCGATAGCCCTCGGTCTCTTCTTCGACCGGGAGCGAGCGGTCGTAGCGGGAAGTGACGACCGTCACATCGTGACCTTCCCGGGCGAGCTCGCGCACGACCCCGCGGACGTGCGACTCAACTCCCCCCGCGTGGGGGTAGAAGAACGGTGTGACCTGGACGATCCGCACGAAGCCGCCCTAGGTACGGGCCCCTCTTTACGGCCATCGCCGGGGAAGTAACCCGGCCGTCAGGTCTCGGGGTACGCCCGGCGCGAGGGAGTCGGAGATCGGTTCCGATTCTCGAGTCTGCAAGAGGGCCTCGGAAGGCAGGCTTGAGATCTCGACCCCTTTCATCGCTTCTCCCAGCCCGGAGGAGACGCGCGCGAGGATTTCGGCGTCGTCGAAGTGGAGCGATGCCTCCACGATCGCCCGAGCCACCTTCATCGGATGCTGGGCCTTGAAGATCCCGCTGCCCACGAAGATGCCGTCGACCCCCAGGAGCCGGCACAGCGCTGCGTCGGCGGGGGTAGCGATTCCGCCCGCGGCGAAATTTACGACCGGAATTCGTCCGAGCGTGCGGACTTCGCTGACGAGCGTTTCGGTGACGCGTTCCTTCTTGGCCCAGGCGCCGACGTCCTTCTTAGCGAGCTGCTGGACCTCGACCACGTCGTAGCGCATCTGTCGGATATGACGGACCGCCTCGACCACGTTGCCGGTCCCCGCCTCGCCCTTGGTTCGGATCATGGCAGCCCCTTCCTCGATACGACGGAGGGCCTCGCCCAGATTCCGGGCGCCGCAAACGAACGGTATCTTGAACGCCTTCTTCTCGACGTGTTGGAACGGGTCCGCCGGGGTCAGCACCTCGGATTCGTCGATCATGTCCACCGCGAGCGACTCGAGGATCCGAGCCTCGGCGGTGTGGCCAATCCGGCACTTCGCCATCACGGGGATGGAAACTCGCTCCTTGATCTCTCGGACCTTGACCGGGTCCGCCATGCGGGCCACCCCACCGGCCGCCCGGATGTCGGCCGGCACGCGCTCGAGCGCCATCACCGCGACCGCACCGGCTTCCTCTGCGATCGCGGCCTGGTCGGCCGTCGTGACGTCCATGATGACTCCGCCCTGTTGCATGCGGGCGAAGCCCCGCTTGACCAGCTCCGAACCGAATCGAAGCTTCTGAATGGGGTCGCTCATACGACGATTCGCCCGAGTAAGGAACGGCGCGCGTATAAGACGGTCGGCCGGGACCGTCCGGAAGTCTTAATGCTCTCTCGGACCTCCGACCACTAGGTAGGGGGAGCTGGGCACCGGCTGAGAGGACGAGGGCGACCTCGTCGACCCCAAGAACCTGCTCGGGATAATGCCCGCGAAGGGAACGAAATGCAGCACCTGAGGCGACTCTCCGCCAGCCCGCGGAGGACGTGACGAGTTCTCGTCCGGGCGAGAGTTCACCTCCCCGTCGATTGCGCCGACCGGGGCGGGTGGGAAAGGCGCTCCTGGCCATCGCCGTCGCGTTGGTGGTGGTCATCGCCGGTTTCGGGACCTACGAGTACTACGCGTCGGGGTCGGCGAGCGGGAAGACCACGCTGGTCGTCTACACCTATTCGAGCTTCTTCGGCGGCAACTGCGGTGGGGGTGCGGCGAACCTCTCCGATCTACTCGGGCAGTTCGAGCAGGCGAACGGGGTCCGGGTCGAGCTGGTCTGTCCGTCCGGGAACCTCGTGAGCGCGCTCGAATCCCCCGCGGACTATGGGCTCCCCGCGGCCGACCTGGTGGTGGGCCTCGATGAGGTGACCGCGCCCCAGGCGGAAGGGTTGGGCCTTCTCGCCCCCTATTCGCCCCCCAACCTCGCGGACATCCCGCCGTGGATTGTGGCCGAGCTGAGCCCGGATCACGGCGTGGTGCCGTACGAATACGGCTACCTCGCGGTCGACTACACCTCTGGCTTTCTCAACACTACGGCGGGCGCCGTGGTAGATGCGACGCTCCCCGAGTTCGTCGCCAATTCGAGCTGGGCAGCGCAGCTCGTCACCGAGAATCCGCTCTACGACATCACCGGCGAGGAGTTCCTCGCGTGGGAGGTCGAGTACTACGAGACGGTGCTCCATCAGAACTGGCAGGAGTTCTGGCAGCGGTTTTTCGCGGAGGGCCACCCCAATCCGGCGCCCGACTGGTCGACCGCCTTTGGCGAGTTCGGGACCCCGGCGGGGCAGAATCAGCTCGTCGTCAGTTACGCGACCGACCCGGCGTACACTCTCGCCAACGGACAGGGCGGCGCATTCAACGCCACCGTCTCCTGGTGGAACGGAACGGCGTACGGCTGGCGCACCATCTACGGCGTGGGAGTGGTGCAAGGCTCGCGTCATGCCGCGCTCGCGCGCGCGCTCGAGGATTGGATCCTCGGTGGCGAGTTTCAATCCAACATCCCCGAGAACGAATGGGAATATCCGGCCAACGAGACCGTGGCGCTCCCCTCGGTCTATTCCGCAGCGATTGACCCCGCGGACGTGGTGGCGTTGAACAACGCGACCACTCCGGCCGCGGTCGCGGCCAACCTCACCGCTCCGGGAGGCTGGATCGACACCTGGCAAACGCTGGCGGGAGGAAGCGGATGAAGTTCCGAAGCGAGGGCCTCGGATTCCTACTTCCCGTGCTCGCGTTCGTCGGCCTGTTTGCGTTGCTTCCGGTGACGATCCTGTTCGTGAACGCCGTCCTCCAGCAGGGAGGAGCCGCCGGTTTCGTCTCGGTCTTCTCGGCACCGCACAACGTCCGGTCTCTCCAGAATTCCCTCGAGCAAGGGGGTCTCTCGGCGGCGTTCGCAGTGGCCCTGGGGTATCCCGCCGGTGTCTTCCTCGGCCGCTACTCCTTCCCCGGTCGGTCGCTGCTTCGATCGCTGATCTTGGTGCCGTTCCTTCTGCCCAGCCTCGTCGTGGTCTTTGGAGTGCTCGACCTCTTTGGTCCCTCGGGGGTCATCTCGTCGGCCCTACCGGCCACCGGCTGGTTCGGCAGCGGGATCCCCGCGATCGTCGCGGCGAACCTCTTCTTCAACGTGCCGATCGTTCTCCTGCTGACGGCGACGGGATGCGAAGGAGCGTCCGTCGAACTCGAAGAAACGGTCGCCACGCTCGGAGGATCCCCGTTCCAAGCGTACCGCGAGGTCTGGGCTCGGCCCACGTGGGTGGGGGCGGCGGCCGGAGGGCTTCTCACGTTCCTGTTCTCGGCGCTCTCCTTCGCTCCCCCTCTCCTTCTCTGCGGCGCGAGCGCTCGCTGCTACACGCTCGAGGCCCAGGTCTACTCCCTGGACCAGACGTTCCTCGAGCCCAACGCGGCGGCCGTGCTCGCCCTCGGGATGGTGCTGCTGCTGCTGGTGCCTACTGCGATCTACCTCGCGCTCGTGAGCCGCTTGAGAGCCAACCCGGGGCGGCGATCGGGCGGGTTGCGTCCGGTCAATTGGCACGTGCCCGCGACCTGGGCGCTCGGCCTCGAGACCGCGTTCGTCCTCGGGGCGGAGGCGGCTCTCCTCGGCGCGGTCCTCTACCGGACCGTGGCTCCCAGCGGGGGGTTCGGTGCCGGGGCCGCCTGGACCGCACTCTTCTCCTCCTCCACGACCGCCCACCTTGGGGTCTCCGCCGTCGGCGCGCTCGGCAACACGCTGTTCTTCGCCATTGTGGCCGCCCTGCTGGCTCTCCTGCTCAGCGTCGCAAGTGGCTATGCGGTCGTACACCGACCGGGTCGGGCCGTAACGCTCGGACTCTTGCTCTTCGTTCCCTTGCTCCTGTCTCCCGTGGTCCTCGCCTTCGCCCTCGCGTCGTTCTGGCGACCGTTCATCGGCACAGGCTCGAACGTCTGGGTGCTGGTGATTGTGAGCCAGTCGATCCTGGCTCTCCCGTTCGCGCTCCAGAGTCTCGAGATCCCTCTTGCCCGGACTGTCGGCGAGCGCTCGCGATACCGCGCGAACCCTGGGAGCCTCCTCGTGGGGTGCGTTCCTCGACGCCGACCTTCCCCGGGTCCGGGACGGCCTCGTGACCGTAGGGTTGTTCGCGTTCGCCTTTGGATTGGGGGAATTCACCGCGACGAATTTCCTGGTCCCACCTCCCCTCACGACCCTACCGGTCGCGCTCTATGCCCTCTCGGAGGTCCGGCTCGCCCCGGTCGCGGACGCGGCCGCAGGTCTGCTGTTGCTGCTCAGTCTCGCGGTCTTCGCGGTGATCGCGGTCGGGGGTCGCCGTGTCGAACTCTAATCCTCTCCTCGAAGTTCGCGGTCTTTCGGCGGCGTGGGACGGGGTCCCGGTCCTGCGGGACATCCAGTTCGAGATTCGGGAGGGCGAGGTCTTCGTACTGCTGGGTCCGAACGGGAGCGGCAAGACGACGCTCCTCCGCTGTCTTGCGGGCCTCGAAACGCCGACCGCTGGAACGGTCCTTCTCGACGGGGTCGACATCACGGCCCGCCCTCCCCACCAGCGGGGAGTGGTCCTGATGTTCCAGGACCCCGCGCTCTTTCCCCACCGAACGGTGTACGAGAACATTGCCTACGCGCCGCTGCTACGACACCGGCCCCTTCGGGAAGTGCAGGAAGAGGTGGGGCGGCTCATCGAGCTGCTGCACCTCACGGGATTCGAGGACCGTCGACCGAACCAACTTTCGGGCGGAGAGCTCCAACGCGTCGCGCTCGCGCGCACCTTGGCTGCCCGGCCGCGTCTCGTTCTCCTCGATGAGCCGTTCGCTTCGATTGACGTCGAGTTGAAGGGGGAGCTTCGGGCGGAGTTTCGCCATGTTCTCCGAGCGTCGGGCACTTCCGCGATCCATGTCACGCACGACCGGGAGGAGGGGCTTTTCCTCGGCGACCGTGTCGGCCTGCTGTTCGATGGGCGTCTCCAGCCGCCCGGCCCGCCCTCGGCGGTGTTCGGGCGGCCGAGAACCGTCCGGGCGGCCCGGTTCCTGGGGTACAATGTCCTGGCGGGTTCGGCGGGAAGCGTGGGCGTGCTGCCGGCGGACCTCCACCTCCTTCCTCCCGACTCGGCCGGATTGGCCGTCACCGTTCTTGTCGCGGGGCCGGTGGGACGAGAGAACGAGGTCGTCCTTCGGACCGAGGACGGACAGCGGCTGGAGATGAGGACCCCGGCTTCAGAACCCTGTCCCGAGGCGGGGCGACGCGTTTCGCTCGGCTGGGAGCGCTCGGTCGATCTGGACGCGGAATAGGCGGACCGTCGCCAAAGAGCCCAAGAACGCCCAGCTCATGGGTCCGGCATGAGCTCCGCCGACCCGCTCCGCGTGACCGACTCGCTGACCTGGGGTTCCGAACACGCTACCATTTACCGCCCGGACCGTCTCCCCGGAGTGGACCCGGTCCGGCTCGCCCGCCGGCCGCGGACGCTCCGTGTCCTGCTCGAGAACATTCTCCGACACTTCGACCCGGCCGTCACGGACCCCGCGAGCCTCGTGGCGCTCGCGAACGGCGAAGCGGTCCCCGAGGGTACGGAGTTCGCGTACTACCCGGAGCGCGTGCTGCTTCAGGACTTCACGGGCGTCCCGGTCCTCGTCGACCTCTCGACGCTTCGGAGCGCCACCGCACGCCGAGGGCTCGACCCGACGCGGGTCAACCCGGTCGTCCCGGTCGACCTCATCATCGACCATTCGGTCCAAGTGGACAGCTTCGGCTCCTCGCGTTCGATCGGGATCAATCTGGACCGTGAGTACGAGCGGAACGGCGAACGGTACCGTTTCCTTCGGTGGGCGAAGGGCGCGTACACGAATGTTCACGTCGTGCCGCCCGGGAACGGAATCTGTCATCAGGTGAACCTCGAGTACCTCTCGACCGTGGTCCAGTCCCGAGGGGGGAACGGGAGCCGAGTCGTGTTCCCCGACACTCTGATCGGAACGGACTCCCACACCACGATGGTCAATGGGGTGTCGGTCCTCAGCTGGGGCGTCGGAGGGATCGAAGCCGAGGCGGTCCTTCTCGGAGAGCCTGTACTTTCTCGCACGGCCCGAGATCGTCGGGGTCGAGCTGACCGGCGCGCTCCCGGAGGGGGCCACCGCTACCGACCTCGTCTTGACGGTGACCCGTCGATTGAGGGAGAAGGGGGTTGTCGACAAGTTCGTCGAGTTCCTCGGGCCCGGGTCCGACATCTCTCCGTTCCGGACCGGGCCACGGTCTCGAACATGTGCCCGGAGTACGGCGCGACCGCGGCGCTCTTCCCGATCGACGAGGCCACGCTTGCGTATCTCCGCGGGACGGGGCGCAGCCCCGAGCTGATCGCCCGGGTCGAGGCCTACGCGCGTGCGCAGGGCCTCTTCGGCTCCCCGGCCCCCGGGTCGATCGACTACGACGACGTGCTGTCGATCGACGTGAGCGCCATCGTCCCGACGGTGGCAGGACCGCGGAATCCCGAGGAAAGCGTCGCCCTCGGCGAAGCGCCGAACTCGTTCCGGAATGCGCTCCAGTCCTACCGCAAGGGCCGTCCGGCCCCCGTGGCGGTCCCCGGCGTGCCCGTGACACCCCCGGTCGTCGATGGGTCCGTGGTCATTGCCGCGATCACCAGCTGCACGAACACGTCCAATCCTACCGTGATGGTGGGCGCCGGTCTCATCGCGAAACGGGCGGTCGAGCTCGGTCTCAAGGTTCCCCCGCACGTCAAGACGTCGCTGGCCCCGGGGTCGAAGGTCGTGACGGCCTACCTCGAACGCGCCGGACTTCTTCCCTACCTCGACCAGCTCGGGTTCGAGGTCGTGGGATATGGATGCACGACCTGCATTGGCAATTCCGGGCCGCTCCCGGTGCCGGTCGGTCAGCAGGTGCGCGACCGGGACCTCTTCGTGGCGGCGGTGCTGAGCGGGAACCGTAACTTCGAGGCCCGGATCCACAACGAGGTACGCGCGAACTATCTTGCTTCTCCGATGCTCGTGGTCGCCTACGCCCTCGCGGGCCGTATCGACCTTGACCTGACCCGCGAGGCTCTCGGGCGGCGCCCCGACGGCGCCCCGGTTTTCCTGCGCGAGCTATGGCCGTCGGCCGAAGAGGTCCGGAAGCTCGTCGAGTCGAGCCTGGACGCTTCCATGTTCACGGACAAGTACCCGTACGATCGAGGTGGGCGATCATCACTGGGAGTCCCTCGACCCTCCCACGGGGGCCGAGTACGGTTGGCTCGCCGACTCCACCTACCTCGCTCTCGCGCCCTATCTCGACCTACCCGCGCCCTGGCTTCCCTCGAACGGTGCCTTCGTCGAAGGCGCGCGCGCTCTCGCTCTCCTAGGGGACCGCGTCTCGACCGACCACATCTCCCCTGCGGGAGAGATCCCGGCGGATTCCCCGGCGGGAGAGTACCTCGCGCTCTCACGGAGTCTCGGTCGCCGATTTCAACACATATGGTGCCCGCCGGGGCCACCACGAGGTGATGGTGCGCGGCACCTTTGCGAACGTTCGCCTCAAGAACCAGCTCGCCGGAGGGAAGGAGGGAGGCTTCACCATACACTTGCCATCCGGCGACCCGATGACCATCTTTGCCGCGTCCGGCCGATACCGGACCGAGAAGACACCCCTGATCGTTCTCGCGGGCAAGAGCTACGGCCAGGGGAGCTCGCGCGATTGGGCGGCGAAGGGTCCGCGTCTCCTCGGAGTCGGCGCGGTGATCGCGGAGAGCTACGAGCGGATCCACCGTGTGAACCTGATCGAGATGGGCGTTCTGCCGCTGGCCTTTCGTCCGGGCGAAGGCTGGAAGCAGCTCGGTCTCACCGGCCGGGAATCGTTCACCCTCCGACTCCCCGAGGGGACGACGTTCGGACCGGGGTGTCCGGTTGACGTCATCGCCCGGTCGGAGGATGGGACCGCGCGAACGTTCCGGGTCGTCTGCCGCTTGAACTCGAAGACCGAGCTCGCGTACTATCGGGCCGGCGGGGTCCTGCCGTACGTCATGGCCCACCGTTTCGCGAAGTAATTCGCCCGCCCGTCCGCATCACGCCGGGGGTCCGGAAGGGACGGGGATGGTGGGCCACCAGGCGACCGCCTCGGTGCGGCGATAGGTGACCGTCCGGTCCCCAACTCGAGCCCGCGCGGCGGCGACGGCCTTCGCAAGGATTTCCGGCGGCACCCGAAGGACGTGTCGGTACGCTCGTTTCTCGAGAGTGTCGAGCCGCTTCGAAAGTGGTTCGGTGACCTCTCGGTCGCTCAGCACTCGGACCTCCGCGGGAGGATAGGCTCGCAGGATCTCCTGCTCCTTCGCCCGGGGACCGCGACGCACGAGGTCGGGGTAGCCCGCCTCCGCGAGGATCTGGCGGACGATCCGCCGTGGCTCCTCCTCGGGAGTCGAGGTCGCCCCGTCCACTTTGGACGGCAGGTCGAGCACCGCGAGGACTCCGTCGCGACTCACCCGGGCGGCTTCCAAGAGGCCGTCCTGAGGCCGGTCCAGAATGTGCAGCACGTGAACGAAAAGCGATGCGTCGAACACGCCTTCCGCGAACGGCAATTGGTAGGCATTCCCCCGGACCAGGTACGGCAGATGCTTCTCGGCGGCCCGGCCCAGCATTCCTCGGGAGGCGTCCACTCCGACGACGCGGACCCCGAGGTCGACCAAGGGGGCCGCGACCCGACCGGTCCCGACTCCTACTTCGAGAAGGGCGTGCCACTGGTGCTCACCGAGGAATTCCAACAGACCTTGGATCGTCGCCCTGTCGAGCGGTTGACGAGTCTCGTCGTAGACCGAGGATAGCGTGTCGAAATCCCGGCTCACGCTCGGTGTCGTCATTCGGGTCCAGGGTGGGCAAACGGGTCGTCTATTTGGGAGGGGGCTCCCCCCCAGCCGCCCGGGAACCCCCCGGAACCCGACCGAAAGGTTGAATCCTCCCGGTTGTTCCCGAAGTCGATGACGACCATCCGCGACTTGGACCGGCTCGTAACACGACAGCACCTCCTGCAGCATCCATTCTACACGGCGTGGTCCAAGGGGGAGCTCCCGATGGAGACGCTTCGCGACTACGCCGGTCAGTACTACCACTTCGAGGTCAACTTCCCCCGGTACGTGGCCGGAGCGTACGCTCGGATTCGAAATCCGAGAATGCGACGGGTCCTCCTCGACAACCTCGTCGACGAGGAGGGCCGGTCGCCGACCCACCCCGAACTGTGGCGGGACTTCTCCCGAGCGATCGGAGCCCCCGCGCCGCCCCAACGGCCGTCGCTCCCGACCCGGCGCCTTCTCGAGACGTACGAGCGGCACGCCCTGTCCGGGAGTGCCCCCGCGGCGCTCGGCGCCCTGTACGCCTACGAATCCCAGTTCCCTGCGGTCGCTGCGGAGAAGTCGCGAGGTTTGCGGGCCCACTACGGTCTCCGGTCCAAATCCGCGCACGAATTCTTCCGCGTGCACACCTTCGCAGACGTGGAACACTCGGCCGCCGAGCGTCGTCTGCTAAGGAGCTACCTCGCCGAGGGTGCGACCGCCGGTCGCGATGCCGCGCGTGGGCTTCGGGACTCTCTGGGAGCATGGTGGGGATTCCTCGACGGGTTCCCGCTCGGGTAACCCAACCTACTCGTCTTCGGGGAGCCCGAAGGTTGCCGGCCACCCTCTTCGATCGCTCCGCGGGCCAGGTCGCGGATCGCTCCTGTTCGCTCGATTGGTAGATGTAAGGGTTCTCGGTTTTTCGGAGGGTCATGCGGTTCGAAAACGTCGGTTTGAGGGTCACCAATCTGCCGCGATCCCTGCGATTTTACACGAAAGCCCTCGGGCTGAGGGTGGTCCGTCGCGGGGATACGAGAGCCTGGGGAGCAGGCCTCTGGGTCCTCTTCGAAGATCCTCGCTCCCGTCGCAAGGTCGAGCTGAACTGGTATCCGAAAGGCTCCCGGTTCGGCGTGCCCTATCGAGCCGGCGAGGCCGTGGACCACCTGGATTTCACGTTAGGAGTGGCGTCCCGAAAGGAGCTCGAACGCGCGTACGGCCGCCTCCTCCGACACGGGGCCCGGCCAACGGGCTACGAGCCCTCGACGACCGAGGGATGGATGGCCAGTGTGACCGACCCGGACGGGATCTGGATCACCCTCGGCCGCCGACCGACGCGAAGCGAGCGTTCCTGAACTCTCCCGGGAGGACGAACGTGTCGAGACCGGGACCGTCCATGTTCCACGAATTGGCGAAGTACTACGACAGGATCTACTCGTGGAAAGACTACCGGGGCGAATCGGCTCGCCTCGAGCAGATCGCCCACCGCTACGGTCGGTCCGGAGGGACCGCCTGGTTGGACGTCGCCTGCGGTACGGGGAGGCACCTCGAGTTTCTGCAACGCAGACACGATGTGATCGGGGTCGACTTGAGTCGCGAAATGCTCCGAATCGCTCGCCGACGTCTCCCTGGGGTGCAGCTCCAGACCGGGGATATGCGAACGTTCCGGATTCCCCGACAGTTCGACGGGGTGAGCTGCCTCTTCAGTGCGATCGGGCACTTACGAACCGAGCGAGACGTCCTCACGGCGTTTCGGAATTTTTCGCGGCACTTGAAACCGGGGGGAGTGCTCATCGTGGAACCGTGGATCGATCCCGCGAAGTTCCGAGTCGGAATGGTCCACATGGTGACGCACGACGACCCCCGATTGAAAGTGGTGCGGGTCGCTTTTTCGGGCCGGCGAGGAAACCACACGGTGATCGAGTATCACTATCTCATCGCGGAAGCCGGACGAGGAATACGTCATCTCGAAGAGGTCGATA
>CAVSTD010000003.1:0-340039 GCA_963730815.1 uncultured Thermoplasmata archaeon
CTGGAGGAAACCGGGACCTTTCAGATCCGGCGAGGTTTGAGGCAAGCTTGGTCTGGAATCCCCCCTGCTCGATAGCACTCACTTTGATGCCGAACTGAGCGACCTCGTCTCGCAGAACGTCGGTGTATGCCTCCAGGGCGTGTTTGCTGATTCCGTAGCCACCGCTGAGAGGTTCGGTTACGAACCCCTCTACCGAGCTTGACGTCGACCACGCGACCCCGGGAAGCGACCAGGAATGGAAAGCATGCGCTCGTCATGCGGTATGGTCCCAGGAGGTTCACGTCCAGCACGCGCTCCACTTCTTCCATAGGCACCTCGACCAACGGCCCGAGGATGCAACTCCCGCATTGTTGACCAGGGCGTAGAGTCCCCGACCCTCCTGACGGACTCGCGCAACTGCCTCCTGGATCGAACGCGGACTCGTGACGTCCAACTTGAAAGGAATAACCTGCGGCAATCTCTCAAGGGCACGAAAGTCCGTCTCCTTCCGTGCCGTGGCATACACGGTATGGCCTTTAGACGAGAGAAACTCGGTGATTTCCCCTTCCAATGCCTGAACTGGTCCCTGTCACGAGAACTGGCCGTGTTCTTGCGGCATACCTTACTGAGCTCCTTATCCAAGGGATTCGAAAACCGGCACATGAAGGCGTGTCCCTTCGCCCCCACAGAATCGGAAACGAGGGCCGAATGGATGCAGAAACGGTCGGACTCACGTTCCAAGTCGGAAGGTTCAAGCGCGATTGCGGTTTCGGACCGGAAGAGCGGCGGGCGATACCTCTTCGTTCTCGACTAATTGGACGTGGAGATCCTTCGGCATATGTACCGAGGGAGGGTGGACAGCCTAGAGGGATTGATCCCCGCTTGAGCGCCAGCCGGATCGGCGGAGTCACTGGGCACCGGACGTTCGAGAGTTGCGGCCCGCATCCGGAAAATGGGTGAGGTCCGGCTTCCTCGTCAAGCTCGACTGTCTGGCTCAATCCTGCAATCCTCGATTATCGCGGAGCCTGGGTCTCGGTCCGAGCCGACCACGTAGGGCGCAAGCCCGAGCTGATCCCGCCGCCTCGGCATGATTGAAGGAGTCGTCTCCACCACGGAATTCCTCGGCGAGGGAATGACCATTGGGTTGGCGGCCGAGACCGGGACCTGAGCTGGAGCTCGTTCGCGGTCTAACAGGGGTTCGCGAAGTCGGTGCTCCGGGAGAGTGGCCGATGGAGAGAGTTCGGCACCGGTGAACGTCGATCGAGGTTCGGATCGTCCAATGCCTGCGCAGTAACCCCACCGCCACGCTTGCTGAGACTTCCCTGTGAGTGGGGATCTCCGTCCGAACATTAACCCGGAAATATCCTTCCTCGATCCAACAGTCGATAGTCTGGTTTGAACCCCTCTTTGACTTTCGGGCGGTTGCCAATTCCGTGGTGGTCCTTGATGCCGACCACACAAGGGCGCAGAGCCCGCCGGGATTACCCCACTCGGCCCGCGGAGCCCATTTCCCCTCCTGCTTGAACTCGCGAGCACGGCGGGCGCCCCCGAAACCAAGTTCGAGTTGTTTGAGTGGGCCGTAGTCCTTCCGACTTCTTCACGAATCGACGACCTATAGTGATTCGCGAGTTCCCTCGACGCGAGTTGACCGCGTGGATTGGAAATCCCTGTTCGAACTTACGATTTCCCCCACTGGTTTGACGGCCGACTCCAGGATCTCCGCGAGTCTGGGGATGGGCCGATAGCGCCGCCTCACTCCCGGTCGAGGTGAGCAGTTTGAGCCCGGCCCAATCGTCGGTTCTCTGATGAGGGCCGATCCTTGGGGCAAGACCAAAGTCCTGGTTTCGAGCACCTTGCCTACTTCCTCTCGAGCCGTTTCGAGCTCGCTCTGTGCAGGACCTCCAAGTGGTTACCGCGCGGTGCATCGCTTCAGCGCGGCCGCTACTGGACCGAGACAAGTTGGCGGGTGGTCTGCGGTCCACCCACAGCGCACCCCCGACGATGCCATGGATTTCGCCATCGGCTGACTGCCGAGGAGATTCATGGAGCGCGACGGAGAAGTCAATGGGGTCAAACGTCATAGGGACCCGAGGCTCTTGGTGGCCGGAGAACAGAGCGTGCAGGCGACTAACCCCACCCCTCCGACTGAGGAACCCCGACCTCGTGAGATCTTCATCTCGTTGTGAATGGGATCAGGTGGGACCCTTCAGCTCCGACTCGGTCACTGGGGCGGAAATCAAGCAGAAGGCTAACCTCGCGCTGTACACGGACCTTTTCATTAAGCGGGGCCATGATTTGATTCCTATCGCAAACTCCGAGACGATAAAGATTCACCAAGGAGAGGAGTTCGTGGACCTCCCGACTGACACCTGTCAGCCATGCATGAATGCTGACCAGGCAGCCCCGCTCACGACCCAGCTAATGAAACCACTTTGGGACCGACCGCGTCAAACTCAGATCCTCCCTGATGGTCGAGCCGCTTTCAGAATCCTTGAGTTCGAGTTGCCCCAGGGATGTAAATGCCGTCAAAGACGGACATCCTCGCCCTCTATGCGGATCCAAATGGGCAACCAGAAGTCCACGTCAAGCCGGGGCTTACCTTGAGAAGTGGCGCTCGCGCAGTACCACTTCGGTGACGGTCGAAGGAGAGGTCTGGCTTACCTTTTCGGCCAACTGCCCTTGGAACCCATCAGAACCAGCGTGGCTCTACATACGCCGACGGTAAAAGTCCCGGCCATCCGCGAGACCACTGAGGAGCGATGAGAACCGTCGAGACGTCAGGGCAGCAGCAAGATCCCCGGAGTCCGCAGGAGCGGAACCCGCAAGGCCGCGCCCCGTTCATGCAAGGGGCGGCGGGTCGAACGGACTCGTAGAGGTTCGCTTTCCTGCTCGAATCGGACGAGAACTCGCGAACGACCTCAGTCGGCCGTCATCGGTGGGGTATGAGCGAGCTGCACTTGGTAGGGTCTCCTGGACGACGAGTAAGGGATACGACTCGTTGCTGCTCTCCGGATTTTCGGTCCATTCCGGACTCCGAGTACCGGGTGACCGCGACGGGACGGCGTGGAGCGGGCGGTTCGCCGCGGAGGTCATCTCGGAGCGCTCCAATCCGGGTCGGGCCTGGCACTCATCCGACGAGCACTCCCTCTCGACACGTCCGGCTCTGTCGCGCGTTGATGTTGAAAGCTTCGAGCGGTTGCTGCCCAGCTCTTACATTCTTGCCCAATCGACCCCACGCCTCCATCGTCTTGGGGAAAGGCGGAAGCGCTGGCGGCCTCGCGGCTCCCCCGAACGGGGCGCTCGAAGGCCAGGACGATTTCGAGGGCAAGATGGATAGGGAGTCCGCTCAGCCTTGTCCCGCCCCCCCCGACTTCGATGGAGTCACGGTTTGAGGTATATGACCGGCAAGATCTTCGAATCGGACACCTAGGCCAGCGGATACTCGCTCGATCCTCGGTGGGCATCGTAGGGATAGGTGGAGGAGGGGACTCTACGTCGCGAGGAGCCCCGTGCGCACGCTGGAGTGGGCAGAATCGTTCTCGTGGACGACTACGTGATTGAACCGAGCAACTTGTCTCGGATGGTTGGTGTGGTCTGGCTCGATGTCGGTCGGCCGAAGGTTGACGCAATCGCAGAGGACTCGCTAAATATTAATCCGTCGTGCAGCATCGTCCCTCTCCGGAGCAGCTTCCGTCAGACGCGAGCCTGGCCGAGCTGAAGACTTGTGATGCCGTGGTTGGCTGCGTAGACAGTCTCCAAACGAGGTCGGAAATTCAGAAGTTCTCTTGGCGATACCTTGTCCCGGGAGATTGACGTGGGAATCGGCAAGGTCAGCGTTGCCTTATTGGACGAGGCGAGGCGGGTCCGCGCATCGCTAGGCCACGTTCACGTCTACCTGCCTGGGGGGGCCTTGCATGGGGTGGACGGGGTTGTTGAGCTCTGAGAAGCTGGAACTTGAGTCCGGCGGACAGGGCCCTGTGTATGTCGTGGGGGCGGCTGCCCCTCAAGCTGTGGTGAGTCTCAATGGTGTAGTGGGTTCGATGGCGGTAACCGAGACAATTCAGTTGCTCACTGGTTTTATTGGTCGGAGTGATGGACCGAGATTCTGGCAGCTAGACTTGGCTCAGGGCCGATTGGTACGAGCTTCTCGTGAACTCCGATGACGTCTGTAGCCACGCAGGGACAGAACTCGGAGCGGTAATTCCTCGCTGGTGACTTCAGTCACGTTTGAGCCATTGCCATCTCGACTTCGTCTGTATGTTCTTCGTGTGGGGGTCTTCCCGGGAGGAAGGATGATCCTCGTTTTGATAACCGCCGATTGAAAGCCTCTCCTCCGTCGGGGTTTCGCGAGTCAGCTCGGCCGGGTAGGATTCCTTGAAAGGCAAGTGGTCGCCCGGCGCCGAAGGTCCAACCAAGGAACCCCAGAGAATCAGCTTCCCACTCGCTCCCGAGGATCCCAATGCCATCAGGCGGTGCATCAGGGACTCCTGACACCTCGAGGTGAAAGTAGAACTCAATCTCAGGAGGCCTCCCGTTGAGCTCAGTCCCGGTGGTCGCACCGTTTCCACGACGCCTCTCTAGCGGTTGTTCCAAGAATGTCAAGCCGCGCATCCCAACCCAGAACGTAGATGTTTTCCGGCCACTGAAACGCCAATGCCTCGCTCTCTCGAGGCGGTCGGAGTTGGCACCTGTGAAGCATCACGAGCGATGGGGACGTGGGTGAGGGTCTCCCCCCGGAGGAGAGTCCCGAACGCCACTCGGTGCTCGCGCTTAGGAATCGAAGGCGCAGCGACTCAAATGGCAACATGGGCCTCGCAAACGCCGTGGCGAATGACCGTCCTTAGCTAAAGTCCTCCGGGTACCGGTCAATCAGCACGCGCGCTCACGGTCGAGAGGAGGTACCGCGGTGTCCTTCTAAACGGCTACCAAACCAGGACCTTGTGCCCACCACCGGGGTCCATTTCCTGATGGCGGACGCCACTCTCCACTGTGCGTGAAGTCCTGGTTTCATTCTCGGCCGAGCCCGCAGGTCTCTAATTCGTCGGTTTGGATTCAGGGCCCGTGCTGCCGATCGGGCCTCTGGTTTTCCTCGGTTACCGGATCGACAATGGAGGCGAATCCGATCTTCTCTCGCAGAAGCTCAAGCTGGACCTAGTGGGCCGTAACTGACAGACGTTGTATTTTGCGGACCTTTCGCAGGATCGACTCGGCATCCTTGGTCCACACGAAGGGTTGCGCCCTCTCGTTACTGACCTGCGCGGTACTCCTCGATGGCGCGCTTGAGTGACGCGACATTGTGGAAACTCCCTCGAAGGAGCGCCTTCTTGGTGAGCTTCGAGAACCACCCTTCCACGGCGTTCAGCCACGACTACCCGGTCGGAACCTGGTGCAACTGGAACCTCGGATGACGGTGGAGCCACCGTTCCACCTCCTCGGTCAGGTGCGAGCTCGCGTTGTCCATGATGACGTGCACGGCGAGGTTGGCCGGGGTCTGTTCATCGAGGGTCCGCAGAAAGGAGAGGAACTCCTGGTGACGATGCCGATGATGGAACTCGGTGACCACCGTGCCATCGAGGACATTGAGCGCCGCGAACAGGTCGATCGTTCCATGGCGGGCGTAGTCATGCGGCCGACCTTCCGGAAAGTTCGGTCCCATCGGTAGGACGGCCTGAGTGCGTTCGAGCGCTTGCACCTGGGGCTTCTCATCGACCGAGAAGACCACGGCCTTCTCCGGGGGGTTCCGATAGAGACCGACCACATCGACCAGTTTCTCCTCGAACCGGGGGTCGGTGCTGAGCTTGAAGGACTGGGTGCGGTGAGGTTGGAGGTGGTGGTCCTTCCAGACTCGATGAACGGTCATGTGGCTCACTCCGAGCTCGGCGGCCAGGGTGCGGGTCGACCAGTGAGTCTCCCCGCGGGGCTTGGTGTGCAGAGTTCGGTCGATGATCCCACGCACCAGTTCGGGAGGGAGTTCGGGCCGTCGGCCCGGGCGGGGAGCATCTTGGCGGATGCCCGGGATACGGAGGAGGGCGAAGCGAGACCGCCATCGGCCGACCGTGATGGGATTGGTGTGGAGATCGACGACGATTTGGTGGTTGGTCTGTCCCTCGGCGGCCCGCAAGACGATCTGAGAGCGGAGAACCAATCGCTGGGGGATGGAGCGGCCGCGGGACCAGTGCTCGAGTTCGATCCGTTCTTCGGGGGCCAGCACTATCGAGGGAGCGAGGCGCATGGAGGACTGTAACGCAAGCAGGTACAATAATCGTACCTACTTCAGTTACGGCCCACTAGGAGCGCGGGGTGTCACCCTGCAAAGAGGAGCGGATCGCTCTCCCGCCGGCGAGATGATCGAGTCCCATGTGTTCCCAGACATCGAGCGGAGCGACGGCCTCATGCTCCTGTGGTCAGCACCGGTTCGAACGTCCGCGTGGGTGAACGCCGAGTACAGGTACGCCCGAAGCATTGGGCGACGAATTTGTCTCCTTCAGTTCCCTGGGGTCGATCCGCCTGACGAGTGGCCTCCGGGGCTCAAGCGTGTAAAGCTGCGTGGCGTCAGTTACTCCTCGCTTGCCGTGGACGGGAGGACTCGACTCTCAACGACCGAACCGAGCTACGGTGAACTGCTCGCTGAGCTGGCGGAGTTCGCCTATCGGGCCATGTCGTTCAAGCGAGGGGTGGAACTCCCCCCGTGGCTTAGCACCTGAACGACTCGGAACGCCTCCAATGCCGATGCGTTCCCGGTCATCGCTTCGAGGTTCGCGGAGCTAGGCGGGGGCGCGAGCGAGAGCGCAAGTCGGTTAAGCTAAGGTCCTCCTACAGGCTGCTGAATGCCGAAGAAGACCGCTGCGAAAACGAGCGCACCTCCAGACCCTCTTCGAGAGTGGGTTACTACCCACCACGGCACCGCGCTACTGGAGGGTGCGACTGCGATTCCAGGTGCGAACGGTTCCGATCACTCATTTATCGTGACGTCAGTTCCAATCACGGACCTGAGGTTTGAGGATCACCAGTACAATCCACGCCACCCGAGCCTCGGGAGGGTGAACGAACTGCGCGCGTCGGTCCATCAACTCGGGCTCCTTTCCGCACTCACCTGCGCGTACGTCGCTGGCGGGAAAGAGGAAGTGGTCCTTATCGATGGACGTCATCGGTTCGATGCTCTTCGCGCCCTGTCTGTCGAAGACAAGGAATGGGCGAAACGTGCGCGTGTGGATCTGAAGGTCTACTACGGGTTGACGAAGAGCGACCTCTTCCAACTCGCCACCTACTTGAACCGGACTCGGAAAGCGCTCGCCAAGGGTGAGTATTACAAAGTCGTCGTTCACATTTTCGAGGAGAAGAAGAAGGAGCTCGAGGCTCTGGACGGAAGGCCTCGAACGGAGAAGGAGGTTTTCCAGGCAGTCAGTTCCCACACTATCTCCGATAGAGACTTCGATCTCTCTATCGGTCGCATAGTCGGTATGGTTGCGTTCGATGAGGAGGAGGATGAAGCATGGTATCCCATGGTGGGAGCTCGTCAGCAGGAACGCATCCATGGACCACCATCCCTGAGCGGCTACTGTCCCCTGACAGCGGGGAATCTCGCGGCCTTCCTCGGCTATCTGTGCAACCCAAAACCGTACTCCGACAAGGGAGCTTTGCGAGATACGGAAATTGGGAACGTCCTGCATCTCGGCGGGATATTCCGAAAACTGATCATCGACAAGCCTGTCAAGTCCTACGAGACCGCCACAGGGACGAGCATCGCGTGCAAACACTGGTGCCTCGTCGCATTCGGGAGCCTGCTCCATGATAGCAAATTGTTCGCGCCGCAGGCCCGAGCGGGCAGGTCCCCCCTGGCTGTGTCCGACCCACCTTGGGATCGCTTCACTAAGGTTATTGCCACGTACCGTGAAATAATGGACGCTCAGGCCACAATCGTCCGCAAGTACAAGAGCACTGAGGAGCCGGGGTTCCTGAAAGACGCCTGGAGCTACCAGACCCAGCGTGACCAGGTCAAGGTACCGTTGCAGAAGGCCTTCAAGGAACACAACATCTCCGAGCTCACCCGGGCGGATTCGGCCAAATGACGTCGGATCTCAGTGCACTCCTCGATTGCCTCGGGGTGCCACCTAACCGTTCCGAGCAAGTTCTGGGCGCCTGGCAGCCCTCCAATCCTACCCTTCGGATGCGTTCGATGCTCGAACGCCTAGGACCTGAGGCATCGGACCCTAGCTGGCCGGTCGGCCGGTCGCAGGATCGGCTCCTGAAGTGGGGACTCTACTCGCCATTGCAGCTCATCGCCCAACAGTGCGCAGGCGTGGCGCGTCCTGCAATGGAATCCGACTTTCCCTTCCTGTTCGGGTTCATGGGGTTGGTTACCCAAGGCCTGATTCATTTTCGCAGGTCAGCGCCCTCCACGGGAGCATGGCCGCCCAGGGATCGCAAGGAAGCTCGTCGTTACTCCGCGCTCTATCAATCAGTCTTCCGACTCAGAGAGCAGCGAGAAGAGCGGGAGCCGCTCTCTCTCGAGGTCAGATTGCCGCTCGTTACGGATCCGTCGCCGCTACTGCCGCTAAAGCGGTTCGCCCAAGTCGTTGGGAGGGGAGTGGGCGTGGCAAACGGGGACCGGCTATCGGCACCGACCTCTCCGTCGGCGCAGGTCGTCAAACTTTTCCGTAACCACGAGGGCACGCCGAGTAATCGACTCTACCGGCTTGACTCGGAATACGAGTACATCAGCCCGAAGGACTTGTCCCTCACACTGAGGCGGGATGGGTTGCTGACTTTGGCGTCCAGGTACAACCCGTTGCTCGACTTCTACGATGGGGGGTGGCACGTCGTCGACATGGAGGGCGGGCGTCGGGCAATAGATCGACTCTTGGCCGCGCGCTTCGGTGGCTCCCAAATCGATTCTGACCTGCCGAAGTTTCTGCTCAGGCTTGCATACCACATGGCGACTCATTGGCACGGCGGGATTCTCGCGGTCGTCGACGGAAAGGAGGCCGAGAAGCGCCTTCACCCGGCTCTGCCGGAGTCACGGGCCATGACTCTACTCATCCGGAAGGCGGCGGGTGCGAAAACGAAGGAGTTCAAGATTACCGACGTCGACAAACCTGTGGACTCGGACCTGCCCCACAAGCCAAGCTGGGGTCTAGGACGCTTATTCCTCACCCTAGCTATACAGGATGGGGCCGTGCTTTTTGCGCCGGACGGTCGATTTCTGTCCGCGTCGCGCTTCGTCGCCGACAACGACCAGAACATCGGGAGTGGTGGGGCGGGTGCCAGGGCTGCACTCGCCCTGTCCAAGTGTGGTCTAGCAATCAAGATTAGCGCGGACGGTGCAATCAAGGTTTTCGCGCGTGCCGGGAACGGGAAGCTCCTGGTGCCAGCAGCCGGTCTCAGAATTCGGTAAGTTCTACGATGCCGCCAAGTTGCGGCAAATGTCATGTGGCTGGTCGACAACCTGCGCGTCGAATCCCTCGACAACGGGACCGAAGGTGACGCCATATAGACGCGGGCGAAGATACGCGACGATTCTCCGATAGTGCCTTGCGATGACGCCGAGAACAGTCGCGGTCCGAATTCGGAGGAACTCAGTGTGGCGCGGGTGGATGGCGTTGGTCAACGGGAAGTCATACCCCATTATCGCGGGGTTGCCCTCGTGGTCCCAGTGAACCGGACCGTACAGTCCGCTCAACGTGATTCGATCGAAGTCGTTGCCTTCCACCCACCCTTCTGATTCCAAATGAGATAGGATCCTGCGATGGACTGTGCTGCTGGCGTACGGTCGCGAGCGCGAGCAAGGTAGCAAGAGCAGCGCGGCTTCGGCGCGCGGCTCGAACCCTTTGAGGGGGAAGGCGTACTGGTTCAGTACTCCCCTTCCCGAGCCGCGTGTGGTCGCGCCGACCGGAGCAGCGGCGTGGGGCGCAGTCATTCCGAGCGCAAGTCGGGCCCTCCACCATGAGAGGTTGTGGAGGGCCAACGCGGCCCAGACGTCGGACCGATTGACCCTCTTCTCCCCAAGCATGAGGGGACGGTATGGCGGTCGCGTCAGGAGTTCGACGACGTTCTCTCTCCCGATCCCCACCAGAAGCGTGCATCCTGGGCAGGAGCATCCGGACTCTTCGCTCGGGTCGAAGTCGCGGTAGCTGCCCAGCCGAGGATCGAAGACCCTCTTCCGGAACGCGGCCTGGACGTACGTCGAGTTGTCGAACGATAGCGGACGACACCCTGGGTGTCGCCTTACAAGTTCTCCGACCACGGCCTCTCCAACTCCAAAGAGATGGAGAGGGGTGTCGTCGGGGGTGATCCGAGCCATCCAGGAGAGTAGTGCCTCGCAGTTCTGGAGGATGCGCTGGGGCTCCCTTGACAGAGGAACCTGACTCCCAAGTGCAATCCCGAGAGCCGCCGAAGAGAACGCGCCCGCGGGGAGTTCGTCCTCTAGCGATTGGGCGCACCACGTGACCTCCTCGGCCGACCGGCCGTGGACTACTAGGTACGCCATCGGCGTCCGATTTGACCCGGCGACGGCGCTGGCCAGCCATGCCGAGTTCCGCACGCTGGCTGTGATGTGTCGCCGCGCCTGCCTCGTGCTCGCCCCTCGTGGGATGGGTGAGTCGAGGCTTGCGATCCGCGACGGGCCGAACTTGAGTTGCATTTCCAGGACGCTCTCTGGGGAGAGATCCATCCCCCAAGGGGAAAGATCGATCTTGTCTCCGTGAAGAATCTGGAACCCGCCACTATCCAGGAAGACATCTCCCGAGGGCCCCAGTAGTTCCTCCAGTTCCCGCTGGATCCGCACGCCGCCGTACCACGGCGCGAACCAAGCCTCCCACGCTCGGTCGCTCAGCTCGTAGGCAGTGAAGTGCAGGGCTTGAACCATGAGTCGAGGCGTCTCATCGACTCCCCTCAGCCCAGCTTTGATGGCTTTCCAAACGCCGCCGTTCCTAGTGAGTCCGGGCGGCCCTGTGAGCAGGTGGACGACCGGGAAGAAGGATACCTGCGACCCTCCTCCCTGCATGACGAGGGATGAGACTGCCACCGTTTGAGGGCTTCTATCTCGAGGCCCCTCGCCTCGCGCGAGCTTCCTGAGGCCCTCCGCGGGGGCTGTGGTCCTGTGGAAACGTGTTACGTCAAACTCAATCGGCCGATGTGGGAGTCGCATAGTCACCCTTCGGTCACGTCCCCACGGCTTCTGTCGAGGCGGAAGCGGCGGATTCCGGGGGCGGACTTCGGTCACGTTTCAGGACCGACCGCACGGCCCCCAGCTTGAGGTTCATGCGCTGGGAGATCTGCCTGAGGCTCTCTCCACGGGCTCTGCGGGCCCGGACCTCCCTCGCGACGGACTCCGGGATTCTCCGGGGCGCCCCGAACTTCTTGCCCAGAGCGCGGGCCCGCGCGATACCCGCTTGCGTTCGTTCAAGGATGAGCTCGCGCTCGAATTCCGCCAGGGCCGCCAGCATGTTCCGCTGCAACCGACCGCTCGGGGTCGAGGTGTCGATTCCCTGATCGATGACGATCACGCGGGCTCCTGCCGCCTCCGCGTCGTCCCAAAACCGTAGGATCATGCCCAATGACCGGCCCAGACGGTCCATCTTCGAGACTACGATCGTATCGAACTCGCCCGAGGCGAGCCGTTCCCGAAGTCGGTCGAGCTCCGGTCGGTTGTCCCGGACGCCGGAGATGCCGTCGTCCCGAAAGACGGCGACATCCGTCCAACCTCTCGCCTGGCAGTAGGCTGTGAGCTGACCGACTTGCGCCTCCGTCGACTGCTCCTTCGTGGAGACGCGAGCGTAGAGGGCAACCCGAGTCACGCTGAGGCCTCCTCCCGCCGGACAACATCGGGGACCTCAACGGCCGAGCGGTGGCGAGCGAGAGTCACATAGTCGGGGTTGAGTTCGATACCGATGGACCTCCGGCCCAGACGCCGGGCCACCGCGAGGACGGTACCGCTTCCCGCGAACGGATCGAGGACGAGACAAGGGACGGTACGGGCGGTCCGGCAAGCGCAGCGCTTGCGAAAGCCGAGGTCGACCCTCCGGTAGCTCCCGTCATGCCACCCGGGCGCGTCGGCGACGGGGGCGCGTCCCGACACGAGCGGTGCTTCGATCGGTTGTGCGTGGCCGATAGCTCCTCCGATTGCACGGACCTCTCTCATCCAAGGGCTTCCGCACTCCGCGCACGCCCCCCGCTCCGAGGATCCCGCCAGGATGCAGAGCTCCGGGAGTCTCTCCGGGAACGTCGCGAAATGGGCCCCGCGGTAAGGCTGGGTCGGGATCCACCAGACTGTCCGGAGATTCCGACCCGAGAGGGCTCGTATTCCGGAGCATCGGGAACCGCCGGAAATCACCTTCGGGATGCTTCGAACGGGAGGTGCGATTGTCGGCCGGGTTCGGTAGGTGATGCCGGAGTCTTCGAAGCGTGCTCTCCTGGAGGGGCTCGCGGACGGCGTATGCATCGTAGAAGTAGCGCCTCGACTTCGTCAGCAGGAAGACGGAGTCGTGGGCCCGGGTCGGCCGATCCCGGACCGCCTCCGGCATCGGATTCGGCTTCGCCCAGACGCAATCGGACCGGAGCCACCAACCCCGGCGCTGGAGCTCGAAGGCGACTCGCCAGGGGATCCCGACGAGATCCTTCGGCTTGAGTCCGGGAGCCCGCTTGTCCATCCGACCGGCCTGCTCGGCCCCCGTGCGATCCCGACCGGCGAGGGTCGAAGCTTTCCATCGCTTCTCGCCCGTGAGCCCGGAAGGGTGGGTAGCGTAGGTGTCGCCGAGGTTCAGCCAGAGCGTCCCGTCCGGCCGCAAGACCCGACGGACTTCGTCGAAGACTTCGGCCAGATGCTCCACGAATCGTTCGGGAGTGGGCTCCAGGCCGAGCTGGCCGAGCCATCCCCCGCACCTCCGGCAGGTCGATCCGCCCCCAGAGGCATCGTAAGCGACCGCCGCATTCCCTCGACTCACCTCGCCGGTGACGCCGTGGGCCCCACGATGACGCGGTGGCCGGGTCGGTTCCCATTCGTGTTCACACCGCGCCTTCCCGCCCCACCGGACCGGTCGGAGACCGTAGTCGCGGAGCCCCCAGTACGGAGGGGATGTGACGACGCAGTGGATCGAATCACCCGGAAGGCTGCGTAGCAGGTCGATGACGTCACCCTCGAGGATGGCCGGGGCCAGGTCCTGCGGAATCACGCGTGTGCCTCCACTGCGTGACTCGGCGCGGCGAGGGTGAACGAGGAGGTACGACGGCGGGCAAGATCGGCGTACTCCGGCTTGAGTTCGATCCCGATCGATCGGCGGCCCAAGCGACGGGCAACTGCGAGGGTAGTCCCCGACCCCGCGAAAGGATCGAGCACGATGCTGGGGACGGTCCCGCCGGTCCCGCACGAGCAGGAGCTCTTCCAGCCAACCGTGCGAGGGATCCGAATGGCTCGGGGTAGTTCATCCCAGCCGCCAGCGTAGGTCGCCTTGGAGCCGGAGATCGAATCGGGCTGACCCTTCGGCTTGGCCGTCGCGAACCCGGACCGGGGCCGCTCGGGGTTCAGCGGCTTGCTCAGAAACTTGTAGTCGACCTCGACGACGCGCCGGAGGGGGCTTCCGCACTTGCGGCAGGCTCCATGGTCGGTGGTCCCGGCCCTGATGCAGGTCTCCGCCAGGGTTTCCGGGAAGGTAGCGAAGTGGGCCTCGGGATACCCACGGGTCGGGATCCACCAGACCGAACGGAGATTGGCTCCCAGAGGGGAGAACCGTCGGGGTGCATCCTCGATCTGGGGTGCCATCATCCGGCCCTTGAGATTCACGAGGGCTCGTCGAGCAGAACGATTCGACTGACTACCGTAGTCCTTCGGTCCGCCGGACTGGCTGTCGAACGTCGCCTGGGACAGTCGAAGCCGGGTTGCCGGTCGATAGGGCTGACGGACGCCATCGGCGTCGTAGAAGTACCGGTTCGACTTTGTCAGCAGAAAGACGTACTCGTGGGAACGGGTCGGTCGGTCCCTGACCGATTCGGGCATTGGATTGGGCTTCGCCCAGACGCAATCGGACCGGAGCCACCACCCTCGTCGCTGGAGTTCGAGAGTGACCCGCCACGGGATTCCCGCGAGGTCCTTGGGCTTGAGATCTCCACTCCGCGCGCCGCTCCGCCGTGGCCCGCCTCGACCGCGAGTCTGGGAAGGGTCCCAACGATCCGAGAATGCCTCCGAGGATGACCGTCGGACTGGGCTGTCCCCCTGGAAAGTATCTCCAAGGTTCAGCCACAACGTTCCGTCGGATCGCAGAACCCGCCGAACCTCGTCGAAGACACCGGCGAGGTGCTGGACGAAGAGTTCCGCCGTCGGCTCGAGGCCGAGCTGGCCCAGCCATGCGTCGCAGGAGAGGCAGAACCGGCCCCTGCGCTCCCCCCGTGCATAACCCGCCCCGACCACGTTCCTGCCGTTCGGGGTCCCCGTGCCTCCCTTCGGATCGCCTGGGATCGGGGAGTCCCATTCGTGCGGACAGGACGGGCTTCCTCCCCAAAGGACCGGGGGAAGGCCATAGTCCCGGAGCCCCCAGTAGGGAGGCGAGGTGACCACACAGTGGATGGACTCGTCGGGCAGGCGCCCGAGAACCTCCCTGACTTCACCCTCGAGGATGGCTGGGGTGAGGTCCCTCGGGATCACGTTGCCTCCTCGAGACTCCGCCAGAAGCGCTCGTTCCGGGCCGCCCTCGCCCGTCGGATCCGATGCTCGACTGCGATGTCGCGAGCGAATTGGACTCGAGGGCCGAACTCGGCCCGCACGCGGTCGAGTTCATTCCGAACGCGCCACTCCGGCTTGGTGAACTCCTCGACGACGCCGTTGAGTCGGGAGGCGTAGCCCTGAAGCAGGAGGACGACGTTCTCCAGCTCGCGCCGGCTGAGCAGCCGGAGCTCGACGGTCTCGCTCATCCGGCGAGTGTCGCCTCCTGGTCGAGTGGCCGGCAGCCGAGGTTGCCTCGGAGGTAGTGGTAGTCGGGAACCCGAATCGGCGGGGGCGTTGAATCAAGGATGATCCACTCCTCTCCGTCGCTCCACGTGGGACGGAGCAGGCCGTTCTCGCAGAATCCGGCGATGACGTGGAGCCGTCGAGGCGGTCGGTAGCTCGGGAAGGTCTGGACGACCATCCGGTCGACCGCACGAAACGGCGCGAGCCAACCGAACGGGTGGGGGGCGTAGAAGACCCGCAAGGCCCGGACGGCGGCCTCGTCGACCTTGCGAGGAGCCGCAGCGCGCGCGCACACGCGCTGCCGCCAGCGGTAGGCCTCCAGCAGCTCCAGGAGCGTCGCGTCGGCGATCGGAGGGCGTCCCCCGGACCTGCCTCGGCCTCTCCCCCTGCCGGAGGACCCCACGAGGCCCCGCTGGGAGACGATCCGTTGGACGCGTCGGAACTCGGACCAGGTCTTGTCCGAGAGCCAGAGGTGGCGCTGGGAGGTGGGAGGGGGAGGGAGTTCCGGGCCCGGAACAGGGGTAGTTTCGGTACCGGAACTACCGTAGTTCATGTCCCGGAACTCGGGGGAGTTAGAGAGGATGGGAGAGCCCGGGACGGGCTCGAAGGGAGCCCTCACTGACGGAGACGATGGTCTCTGCACGAGACTCACCCCGGGACCCCCCGTGTGCGCGCGTACCCGGTGAGTCGGATCTCCACCAGTTCTGCCGCGAAGCCGTGGATCGGGCAGAACGAGAGGCGCAGGGTCAGGTTGTGGCGGGCCTCGGAGCGGCAAAGCTCGCAGACGAATCGAGGAACGGGCGGAGGGAGGGGAGCGCTGTCAGGCTCGACGACGAAGGTGATCTCGGCGTACCGGGGCGTCAACCGACCACCCCCGATGCCGTTTCAAGTCGCGAGGGTATGGCCCAACTTGAGGCGGGGTGAGGGGTTGGCCGTCCTCGCCTCGGGACCCGTTCCGGTATGGGTTCTATAAGGAAATGGTTACGGGCCCGCCGGGATTCGAACCCGGGTTTGAGGCTCCGGAGGCCTCCGTGATGTCCAAGCTATACTACGGGCCCGCGAGGGATAGACGGTGCGAGCGGCGCTCGGGTAAGGTCTTTTCGGCCGAGGACCACCGGAGCGGAGGGAAGCGAGCCGGAAACGGCCCGCTCAAAGAGGGCCGCGGGTGGCCGAGGGCCCGCCGGGAGCGCCATCGCCCTTTGCCGGTGACCGGCGGGGTTGACGAGCCGCACCGACCGGCGCGGGCGCCGGGGCGGGACAATAGGCCCGGACCAGGTAGTCCGAGATGTCCCGGACGGTCACTCCCGCCGGAACGACCCGGTTCAGGTTCGCGAGGCACAGCGGGCAGGCTGTGACCACGTTGGGGCTGCATGCCGAGAGTTGGCCCATTCTCTGGCGGGCGATGTCGGCCGACTTCGCCGGGAACAACGTCTCGAGGGGACCTCCGCAACAGAACGTGAGCTTCCCCGAGAGCTCCGGTTCGACCAAGGTCACTCCCCCAGCCGACAAGAGGCGGCGAGGCTGTTCGAGCACTCCTTCGTAGCGGGCGTAGACGCAAGAATCGTGGATGGTGACCTCTTGGCCCAGCTGCTGGAGCGGCTTCATCTTCCGTTCCCACAGAACCTCGAGATAGCTCCGAACCTCGATGTCGAATCCGGGCACAACGCTCGGATAGACGCTGCGCAGCATGTTCGTGGTGTGCGGGTCGACGGTGATCACCCGCTTCACCCCGTTCTCCTTCAGTGTCCGGTACACGTACTCGGCATGTCGAACGAATACGCGGTCGAGCCCCTCGTCGTGCGCCAGGGCGCCGCTGTAGAGGTCCTTCTCGTACAGGTAGCCGAACTCGACCCCGGCCGCGCGAAGGAGACGCGCGATATTGCGAAGTCGCTCGTTGTAGGCGCGGCGCTCCTTGGGATTCGTGCGCGCCAAGAGCGGGGTGAGGTTCACGAGCCGGTTCATCGACCGCGCAAAGCCGAACAGCCAAGCGCTCCTCGAGTTCTCGTACTTCCCGAGTTGGCGGCCCATGGCGTTGATCGCGGGCACCATCTGCCACATCTGACCCGTGTAGAGGACCGTCTCCCCTCCGCGGGGAATGTCGAGGCCGCGGGTCCAGGCGGAGACCGTCCGTCGGCTGAGGGGGAGGGCGCTCTGGCGCTTGGCGAGATTGTCCCCGAGGATGCCGAGAGTGCTCGAAATCGGAAGCGGCATGGTCCCTCTCTCAAGCCTCCGCGAGCCCGTGGACCTCGCGGTTCACGTAGGTGCGCAGCGCGCGAACGTTCTCGGCGATGTGGACGCCGGCGGGGCAATTGGCCTCGCACATTCGGCAGAGGAGGCAGCTGAAGATCATCTCGGTGTGCCCGAGGACCTCGTCGCGGTCGCCGAGCAGAGCGTATCGGAAGAGACGCCGGGGCATCAACTCGAGACCGAGCGGACAGAGCGCGGTGCACGTGCCGCAGTTCATGCACAGACGGGCGTCGAAATCGCCCCCGAGGTGGAGCTGCGCCAGGAATTCGGTGTCGACTTTCATCGTCGTCCCTCCACGAGTTCGTAGCGGTAGTAGTCGTCCGCCCGAGGCTTCGGTAGGTCCCGGATTCGGCCGTAGCGCCGCATCGCCATGACCCACTTCGTGACCTCGTGGCTCGGCGCCCCCAGCGCCTTCGCGATCTCGGGAAGCGTCTTCGGTCCGTCGCGCAGGACGGCACAAATCCGGTCGCGTTCGACCATCTCGTCCCGGAACACCTCGCCGAGGTTGCGGAGGTCCGTCTTGCCCGTCATGCCGCCACCTTCGCGAGGGCGTCGATCATCGCGGTGATCTGCTCGTTCGTGTACCCCTGGACGGAGACCGCCTGCTTCGGGCAGACGGGGACGCAAGCGCCCTCGCCCTTGCACAGCACCGCGTTGATCTGGGCGACCCGCTTGTCGCCGTAGTCGACCGGTTCGACCGCGGCGTACGGGCACGCCTTCGTGCACTCGTCGCACCATCCACACAGGGTCGGGTCGACCTTCGCGACCGTGGGTTCGAGGTCGACGTACCCCTTGAGAAGAAGCGCTCCGGTCTTCGAGACGGCCGCGAGCGCGCTCGCCACGCTTTCGGCGACGTTCTTCGGCCCCTGGGCGGTGCCGACGATGAAGACACCGTCCACGACCGTTTCGACCGGCCGCAGCTTGACGTGGACTTCGTGGAAAAACCCGTCTTGACCGATAGGAAGCTTCAGAGCCTGCGCCAACGGGCCGTTCTCTCGGGGTACCATTCCCGTGACGAGCACGACGAGGTCGGGTCGGATCTCGACCTCCTCTCCGCGCATCAGACGGTCTTTCACTTTCACCAGGAGACCACCGTCATCGCGCGTCACCGTGGGCGGTGCGTCGTCGCCGTAACGTAGGAAGACCGAGCCCGAACGCAGCGCGTGTTCGTAGAGGGCCTCGTATTTGCCGTACGTCCGGACGTCACGGAAGAGGTGGAACTGGTGAAGGGCCGGATCGCGCGCGCTCGCGACGGTGGCGATATGGGAGGTCGCGCTGCAACAGTAGCGGGAGCAGTAGAGGTGCGGGCCGGCCTCCTTCGATTCTTCGCGGGAACCGACACAGTAGACGTACGCGATGGTACCGAACCGGTCGTCCGTGGTATTCGAGAGGTCCGGGGTGATTCGCGAGGAGTTCCTTGAACTCGGGTAGCGTGAGCACTCCGTCGAGCCCGAACCCGAACTCTCCCGGAGCGGGCGCGTAGGGGTCGAACCCGGTCGCCACGATGATGGCGCCGACCTTGAGCGAGATCGTGTCGCCGGTCCCGGTCCGGAGCTTGAGGGCGAAGTCACCGATCCGCCCTTCCTTCTCGACGAGCTCGGTCGAGAGGTAGAGGGTCACGTTCTCGCGCCGGTGGACCTCCTCGAGCAGTCCACGGACGAGGTCCGCGCCGACCTTGTCGTTCGGGAACAAGTTCCCCCATCGGACGACCTGGCCGCCGGCTTTCTCTGCCTTCTCCACGAGATGGACCGAAATGTCCAGGTCCGAGAGCGCGAGCGCCGCGCGGAGCCCGGCGATGCCGGCCCCGATCACGAGCGCCTGCGGAAGCGTCTCCACGCGCATCCGCTCGAGCGGGGCCGAGAGCGAGGTCTTCGCGACCCCCGCCCGGACCAGCCGGAGGGCTTTCTCCGTCGCGGCGGGCTTGTCGTGGGTATGGGCCCACGAACATTGCTCGCGGATGTTGACTTGGGTGTACTCGGTACGGGTTGAGGTCCGCGCGCTGGGCCATCGCCCGGAATGTGCTCAAGTGGAGCTTCGGCGAGCAGGAGCAGACGACGATCCCGTCGAGCTTCTTCTCCCGAATCTCTTGGATCATGATTTGTTGGGCGGCGTCCGAGCATGCGAACATCTGCACCTGCGCCGACACCACGTCGCCCTCTTTGGACACCTCCTCGCGGACTTTCTCCACGTCGACGTAGTCGGAGATGTTCCCCCCGCATTGGCAGATCATCACCCCGAGGCGGCGGGCGGTCACGCTTTCGCCCCCTTCTTGAGGTAGGCCGCAATCTGCGCCGAGGCGGCTTCGGAGTGGAGAATGGTGTCGGGGATGTCCCGCACGGCGGTCGCCGAGCCGATGACGAAGACGCCGGGAAGGCTCGTCTGGCCGGGTTCGAGTTCTTCGTCGGTCTCCCGAATGTAGGAGTAGGCGTCCTGGGCGAGCTCCTCCTTCGGGAAGAGCCGGAACGCGCCCTGGTTCGGAAGCAGCCCAACCGAGAGCACGACCATGTCGTGGCGGGCTTGCTTCGGGCCTCCGTCCCCCTCGATGTCCTCGTAGTGAACTATCAGGTCGTTCGCGTCGGTCTCCTCGATCCGGGAGACCTTTCCCTTCGTGAAGTGGACCCCCATTCCTTTCGTCTGCTGGAAGAACTCCTCGTATCCCTTCCCGAAGGCCCGCACGTCGAGGTAGTAGATCGTCACATCCGCGACCGGGATGGCTCCCATCAGGAGCTGGGCCTGCTTCATCGAGTACATGCAGCAGACGCGCGAGCAGAGACGGTTCCCAACCTGTTCGTCCCTCGAGCCCACGCAGAGCACGAACGCGACGTTCGACGGGGCCTTCCCATCGGAAGGGCGAACGAGGGCGTTGAACGGTCGCGTCGGAGCCAAGATCCGGTCCATCTGGACGCCGGTGATCACGTTCGGGAACCGACCGAAGCCGAACGCGGGCTTCTTGCGGGCATCGAAGGGGGAGAAGCCCGTCGCGAGCGCGACCGAGCCGACCGTGACCGTCTCGCGACGGTCTCTCATGTCGAGGTCGATGGCGTCCGCCGGGCACACCGCCACGCATTGCCGACATTCTGAGCACACCCCGCAGTCGAGGCAGCGGTTGGCGCTCGCCCGGGCGTCCTCTTCGCTCATCCGGCTCTCGTATTCGGAAAACGAGGTGAGCCGTTCTGGGATGGGCGTACGAATCGGCGGCACGGGTTCGCGCCGGGTTCCGCCGTCCCGGGCCTGAGTCGCCACGGCCGATCGGTTGGCAATGGGCAGTCGCCCGTCGAAGCGGACCTCCGTGCTCGAAGCCCCGCGGAGGAATCGGTCGATGTAGAACGCCGCCCGCTTTCCCTGTCCGATCGAGGTCACGATCATCGAGGGACCGGTGACGGCGTCCCCGCCCGCGAAGACGCCGGGAAGCGAGCTTTCGAGCGTCTCGGGGTCGACTTGGATCGTCCCGTTGCGCTTGAGCGTGAGCTCGGGAGAAAACGGAGCGGTGTTCGGCGCGAGGCCGATCGCCTTGATGATCAGATCGGCCGCGACCGACTGCTGGACGGTGCGGTCGAAGGAGGGATTGAACCGATGCTCCTGGTCAAAGACCGCCGTGCACCGGATGAGCTCGATCGAGGCGACCTTGTGGTCGTACCCCAGGATCTGTCCCACGCCCCACGAGGTCGTCACGAGGACTCCCTCGTCCACCGCCTCCTGGATCTCCCACGGGTGCGCGGGCATTTCGGCCCGGGATTCGAGGCAGAACATCTTCACCGACCGTGCCCCGAGACGCAGTGCGCTGCGAGCGGAATCGATGGCAACGTTGCCGCCGCCGATGACGACGACCTTCTTCCCGGTCAGATCGAAGGGATGGCCCTCGTTGATCCGGTGCAGGTACTCCATCGCGTCGATGACGCCGGAGAGCTCTTCGCCCGCGACCGCGAGCTTTCGGCCCCCCCGGTCGCCCGCCGCGACGAACACGGCGTCGAACCCGGTCTGCCGCAGCGAGGAGAGGGAGGTGACCCGGTGGTTCGTTTCGATCCGAACACCGAGGGCGGAGATGTTCTTCAGGTCCCGAGCCAGGACCTCTTTCGGAAGGCGGTACGACGGGATACCCCATCGCATGATCCCTCCCGGTTCCGAGTCGGCTTCGAAGATCGTCACGTCGTGGCCCG
Organism: uncultured Thermoplasmata archaeon; assembly: GCA_963730815.1. Lineage (GTDB taxonomy): Archaea > Thermoplasmatota > Thermoplasmata > Lutacidiplasmatales > UBA184 > Lutacidiplasma. Next base: position 21,322 of record CAVSTD010000003.1, read on the forward strand.
CGCGGGCGAGGAAGAAGGCGGCGGAAAGGCCCGCCGGTCCGGAGCCCACGACCGCGACCTTCTTTCCGGAGCGTTCGGCCGGAGGACCATACTCGGGCTCCGCGTGGGCGTCGTAGTAGCGGTCCGCCATGAACCGCTTGATCCCCCGGATCGAGACCGGCCCTTCGAGCTCGGCTCGGGAACACTTCTCCTCGCACGGAGCGTAACAGGCGCGACTCAACACGCCGACGAGGGGGGCGTCCTCGAGGTGCTGGCGGAAGGCTTGGTCGTAGAGGCCGGAGCGCACGAGCGAGATGTACCCGTGCGGCTTCACGCCCGCGGGGCACGTGAACGAGCAGGGAGAGGTCCCCCGGCGCGTGATGACCGCCTTCTTCGGCACCGCTTGCGGGAAGGCAATGTGGGCCGCCCGGCGGGCTGCGAGATCGTAGTTGAATTCATCCGGTACCGCGACCGTGCACGCCGCTTCGCAGAGCGCGCATCCGGTGCACTTCGCGGCATCGATGAACGTCGGCTTTCGGGTCAGATGGACGAGAAACCCTCCCTCGGCGCGGGGCGTGATGTCGTCGACCTCGGAGTAGACGAGCGCCCGGACGTTCGGGTGGTTGTTGACGGCGGCCATCTTGGGCGTGGAGATGCAGCTCGCGCAGTCGAGGGTCGGGAACACCTTGCTGAGCAGAATCATCCGCCCGCCGACGCTCGGCTCCTTCTCGACCACCAGGACGCTGAATCCCATGTCGCCGAGAGTGAGGGCCGATTCCATGCCGCCGACCCCGGCGCCCACGACCAGGGCGTCGTAGTCGGTCTTCGACCCGTTCGCGGCCATCTACGCCACCGCCGCGACGCGCCCGGGCAGTTCGGAGAGAGCCTTCCCGAACTGTTTCATGTGGTTGACGAACGGCTCGGAACAGACCGAGCAGATCGCAGCCGTCTTCACGCGGCCGGGCTCGAGCCCGGCCTGTCGGAGTAGGGCCTGGGATTGTTCGACGACCCGCCCCGTGCGATCGACGCAGTCCGCGAGGTACGTGCACTCCTTCCCGTCCGCCGCAACGAACACCCCGTCAAATCCGGCCTTCAGCGCGTGGACGATCCACGCGGGATTGATCCCTCCCGAACACGGTACCGCGATCACCTGGACCGTCGGCGAGTAGTCCATGTGGGAGCTGCCCGCAAGATCGATCCCCATGTCGGAGATCGCGTTCGTGGAGAAGACCAGCACGCGCGCTCGGGGGCTGGTCGCGCGCCCCTCGGGCACTACTTACCCCGTCGCACGTAGACGTGCCAGAGACCGGCGTCGGGGACCGTGCCGAGATACTCGTGTCCCACTTTCTTCGCCCAGAGCGGTACGTCCTCGGTCGTTCCCTCATCCGAGGAGATGACGTCCATCACTCCGTGCATCGGGACCGAAGGGACCATCCGCTTGGCTTCGAGCAGCGGACCCGGACAGGCCACACCGCGGGCGTCCACGACCTTGTCAACCTTGAGGGCTTTCAGTTCTTCGATGTTCATGGTTTCGTTCTCCGGGGATTCAACTTGGGACCGCGATCGTTCGGCGATTCCTCGGCGGTTCGGCCTCGGCGAGAGCTCCCGCGTCGGGCACGGACCCGCCGCCCCAGCCGAAATGGGCCGGGCGTGCCCGCGCCTCCGCGAGGAGGGCCTGTCGGACGAGCCGACAGGCCTCCGAGAACACCGGGCTCGTCAGGGCGTAGCGAACCTCGCGGCCGTCTCGCTGAGCGCGAACGATGGTGCGGTCCCGCATCAATCGAAGGTGTTGCGACGTGTTCTGCAGGGAGAGGTTCAGCCGGTGGGCGATCTCCGTCACCGTGAGCGGACCCGGCCCCAAGAGGCTCACAATCATCAGCCGCTTCGGATTCGCGAGGACGCGGATCAGGTCGGCTTCGAGCTCGAACCCCCTCAGGTCGGAGGTGGACGGCTCGGCCCCGGGCCGGTCGGTCATCGACGCAGGCCTCGCTCTAGATGAAGAGCGTCATCCGGCTGCGGTCGGCCGCGTCGATGAACGACCCGACGTTACCGATCGCGATTCCGGGAATGAGCTCTTCCTTGTGGATCCCCATCAAGTCCATCGACATCTGGCAGGCGATGAACCGGACGCCCTGCTCCTGAGCCGACTCGATCAGCTTCGATAGGCTGAGGACGTGCTTCTTCGCCATCTCCTTCTTGATCATCCGGGTGCCGAGCCCGGCCATGTTCATCTGAGAGAGATGGAGGTGCTCCGGACCGCGGGGCATCATGCGGCCGAACATGCCCTCGGTCATCGTCTTCTTCCCCTGGACGTGGACCGGTCCCCCTCGCCGGAGGACGTTGAGCCCCCAGAACGTGAAGAAAATACTCACGGGGAGGTCCATAGCCGCGGCGCCGTTCGCGATGATCATTGCCGCCAGAACTTTGTCCAGGTCGCCCGAGAAGACGACCATCGACAAGCCGTTCTGAACGGGCTGAGTGGTGGTCGGCTCTTCCGCGGCCAGCCCGAGGTCCTTGTGCAGACTCGATACGCCGGATAGGGTGGTTGCGCTCGACATTTTTTGACTCCCTTGGTTGGTTTACACTATCCTGCAGTTGCTCACTTGCAGGATGGTGAGAGCAATTTCCCCGGGCCGCTAATACTCTCAGTAAGTCCGAGTTCACTTGCAGGATTTCGGGGTCGGGTCGGGAGGATCCCGGACCCCATTTCTGGGGCGGGCTTCGGTCAACCTCCGTTGACGGGAGAGCTATCCGGCCTCCGCGGGTGTAAAGGAGGGAGCGATGAAAGCAGTCGGGACCTGGCAGGAAGGGTATCGGACGGTCCTCGAGGATTCGACCGGCCACCGCGTGACCGTCGACCTTCCTCACGACGAAGGCGGGGGAAACGCGGGCCCGTTCGCGCTCGAACTCTCCTTGCTATCGCTCGCCGGATGCATCACGACGATCTTCGCGCTCGTCGCCAAGAAGCGGCGTCTGAAGTTCGAAGGGATGAGCGTCGAGCTCGACGCACAGCGACCGAAAGGAGCTCCCACGATCGCCTCGGTCGCGGGTGTGTTGCGCGTGACGACGACGGCCCCGTGGGAGGAGGTCGAACCGACATTCGACATCACATTGAGGACCTGCCCGGTCGGGGTGCTCTACGAGAAGGCGCACATTCCGGTCCGGGTCCGTCTGGAAGTCCTGGCTCCCCGGATTCCGGTCGAAGCCCTCCCGCATTAGATCCTGCGACCCGTCTCCGTCGAGACGACCCTCCATTCCACGACCCTCTTGCTAATGTTCGAGCGCACGGTTGGTGGGTAAGATGGCTCCGGATGCCTCCACAGTCCGGCCCCGACGCCTGACGGTGGTCCTCGCTCAATGGTGCCCGCACTGCGTTCCGCTCTCCGTGCGGAAGGGTCGGCAACTGGCGAAGCGGCTCGGCGTCCCGTTCCGGACCCTCGACATCGACCGCCGAGCTCAGGAGAAGGTTGCCGACCGGTTCGTGCGAGAGCACGGTGACGCATCTCCGGACTATCTGATCCCCCAAGTCTTCCTCGAATGGTCGGACGGGAGGATCCAGCACCTCCTGACGGGTTTCTCCGAGCAGGTGGCGCGTACCGCCCAAGCCTGGGACGACCTCCTCGGGAGCGCTTGGCTCCGGTCGCTGCCAAAGGAGGGGCGACGTTGAAGCGTCGCGCGACACTCCCGCCCGCGGTCCGGGCCGCCCTCCGGTCCCCGGGTGGGAGTTGCTATCGACACTGCGACCGACCGATCCGTACTCGCTCCGTTTCGAGCCGTCTTCCCGGAACTTGGCAGGTCCGCGTCTGCCCCTCAGGTGTCGTTTCGGTCACCACGTACACGGAAGTGACCCGCAGCGACCCGACCGCAAAGGTGCGAGACGTCCTTCGGCGCTGGACCGTCCCGCCGACGTTGATCCGGTCGTGGGACCTGAGGATCGCGACCCGTCACGGTCCCGAACTCGGGCGGGCGGCGGAACGCGTGCTGGGGAAGACCCGGCCGACACGCAGCGTTCGCGTCGTCTACTGGAGGGTCTACCCGTTCCGCGGAAGGGATGGAGCCGAGCGTAGGCTATTCGTCTGTTTTCGCCGGACCCACCCGGCACCGGTGTTCTTCGCCGCTTCCCCGGAGTCCCCGACCTGGGGTTGCCCGACTTGCGTCAGGCGCCGTCGGAAGGGAACCACGCCGGTCCGGTGATGGGCGTTCGATCGGATGGGCGGGCAGCCGAGCCCCCGGGGGGTCCCTCACTCCGGGGACCCCGCCTCGGAGCGAGCAGGTCTCGGAAGCTCGACCGGCTTTGACGGCGTCGGTCCCCAGCGGGGGCGCTTCCAGAACGTCGCGAGGCCCACGAGCGCGGTTGCGAACAGCACGGCCGTACCGAGGGCTCCGTAGGCGACCATTCGTGCCACGGAATGTGGGCTGCCGCGCAGAACGGTTCCGAGGTACAAGCCGGTGGCGAACGCCCCGACGACGGTGAGGGTCAGACGGGCCGCGGCGGCGGTCATGCTGTGGGGGAGGCCGAGCAGGCCGTGCAGCAGCAGGAGACTCGCTCCCTCCACCGTGGGAGAGGCGCCGCTGAGGAAGTGGACCAACATGGGCGCCCGGGAGAGGAGACTCGCGAGGGCGATCAGCGGAAGGGCGTACGTCGCAATCACTTCGAAGTTGAAGAAAGCCCCACGGTTCGTTGGCCCTCTTCCGGTGAGGAATCGGCCGAGGCGAATCCAATTGGACCGGGACCAGCGGACGTTCTGTCGCACGAATTCCGAGAAGGATTCCTTGGGACACGTCACGACGTGGACGTCGTACGCTTTGACGGTCGTCAGTCCCTCGCGCAGCAGGTAGTCGGTCAGTTGCCAATCGTCCCCGAGGGAACACGGTTGGCCGAGGACCCGAAGGTCTTGGAATTCGGAAGACTCCACGAAAGGGCGGATGGTTTCGGTCCGGAACATGGCGCATGCGCCGTCGAGATAGAGCACACTGCCGCGCGAGGACATCGCCCGCAGCACGACCTCACGTGCGCGTTCGACGAACTCGGCACAGTAGGCGACGGGGTGCCCCGTGTCCTTGACCGTAAGGTTCGCACCCACCCCGCCCACGTCCGGCCCGAAATGCGAGGCGAGGTCCCGAGCGGCATGGCGAGGAAGGAGGGTGTCGCTGTCGACGAGGAGGACAAACGGGGTTTCTACGACGGCGATCCCGGCCGCGATCGCGGCCTTCTTGCCACGGTGCTCAAGGAGATGGACAAATCGACCCCCTCGTTCCACGGTGAGAGCGCGGTACGGTTCGAAGCAGCCATCTCCGACTACGACGAAGGCGCATCCCTGCTCGGCAATCGACGCAATCGACTCCCGAAACGCGTCGAGGGGGGTGGCGAAGGTGGGGACGACGACGGTGATGTCCGTGAGCGCGACGACCGAGCGGACCCGGGTGGGGTGACGCTTTCGGGCGAGATACACGTTCACGAGAAGATAGACCACCGGTACCGCGCCCAGGAGAGCGAGCGGAAGGACCCAGATCGCGATCGACGTTTTCGGACACCCTCCTCAGTTTGGTGTGGTGTTTTCGTGGGAGGCTTCGAGCCTTCTTATCGCTGTGGTCACATCCTGCCGCCGTTTCCGAGCTCGGGTCATTCGTACTCGATTGCACGGCCCGTGACGGCGAGATCGTGGTAGCGATCCGCCCCGTCGATTGACGGAGGTCGGTCAGCTTGGGCCCGGTTTGCCTTTCGGTTTGACCGCGGGCGGAGCCTTCGATTCCGAGTACCCGCACTTTCCGCAGGAGCGCCGGTCCTTGTGGTCGGCGAGGAACGTGCCCGGGCCGCACTTCGGACACGACTTGTGCGTGCGGGTGAGCGAATCTCCTTTGACCTCGTAGAGGCCAACGCGCGCTTTGGCCGTGGGACCTCACTCCTTCTTCTCAGCGGCCGCCTTCGGCACCTCGGCCACCGGGGGGGCGGCGGGAGTCGCGGGAGCCGCCGGAGCCGCGGATTCCGCGGCGGCAGGGGCGGGGCCTTTGACCTTCTTTTCCTTGAGCCCGTTGCGGACGAGGATGTGCTCGCGGACGACCGCTTTCGCCGCGTCGGCCGTCTCGTAGACGACGGCGTCACCGCGGGTCACGGCCGTTCCGTAGCGCGCGTTCATCCGCTCGATGATGACCCGGTCCTTCGGCGCCTGCACGAGCTTCGAGAGCTCGCCCCGGACCGCGTCGCGGCTGGGAGTGGCCGCGGTGGCGTGCGCCACTTCGAAGCGAACTTCGTGCCGCTTCATCAGCGGGTTCGCCCGGTCCTCGAGGATCTTAATCTCCACGGTCGATTCTCCGAAGCTCCATTTGGGCGATGAGGTGTCGCACGTTTTCCTTCGATACCGCGTCGACGCGGACGAAGGAGACCCCCGCACCCGGGATACCGTATATAACGGTGGCCCCGGCGGGGAGCGATTCGACGAGCGCGAGCGAGCCGAGGTCCTCTTCGCCCTCGACTTCGACGAGCCCTCCTCCGGATTCCACGAGCTCGCGGACCGCGACCCGAAGGGCCTCGGTCAGGAGGCCGGGCGGGTTCTTGACGCGGATGAGCCGACGACGAGCGAGGGAACGAAAAGCCGCCGGGTCCACCGCCTCGTTACGGCGCGTCTTGTAATCCACGATCCCCACGAGGGGAGGATGCGCGAGCTCGATCGCGCGCGCGGTCACCCGATCGCCGCACGCTCCGAACGTTCCGAGAGCCAACACCCGGCGGTCGGCCTCCGCTCCCGAGTAGACGGGTCCGTAGCGTTCCGCGAGGGTCGCGCGCAGCGACTCCGGGACCGCCCAGGCGCGCTGTTCACTTGACGCGGAGCGCGTACCGGCCCGCGGCATGGATCCCCATCTTGCGCGCGATCTCCGACTTCTCCGGGTCGATGACGACGAGGTACCCCTGCCACTCGCGGGAGACTTCGCCGCCGCACCGGGGGCATTTCGCTTGGTCGGTGATCGAGTTGCAGCTTTTGCAGGCCTTCAGATTGATCATGGTTCTATCTAGCTCGCGGAGGCGGGTTCCTTCGGAGCCGCTTTGGGGGCCGCCTTCGGAGGCACCTTCGAGGCCGCAGGCGCGGCCCCCTTCTTGGCCGGGGCCGCTCCCGTCTTCTTTCCGGTTCCGCCCTCGGCCTTCTTGTGCGCTTCCTGGATCCACTCGAGTCGCCCCAGCGCGGGCTGACGCATCGTAAGCCCGATGCGGCTGTCGCGCGGTGAGATCTCGGAGAGGGAAAGCGAGACGACGCGGGCACGAACCTTGTACCCGACCTTGAGGTCCTTCTTGGATTCTACGCCCACGAGGCGCTGATTGTGCTCGTCGATATTGACCCGGTCGTCCATGATCTGAGAGACGTGCAGGAGCCCGTCGAGGGGACCGAACCGGACGAACGCGCCGAACTTCCGGATCTCCACGACCGCTCCTTCCACGACCTCCTGGATCTCGGGCCGGAAGAGGAGGGCCTCGTACTCGACCTCCTGATAGACGCCGCCGTCGCCGTGGATGATATGGCCCTCGCCCACGGGGGTCACGTCCCGGATCGTCACCGCAACACTCTGGCCGTCCACGAGCTTCCCTTCGAACTGTTGCTGGGCGAGTTCGGTCAGCACGTTCGCGAGCTCGGGCCCGAGCCGCTGGGGCGGGATGCGGACGACATCCCGGCGATGATCAAGATAGTACATGTGGCGCGCGCGAGCGGGGGGGCCTATAAGATTCTTGGGGTCAGGCCCTCGAGCGGGTCCGTCGACCTCGACCCGAGCGCACGGCCGCGATGACGAAGCCGTGGCCCGTCTCGAGGACTCCGGGGCGACGCCCGATGGCCTCCTCGAGCTCGAGAAGGTTCTTCCACGTCGTGCGTTCGCGTCGCGCAATCGTAGTGAGCCGGTCTCGGAACGCTCCGACGGGACCGACCGCCATCCGGTCGATCGGTCGGAATCCCGCGGTGGCCAGCACCGATTCGGCGCCAGCGACCGTGTAGAAATCGAACTCCCAGAACGCCAACCGCTTGGGGGCGTACGGCTGATGGGCCCGGGTGCTCAATCCCGTGTGCACGCTGAAGAGGTAGTACTCGGGGTCCCGGAGGATCCTCGGGAGGAACCTTCGACGGGCTCCCGCAGAGAGGAACTCGGTCACCGCGGCGACGGGCGAGGAGACATCGAGGATCAACACGCCTCCGGGCGTCACGACCCGCGCGATCTCGGAGAGCAATTGCGGGCCACCGGCCGCGGAGAAGCCCAGGATGTTCCCGTAGACCACGGCCGCGCGAAAGGCTCCGTTGCGGAACGGAAGGCGTTCTCCTGCCGCGCGCACCCGGCGCAACCGCGGAACCCCTCCCTGGACCCGTTTTCGCCGCGGAAGTGCGTGGAGCATCGGCAGGCTCAGGTCGACCGCGGCCACCCGAGCGCCCGAGGCGAGGACGGTCGGCGTGAATCGGCCGGGTCCCGGACCGAGTTCCAACACCCAACCCCGACCCTTCGGAAGATGGCGCGCGAGGAACCGGTCGCGGAGCTCGCGAACGAGGACCCGCCAAGCCTCCCCCGAATACCGCGCCCATTCGCGGTCGACCTGAGCGTCGAATTTCGTCCGTACCCGACGACGACGCAGGGCCGAGGCGGCCGCCGTCGGAGCTCGCGGTTGCCGGGGTTGCATCGGGCGCGGGGGCACGGCTCTCCCACCGGGGTGGGAGAGATAAACAGGTCAGGGCGCGGAGGGGGTCTACGCCCTCGTCAGTCCGAGCGCCCGGTCGGTCTTCGTGATCGAGGCACGTCCGTCGGTCTCCAGTTCGAGCGATGCGCGAATCGCGTCTACGTTCTCGGGAACGACGATCGACTCCTGGTGGATCGCCTGGAAGAAGTAGACATCCCGGCCGTCCAGCCGGAATCCCTCGTCCCAGAGGACGTTCTCCATCATGTCGTTGAATCCAAGACCCCGGTCTCTCGCGTACTCCATCACCTGCGGAGTACCGTCGACGTGTTCCCAAGGAGCGAAGACCCGAAACCGCGGGGTGGCGCGGAAGGCGTCCAGCACTTCCGCAGGGTCCTTTGGGGCACGGGTCAATCGCACGTGGTTCACGTGCACGTGCATGAGCGTCGTCGGGACGACCACGGCGGTGGTCGCGATGTGGAGATCGGGCAGAATCGTCTGCACGTCCGGGCCGTGATGGGACGGGAGATGGAAGGTCGGCATGATGCCGTTGATCGGGCCTTTCTTCGTCTCCGCCGGGTCGGCGGCACGTCGTACGAGAGTGACCTCCCAGTGGTCGACGCCCCAGCGCTCGCGCAGGACGGCGGCCGCGCGTGCGATCCCGGTGGTGTTGCACGAAACGACCCGCAGCATCCGCTTTCCCCGACACGTCGCGTAGTTCGCAAGGGCGTTGAAGGAGGCATCCGCGACGTCCGCCTTCTCTCCGCCCTGGAAGACCGCTCGAAGCCCGGCAGCTTCGTAGAGCTTCCGGTTCTCGCGGCCGATCTTGTCGGGCGCGGCGTCGACGACGATATCGACCTTACCGAGAAGTTCCTGGACGGAGCCGGCAACGTGGAGACCGACCGATGTGAAATCCTCCGGCTTACCCTGACCGGCCACGTAGAGCGAATATCCCTTCTCCAATGCCCTTCGAGCCTCGTAACTCGGTCGGGTCTTCGCGACCCCGACGAGCTCCATGTCCGGCTGCTTCGCGACCGCGTCGGCGACCCGTTTTCCGATCGTCCCGAACCCGTTGACGGCCACCCGGACCCGCACGAACTATCCCATCCGGTCGATGGTTCGCTAGGTTAAAGGAACTGCCGCGCGCCGCCGCGAGCGCGGCGAGGCTTTATCCACGAACGGCCGTCCGCGCCCCGCGGCCATGGATTTCCGATTGAGTGACGAGGAGGAGGCCTTCCAGGCCGCCGTCCGACGCTTCGGCGACCGCGTCCTCCGCACGAACGAAGCGAAGATCGATGCGGAAGGCCGGATCCCGCCCGAGGTCCTCGCGGCGATGGCCGACCTCGGTCTGCTTGCGATGCCCGTTCCCAGCGAGTACGGCGGGATGGGAGCCTCCGCGGTCCTGACGGAAATCGCGGCGGAGGAGATCGGCCGTGGCGATTTCTCCATGGCCACGGCCGTATTCTTCCTGCTCGAGGCCGGTTGGGGCCATATCCTCGCTCGGCACGGCACCGAGGGGACCAAGCGCGAGGTCCTCCCGAAAGTCTGCGCCGGCAAGGCGTTCCTCGGCATCGCTACGACCGAGCCGGGGGGAGGGAGCGACCTCGCGTCCATGCGGACCACCGCGCGCGCGGACGGATCGTCGTATGTGCTGCACGGGGAGAAGGCGTTCGTCTCCGGCGTGGAAGAGGCGAAAGCCCTCGGCGGGGGCCACCTCACGCTCGCGAAGGACCCCGGTGGCGGATTCAACTTCCTGTATGTCCCCACCCTCACGGAGGGGATCTCGACCCAACGGTTCCACAACATGGGACGGATGGGCATCTCGACGGGCGGACTCAGCTACCAGGACGCCCGAGTGCCCGCCCAGTACCTTCTCGGCTCCGCCGGAAAGGGATTCGGCGTCGCGATGGAGGGGTTCTCCTTCGCTCGGACGTTCGTGGCTGCCGCCTGCATCGGAGCCGCCGAACGGGCGCTCGAAACCGGAATGACGTATATCCGGGAACGGACCGCGTTCGGTCAACCGCTGGGGAAGTTCGAGGGGATCCAATTCGAGCTGGTCGATCTGTGGACCCAAGTCGAGGCGATCAAGTGGCAGTGCCGCCGGGCCGCCTGGCTCCACGACACCTACACGCTCAAGGGAGACTCGTCGCATCGCTCGGAAGTCGAGCGCGCCGTCGCCGCGGTGAAGCTCGGGGCGCCGCAGATAGCCTTCGAATGCGTGAAGCGGGTGATGATGTGGTATGGCGCCGCCGGGTACACGAAGGAGGTCGGACTCGAGCTCGGTCTCCGAGGGATCATGTCCTATCTCGTCGGGGCCGAGGGCGGGCTCAACATCATGCGGATCATCCTCGGACGGGAGCTCCTCGGCAAAGAGTTCCTGCCGTACAAGTAGCGCGCGATGGCCGTTCGTCGCACCCCGAAGGCGAAGGCGATCGAGGAACGACGGTTCCACGACTGGCTCGTTCGGACGCTCCCGTCGGGTCATTCCGGGCTACTTCCCCTGGGCGATGATGCCGCCGCGATCCGTCCCCCCGCCGGAAAGGTGGCGGTCCTGTCGATCGATTCCTTGGTGGAGGGAACCCATTTCCTTCCCGGCGCTCCCCCCGGAAGATCGGAGCGGCGGCCGCCGCCGTCAGCCTGTCGGACCTGGCAGCGAAAGGAGCCGAACCGGCGGCCCTGCTGCTCGCGATCGTGTTGCCGCCGGGAACTCCCCAGGGGTGGGCGGAAGCCGTCGCCCTGGGAGCGGAGCGCACCGCGGCTCGATACGGCATGGAACTCGTCGGAGGCGACATCAAACCGGGACCGGTACGCACCGTCGTGAGCAGCGTCGTCGGGTGGGCCCGCGAGGGGGCGCTCGCCCCTCGATCCGGAGCGCGGATCCGCGACGTTCTCGCGACCACGGGGTACGTTGGGCGGGGCGGCATGGCCGCGGCTCGTCTGCGACGGGCGAGACGACCCGACCGCCGAGCCCTCTCCACGATGCTCGATGTGAACCCCCGCGTCGCCGAAGGCGCGGTGCTCGTTCGGTGGGCGCATGCGATGCTGGATACCTCGGACGGCCTCGCGGAAGCGTCCCGCCTGCTCGCCGAGGCGAGCGGTCTGCAGGTCGTGGTGGACGAAGACCGACTCCCGTTGACGCGCTCGCGTTCGAAACGCCCACCTATCGGCCGCGGAACGTCGTCGTCGCGCTTTCTACGGCGGCGATTACGAACTCCTGCTCGCGCTCCCGGCTCCTGCGTTTTCCGCCGCCGAGAGAGCCGATCCGCCGGGTCGGCGGTCGGCTCACCGCCATCGGGCGCGTGACGCGAGGACGGGGAGCATGGCTGCGGACCGGCGGTAGGCTTCGCCCGATGCCGCCCGCGGGATGGAGACCGTTCGCTCGGCGAACCCGACGTCCCCGTTGAGCGACCGGATTCGTTGAGTGTCGAAACCGTGCGGCACCCTCGCAAGCTCCACGTTATCCTCAAGTAGCAGGGATCGGAATCGCCCGGTGGCCCGGAGGTTTCGGGTATGGTGAACAACACCTCTACAGTCAATCCCTTTGAGACGGCGAAGAGACAGGTCGACATTGTCGCGGACCTCCTGGGTCTCGACGGTGGAATCCGCGAGGTCCTGAAGCACCCGAAGCGGGAGCTCACGGTCAATTTCCCGGTCCGGATGGACGACGATTCCTACCGGGTCTACACGGGATATCGCGTTCAATACAACATGGCGCGCGGACCCTGCAAGGGCGGAATCCGCTACCACCCGCAGGTGACCCTGGACGAGGTCCGGGCGCTCGCCGCGTGGATGACGTGGAAGTGCGCCGTCGTCAACATTCCCTACGGCGGAGCGAAGGGCGGCGTCATCTGCGACCCAAAGCACCTGTCGAAGGGCGAGAACGAACGCCTGACCCGGCGCTACGCGAGCGAGATCGCCGGCATCATCGGGCCCGAGATGGACATTCCGGCGCCCGACGTCTACACCGACAGCCAGACGATGGCCTGGATCATGGATACCTACTCGAGCCTGAAGGGCTACTCCGTGCCGGGCGTCGTGACCGGGAAGCCGATCAGCCTCGGCGGCAGCGAAGGCCGCGGCGAGGCGACGGGCCGGGGCTGTGCCTACACGATCCGGGAAGCCTCGAAGGACGCCGGCGTCCGTGTGAAGAACGGGACCGTGGCGGTCCAGGGATTCGGGAACGCGGGCAGCGTCTGCGCGAACCTGCTCTACGACGAGCAGGGCGCGAAGATCGTCGCGGCCTCCGACTCGAAGGGTGGGATCTACAAGGCCGACGGGTTCAACCCGCACGCGGTCGAGGAGCACAAGATGAAGACCGGTTCGGTGGTCGGCTTCCCCGGCGCGAAGGCGATCTCGAACGAGGACCTTCTCGAGCTCAAGGTGGACATCCTCGTCCCCGCGGCGCTCGAGAACCAGCTCGGCCCGAAGAACGCCGACAAGGTCCAGGCGAAGCTCATTGGCGAGGCGGCGAACGGCCCGACGCTCCCCGAGGCGGACAAGATCTTCTTCGAAAAGAAGATCACCGTGCTGCCGGACATCCTTGCGAACGCGGGCGGTGTCACCGTCAGCTACTTCGAGTGGGCCCAGGACATCCAGGGGTACTTCTGGCCGCTCGCCGAGGTCAACCAGCGCCTCGAGCGGGTGATGGTCCAGTCCTACAACGACGTGCACAAGGTCGCGGTCGAGCGCAAAGTGCACAACCGGACCGCCGCGTACGTCCTCGCGATCCAGCGGGTCGTCGACGCGATCAAGATCCGGGGCATCTACCCGTAAGCGGGAAAAGGGCGGGGCGAGGTCGACCCTCCGGATGGCCGACCTCCCCCGCTGTCGCCTGACGACCTGGGCCGACGTCGACCGTTGGGCCGACCGCCTGGCGGAGCAGGTGCGTTCGACGAACGCGGTACCCGAGACGATCGTCGCGCTCACCCGGGGAGGATGGGTGCCCGGTCGACTGCTCTGCGACCGACTCGGAGTGCGTCGCCTAGTTTCGCTGCGCGCCCAACACTGGGGCGTGACGGCGACTCCGGACGGGAACGCGAAGCTGACCGAGGGCCTGAGCGGCCCGGTCGATGGCCAGACGGTCCTGGTCGTCGACGACATCACCGACACGGGAGAGAGCCTCACGCTCGCGGTGCAGCACATCGCCGAGCAGCACCCGACCCGTCTCGAGACGGCCGCCTGCTTGCATATTGGGCATTCGAAGTTCGTTCCCACGTACTTCGCCGAGGAAATCCCTCGCGACGCGTGGGTGTGGGTCGTCTTCCCGTGGAACTACTGGGAAGACCTGGCGAGTCTGGCGGCCCGCGCGGCCGAGCACGGCCGAGGGGTGGCCACGGTCCGCGAGACCCTGCGGACTCGCTCCGGCCTCACCGTTCCGCTCGCCGACCTAGAGCGGGTCGCCGAGCACGTCTCGATTCGCTAGGAATTCGCCGGGGGCGCCGAGGCTCCGCCGGCCACTACGTGGTCGGGTCGGTCAAGGAGCGGCGGGCGACCGCCTTGAAGTGTTGCTGCAAGACGCCGGCTCCGATACCGAGGCCAAATCCCGTCCCGATGAGCGCGAGGATGAGCACGAGCTGGGGAGCCGGAGCGGTCCCCTCGAGATACCGAACGAGGTAGACGATCCCGTAGCTCACGCAGCCGATCCCGAGGATCGAGATCGTGGCGACCGCGAACGCTCGGGGGAACCGTCCGCGAGAGAACACGCGGCGGATCGCCCGTCCCGTCTCCCAGACGACGGCGGCGAGGATCCAGAAGAAGAGGCCGGCCTGCAGGAAGAGGAGGATCCGCTCGATGTCCGGCTGGGAGAGGTTGGAATTGTAGAGGTTGTAGCCTTCGAGAAAGCCCACCCCGACCAGCGCGATGGACAGCAACCCGAAGCCGAAGGCGACCGACCCCTGACGAATGTCGGTCGAGGCGGAGCGGACCGAGTCGATGATCGCCTCGTCCACGTCGAACGTCCAGAAGATGAGATAGATCCCGAGAACGATCGCGAGACCGATCACCCCCCAGAGGAGGACGCCCCCGGCGGCCGCGATCCCCAGGATCAGGAGAACGAGGGCGAACGGGAGAATCGTCTTGGCGCGGAGTTTCGGGTCCTTGAGCGCCCGGACGAGCGTATAGTAGGTGGACTCGATGCTGGCGCTCTGCCGGACGTAGACCCGGCGAACCCCGTCGACGCGCACCCGGGAAGCGAGGATCGGGAACAGGTACTCGTCCTCCGCCCCGTCACTGACGAGGTAGGCCGACGTCGCGTGCAGCTGCGCGAGGACGTGGTCGAACTGGTCGGCGACCCGCCGGTCGGAAAGAATGCCGACCTTCGGCGAGCCGGTGAGGATGCATACCTCCGCTTCCTCGCCCGCGCCGCGCAGCTCGTCGAGCAGGCTCACCGAAGCGAAGAGCGCGTTGGTGTCCGAATCCTCGGGGTCTACCGTGGCGAGTCGAACGGCCGCGTCCACGACGGCGGCGCGGCCGACGACGGGCCCGGCGACCGAGGCCTTCCGGCCAAGGTCGTCGTCGCGGTCGATGCAGACGACGAGGCGCATGGCCCGCGTCACATGGTCGGGTCTTGGCTTAACAACTTGCGTCGACTTCTGTCGACCTGGTAGAGCATTCGCTCCCTGTCCCACCCGGACCAAGGGCGATGGGCCCCCAGGTCCCGCCGG
Source organism: uncultured Thermoplasmata archaeon (assembly GCA_963730815.1). Lineage (GTDB taxonomy): Archaea > Thermoplasmatota > Thermoplasmata > Lutacidiplasmatales > UBA184 > Lutacidiplasma. The sequence goes on from CAVSTD010000003.1 coordinate 36,607, forward strand.
CGGGACCGTCCCGCTGGCCGAACACCCTTATACTCCGGGCGCCCCCCTTGGCGCGCCGCTCATGCCCGCGCTCCCGGACAAGAAGACCGCGTTCATCGACTGGTATCTTGCCGTGGTCGAGGCCGCGACCCTCACCGACAAGCGCTACGGCGTGAAGGGGATGAACGTCTGGACCCCCTACGGGTTCCTGGCCCGCCGCCATCTGGACGCGGTGTTGATCCGGGAGATCGAGGCGACCGGGTCCGCGCCGGTCGAGTTCCCCGCGCTCATCCCGGCGAACGAGTTCGCGAAAGAGTCGGAGCACGTCAAGGGGTTCGACGCCCAGGTCTACTGGGTCACGAAGGGCGGCCTCTCCGAGCTCGACATCCCGCTCGTTCTCCGCCCGACGAGCGAGACCGCGATGTATCCGATCTTCGCCCTCTGGGTTCGTTCGCACCGCGACCTTCCGCTCAACGTCTACCAGGTGGTGAACACGTTCCGCTACGAGACGAAGACAACCCGACCGTTCCTGAGGGTCCGGGAGATCCACTTCTTCGAGGAGCACACCTGCCAGGCGAACGAAGTGGCCGCCGACGGACGGGTCCGCTCCAACCTGGAAGCGTTCGCCCGGATGGCGAAGGCGTTCGCGCTTCCCTACGTGGCCGCCCGACGGCCCGAGTGGGACAAGTTCCCGGGCGCGTTCTACTCGATCGCGTTCGACATACCGGTCGGCGGCGGCCGAACCTTGCAGATCGGAACGGTGCACCACTACCGGGAGAACTTCTCCGGACCCTACGGTATCCGATACGAGGACGCGGACGGGACCCAACGGCTCGTGCACCAGACCACCTTCGGGCTCTCCGAGCGATTGCTCGGGGCCATCGTTGCGGTTCACGGAGACTCGAAGGGGGCCGTCTTCCCGACCTCGGTGGCCCCGTACGAGATCGTGGTCGTCCCCATCCCGAGCACCGGCGCCGGCCCCGGTCCGGAGACGACGGCGAGCGAGGCCGTCGAACGGCTGCGACGGCACGGTCGTCGGATCCATCTCGACGCCGGCGACGAGCGACCCGGGGCCAAGTACTACCGATGGGAACTCCAGGGCGTGCCGGTACGTCTCGAGGTCGGCCGACGCGAAGCGGCCAGCCGCACCTTAACGGCGGTCGACCGGCTGGGGCGGAAACAGCCGGTCTCGCTCGACACGCTCGAACGGGACGTGGATGCCTTCCTCGAAGAGTTCGACCGGGCGCTCTACGACCGCGCTCTCGGGTCGTTCCGCGACGAGTTCCGAGTCGTGAACTCGATCGCGGACCTGAAGGATTTCGAGCACGTGGCGATCGTCGGTTGGTGCGGAGCGGAGGCGTGCGGCCACGCCATCGAGACGGCCGTGGAGGGCGGACTCCTCGGCACCCCGGAGAGCGAGCTTCCGCTCGAGCTCGGGACTCCGGTGACCTGCATCTCCTGCGGCTTGGGGACGGACGTCCGATGGGCGCTCGCGGGGCGCCCTCTCTGAGGTCGAGGGTCCTTAGGGGCTCGGCGCGGGCGGGCTCGGCGGATTCGGCAGCACGAGCCACATCCCCGCGAGCCCGAACAGAAGCAGGGTGATCGTCACGGCGTAGACGCCGTTGTCGATCCAGACCCCGAAGGCGACCCCCCACCAGACGTAGAACGCCACCGCCATGACGACGAGCGAAGCGAATCCCCAGAAGGAAACCCTCCGACTGACCGACATCCCGCGGTAGGGGGCCGACGGGGGAGAAGGCGCCGGGGGCTCCGCGATGGCCATGGTGCGCCGCCGACCTGGGGCGCGTTAGATAACCCTTGCGGGACGATGTCGGTCCGCCCTCGGAGCGACACGGCTTCGGGGCAGGAGTTTAACTCCGACCGGCGGCTAGCACGGGGGCGATGGCGGAGCAGGCGTCCGGAATGCGCCCGCGAGGCGGTGGGTCGAACCCTGCGCTCGAGACCCTCTCGCCGGAGCAGCTGCGCATCCTCGCCTACGCGAGCGCCATCGGGTCGGAGTTCGATTTCTCGCTCCTTGTGGGGGCGATGGGGATCGAGGAGGAAGCGCTCGCGGAGGAGCTCGAGCGCCTCGTCCACCTCGGGGCGCTCACGGAACGAGCCGGGGGCGAGCGGTTCGCGTTCGCGGAAGAGGAGTTCCGGGCGCGCATCTATCGGTCGCTCACCGAGAGCCGCCTCCGAGTGCTCCACCGCAAGATCGCGATGGTCCTCGAGAAGATGTACCCCGAGCCCCCGCTCCCGGTCCTCGGAGAGCTGGGCCGGCACTACTTCCTCGGGAAGATGCCGGCGAAATCCTACGAGTACAACCGGCGGGCCTCCGAAGCCGCGCGCGCCGCGGACGAACCCGAAGTCGCGGCGCATCATCTCGAGCGTGTGCTCCTCGACTTGGCCGCGTTGCCGGGGAACCGCCGGAAGGAGCAAGCCGAGGTGGCCGAGTCGTTGGGCGACCTCTACTACGCTCTCGGCCATTTCGGCGACGCGGACCGGCGATTCACCGAGGCCCTCGAGCGGCTCGGGGCGGAATCCCCCCGGGTCCGCGCTCGACTGCTGCTCGCTCGCGGCGAGGTCGCTCGGGAGAACCTGGATCTCGACACCGCCGTGGAGCGCGGTCTCGAGGCGCAGCGGATCTTCGAGGATGCGGGAGACTGCGTCGGAAGCGCGCAAACCCATCGGCTCCTCGGACGGGTCGCCTTCCAACGGGGGGCGTATCGGGATGCGCTCGAAGAGTGCATGCAGGCGCTCGCGCTCGTCGAGAACCTGGACGAACCCCGACTGAAGGGCCGCCTCGCGGTCGACATCGGGAACGCCTTCTCCCTCATGGGTCCCGAGGTCCGGGACGTCGCCATCGAATGGTTCGAGCGGGCCGCGGACCGACTGCTCGGCGTGGGAGACTGGGTCGAGCTCGCCCGGGCGTACCACAATCTCGGCGTCTCGGTCGGCGAGACCCGGCCCCAGGACGGGCTCGAATACCTCGAGAAGGCGCAGCAGGCCGGGGAGCGCGCCCACGACGCCCGGGCCACCGGTCGGGCGCTCATCTCCAGTGTCGAACTGCTCATCGCCCTCGGGCAGATCGAGGAAGCGGAGCGGGACAACGAACAGGTCGGTCGTCTGTTCGAACGCCTGACGGACGAGCTCGGACGCGAGCAGGTGGAGCTCAATCGCGGATTGATCGCCGAGCGCCGGGCGCAGTGGGAGGACGCCGAACGGTCCTTCGAGAAGGCGCTCGAAATGTGCCGTCGCTTCCAGCTCCCCGCGGACGAGTCGGAGGCGGCGTTCTACCTGTCCCGCCTGCGGTACAAAACGCGCGACCTGGAGGGCGCGCGACGCGCCTACGCCGTCGCCGCCGAGCTGGGCCTCCCCGAGCTCCGACCGCACCTCGCCGGGCCGTTCTTCGACCTCGCCCATCAGCTCGGCCTCCCGCCCCCGCCCGGATCCCCCTCGAACGGTTCGGCGCCCGCCGGGAAGGCCGACACCGGCGACGGACGAGGATTATAAGCTTCGAACGGGCTGGATTCCCGCGTGATGGCGTCGCGGGGGTCCCGTGGAACGTCGCCGCCCCCGGTCTTCGGTCGCGAAGAGACCCTCGAGGCCGCGGGCCGACTCCTCAGCCGAACTCACGGTGGGGAAGGCACCGGGCTGCTCCTCAGTGGACTCGGGGGCGTCGGCAAGACCCAGATCCTGAACGCCATCGTGGACCAGGCGGGGAAGAAAGGGTTCACGGTCCTCACGGGACGCGCGCTTCCCGAAGAACTCCCGCCCGCGTTCTCGCTGTTGCGCGAACTCATCGCGTCGGAACGAACGCAGGGAGCCGGCACGCGGGCCCCGCTGTGGACTCCCACCGGGTCTCCGCTCCTCATTCCTTCCCTCCCCGAGCATGCCGGTGGGTCGATGGCGGAGGCCGACGGCACGACGAGCGCTCGGGTCGACGACTTCGAGAGAGTCCTCGCACCGCTCGTTCTGGCCGAAGGATTGGGCGCGGGCCGGGACGAGCTGTTCGCGCGGCTCGAACGGTACCTGCTCGACCGGGCGCGCGAGCGCCCGCTGCTGATCGCCGTCGACGACCTCCACTTTGCCGATACCTCGACGCTCGAGTTCTTCCGCCGGTTTGCGAGCGAGCTCCCCAAATCCCCGATCGCGGTCGCGGCCACCCTGGCCGAATCCGCCGACGTGCCCGAGCGTACCCGCGATGTGATCGAGGCGATCTCCGCCGCGCCGAGCTTCCTCACGATCCCGATCCGACCGTTGAGCGTTCCCGAGACCGAGGACTTCGTCCGCTGGATCCTGGGCGGTCGCATACCGGCCCGGGATGACGTCCGACGCTGGCACGCCCAGACCGACGGCAACCCCCTGTTCCTCGAGCAACTGGTCCGAATCGCCACCGGATACGGCCCTCCGGCGAGCGAGTCCGGAGGGACCGGACAGGGGGTGACGGAGATGCTCCTCGCCCGCGTCGCGGCGCTGGGCGACCGGGAGCGTCGGGTGCTCACGTACGCCGCGGTGCTCGGTAAAGAGTTCCATTTCGCCAACCTCTCCGCGGTCGCCGGCAGCGGGGAGGAGCGCGTGACCGAGAGCCTCGACCGGCTCGTCCACGACGGGCTCGTCCGGGAAAAAGGCGGGGAGGTCTACGAGTTCGTGAGCGAATCGGTTCGCCGGGACCTCTACGCGGGCCTCACGGAGACCCGCCGGCGGATCCTCCACGCCAGGGCCGGCCGCGCGCTCGAGGGGTCGCCCGGTTCGAGCGATTCCGAGCTCGCCCGCCATTTCTACCTCGGCCGGGACGACCCGAAGGCACTCGACTTCAATTTCAAAGCCGCCCACGCGGCGACCCGCGATTTCGCCTTCGAAACGGCGAGCGTCCATATCGCGCGGGCGCTCGAGGCCCAACGGCGCCTCCCCACCCGCGACCCGCGCATGGAGATCCGCCTCCTGACCGAACAAGGACGGCTCCTCGAGGAGCTCGGAGTGATTCCGCGCTCGGACGAACTCCTGACCGAGGCGGTCAACCTGGCCCGGAGCCAGGAGGGTGCCGACCTCGAGCTCGGGCGCGCGCTCCTCGGGCTCGCTCAGACGCGTCTCGGCCGGAGCGATTACGAGTCCGCGGCGGCCCTGGCTTCCGAAGCGCTGGGCCGGCTTCAGAAAGGGGGGACGCCGCGGGACCTTATGGCCGGCCATCGAGTCCTCGGCATGGTCGCCTGGCGCCGGGGGGATTTCGCGGAAGCCGAGGGCCATCAACGGGCGGCGTTGCAGATCGCCGAGCGCGAGGGAACTCCCCTCGAGCACGGCCACGCCCTCGTCGACGTCGCGAACACGCTCGTCCCGGTCGGCGCCACCCGGATCGACCCCGCCCTCGAACTCTACAAGGAAGCCGCTCGGTTGTTCGAGAGCGCCGGGGATTTCGGCGCCCGCGCCCGGGTGCTGATGAACCAGGCGGTGATGGAGTACCATACGGGTCGACCGGAGGACGCGATCCGGGACCTCACGACCGCGATCGAATCCGCCGACCGCTCTCGCTCCCCGATCTGGATCGGCTACTGCAACCTGAACCTCGCCCAGTGGCACGCGGAGCGCGGGCACCCCGAGCTGGCGCGGCCGTCGCTCGCCCGGGCGAGCGCCGCGCTCGGGCCGATTGGGGACCGACTCGGCATGCAGCAGATCGGGATGATCGAAGGGATCATCGCCGAGGCCGACCGGGACTACCCCGCGGCCGAGGCGCACTACCAGGTCGCGCTCACGCAGGCGCGGGACTTGGGCGTCGCGGCCGAAGTTTCGGAGATGCTCTTCCGGCTGGCTCACCTCGCTGTGGAGCGGGGCGAACGGGACCAGGCGCGCCGCTGGCTCACCGAAGCTCGGGCGAGCGGGCTCGCGAACTTCCGGCCGGATTTCGCGCAGCGGTTGGAACAGCTCGAAAAGGCGATCGCGACCGAAGCGTGACCCCCACCGTTATGGCGCGTCCTCGGGTGGGCGGCCCGATGGCGCCCCCGGAAGCGGACGGCCCCCGCGCGTCGGACGGCTCCCCGCTTCCCGACCGGTCGCTCCCGAGCTTCGAGCGGGACGTGCGCCGGATGTTCACGCACATCGCCCAGGGGTACGAGTGGTTCGACCACGTCGCGTCGCTCGGCAACGACCTTCTCTGGCGACCGAGAGCGCTCTGGGACCTGGACCGTTTCCGAAGCCGGGGCCCGTTGCGCCGGGTCCTCGACCTCGGATGCGGGACCGGGGAGCTCGCCCGCCTACTCGCCCGGCACTACGGCGGCGCCCGGGTGGTCGGAGCCGATTTCACCCGAGCGATGCTCACGAACGCTGCCGGTTCGTCCGCCGGCCGACCCGAAACCCCCCGCCTCGAGTTCGCGCGGGCGACCGCCCTTCGGCTGCCGTTCGCGGACGGGTCGTTCGACCTCGTGACGAACGCGTTCGTCGCCCGCAACCTCTCCGACCTCTCCGCCGCCTTCCGGGAGGTGCACCGGGTACTCCGGCCGGGAGGGGTCTTCCTGACGCTCGAGATCACCGAGCCCGCCTCGTCCGCCATCAACCGCTTCTTCCACGCGTATTTCGACCGCGTGGTTCCGTGGTTGGGGGGTGCCGTGGGCAGCGCCGGACCGTATCGCTACCTTCCGCAGTCGCTGCGCTCGCTACCGAACCGGGCCGCGTTTCTCGCCCTGCTTTCCCAGAATGGGTTCGGGCGCGCGACCGCCCGAATTCAGTCCGGGGGCATCGTCACGACGTTCCTCGCCGAGGTGGGCGACGTTTCCCACCAAAGGCGTTAAGCCCGCGGTTCCGGTCGCGCGGCCGTGTCGACCCCGGCTTCCGATGCGTTCCTGTACGCTCACGCGCATCACGACGAGATCGCCTGGCTGAGCCAGAACACGAATCACCTCGTCCCGCCGGAGGTCATCCGCTCCGCGCTCGAGAAGACGATCCGCGAACGACGGTACGAAGGCTACCCGCTGGCGACCGGGGACCCCGAGCTCCTCGAAGCGATCACGAAGGATTTCGGCACCACCGGGCTCACCCCGTTCCTTACCGGCGGCGGGACCGAGGCGCTCTACATGACCGCCCGCGCCCTCCTCGCGGCCGGGGACGAGGTCATCGCCTCCGACCCGAGCTACCTCATCATCCACCGGTTCGTCGAGCTCAGCGGAGCCACCACGAAGAACCTCGACATCTACGCTCCTCCCTACCGACTCACCGCGGACCGGGTCCGGGAGGCGGTCGGTCCACGCACCCGGATGATCCTGCTGATCGACCCGCTCAACCCGCTCGGTTCGGGATACCCCCGCGAGGAGGTCCGGGCGATCGCCGAGATCGCGCACGACCATCACCTCGTTCTTCTCAATGACGTCACGTACCGGGATTTCTCGGAAGGCCATGCGCTCGCCGCCGAGTTCGCTCCCGAGGAGACCGTGACCGTCTGGTCGGTCTCGAAGAACTGCGGGCTCGCCGGCCTTCGGCTGGGGGGTTTGCTCGCGCGAGCGGACCTTCTCAAAACGATCACGCGCTTCAATACGAACGACCTCGGGGTCAACGTGCTCTCGCAGGCCGCGGCGCTCGCCGCGCTCCGCTCGAAATCGCAGTGGATCGACGGCGTGGTCCGGCAGACGAAAGCGAACGGCGCGCGGGTGCGCGACGTCGCGGCCGGCGTCCCGGGAACCTCCCTGCCGGTCTATCCCTCGCGGGCGAACATGATGGTCATCGACATCGCTTCGACCGGGGCAAAGCCCGAGGCGGTCCAGGAGGAGATGCTGCGCCGCCACGGCGTCTTCGTCCGCGCCGGCAACTACCTTTCCCCGAAACACGGTGGACGGTTCGTCCGGGTCTCCTTCTCGAACCCGCCGTCGGATATCGAGCGATTCGCCACCGCCTTCCCGGCGGCGATGAAGACGCTCGCTTCGCCCACGCTGACGCCTCGGACCGCTTAGCGCGGGCCGAGGTGCACGTCGACTACGACGTGATTTCGACCCGGACCGTACGGCTTCACGACCCGGACCGGGCTCGCGCCGGCGGGCCGTGACCCGCCCGCTACGACCGAAGCATCCACGCTCGCCGCGGTCTCGCCGGGGGGCGATCCGAACATCCTCCACGGTGTGAACGTGCAGCCAACCGCCGGCCGCTCGCACGAGCGACACGGCGCGGGGCACCCAGGGGGTCGCGCTCGGGAGGTAGCCCAGGAAGACGCGGTCGAAGGTGCCTTCGGGCAAGGGGACGCGACGGTTGTCGCCCGGAACGACGGTGATCCGATCCGCTACCCCATTCAACGTCGCGTTCTCCCGGAGGTAGCGTACCGAGACCGGATTTTTTTCGACCGCCCAGACGCAGCTCGCCCGACCGGGGAGGGCCGCGGGGATCGCGAAGTAGCCAATTCCGGCAAAGAGGTCGGCGACGAATTCTCCCGAGCGAACCAGCTGCCCCGCGCGGAGCCGCTCGGCCTTGTTTCCCGCGGCGAACATGACCCGAGCCGCGTCGAAATCGCCAGCGCACGCCGTGCTCGACGACCTCGGTCTCGGTCGTCTCCCCCGCCACTCGGAGAACGCGCGGCGTACGTAGCTCTCCTTCGACAGGTCCGGACTTGACGAGGACCGTTTCGACCCCGAGCTCCTCGCACCAGGCGGTCCCGAGGAGCGCATCGAACGGCGCGAGCGCCTCGGGTCGTTGAAGGACGAGGACCCTTCCGAACCGATGGTAGCCGGACGGCATCGTCGCCGCCAGGCGACCGCCCGCCACGTCGGCGAGTCGGAGTCGGACCCGCTCGGCGGGAGGTTGACGAAGCGGACCCTCGGACCGGGAGGGCCGCGTCACGGGGTCGGTTCGTCCGGCCCCTTCTCAAGGACCATCTCGAGGAACTGCTTGAGGTGGGCGATCAGGATCGGGTTGTCGGTGAAGCCGCACGCCTCGAGGCCGGGCGCGGCGAGCAGCGCGTGAGCGCCGTCCGAGAGCGCTTCGGTCGCGCGAAGGTTCTCGCGCTGGACGAATTCGACGCCTTCGGGAATCCGCTGGAGAGGGGTCGTGATGAACGTCACGCGGACGCCGCGCTTCACGGCGTGCTGGATCTTCTTCCCGAGCTCGTCCCGTAGGTCGGCGAGCTGGGGGGTGGTGAGGATGAACGCCTCGGTCGACTGGTCGAGGAGCTCGCCGATCTTCTGGAGGACCTTCTCCCGACCCGAGAGCAGGTAGACGAGCTGCGGTTCGCCGTGCTCGGCGACGACGCGATGGAGCATCGCGAGCTTCTCGAACACCTCCTGGATCGCGGTCTTCAACGTCTCGGCCACGTCGAGCGGAGGCGTCGGTCGGAACAGGATCGGCTTGCCTCCCGTGGGGGTGGCGTATCCCTTTTCGGCGAGCGACTCGAGGACCTTGTAGGCGCTCGTCCGGGGGATTCCCGCGGCCGTGGCGAGCGTCGCGGCATCCCCGAGGCCCCGCGCCACGAGCGCGATGTAGGCTCGGGCCTCGTACTGGGTGAGCCCGACCTTGCCGAGCACCTCGGCGGCCTTGCGGAACTCGTCCGAGGTCTGGTTGCCGAGAGCGACGGCCGTCTCTTCGATGGTCGCCATCGCGTCCGCTTGAGGAGAGAATCGGGGGACTTAACCCGGCGGGTGGCGCGACGGTCCTATCGGACCGGCTCGGTGAGCTTGAGGAGAGCCGCTTCGCCGAGGAGGGCATCGACCTCTTCTCGGGTGAGGAGTCCGCGTTCGACCAGGAGCTCCTTCACGGGCCTCTGCGCACGTTCGGCCTCGTGGAGGATCTCCGCGACCTTGAGGTAGCCGAGGCGCGGCGTGAGCACGGTCGCAAGCGCCGCCGATTCGACCAGGTACCGGTCGAGTCGCAGGCGGTTCGCCGTGATGCCGTCGACGCACGAGCGGGCGAAGACCGGCAGATAGTGCGTGAGGATCTCGGAAGCGAAGAGAACCTCGTAGGCCGCGAGCGGCATCATCACGTTGATCTCGAGCTGGCCGGCCTGAACCGCGAGCGCGGTCGCGGTGTCGGCGCCGATCACATGGAAAGCGACCATGTTGAGACACTCGGCGGCCGAGGGGTTCACCTTCGCGGGCATGATCGACGACCCCGGCTGGATCTCGGGAAGGCGGATCTCGTCGAAGCCGGTCGCCGGTCCGCTCGAGAGCAATCGCAGGTCGTTCGCGACCCGGACGAGCTCGAGCGCAAGGGTCCGGAGCCAGGCCGAGGCCGCCCCGAGCGGCCAGCGGCTCTGCATCGTCTCGAACGGGTCCCGGGCGGCACGGAGCGGGAGGTTGGTCAGACGAGCGTACTCCTCGACGGCGCGCTTCCGGAACCCGACCACCGAGTTTACCCCGCTTCCAACCGCGCTGCCCCCGAGAGGAATCTCGGCGAGAGCGGTCTCCACGCTCGGGAGCGTTTCGAGAATGCGTTCGAGGGCGACGGAGTAGGCGCGAATCTCGGCGCCCAGAGTCACCGGCATCGCATCCTTGAGATGCGTGCGACCGGCTTTGGGGAGACGCGCGAACTCCTCCCCCTTCCCGCGGAGACTCTCGATCAGCGTGGTCACGGACGCGCGGAGCTCGCGAAGAGCGAGGAGTGCCGCTACCTGGGCGGCGCTCGGATACGTGTCGTTCGTCGACTGGCCGCGGTTCACGTGGTCGTTGGGACTGATGTACTCGTAGTCGCCGCGCGGTTTCCCGACGATCTCGAGGGAACGGTTCGCCAGCACCTCGTTCACGTTCATGTGGAACGACGTGCCGGCGCCGGCCTGGAACACGTCCACGACGAACTCGGCATCGAAGCGCCCCGAGGCCATCTCCTCGGCCGCTTGGGCGATGACGCGCCCTCGCTCGGCGTCGAGACCGCCCTTCTCGACGTTCGCGCGGACGCACGCGAGCTTCAGGAGGGCGTACGCTCGGATGAGATGCGGTGAGGATCGGAGGCCGCTTACCGGGAAGTTCTCGCGGGCCCGAAGCGTCTGGATCCCCCAGTACGCCGTTTCGGGAACCTCCCGCGTGCCGAGCGAATCCTTCTCCTGACGCGGCGGTGCCATGGGGGCACGATGCGGGACCCGCGACAAAACGTTTAGGCCCCCTCGGTCCCTCGGCCCTTCCCTCCCGAGAGGAGCGAGCCGGCACCGTGGTCGACCCCATCCAGCTCACGAGCGACATCGTGAACGACACCGTCTCCCTGGCCCTTCCCGGCCTCCTCTGGGCCGTGCTGTTCCTGGTCGCCTGGGAACACGCGCCGTTCGCCGAGAGCATCGGGTTCGGCCGCCGGGCGTTTTGGTTGCTGCTGCCGGGCGCCCTCCTCGCGTCGTTCGCGCTCCTGCCGATCGCGCCCGTCTCCACGGATTGGGTGGCGGTGAGCTTCGCCGGAGCCGTTTTCCCGCTCCTCGTCGGGCTGCTTGCCTTCGGCCGGGCCGCCCCACCTCGTTCCCGATCCCTGTCCCGTTACCTACTCCTGCTCGCCATCGAAGGAGGCGTGCTCTTTCTCCTGGTCCTTTCGGGGACGGCCGGCTTCTCGCACTCCTTCGCGCAGGCGTTCGGCACCACGAATTACGTCGGGAACGAGCTCGCGGTGATGGTGGTCGCGACGGCCTACTGCGCGGTGGTGGGTGGGGTCGCTCTCGTCTCCCGGGACCTCCTTTTCCGGAAGGTAGCTTTCCTCGTTGCGCTCACCTCAGGGGTACTCGTGGGAACGTTCATTGCGTCGAGCGCGATCCCTGGAGTGGGGATCGCCGAATCGTTCCCCTTCTACCTCGTTCCCCCCGTGATGGCCGGTTTGATCGCCGTCCTTCTGGCCGGCCGGGTCTTCCCGAACGAGGAGGGTTATGCCATCCCCACGGCGTTCTTGGCCAGCACCTTCGGGGTACTCCTCGGGGCCGACCTCCTTCGTCAACCTCCGCTGTATGGGTCCGGCCCGTTGGGGTTGTACACGATCGGGGGCGCCGGGGTGCTCGACCTCGTCTACCTTTCGGGACTGCTCGCCTTCGCCGCGGCGTACGCGGGCCACCGCCTCACCAGTGGAGGGATGCAAGCGGTGGGTCCGGCTTCCCCCGATCGGACCCTCTCGCCGATGACCCGCCTGTTGCGCGCGTTCCGCTCCGGGTTGGACGGACGACTCTCCGACTCCCTCAACGAATCTTCGGCAGCGAGCCACGCGGCCACGGAACAGACTCGACAGCTGTTGGGGTTGGCCCCCTCCGCCGATGGCCGCTCCTGGCAGGACCTACCCGTGCCGGGCTGGATCGTCTCCGACCAGGCCAATCTCGATGCGGCCGCTCGGGCGGGCACGGGGGACGGGCGCGAGGGGTTCCGGGCCTGGTTGACCGCCCGCTGGCTCGTCCTGATCGCCCGGGACCTCGGCGTTCGTCGATTCGCCTCCATCGGCGCCCGGGCCGCGGCGTTCGCCGTCGATCTCGCGCTCGTGACCGCACCGGCGGTGGCGCTCTGGGCGGCGTTGCTCCTGACGATGTCCGGCGGACTCTCGGACGCGCTGTCGAACCTGGCGTTCAACGCTGCTATCTTCGGATACATCGCCTGGGCGTTCCTCTACTTCGTCCTGGCCGAGACGTTCGAAGGAACGACCGTCGGGAAGCGTCTCTTCGGACTCGAAGTTCGGGAGCGGGCGCTCGCTGCCCCGAGCGGGCTCTCGGCTCTGGTTCGCAACTCCACCGTCGTGCCCCTCCTTTCGGTCGTGGGCATCGGGATCGCCATCGCCCTCGCCTTCGGACTCAAGAGCGGGGCCTCGGGTACGCTGACACTCCTCGGTGTCGCATTGCCGGCCGGGCTGCTTGCCTTGGTCGGAGTCCTCTCGTTCGTTCTCGGCGGAGTGGCCCTGCTGGGCGTCGGGGCAATCGCGCTCATCGCCGCGACGTCCGAACGGCAACGGCTCGGAGACCTCTGGGCCGGTACGTGGGTGGTCCGACGCGAGCCGTCGGCCGCTACGGGTGGGGCGCCGCCGGCGGTGGCGTCCCCGCCGCCCCCGGAACCGGGCCGGTCCGGTTGAGTGGGATCGCGATCGCCGAAACGTTGGCCTCGCGTCCCTCCCGGTTCACGAGCCGCTCGGTGTCGATCGAGATCGGGCCAATGTTCACCTCGCCCTGCAGGAAGCGGTGGCGGACCACTTCGACCACGTCCACGGCTTTGCCGATCGCATTCCCTCGAGCCTTGACGACGACCGGTCCGGCGCCCGAATTGAGCTGGCTCACGACCTGGAAGACATAGGTCATCGTGGGCTTTTGGCCGATGAACACGGTCGCGCCGGTCGGTCCGCGCTCAGTCATGGAAAGGCCGGCACCCCGTCCTCGTACAAGGCCTTTTTCGACCTGGGCCCGGTCCGAGTACCCGGCGCCGGTTCCGTTCGTAAAGGTTAATGCGGAAACCGAGTAGGCGCGGAAGACCCGTGCAGGGGTGGCCCAGCTTGGTCAAAGGCGCTAGGTTGAGGTCCTAGTCTCGTAGGAGTCCGTGAGTTCAAATCTCACCCCCTGCACCTTTCCTCTCGTTCGTTCCGAATTGTCGAGCTCCTCTGTCATTCAAGCGTTCGGAATGGGGTGGTTTTCCAAAGCGAGGATTACCCCGGACGGGTGTCGTGCCATCGCGGACCTGTTAAGGCCAGAGACCGACATCCCGTCCGCCAGGGCTGTCGATGCCGTTCATCACTCGTGAAGGGGTCAAGATCCACTACGAGGTGGAGGGAGAGGGACCGCCTCTTCTTCTCCATCCTGGCGGTGCCGGCGACCTCGAGTCGTGGCGGCTGGCGGGTTACGCCGATGCCCTCAGGTCCGAACATCGATTGATCCTCATTGATCACCGAGGACATGGGAAGAGCGACAAGCCGGATAGTCCAACGGCCCATCGAATCGAGGAGTACCGCGATGACGTGCGTGCGGTCCTCGATGCGTTGGGATGTCCGCGCACGATCTTCGTCGGATTCTCCGACGGTTCGAAGGTCGGGGCTACGCTCGCCGAGAGTGATCCCGGTCGCGTGTTCGCGCTAGTCGACATCGACGGACTCGAGCCTCGGGACCTGACCGACCCAAAAAGCCGGGATCGCCAGCAACGGTCCGAACTCGCCCAGTTCATACGACAACGCGGGTGGGCAAAGGCCGCCCATGAATGGGCGAAAGATGAAGGCTACCGCGGGCCCGAATCGGTTGTCGAGAACATGGCGGCCACCGACCCCGAAATGTTTGCATTGGAACTCGAACAATGGAGGCAGTGGGACGGGCCGGCCAGCGTCCTACGTCGTCTGCGGGTCCCGGTTCTCTTGCTCCAAGCCGAACGTAACTATTCCGAAGAGGAACGTGAGGCGATGACGCAAATGAATCCCCGATCAAGATCTCGATTGCTCCCCGGGGTCGGCCACCTAGGTGCCTTCGCCAGCGTCGACCGGGTTATTCCTTCCCTGCGGGAGTTCCTCTCGACCTTGTAGCTCCCGACTCGAGATTCTCGTGCCGGACTACGAGATCCTGAAGCTGCACGCGGTTCGGAACGTCCGGAAGGCGCGGAGAGTGTAGGTTCGGTTCCTCCGCCGGACCGCTCACCCTAGTCTAACAGCGGGGTTGTGTAAGGGGCGGATATCTTGTCGAGGACAGGTCGGTTTCTTGCGGTACGATGAATTGAACCAAAGGGGGATTCACACCCCCTGCACTTCACCTATCGTCCCAAATGACTTCCGACCCCCCGCGGATTGACGTCTTTGAGAAGGGTGCTTTAGGGAAACGGAAACGCCGTCGGCTCCCAACGAGCCGCGAGCAACAAGCTTCCGGCTGTTGAGTGGGTGACCGGCGCTATCGACGTCGTGGGAGCGTTCACCAGGGCGACTTCGACGAGCGCACCGGTCCCGTCCTCACCGATGTAGAGGTTCCCCGTGAGGGGGTTGATCGCAATGACACCTGGCAGCGTGCCATTTCCGAGGAAAATGGATCCCACCACTTGGTTCGTGGATGCATTGATGATCGAGATGTTTCCCGACGCCGCGCACGAAACATACAGGAGCTGCGACGTCGGATTGTAAGCGTACGCGTCCGGCCAGGTGCCGAGCGTGAGACTCGCGACGATCTGGTCGGTCGCCGGGTTGAGGACCACGGCCTGATTCCCAGGACCCATCCAGAGCCACCCGCCGAGCATCACATAGACATAACCGTTCAACGGGTCGAAGAATGTGGACGTGGGTCCTTCACTCCCCGGCATCAAAACGCTGTCGAACGGAGTACCGTTGAGTTCCCCGATCTCCGAGACCGCGTTGTCGCCGCGAGCGGGGAAGTAGATGACGTGGGTGCTCTCGTTGATCGCATACCCGTTCCCGCCGCCCGGATTCTCGTCGATCGGCAGGACTCGGGTCAAGTTGTAGGTGATCGGGTTGATCTACAAGATGGAATCCGGAGGGTTGTTGGCGAGGACGAGCAATTGACCGGTGGAAGGGTCGAGCTGCTCGCCCACCATGTATCCGTACGGACTGTAGTCCCGCGTGGTCTGAATCGTGTTGGTGGTCGTGTTGATCACCGTGAGATTGCTCGCATAGTCGTTCGAGACGAACAGGAGGTGATGGGAGGGGTCGAGTACCAATCCTCGTGCGTCGGATCCCGTGCGGATGACCTGGGTTACTTGGAACGGACTGGGATTCACGATGGAGACCGTTTGGGAGAACTCCGAGGCTACGTACAGCACCGCGCTTTGGGGGTCGTAAATCACATACTGAGGCCAGAACCCGACGGGAACACTGCTCACATTGATCTGGGCGATGGTCGCAACGACCGCATAATGCGCGCTGCCTCCCGCCTTACCGTTGCCACCCGGGGTCGGGGTTACCTCCTTCCCGTTGCTGCCAGGGCTCGGAGCGCCGACGACATAGAGAAACGTGCCCAGCACGGCGACGACCACCACGGCCACGACCAGCGCTTGCCGCAAGGACGGCGACAACGACATCTGCCGCGGGCCCCTTTCCACGCCGCCCGCGACGGGGTACTCCTCCGGCAGTACATGGGGTTTGTCGCTTTGCCTCGTCTTGGGAAAGTGTCGTTCCGGGCGCCGGTGCGGGAGCGTCTTGGGCCCGGTGCGCAACATGGATTTTCGCTGACAGGGGTCTTCGATTCGGCCGCCACAACTCCGTCGAATTCGGGTCCACGCGCTAGATCGATCCGGGCGACGAAAGGGGCACCCTGGGTAAGTCGCCCTCCGTTCCCCGGGTGGCCCACCCGTGTCTAACGGCGGGGTTGCGCACGGGGTGGATATCCCATCCGGACGGGTCGGTTTCCTGCAATACGATGAACTGAACCCACGGAGGGTTCACACCCCCCGGACCTTTCCTTTTCTCTCTACACTCCCGATGAGCGGGCTCGTTCCTGACTGTTGCCGAACTGCTCTATCGATTCTGCCTTCGGCAAGGATGCGGGCAGTACTCACTACCCCTCGGTGTACGCGATCCAAAGGGGCGTAAGAAGTTGAAGAACACACTGAGATGTATTGTCGTTGTAGAAGACGAAAGTGTAGGTTCCCGGACCGACTAGTAGAAGGGGGTTTGAGGAGAGAAAGGGCCCTCCTATGCCCCCGCTGGCCTCTATGAACCACGAGAGAACGGTCCAGTTGAACGCCGATTGATTGGCCTGAAAGGATGCCCATTGGGAAGGGTCCATGAAGCCTGCGGAGAAACCAGTGTTGACTTTGCCATCTGAATAGAACGCGATTCGGCCGGCGTTAGGTGGAATCGAGACGGACCAACTCAGGTAGTGCATTGGGCCGATGACTTGGGTTCCGGCCGATTGGAGCAGAATCGTGGTCCGATCAAACAGCAACTCAACCGGTTGGGTGATGGTTACTTTGGTGATGTTGGCTGGCCAACTACCGGTCGTGAAGATAAGGTCATACGAGCCCGGAAAAAGCGTCGTATTGTATGATCCATTCAATGAGTCGCAAGTTTGCACCGGGCAAGTGTAAGTCGACCCTGCGGGGATTACGGCCGTATCCGTCAGCTGGGTAGCGTTCCACGCTCCTAGGAATGTGATCGACTCGTTGATACAGAAAGGGAAGGCAGCTTCAGCATGTCCGGTTGCATTCGGCGAGACTGTGAAATTGATCCCTTTTGACAAGAGAGTTACTGCCTTGGAGGTATTGGGGGTGGAGGCGCACTTAGCGGACGGAGGGATCGGGGAGGGGAAGGCTTGAAGGGTGATGACTGAGACCAGAATCAAGGTCGTGGCGGCTGCAACCGTCCCCGCCACTTTCAGGCTCTTCGGAGACGGGCCTCCCATATCTGACCCGAACTAGTCGGTTTCGACTTATCTGCTTGAGGGGGAGTTGCCCCCACGTGCGAATGCTCGCACCTTCGTGAAGCGCCTGAAGAATTGCTTGGTCCGATACCGTGCGATTGGTGCATGGCTCAACAGACGTCCGGATCGCGTCCGAGTTCTCTCCTCGAGTCAGCTAGTCTTCGATCCTGACCCCTGCCAGCTTGGAGTGCTTTCCGGTTTGGGAGTGGTGAGAACCCGACCGGGCGATGAACCAAACGAATCAGCGATTCGCACCCGCCGCATCGTTCTTCCCGCGCCGCGGGCAAGATAGCGGAGACCTCTCGCCGCTGCCTCCGCAGCAACTCGCGTTTTAAGACCCTGCGAACCTGTGTCTCCGAGTCGGATGGCCGAAGTAGGCGTGGTCTGCCCCAAGTGCGGGGCGACGGTCCCCCCGGAGGCACTCGTGTGCCCGGAGTGTCACACCTTTCTCGATGAGCCGGCGCCCGCCGAGCCCGTGACCCCCGTTGCCATGCCGGAGTCCCGCCCGCCGCGCGCCCCTCCGGCGGCGAGACCTGCACGGACCTCGAGCCCGGATGCCCAGAACCCTTTTGCCGCCGAGCTCGCCCGCCGTCTCGCCCGCCTCAACCAATGGGCGGACGGGGTCCAACCCCTCGGAGCTCAGCTGCCGAGGCTGCCCGCGTGGGCCGAGGAGTCCGCACGCACCGCGAGCAATCCCGAACCCTGGGCCGAGGCCGTCCGGGGGGTGGAGCGACTCGCCCAGAAACGGGTGGTGGCCGCGTTCGAGGAGTGGGAAAAGCGGACGAAATCTCGCCTCAGTCGTCTCGAGGCTTATTCGGTCGACAGCCGCCTGGAGCGGGACCAGATCGAGGACGCGCTCCACTCGGCCCGCACCGGCGACGTCGCCCAGGCGCTTTCTTCCTACCAACAAGTCGAACGAGTCGTTGCGCTCAAGGAACGTCACCTCGACCAGGCTCGGGAGGAGCTCGAGCGGGTGATCGCCCTCCTGCACGACATGGACGCGCTCGGGATCGAGCCGCCGCAGGATTCGACCGAGGTCGCGGACGACCTTGAGAGCGAACTGCGCGCGGGCAAGCTCGCCGCGTTGAAGCAACAGACCCGGGCGATCCGGCTCCAGGCGGTCACGCGCCTGAAGGCGGGTTTGCCTCAGTACATCTCCGAGTATGGCGATTACCTGCTAGGCGAACGGGCCCACGGGATCGCGACCGAACTCGAGGCAATCGAGCTCGCGCGCGGAGCCCGGGAATTCTTCCGGGGGAAACCGGAAGACGGGGTGCGGCGTCTTCGAGCACTCCAGCAACGCCATGGGCTGCCGCCGAACCGACCGGCGCACGCCGCTCCTCGAGCCCGTTGAACGTAACGTCGCGTTCGCTAGAGCACTCGCTCGAACAGGGTGACGTCCTCGCCCCACTCGTGCTTGTGGAGCACGCCGGCCTGGGCGAACCCGAGATGCTGGAAGAGAGCCGTGGCCGGTGCGAAGCGGCTGAGGGAATCGATCCAGATGGCGGTCGCGTTCGATTTCTTGGCCCACTCGACCGCCGCCGCGACGAGCGATGTGGCCACACCCTGGCGTCGGGTCTCCGGGTCGACCGCGAGGTCCATCATGCGGACGCTGGCGTGCCGGATCTCGCAACCGATGATGCCCACGAGTCGTCCGTCCTTGCGGGCCGCAAAGTAGGTGACGCCTTCCATCCAGCTCGTGAACTCGAGCGCGGTGGGTTGCCACGTCTTGACGAAGTCGGCCGGAACCCCCGGAGGGGCGGGCTCCCAGACCCGTCGGTAGAGGGCGCAGATCGCGGGGACGTCCTGGTGCGTGATCCGTTCGACCAGCACCGCGCCGGGCGTTTTCTCGGTCGGGGTTCCCGAGCGCTCGCCTCCCCGGACCGGTACCTGCTCTGATGCCACTCTACGTTCTCCGACGAGCGCGCCAAGTACCGGAGACCCGCCGGCGCTCTTGAACATTGCCCACGAACGGAGCGAGCGCGGGCAGCGTCGCGCGTCCGGTCAGGGAGTGTGGCGAGAGGGGGTCCGAGGGAACGGCGTCGTGTCGCGGATGTGTTCGCGCCGCAGCATCCAGCGCAGCACCCGCTCGATACCGAGGCCGAAACCCGCGTGCGGGACACTGCCGTGTCGGCGGAGGTCAAGGTACCACTCGTACTCCTCTATCTTCGCACCGACCTCAGTGATGCGCTCCTTCAACCGGGCGAGGTCGGTCTCGCGGCACGAGGCGCCGACGACCTCTCCGTACCCTTCCGGTCCAAGGAGGTCCGCCGCTTCGACACAGCGCGGGTCCTCCGGTGAGCGGAGCATGTAGAACGCCTTCAGCTCGCGGGGAAAGTGCGTGACGAACAGCGGCGAATGGCTCTCGAGGGTGAGGGCGCGCTCTTCGGCGGTCGCGAGGTCGCTTCCGAAATGAACCGGTAAACCGAGCTTTGAGAGCCGGTCGATCGCCTCCGCGTAGCGGATCCTCTCGAACGGGGCCCGGATCGCGAGCAGCTCCTCGGGCGGACGGCCGAGCGCCTTGAGCTCCTTCGGCCGACGCTCGGCGACCGCGTGGACCGCGGAGACCATCATCCGTTCGGTGAAGTCGAGGAGGCTCGCGAGGTCGCACCAGGCGAGCTCGACCTCGAGCATCAGGAACTCGGTGATGTGCCGGGTGGTCCGGGATTTCTCGGCTCGGAACGCCGGAGTCAGCGAGTAGACCCGCTCGTGCGGGAAGAGCAACGCCTCGAGGTAGAGCTGGGCGGACTGAGAGAGATACCCGGGGCGACCGAAGTAGTCGATTTGGAACGCTTCCGAGCCGCCCTCCGCGGCATTCCCCGAGATGATCGGGGGCGTCATTTCGAGGACGTCCTCGTGGTCGAGGAATTCCCGGAACGCCCGCAGAAGCTCGGCTTTCACGCGGAAGATAGCGACGTTCTCCTGCGAGCGGATCGCGAGGTGCCGTTGGTCGAGCAGGAACTCCTCGGTCTGGTCGGAGAAGATGGGAAACGCTTCCCCGGCGTCGATCACGTCGATCCGGCTCGCTCGGACCTCACGGCCGTCCGGGGCCCGCCGATCTTCGGCGACCGTGCCCTCGACGGAAACCGCGCCCTCGATCTGGACGTGCTCCGCCGCCGCGAACGCGGCATTGCCGAGTCCGTCACGGCGGCCCGTGACCTGGACGACCCCGGTCCGGTCCCTCAGGACGAGGAACAGGATTCCCCCCGAGGAACGGGTCCGCAGCACCCAGCCGCGGAGCCGGACCGTTTGGCCGAGCGCGTCGGGGGCGAATGCCCGGGCGACCGGGTCGAAGGAGGGAGCGCTCACGAGTACTCCCGCCACTTGTGGCCGCACTTCGTGCACTCGAAGATCCGCGTTTCGGGCTCGTCCGAGCCGCGGGTCTGACGCAGCACCCAGTACGCTTCACCGTTCCCGCATTTGGGACACGTCTCCTCGGTCTTCGGGAGGGTGACGTGCTTCACTTCGACGACGGCGACCTTTCCGCGTCCGCTCGCGTCGGTCTGGCGGACCTCGACCCCGCGGCCGAGCGGGACCTCTGTGCCGCACGACGAGCAGCGCCAGACGCCGGCCGCGCGGTCGGGTCGCATCAATCGTTTGCAGTTGGGACAGAACATGGGCGGAGTTTCATGAAAGCGGAGGTACCGTATTTGACGCTTGGCCGGTCGGGTTTCAGCCGATCACCTGCTCGGGCGAACCCGCGCTCGAAGGCGGGGCCCCGGGCGGTGCGACCGAAAGCGGGATCGGCGAGCTCTTGGCGTTCGGGGCCAGGAGCTTCCGCATGTGCTCCCAACGACGCGCGAGGTCCTCCTTCGTGCCGATGTCGTGGCGCACGTAGTACTGGCCCTGGACGAAGGCCAGCGCGGCCTCGACACGAGCGCCGGCCTCATGGATTGCGCTTGCCTCACCCACGAGCGCGAGCCCGCGGGAGGTGCTGAGACGCACCTTCCCCGGGCCGGCCGCGTCCACGCTGCCGTAGAGGAGATGGACCCCGGCGGCCTCGATCGCGCCGGCGTCGACGGTTAGAATTCCGCCCGGCACCGCCCGTTCTCCGTACCCGGGGGCACGACGTACTTGACGACCGTCGCCCGACGTCGGAACTGGATCAAGTTCGGGTCGACCTTTCCGGTCGCGACCCCGTACATGAACTCCGCGAAGTTTCCTTCCTCGTACAGCGTGAGAGCGTTGATCCCTTCGGGGTCGCCGAGGCGGGCATTGAACTCGAGGAGTCGCGGCCCGTTCGCCGTGAGCATGAAGCCGCCATAGAGGACCCCCCGGTACGAGAGCCCTTCTTCTCGAAGTGCCCGGACCGTCTTCTCGAGGATTCCGACCGCTCGGTCGCGGTCGGCCGCGGACAGGAACGGCAGAAGATGGTCCCGCTGGGAGTACGACCCCATCCCGCCGGTATTGCCCCCCCGGTCCCCCTCGAGCGCCCGCTTGAAATCCTGAACCGCAGGCATCGGGTAGACGCCGGAGTCGGTCACGAACGCCATCTGGCTGAACTCCTCGCCCTCGAGCTTCTCCTCGAGGAGGGCTCGCTGGCCCTGGACCAGAATCGATTTCGCGTAGACCGCGCCCTCGTTGGCCTCGGCGAAATCGGGCCCTTGAACCCAGACCCCCTTGCCCGCCGTGAGACCGCTCGGCTTGACGACGAACGGGCCGGAGAACGCCGTTACGGCTCGGTCGACCTCCTCCGGGGTCGCCGGCACGGTGAACTGCGGCTGACCCTCGACGCCGTGGCGTTGGAGGAGTTCGCGGCAGAACAACTTCGACGTCTCGATCCGGGCCGCGGCGCGGTCGGGACCCACCGTGGGAATCCCCGCGGCTCGGAGCGCGTCGGCAACTCCCGCACCGAGCGGGGCCTCCGGCCCGATCATCGCGACCTCGACGCGCGCGCTTTGGGCGAACGCGACGACCCGAGCGGCGTCGGTCGGGTCGACCCGGGCCGACGCCTTCGCAATCCGCTCCAGTCCCGGGTTCGCGTTCGCGCTCGCCACGACGACCTCGGCCTCGGCGCGCTCGAGCGTGAGGGCGATCGAGTGTTCGCGGGCGCCGCCGCCGACCACAAGGAACCGCATGGATGCGCCTCGCAGGAGTCGATGAATGTTATATGAGCGTCGGCGCGGCGGGTCGCCCGGTCGCCCCGCCCGGCGTTCGTCCCGCCACGCTTAAGAAGCGCTCGTAAGTGGCCGGGCTTCCGGTGCTATCGATGGAGATTCGCGTCGTCGAGAAGGAGCACGACCTCCTCCGGGTCGAGTTCCCGAAGGGCGAGGAGACCCTGCTCATCCCGCTGGTCGAGGCGCTTCAGCGAGAGGAGAAGGTCATCGAGGCACGCTACTATCTCGGCCACCCGTACCTCGACCGCCCCACGCTCTACGTCAAGACGAAGGGCGAGAAGCCCCAGCAGGTCCTGAAGCGGGTACTGAAGGACCTAACGGAACTCTACGGGGACCTCCTCACCGACTTCGAAAAGAAGGCGGACAAGGTCAAGGCCTGAGACGAGCCGGGACGATGCTGAAGGAGTGCGCACAGCACGGGTACTTCCGGGCGGAGAGTTGCCCGGTCTGCGGCCAACCGGGCCGTTTCCTGATGAACGACCGGGAGCTCGACCACCTCGGACGGGTGCTGACCGGCATCCTTCGGCATTTTCCGGACCGCTATCAGCTTCCGATCGAACCCCAGGGCTGGGTCGAGGTCCCCCAGATCGTGCGCGCGATCTCCCAGAAGCATCCCGCGTATCACTGGCTTCGCCCCCAGCACTTGATCGCCATCGCGGAGACCGACGCGAAGGGACGCTACGAGGTCCGGGACGACCGCATCCGGGCGACGTACGGGCACACGGTCGATGTCGAGCTCGACCTGCCCACGGAGAACATCCCCGATTTCCTCTACTATCCCGTCACCGAAGAGGAGGCGGCGATCGTTCTCGAGGTGGGACTGAAACCCTCGGACCGCAAGAAGGTCCACCTTTCGAAGACGGCCGGCGACGCCCATGCGGCGGGATCCGTCCGGACTCCGAATCCGGTCATCCTGGAGGTCGACGCGAAGCGCGCCCGGGAGGGCGGTCTCGTGATCATGAAGGCGGGAAAGACCGTCTATCTCGTCGACCGGGTGCCGCCCGAGTACCTCCACCGCTCCGAGGTGCCCGTCCCGGAAGCAGCGACCCCGGAACCGGAATCGGGATCGGACGCCTGAACTACGCGAACCCGTCGTTCGCGACGTTCGAGTTGTAGAGCGTCGTGATGTACACTCCGACCGTGAGGTGGGTGGACGGCGCGTACGGGTTCGTGAACACGAAGTAGTAGGTGTCGGTCACGAGCGGCGAATACACGAGCTGGGCGTTGTACGTGGGACCCACCGTATAGAGCGGGGTTGGGGCCCCTCCCTCGGAGAACTGGGCAAACTCGCTCGAGTTGTAGACCGCAAGACCGATGTTCACGCCCACGGGGTGGACGGTCGTGAAGTTCCCCGTGACGAAATCCCCGCCCGTGATGTCGCCGGAGATCACGGTGAAGTTCCCCGGGCCGACCGTGTACGTGCCCGCAGTGGTAAGAGGGTCCCCGACCAGGTCCGGCGGTCCGCTCAGCTCCGCGGAGAGGACGGCGTAGGCGAGCCCGGCGACGACGGTGATGACGATGAGCGTCCGGAAACCATGGGTCAGGCGGATCCAGCGGCGGACCTTGGGGGGCGCGCTCTGAGCTTCCGCCGCCGAGAGCGGCTTCGCAGCGCCGCAAATCTCGCACTTCGTTGCCCCCGGCCGGACCGCCACTCCACAGAAGTGGCAAGTCCCCCATTCATCCGGCGAAGCGCCCGCAGCGGCCACAGGTCCCGCCGTCGACCCCTCTGTTCCCCTTTTGGGGTTTCGTACGAACCCCGGGGCCATTCGAGCGAGGCGCGGCGACCTACGACTTCTTGCGCGACGCCCCGACGTTCACGAGTACGTTCTTCCGACGTGTGAACGTATCGAGAGCGCGGATCCCCTGCTCGAAGCCCACTCCGCTCGATTTGACGCCGGCGAACGGGGTCTGGGGGTAGGTGGTCGGCGAATCGTTGACCACGACCATGCCGCTCTCGAGCCGGCGGGCGACC
Organism: uncultured Thermoplasmata archaeon; assembly: GCA_963730815.1. Taxonomy (GTDB): domain Archaea; phylum Thermoplasmatota; class Thermoplasmata; order Lutacidiplasmatales; family UBA184; genus Lutacidiplasma. The sequence continues at coordinate 60,914 of CAVSTD010000003.1, forward strand.
GAGTGGGCGGTGGAAAGGTCGCGCGTCCAGATCGCGGCGAGCAGTCCGTACGGGGTGTCGTTCGCCATCCGCACGGCTTCCTCGGTGTCGGCAAACGAGGCGACCCCGAGCACCGGCCCGAATATCTCCTCGCGCACGGCCCGGGAGCTCGGGGGCACGTCGGCGAGGATCGTGGGGCGGACGAAGTTGCCGCGAGCCAGTACAGGGTCATCGGGCCTCGACCCGCCAACCACGACGCTGCCGCCGCTCTCGCGAGCGTCCCGCACGTAGTCGAGGACCCTCTCGAGCTGTTCCTTCGAGACGAGCGGCCCCATCTCGACCCCTTCGAGCATCCCCGGTCCGAGCTTCAGGCCCTCGGCGATCCCGCGAAGCTTCTCGAGGAACGGAACCCGGATGCTCTCGTGGACCAGCAATCGGGAAGCTGCCCAGCACATCTGGCCCGCGTTCCCGAAGATCCCGTACCCCACCGCCTTCGCCGCCCGTTCCAGGTCCGCGTCCGGAAAGACGAGGACCGGTCCCTTGCCGCCGAGCTCGAGCGTGAGCGGCACGAACCGTCGGGCGGCGAGCTCGGCGATCCGACGACCGACGTCGCCGCTGCCCGTGAACGTGACGGAGGCGCACCGAGGGTCCTCGATCAGCGCCTCGCCCACCTCGGCGCCGCTTCCGGTGACCACGTTGAGGATACCGTCCGGGATTCCCGCGTCCTTCGCGAGCCGTGCGAAGGCGACCGCGGTGAGGGGCGTGAGGCTTGCCGGTTTGAGGACCACGGCGTTGCCGGCTGCAAGCGCGGGGGCGACCGACCGCACGGAAAGGAGGAGCGGATAGTTCCACGGCGCGATGTGTACGGTGACGCCGAGAGGCTCCCGGATCGTGTAATCGAACCGGGGGCCAGGGACCGGGATCGTTTCGCCCTCGACCTTATCGGCCGCGCCCGCGAAGTACTCGAGGGTCCGGACCACGTAGCCGATGTCGCCGCGCGACTCGCGCAGCGGTTTTCCCATGTTCAGCGTCTCGAGCCGTGCGAACGCTTCGGCCTGCCCTTCGAGGGCCGAGGCAAGACGGTAGAGGGCCTTTCCGCGGCGAGCGCCATCGTCCCCGGCCCAATTCGATTCGCGGAACGCGCGTTCCGCGACCTCCATCGCGCGGTGAGCATCCTCCCGCGACGCGACGGCCGATTCGGCCATCGGTTGGTTGTTGGCCGGGTCTAGGACCGGTCGATGTTCCCCACGGGCCCCGGGGACTTCCTGACCTCCGATGACGAGCTCGAACTTCGTCTCGCTGCGAGCGGCCATGGTCAAACGCGACCACGGTCGCTCGACCACTTAGCCGTTCGGGACGCTACGGGCCCATCGGGTAGGAGCGCCCTTTCCACGCGACGGGTTTGCGCCGGAGTCCGCGGCCGAGGGACGTCGCGATGAGAACGATGTAGTAGCCGACGGCGAGAGGGTAGAGCAATCCGTAGGACGGCGGAGCGCCGATCGCACGGGCAAAGACGACGTGCTTGCCGAAGAGGGCGAAGTACAGGAACCCGCCCATCAGGGTCAGGACGAGGGAACCCGTCCATAGACCGAAAGGGAGAAGGGCGAGCGGGAGGAGGAAAAGGCCGATCAGACCGGCGATGAACCCGACGAGGCGCACGGCCGAGAACTGGGTCCCATGGACGTTCTTGAGGAGTCCCTCGAACATCTCCGTTCGGTTGCGATACATTCGGGTCTGGGCCAACAGGGGGGTCCACGCGACTCGCAACGCGCGTCCCTGCGCACGGTATCTTCGCGCGATGGCGACGTCCTCGAGGACAATCGACCGCACGGCCTCGTGGCCTCCCGTGGCGAAGTACGTCGCACGAGGGGTGAGCCAGAACTGCCCGTTCGCCATCGCGGTGTGCGACTTCGGACGGTTGACATGGGGGGTCCGGAAGTAGGTCAAAACCACCTGGACGTAGAACGGAAGAACGAGTCGCTCCCAGAAGCTCCGCATCTCGACCTTCGGCGCGATCGTCGCGAGGTCGGCCCGCTCCCGTTCGGCCCACTCGAGCGTCGTCCGGACGGTCGCGGGATGCGTGCGCACGTCGGCGTCTTCGAACAGGAGCCAATCGCCGGTCGCCGCTTGGGCCCCGTTCCAACACGCCCAGTTCTTGCCCACCCAACCCGGGGGAAGCGGAGGCGGGTTCACCCGACGGACCCGGGGCGCGCGCGCATCGATCACCCGGCCGGTCCCGTCGGTCGAACCGTCCTCTACGACGAGGATCTCGAGGTTCGGATAATCCTGGGCGAGCAGGCAATCCAAGGTAGTCGGCAGGTCGAGCTCCTCGTTGCGCGCCGCGATCACTACGCTGACCTGAGGAGGTGCCTCCGGCGGAGGTCCGGGCGGGGCCGGGTCCAGTCGAGGCATTTGCGCCGCGAGCAACAGCGCGAAGCCCTGATAGACGAGAACGGCGACCGCCGCAGCGAGGAGGAGGAGCTCGACTTCGAGGGGTACCATCGCCCGGCGTAGACGGCCCTTATTAAAGCCGTGGTCGCTGGACGGGCGGAGCACGTCGTCGATGGCCACGGTCGCGCATCCCCGGGTCCGGCCCGGCCTCCTCGAGGACCGCGTCTACCAGGAACAGATCGCCGAGGTGGCGGTCGCCCAGAACACTCTCGTGGTCCTCCCGACGGGTCTCGGCAAGACCGCGATCGCGCTTCGGGTCATCGCTGACTTCCTCCTTCGGCGACCGACCGAGTCCGTGCTGTTCCTCGCGCCCACTCGGCCGCTGGTCGTGCAGCACGCAAGGGAGGTCGCCCGAACCTTGCTCGCACCGGAACCGCTGACGCTCACGGGAGCGATCGCGCCGGAGCGACGGGCGGCGCTCTTGAAGCCGCCTCAGGTCGTGGTCGCGACCCCTCAGGTGGTCGGGAACGACCTCTCCGCGGGCGACTTCCCGCTGGATACGTTCTCCCTAATCGTCTTTGATGAGGCGCATCGAGCAGTCGGCGACTACCCGTACGTCGCGATCGCCAAGGCAAATCGCGAAGAGCCGAACGCGCGAGTCCTCGCGATGACGGCCTCGCCCGGCGGGAGCCGACACCGGATCCGGGAGGTCTGGGCGAATCTCGGGATCGAGCGGTTCGAGTACCCGTACGGAGCTGAGTCCCGATGTGGCGCCGTACATTCATGGGATCGGAGTCGAAACGGTCGAGGTAGCGGTCCCGGCCGAGGTCCGGCATCTGGCGATCTTACTGCGCGCGGCGATTCAGCGACAGGTCGACGTGCTGCGGAAGCTCGACCTCTTGCCGGCCGGAGAGGCAGGTCGCCGGGTGCTGCTCGATGTCGGGATTCGACTTCAACGACAGATCCGCGCCGAGGAGACCCAGTCGGGTTCGGCGTCGGGAATCCTGTGGAAGGCCCGAACGGCTCAGGCGGCGGCCATGAAGGGGCTGCACGCGCTCGAACTGATCGAGACCCAGGGAGTCGATTCGCTTCGGGAGTACTTCGGTCGCCAACGGCCCGGCGAGGGAAAACGATGGACCCCGGCACTTCGAGCCTTCCTCGGCGACCCGGACGTGGAGGAGGTCGTGCGTCGCCTCGAATCGCTGACCGTGGAGCATCCGAAGCTCGCGAAGACGGTGGAGATCGTGCGTGCGGAACTCCATCGCAACTCGAAGGCGAGGGTGATCGTCTTCTCGCAGTACCGCGACACCGTCGACCACATTGTGGAGGAGATCGACCGTCTCCACGACCCCGAGGTTCGACCGGCGCGGTTCGTCGGCCAGGCGACCCACGGGGAGGACACGGGGCTCAGCCAGCGCGAGCAAGGCGCGATTCTCGACCGGTTCCGCGCGGGCGAGGTGAACTGCCTCGTGGCCACCTCGGTCGCCGAGGAGGGCCTCGACATCCCCGCGACCGACCTCGTGGTCTTCTACGAGCCGGTCCCGGACGTGATCCGCACCATCCAACGACGGGGGCGGACCGGCCGGGCGCGCACGGGCCGCGCGATCGTGCTGGTCGCCGAGGGGACGCGCGATGTGGGACTCAACCGTTCCGCGTCCTCCCGGGAACGTCGGATGCACGAGATGCTCGTCGAGGTCCAATCCGAGGTCGAGAAAGGTCGCTCGCCACCGCCCCCTGAGCCCAAACGGGTGCAGCGGCTCCTCTCGGAGTTCCGCTAACGGCCCGTGCTGCCGAACCCGCCCTGCCGGGACCGGACTCTGTCCACTTTCCCCGGCCGGAAAAGGGCGGGTTCGTTGGAGACCAGACGGACCTGACCGATCCGGTCGCCCACCTCGATCCGGTACCTGCCCTCGAAGAGGTAGGTGAGGGGAACTCGGACCTCGCCGGAGTAATCGGAGTCGATCGTACCGGGAGCGTTCGCCATCAGCACGCCGCGGCTGCTGAGTCCGCTGCGCGGTCGCACCTCGAGGAACGTCCCGGCCGGGCAGCGCATCTTGAGGCCCGTTCGTACGAGGGTGACTCGTCCGCGCTCGAGCTCCACCGCTTCGGCGCTCGCGAGGTCAAAGCATGCCGACCCCCGGGTGGCCCGGGACGGGAGAGGGACCTCGGAGACCCCGGAGACGCGTTCGACCCGGATCGTGCGCGACCGGCGAGGCATGCGATTCGGGAGCGCTCTTCTCTCTTTACGGTTCCCGCGCGGGCGCTCCGTCGGCCGCCTCGGAGTCGGGAACCGTTCCCTCCGACGCGAGCCACCGGGCCACGATGCGTCCTTCGGCCCGGCGCAGGACCTTCCCGAGCGCGGGAGCGCTGCGTCCCGTCTGCTGCGCGAGTCGGGTGAGCGTAATCCGACGCGGAACGGCGTAGTAGCCCATCACCCACGCTCGAGCTAGAAGGCGCGACTGAAGGGGAGTCAACGGAGCGGCTCCTTCCTCCGGAGCGTACGGCCGGCCCGACGCCCGCACCACCCGGTACGGGAACTCCTCCCGGTCGAGCCGTTTCAGTACGCGACGTAAGGCTCCCTCCTGACCGTGGAACGTGGCGATGACCTTCTCCGCCGTGATGCGGAACGGAGCGGTCGGGGAGATCTCCCCGCCGGCGAGCGAGAGGAGACGACGCAGACGATCGGGATTTCGCTGGCGGACGAGCAGGATGTAGTCGTGGGTCCTCGGCCGTCGCTCGACGAGCTCGAAGCTCTCGAGCCCGTAGAGCGCGCGGATGCGCCGGGATTCGCGCTCGAGCTCGGAGGCGGTCTTGAGCGGCCCCCGACGCCGGACCCTCAGGAGCTGGAGGCGCCAGCCCTGTTCCAGGCGAAGCGTTTCCAGCAGCTCGACCTCTTCGTACTTCTCGAACAGACCCTCGGGGATGAGTCCGAGTACCGCGAGGTCCTCCGTCCGGACCTCGAGCGTCACGGTCTGCATCGCGAGCTCGACCGGAGGTTCCGATATGAACCTTGACCCTCGCCCCTGCGCTTAATAATCCGGGCGGTTCGACGCCCCTCGTGGCGTTCGAGTCGCTCGGCGATTTCCTGACCGCGCTTGAATCGCGCGGAGACCTGGTCCGGGTGACCCGACCCGTTTCACGGGACCTCGAGATCACCGAGGTCACCCAACGGGTCCTTCGAGCCGACGGGCCGGCGCTCCTCTTCGAAAACGTCCCCGGAACTCATCTCCCGGTCGTCACCAACCTGCTCGGGTCGCCGCGTCGTATCGCGTTCGCCCTCGGCGCCGAGACGGTCGAGGAGGTGGCGGACCGGGTCGAGCGGTTGGTACACCTACGCCCGCCGGCGGGGGTTCTGGGGGCGGTGCGCGACCTGTCGGGGACGATCGAGACCCTCTCGACCCTACGTTCCCTCGCCCCGAAGCGGGTCCGCACGGCGCCCTGTCAGGAAGTCGAGGAGAGTTCGGTGAACCTCGACCAGCTGCCCATCCTGAAATGCTGGCCCAAGGACGGCGGAAGGACGATCACGTTCCCGGTCGTGATCACGAAAGACCCTGAGACCGGGGAGCCGCACACGGGGATCTACCGGCTCCAGCAATATGGCCCGGACACCCTCGGGATGCACTTCCAGGTGCACCGGGTCGGCGCGAACAACTACCGAAAGTGGGCCGCACGCGGTGAGAAGATGCCGATCGCCGCGGTGATCGGCGCGGACCCGGCGACGGTCTTCTCGGGGCTCGCACCGGTCCCCGAGGGAGTCTCGAATTTCGTCTTCGCCGGATTCCTTCGTTCGGCCCCCGTGGAGCTCGTCCCCGCCCGCTCGGTCGACCTCGAGGTTCCGGCGAACGCCGAGATCGTCCTCGAAGGGTACGTGGACCCGAGCGAACGCGCGGTCGAGGGCCCGTTCGGGGATCACACCGGATACTACTCCGCGCCCGAGCCGTTCCCCGTCTTCCGCGTGACTCGGGTCACGCACCGTCGGGCGCCGGTCTACTTGACCACCGTCACGGGAAAGCCCCCGACCGAGGACGCGGTGCTCGGCAAGGCGGTCGAGCGGGTCTTCCGACCCGTCCTGCGGATAGTCCTCCCCGAGATCGTCGACATGAACCTTCCCATGGAGGGACTGTTCATCAACGTCGGAATCATCTCGATCCGCAAGGCCTACCCCGACCATCCGCGCAAGGTGATGCACGCCCTCTGGGGCCTCGGCCAGATGATGTTCACGCGCTACCTCATCGTTGTCGACGAGGACGTGAACGTCCACGACCTCTCCGAAGTCCTGTACCGGGTCGGCCTGCAGGCGGACCCCGGCCGCGACTTCGAGCTCTCGCAGGGTCCGGTCGACCAGCTCTCGATCTCGAACCCGGTGCCGAACCTCGGGGCGAAGGTCGGCATCGACGCCACCCGCAAACGACCCGAGGACGGTTTTCCGCGTCCGTGGCCCGAGGAGATCCGCTCGGACCCGCGGGCCGTGGCCGCCGCGGAGCGGGCGATGAAGGAGGACCCGGTCCTCGCCCGGTTGCTCGGTCGCCCGAAGCCGTGACGGGCGACACCGCTCCGAAGAGCGGTCCGGCGCGCGAGCTCGGACGGTTCCTCGAAATTCAAACCCTCGGGCTGAACCTGCTGTTCGCCCTTGCCTTTCTCCTCCTCGCCTCGAACGGGCGGCCGAGTCTCTGGACCCTCCTCTTGATCGTCATCGCCTTCGTCGCCGCGCGCAACGCCGGCCACTCGTTCAACCGATGGGCGGACCGGCACTTGGACGCCGCGAACCCCCGGACTCAGTCCCGGGCGCTCGTGACGGGACGGATCTCCTCCGCGTTCGCTCTGGGGTTCTGCGCGGCGAATGCTGCGGTCCTAGTCGTCGCCGCCTACTTCCTCAACCCGGTCGCGTTCGTGCTCGCTCCGGTCGCACTCGCGCTGGTCCTCGGCTACAGCTACACCAAGCGGCTGACGTCGTTCACGACCGCGTTCCTGGGGCTCGTCCAGGCGATCACGCCCGCGGCCGTGTACATCGCCGTCACGGGGTCGCTCCCCGTCGTGGCCCTGCTTGCGGTCGGCGGAATGCTCGCGTGGGGAACGGCGTTCGAGACGGTGCACAGCCTCGGGGACCTGGAGAGCGACCGCGCGCTCGGCCTCTTCTCGCTGCCGGTCCGCTGGGGCGTGCCGGCCTCGGTACGCCTCGTCCCCGTATTGCACGGAACGGCCCTCTCCCTCCTCGCGCTCTTCGGTCTCGAGCTCCACCTCACGACCGCCTACTTCGTCGCCCTTGTCGCGATGGCGGTGGTCGTGGCGTTCACCGACCGAACGCTCGCCCGGAATCCCTCCCAGGCTCGAGTCCCCTTCCAACGGCACTTCACGCTGAGCGCGCTCTACTTCATCGGAGTGGTGCTCGCCCTGTTCGTTCCGCTCGGGCCGGCATGGGTTCTGTAGTCCCAAACGAAGGTTGGGCCGAGGGAACTAGCTCAATACCCCGGTCCGGGTCCTTGCCGGAGATCGATATGCCCCAGGTCATGATCGGCCTCTCGGCGCGCGACTACCGAACGACGAACGAGGTCTGGCGCCTCGCGAAGCGCCACCTGAACCCCGCGGTGCGCCGGCGAATCGGCTGGCGAGGCCGCTCGTCGTTCCTTCGCCAGCTGATCCTGTATGGGTTCGAGAAGGCGAGCGCGGACCCGGCAGAATTTCTGCGCGATGTTCGGGACACCCACGACCCTCTGTTCGGTCGGCGGGGCCGGTCGGAAGCGGGCGCGGACCGACGCGAAGCGATGGTCGAGAAGTGGCAGGGATTCTTCCCGAATCCGACTCCGTCCTCGCGCGGGCGACGCAGGACCCCCAAGACCGAAGGATAGACACTCACGGTCCGAACGCGGAAGGAGCCACGCCGATGTCTCGAACGGTCGAACGGCTGGAGGGACTCGCCCTGCTCGGTGGAGGCACCCTGGGCGCCGTTTCGCTCGCGACGCCAGCGCTCCTCGAAAGTCGGCTCGAGGGGGAGACGGGACCCGGACTCTCTTTGCGCGGCGTACCCGCCCCCGCGGGAAAACGGGGTTTCGAGATCTCGGACGCGGTGGCCCGATTCTCGGTCGAAACGCCGATCCTCTCGCCGGAGGTCGGCGGAGAGGGAACCGGCGTTTACCCGATCGGACCGGGGGCGTTCCTCGTCCATCCACCCTTTCAATCCGACGCCGCGGCGGCGGCACGGGCCCAACATCCGGAGCTCATCGTGCTCGGGAACGCGCACGCACTCTGGGCCGATGGCCGGCCCTTCGTCCGAGCCGTCGTCGATCTACGAGCCGCATTCGGGGCCGCTCCGTTGGTCTGGGCTCCGCGCGTCGCGCTGCCGCACCGGATCGCCCTGTTGACCTACCTCGGGGTCGACCTCGTCGACACTACCGAATCCCACATCGCCGCGGCCCGTGGCGTCTTTCTTGACCCGGTGCTGGGCCCTCGTTCGCCGGCGCCCGCACCCCGCGAGCGGGCGTGTGATTGTCCGGCGTGTTCGTCCGAACCGCAGGGACCGCTCTCGAGCCACGCCGTGTTCGCGTGTCGCCGGGCCATGAGGGAGGCGGTCGCGGCCGCCCGGGGGGCCGGTTGCGCGAGCTGGTCGAGTCTCGTCTCGTCACCGAGCCGGCCCTCGCCGAGATGCTGCGCTACGCCGACCGGGAGCTGGGCGGGCTCCTGGAGGAGCGAGCTCCGGTCGCGTTTTCCGGTTCGCGGGACTACGTTCTCCTCGAGTCGCACCGACGGCCGGAGATGGTCCGTTTCCGCTCACGACTTCTCGAGCGCTACCGCCCGCCTCCGTCCAAGACCGTCCTCCTCCTCGTCCCTTGCTCGAAGACCAAGCCATACCGGCGTTCCCGCAGCCACCGCCGCTTCTGGGGGGCGCTCGAAGGGTTAGGGTCGCTCGAGCGGGTCCATGTTGTTTCCGTCAGCTCCCCGATCGGACTCGTGCCCCGAGAGCTCGAGGACGTCCCTCCCGCCCGCCACTACGATATCCCGGTGACCGGGGATTGGGAGGAGAGCGAGCGGGCGTACGTTCGGACGGCCCTCGCCCACTTGCGCGCGACCGGAAACTACCGGTCCATCATCGTTCATCTGGACGCTCTCGAATACTCGTTCCTCGCAGAGGACCTACCGGTGTCGGAGACGGTCCAATGGACCGTGAAGGACGACCGGACCACCACGAACGAGGCCGTCGGAGCCTTGCGAGCCGCGGTCGAGCGGGGCCTGCGCGGGGAAATTCCGGTCAAGGGAGGTCCCCTTTCGGTCGTGCGAGAAGAGCTCGAATCGCTCGCTGGTGTGCAGTTCGGTCCGGACGCCGCTCGGCGCCTGTTTGTTCCTCCGGTGCGCTTGAGCGGACGGCCGTGGTTCCAGCGCGTGACCGACGGACGCGCGGACCTCGCCACCTGGAGAGAGGAGCGAGGGCTGTTCCACCTCACCGTCGCCGGGGCGAGACGCCTCTGGCCCGAACCTCCGCTCGCGGTCGAAGCGGACCCCGGGGTCACGCTCGAGGGCGACCTCTTCGTTCCGGGAGTGCGGCGCGCGGACGAGCGGATCCGAGAGGGGGACGCGGTGGTCCTCGTTCGGGACGGCCATCTGGCCGGAGTCGGCGAGGCCGCCCTTCCCGGGCGACTGATGACGGAGCTCTCGCGGGGCCTCGCGGTACGGGTTCGCCATCGGGAGCACGCTCCGACCGACAGCCCCATGACCGAGGAACGGTCTCCTTCGGACGCGGGGCCGGTAGTCTAGCGGTGATGACGTCGCGCTTACAACGCGGAGATCGACGGTTCGAATCCGTCCCGGCCCACGGTCCGGCTTCGACTAACGGCTAGGCCTCGCTCCCTTCGGCGGGAACGGCCCTCGCTGGATGGGTTGGGCCGGAAGACCCTCGGCGTGCAGCAGTGCCACGAACCGCGGGTCGCTGCGAATCGAGTCGAAAAAGACCCCTCGGTAGTAGAGCCAGAGCACTCGGTCGCCGTCCCGGGCATCCTTTTCCAGCAGGTCGAGCGCTCTCAATCGATCCCCGAGCGCGGCATACAGCATCGCGAGGTCGGTATCGGAGTTGTAGGATTTCTCCTCTCCGCGTTCCACCCCGAGCGCGAACAACCGGGCCGCCTCGGGCTTGCCTACGAGAGCGTTCAAGAGGGCGTGGTCGAACCGTTCCACGTCATTGGCGCCCGTAACGGGGGTGTCGGCCTCACGGCGCGCATCCTCCGGCCGCCCCGCGGCCAGGTAGAACATCCCCAAGGCGACGTGCGCGCCGACGGACGAAGGGTCTTCCTCGACTCGTCTTCGCGCCGTTTCGATTGCAGTATCAAAATTCCCGGACTCGAGTTCCGCCCAAGCGAGCATCCCTCCCAATCCGTCCCTCGGGGCCAATCGGACGAGCCATCGAAACTCCTCCTTGGCTTCGTCGAAGCGCTCGAAGGCAATGAGGAAGAGCCCGAAGAAACGATGGGCATCTACGTTGCTCGGATTGAGGGCGATTGCTTTCCGGAACTCCTCCTCGGCGCGCTTCCAGTTATGGTCGAACTGGAAGGCGATGTTAGCGAGCGCTGCGTGGGCGGCGGAGGAGTCCGGATCGAGCGCCAGCGCTCGGTCCGCGAGCTCTCGGGCCCGCGGCATCACGTCCCGGAAGGCGACCGAAGCTCCCCCGGCGGCGACGTAGACGTTGGCCCACGCGCCGAATGCCTCGGCGAAGGTGGGGTCGAGCGTCGTCGCTTGCTCGAAGCACCGAACCGCTTCCTCCAGGGCCGTCGCCGTCATCTCCGTCGACGCCGCCAGCCCCCGCAGGTACTGGTCGTAGGCGGCGAGGTTGGTCGTGCGTCTCCGAGAGGCGCCAGCCGGATTGGATTTGGTGAACTCGAGGCGCAGGGCCTCGGCCGTGCGTTCCGCGATGTCGGTCTGGACGGCGAACACATCGCCGATCTCCCGGTTGTAGCTGCTCGCCCAGATGTGTGCCTGGGTGCCGACGTCGACGAGCTGCAGGGTGATCCGAATCCGGTTCCCCGACTTACGCACACTGCCCTCGAGAACCGTGTCGACCCCGAGCTCGGACCCCACCTGAGCGATGGACTTCTGGGTCGACTTGTACGGGACCACCGACGTGCGGGCGATGACGCTCAAGTCTCGGACGTGGGAGAGCACCGAGATTAACTCCTCCGTGAGACCGTCCGCGAAGTACCCGTCGCCTGGGTTGGGGCTAATGTTGGCGAGCGGTAGGACGGCCAGGTGGCGGCCGCCAGTCGGACGTCGGGAACGCACGTCCGGCGGGGTCGACTGCCCCGGGGCCAGGATCTTGTAAACGCTCATCGGCAGCCGGATGTTCTTGAGGGTGACGGGAGGCATCTTCACGATCGGGACGGAGATCTTGTTCTGGACCTGGTCGAAAGTCTGCTGAGTGATGCAGATCCCCTCCGGGTCCGCGAGGGCCTCGATCCGCGAGGCGATGTTCACGGCGTCCCCGAGGAGATCGCCGTTCGACTGGACCACGTCGCCCACGTGGACCCCGATCCGGATTCGGATTCTCGACTCGTTCGAGGTTGTCGCGTTGTAGACCTGGAGGGAACGCTGCATCTCCACGGCGCAGCGTACGGCTTCCAGCGCGCTCTCGAATTCGACCAGGAAGGCGTCACCCACCGTCTTGACCTCGCGACCGTGGAATCTCGAGAAGATCGGCCGCAGGAGCCGGTTGTGCCGGTCGAGGACCTCGAGCGCGGTCGCTTCGTCCGTCTGAGCGAGGGTCGAGTATCCGACCATGTCGGTGAACATGATGGCGGCGAGCCGGCGGCGGGACCCGGCCACCTCCTCCGAACCTTCCCGCTGCAAGTGCGATCCTCCCCCGGCGCGCACCGGGCCGAGACACACGCGGGGATACCCTTTCAAGATTCCACCATCGTCATCGTCAGACCCTCCACCCCAGCGGGGGTGTCGGGTAATCGTAAACGGGGTCAGGCTATGTCCGACCCCGTGAAGATGCGGCAGCTGGGGCGCAACGGGCCCCGCGTATCGGCGCTGGGATTTGGCTGCATGGTGATTTCGGGCTCGTACGGAACGCCCGACGAAACCGAAGGAATCCGGACGATCCGCCGGGCCCTCGAGCTGGGCGTGAACTTCTTCGACACGGCCGACGTCTACGGGCACGGCCCGCACTCGAACGAGAAGGTCGTGGGCCGAGCCCTGGAAGGTCATCGGGATTCGGTCGTGCTCGCCTCGAAGTGCGGACTGCTCTCCTCCCCCCGCGGGGACGGGAAGCGCATCGATGGCTCTCCGAAACACATCCGAGAGGCGTGCGAAGAGAGCCTGCGACAGTTGAACGTCTCGACGATCGACCTGTACTACCTTCACCGGGTGGACCCCGAGACCCCGATCGAGGAGAGTGTGGGGGCCATGGCCGAGCTGGTCAAGGAGGGCAAGGTCCGTTTCCTCGGACTTTCCGAGGCCCACCCAAACACCCTTCGGCGCGCCCATCGGGTGCACCCGATCACCGCGGTCCAGAGCGAATACTCCCTCTGGACGCGAGATCCGGAGAACGGAATTCTGGCGACGTGCCGGGAGCTCGGGGTCGGGTTCGTACCCTTCAGTCCCCTCGGTCGAGGTTTCCTCTCGGGCAAGCTCCGGAGCCTCGAGGGACTCCCCGACGACGATTTCCGACGGGACCTTCCCCGGTTTCAGTCGGAGAACCTCGGACGGAATCTATCCCTGGTCGACCGTCTCGCGAAGGTCGCCCGGGCGAAAGGATGCACCCCGGCCCAGCTCGCACTCGCTTGGCTGCTCAGCCGCGGAAACGATATCGTGCCGATCCCCGGCACGAAGCACGCAAGGTATCTCGAGGAAAATGTCCGCTCGGCGGACCTCGAGCTGTCCGCCTCCGACCTCGAAGCGATCGAACGGGCCGTCCGACCGGAAGAGGTCGCGGGAGAACGGTACACCCCCGAGCGATTGGCCCTGGTAGACCGAGGGTAAGCGGGGGCCGGAGGGTCGAGCTCCGCCTCGCCCCGGGCACCCCGCGCGGTCGCGCGCGAGCTCGAACGGAGCGCCGGCGCCAAGGGCTATAGACGGAAACTCGTCTCGAAGGCCCGTGGACCCAGCTCCGGCCTCGACGCCCCGTGCGGACGGCAAGGAACGGGCCGCCGGCGAACCGAAGCGGGGTGCTTCCCTCGCGATCCGAAATGCCCGGATTCTTCCGTCGCCCGACGCACCGGCGATCGAACCGGGCACTATCCTCGTTCGGGACGGGCGGATCGTCGCGGTGGGACCCGAGTTAGTCATCCCGTCGGACGCGCGGGTCATCCCGGGAGAAGGCCGGGTCGTGACCGCCGGGTTTTGGAATGCGCACGTGCACTTCACCGAGCCGAAATGGAGGTCCCCGAGGCGCAAGCGGGCGACGCTCCTTGACGCACAATTCCATGACATGTTCACGAGCCGCGGGTTCACGACGGTGGTCGACACCGGTTCCGACCCCCGGGTCACGCTTCCTCTCCGTCGGAGGGTCGCCGCCGAGGGGTTGCTCGGGCCCACCATCTATACGGCGGGCCCGAGCGTGTTCCCCCCGCACGGGATTCCCTACTACCTCCGTGGTGCCCTTCCGTTCTGGCTGCGCCCTTTCGTCCCTCAACCCTCGAGTGCCGCGTCCGCCGCACGGCTCGCCCGGCGGAATATCGCCCGCGGCGCCGACCTGGTGAAACTGTTCACGGGCTCGTACGTCGAGCGGGGCCGGGTCACCACGATGCCCGAGCCCATCGCCCGGGCGGCCGTCGAGGTGGCCCATGCCCACGGACAGCTGGTCTTCAGCCACCCCTCGAACCTCGAAGGAACTCGGATCGCCATTCGCTCGGGGGTCGACGTCCTCGCGCACCCACCGGACACGACCGAGGGGGTCGACGATTCCGTCCTACAGCAGATGGTCGAGCGCAAGATGGCGATGATCCCGACCCTCAAGATGTTCGCCGATACCGCGAGCTCGCGGCGCGAGTACCTGCTGCCGATCTACGAGGTGGTCCGCCGGTTCCGGGCCCTGGGAGGGCAGCTCCTGTTCGGTACCGACGTGGGCTACATGACCGATTACGCGACCGAGGACGAGTTCCGGGCGCTCGAGCGCTCCGGGGTCGACGGGCGCGAAATCCTGAGAATGTTGACCACCGCGCCGGCCCATTGGTTCGGAGTCGGCGGGGAGACCGGTTCGGTCGCCGTCGGTCGACGCGCGGACCTGGTGGTCCTCGAGGCGGACCCGATGCGAGACGTGCCGGCGTTCGCCCGAGTCTACGCGACCCTCCGTGCCGGTCGGGTGCTCCACCTTCGTTCGTAGCGTCGTGGCGAAGATCGTGGCCCGGTCCGGGGAAGGGCCGACCGGGCGCGGGGAGCTCGACCGAGCGGGTGGGCGGGCCTCGCAGAATTTCCCCGCCGAATTCTCCTCAACCTTTCGACGAGTTCTTCCGCAACAGTAACTCGTAGTGGAGGAACTCCCGGTCGGCCGCCCATCCGCACGCTTCGTACAGACCTTGGGCCGGGTTGTCGACGGCGGTCGAGAGCTCGAGGTAGTGGGATCCGGTCGCTCCCCCGTAGGCCCGGGCGGTCTCGAGCAACTTCTCCCCCACCCCCTTACGGCGCGCGTTTGGAGCCACGAAGAGGTCGTTGAGGAGATGGATGGGCCCGAGGGAGACGGAGGAGTAGAGCGGATAGAGTTGGGTGAATCCCACGGCGATTCCGTTCTCCTCGGCGACGAACACGACCGACTCGTCGTGCGCGAGCCGATCCCGAAGGAACTGTCGGGAAGCCGCCGGGTCCGCGGGTTGCTCGTAGAACTGTCGGTAGGCGTCGAAGAGAGGGGCGACCGCATCGAGGTCTTTCGCCGTGGCCCGCCGAACGGTCAGAGCTCCGGCGGGGATGGCGTGGGTGCGCGGCGCGGGGGGCCGATACGGACCGAGCCGAGGTCGACGGACCAGTTCCCCGGAACAGTTGGGACAGATGTACTTCAGCTGGCGGTAGCAGGTCGCACAGAACGTGCAGTCGTGCGCGCAGAAGTACGCGGTACCATCGGCACGCAGGGCGACGTGGCAGCGCTCGCACTCGAGTCGGAGCTCCATGGGGTACTATCTCCGTGGGCGCCCTTAACGATTTGACCGAGGCCGAGGCGGCTCGTCCGTGCTTCGATCCGGGTTCAGGTGATGCGAGCCCCCAACGGATAGCCGGCGAGCATCAGAATATCGCCGTGTCCTCGCCCGAGGTGGGGAGCCGTGACGAGCCGGGTATCGATGAGTCGGAGTTCCTTGAACGCTGGAGAGTGGAGCTCCCGGTCCCGAGGCCAATCGGCCCGGAAGAGAAAATCGAGGTCCCAATGCGTCCCGCTTTCCGGGTCGATCCGGGAGGGGTACGACTCCGAGAACACCTCGGGACCTCGCAGTTCGAGATGCTCGAGCCCGAGCTGCTCTCGGACGACCCGTTCCGCCCCCGCGCGCGGCGTCTCGAACTCGACCAGATGGCAGGCCGGAAGCAACCACCGGTCCTGGAGCGATTCGAGGTGCGCCGGTTCGAGGCTGCCGATCTCCGTCCAGGCCGCCGAAGATGCGGGTCGGCCGAGAACGACCAGATTCGGATTCTTCTGGTCCCCGACGAGGACGAATACAGAAAGGCAAAGCCCCGCGCGGGGAGCTGCCCACATCCGGCGGCCCGCGACCTCGCCTTCGGCGGGACGATATCGAGCGAACCGGCGGGGGGTCGCCGCGTTCACGCAGTGGGGGATGTTCCCCGCTCTTATGGACTCTGCTTCCGGTCGGGCGCCGGTGCGAAGGCGGCGGCGAGCCCGGAAATCTGAGTCAACGGGATCGGAACTCCCACACGGACACCGCTTTCGGTCGGACTCTTCTCCGGGAAGAGGGAACCTTCTCGCCAATGGGCCACATCCTTCACCCGAAGCTCGAAGACGAATTCGAACGCCATCCGTCCGGGTCCGGGCGTGCCCTTCGACGCGAAGAACGGCAGCAGAGGGGCTTCTAGGAACGAGTTCACAATCGGCCGCACGCCCTCCACCGTGGAGGGGTACACTGACCGGACCCGGTCCGAATTGGCAATGGCCAGTGCGTGGCGCGGCTCGCCGAGCCCTAGTCGGGAGATGATCTCCTGGGCGATGGGGGGGAGGCGGACAAAGTCCGAGAGCCGGGCAATCGAGGCCGCCGATTCGTCCGGCCGGACGATGGTGAAGAGCGCCATGTTGGCGACCGCGTCCTGGGGCCTCGCTGATTCCGGTGCCTCGGCGAGAAAAAGGTGGTCTTCGGGAATCCACCCGAGTTCCACCGGTCCGGGTTCCCCCTCTTCCCGCTCGCGCGGCCGCAGGTCGAGCCACAAGGGTTCCGGGTCGGAGGCACGGACCATCGCGAAAAGAACGCGGTTCAGGGCCGGCCGCGATTCGCCCCAGAGGAATGTCCCATAGCGGCCCCGCCCCAACGCCGCCAGGTCAAAGGTCGGCTTCGTGGCGCTGGCCATCACGTCCGACGAGGCGGACCGGGGGAAAAAACCCGCACCCAGGGCGTCTTGTGCGAGGATGGGCAGCCGAGTCCGGTCGGACGACTCCGGCGGACCCGCTGGGGCGAAACGCGCCGGGATTCTCGGCGAGCCCCGCGATGAATCGGAGACGTATCATAGCTATAGTACTAACTATAGTCTAAATTGAAATTCTATATATGAGGTACGGACGATTTGAGTGTCGATGAAGACCAGAACGCCTCCGGGAATCGACCCGGGAACCGTCGGGGAGCTTTCCGACGCGCCGATCACTACACCTACATCGAGAGAACGTCGAGCCGATCCGGTGGCTACGGTACGATCGCCTCTCGGCAGCCGCGGTGTCCCTTCCTCCGCTCGCGAGGATTTCGAGATTGCGAATGTCACGGTCGGTCGCGGTGAACCGGCCGAGCATGTCTTCCGCCGCCTGCTGGGCGCCTACCTCGCCGGGGCCCGCGAGTTCTCGGTCCGCGAACGACCCGGCCTGAGCGCCGGCACGCGCGAGGTCGTCCGGTCGTTCTGCCGAAGGACCCGTCAGCCCGAGGTGATCTCGGACGAGGCGGGAGTCCTCTACCTGCGCGACCTCGCCTTCGAAAGCCCGATCCCGCTCGACCAGCGACTCGCTCGGATGGGGCGGCTCGTGCTCGAGTTTCATCGTGAGGCCGTCGACAGCTGGTCCCATCTCCCGTTCAGTGAGGACGGTTACTGGGAGCGTCGAGATGACGAGATCGACCGGGAGGCCTGGTACGTGGAGCGGGTCGCCGCGATCCGTCTCGATACGGTCGGTCGCCGACCCGAGTGGCTCGGACTCTGGACGACCGCGCGAAGTCTCGAGAGGATCGCCGATCACGCGGTCGGGCTCGGCGAGGTAGGACGCCGCTTGGTGGACCTGCCCTACGGGAGCGGCCCGGTGACCTCCCTCCGGCAGTTCCATCGACAAGCGATGGAGCATCTCGAAGGGGTGCTCGCGGCCTCGGACGGAGGCGCGGCCAACGACCTGCTCGACCTGGGGGAGGCGCTGCTCTCCTCCGGCCGTTCGCTCTCCGACCGGCTTCTTCCCGCCGTCGGAGGCGGGACGATGCCGCCCGCCACCGCGGCGGCCGTCGCTCGCATCCTCGAGTCGATCGGTCGTACGATTGCCTACGCTCAGGACATCGCTCAGGTCACCCTCGACCGATCGGTCCCGAAGGCGGAGTCGGACGGCAAGACTCCCGCGCGGCGGGTCGCCGTATCTCCGACCCCATGACTATAGCAAGCGGAGGGGTTTTCTACCCCGACGCCTGCCTCCGGACCCCTTACCTTTCCGTGTCGAAAAAAAACGGCGGAACCAAGAACATTCGGGTCATCGCCGTGCGGCATGGCCCCGCGGAGGTCCGCGACCCGGCGCGCTGGCCCGATGACGACCAGCGACCGTTGACACGCAAGGGTGAGGCGGAGACGCGTCGCGCGGCCCGGGGCCTCGCGAGCGTCGTGGGCACCGCCGACCGTCTCGCGACCAGCGCGGCGGGCCGGGCCCTGCGGACCGCCGAACTGATCCACCGGGAGCTCGAGGCCGCGCCCGCTCCCGAGACGTGGGAGGAGCTCGCTCCGGGAAACCTCTCGACCCCGATCTTCGACCGCATCCGTCGCTCGGCGCGCGCGCACGAGACCGTCCTCCTCGTGGGGCACGAACCGACCCTTGCGGAGTTCGTCGGCGAGGCGCTCACGGGAGAAGGGCTCTCGGTCGTGCACCTCACCAAAGGTGGTGCCGTGTGTCTCGAATTCTCGAACTCGGTCCGCCCGGGGGCGGGCCGGCTCGTCTGGCTGCTTACGCGGAAGCAGCTCGCCGCGGAACACGACTGACCGACCGCGGAGGGCTTTCGGACGGACGTCGCGGTGCGACGAACCGTCGACCGTAGAGCGGGGCCACCAACCGCTGCACTTCCTCGTGCACCGTCTCCGGAGCGCGGTTCGCGTCCACGGCGTGGAACGCGTACTCACTCGACATCCACTCGAACTCCCGCGAGAGGAGTGCCTGGTAGAGGAAGAAGCTCTCGAAGAGGTCCCGCGAGAGGCAGAGGTCCATACCCGACTCCCAGTAGTCGAGGGAGCCGTACTTTCCGATCGACCGGTGGAGCAGGATCTCGGCGCGCGCGTCGAGGAAGATGACGAGGTCCGGACGCAAGGCGAACCCGTAGAGCTGGCGGGCGTACTCCCGGGAGGCACCGCGGACGATGGCTCGCGCCATGAGCGTGTAGATGTAGCGGTCCGCGAGGACCGTGCTGCCGGCGGAGAGGGCGGGAACGATCTTGTTCTCGAGTTGGTCCGCGAAGTCCGCCGCGTAGAGCAGCGCCATCGTCGTGGCCGCGAGCGTGTGCCCTTGCTTCGCCTGGTCGATCTCGCCGCTCACGAGGTCGGAGCGACGCAGGCCCGTATCCACGACCGCGTGCCCTTCCACTTCGAGCCATTCCTTCAGCAGCGCGACCTCGGTCGTTCGCCCCGAGCCGTCTGCCCCCTCCACGACGATCAGCTTGCCCGCGGGGATCTCCTTGGGAAGGCCCGGAAGCCGGGTCCCGTACGTCCTATCCGTCATGCATCAGACGCTCCCCCGTCGGGAAGTTCGCCAGCATCGGCTTGAGGTCCTTCCGCAGCTCGGCCTGGATCGACTCGACCGGCCGGGTCGCGTCCACGACCCGGAAGTGGTCGGTGGTGGAGATGCGGTCGTATTCGCGTTTGAGCCGGCCTTGGAACCGCTCGTAGCTCTCGACGAGGTCGTCCGAGAGCCCGAGGTCCATGCCGGCCTCGTAGTAGTTCATCTTGAGGCGGGAGGAGAGCTTGCGCTTCAGGGTCACCGCGACCGGGACCCGGAAGTAGAAGACCCGGTCCGGCCGGGGGGCGAACGAGTAAATCGTCCGGACCCAGGCGGGGTCGCAGCCGCGGGCCGCATCCCGGACGAAGGCCGTGTACGTGTAGCGGTCGCAGACCACGAGGTAGCCCGCCCGCAGCGGCGGGAGGATCTTCCGCTCGAACCGGTCGGCGAAATCGGTCGCGTGCAGGAGCGAGAACGTGGTGGGAGTGAGGAGGCCCTTCTTCTTGCCGCGCCGGATCGTGTTGGAAACGAGTTCGGAGGAATTCCACTCCGTGAAGAATACGCGGTAGCCGTTCGATTGGAGCCACTTGCCGAGCAGGGCGGCCTGCGTCGACTTGCCGCTTCCGTCCAGTCCCTCAAAGACGAAGAGGCGGCCGGGGAAACCGTGGTTCGGAGACGGAGTATCAGGCATCACGGTAGCGCACCTCGAGGTCGAAGACCCGTTCCATCAACTTGCGAACCTTCTCGGCCCAGCGGGGGGGAAGGGTCGTATCCCTCGTAGAAGAAAAGCTCACCGAGAGAACCTTTCCCTCCGTCGCGAGGGAGAACCGCGGTCGAAGCGCGGCGAGGTATTCGGCAGCGCCCAGGACCGCGCCGAGGCGGACGGCGGTCTCGAGATCGGGCGGCCGGATGATGGGCAGGAATCCCTTCTTCCATTCGGACGGCAGGCTGTTGCCCTCGTGGAGGTACGCGGCCATCGCCGCGAGGAGGACTTCCCGCTGGTCGAGCCCTCGGATCGGGTAGTTCTGGATCAGGTACGAGGAGTGCCGGGCGTGGTTCCATAGGTCGATCGCCACCCCGGAGTCGTGCATCCAGGCGGCCACACGGAGCGCGAGCGCTTCGCTCGGACCCCCCTCGAACCGAGCGGCCAGGGTCTGGAAGAGGCTGGTGGCCGTCTCGGCGACCTCTCGGCCGTGGTCGAAATCGAACGCGAAGGAACCGGCCGCCGCCGCTGCCGACCGCTCGGCGAGGACCTCGGCCGGAACGGGGAGCTTCACGCCCAGCGCCTCGAGCGCGATCCCCTCCCGGATCCCGGTCCCCGAGACGACGATCCTCTCCGCCTTCACGGCTCGGAGCAGTTCGGAGAAGACGACGATTCCCGCCAACACGACGTCGGTTCGGTCGCTGCCGATGCCGGGGACCACGCGCCGACGAGGGGCGGGCATCTCGCCGAGGAGTTCGCGCAGGGCCTCGATGTCGTTTCCGTAGAGAGGGTAGCCGTGCACGCGTCGGACCGGGAATTCGCGGATCTCGATCGCGGCCCGGGCGAGCGACCGCACGGTCCCGCCGATACCGAAGAGGCGGTACGGTCCCCCGCCGAACGCTTCGAGGACGGAGGAGATTGCCTCCCGGACGTGCTCCCGCAACGCGTCGAATTCTCGCCGCTTCGGTGGGTCGTGCTCGAAGAATCGTTGGGACAGTCGGAGCGCTCCGAGGGGCAGGCTGACGGAGTTGTGCAGCGCTCCTTGGCGTACCTCGGCCAACTGGAGCGAGCCGCCCCCCAGGTCGCAGACGAGGTCGTTCGAAAGCTCCCAGGCGCTCGCGATCCCGAGGTAGGCGTACCGAGCCTCCTGGGTTCCGGAAATGATCCGCAGCGACACCCCGGTGGCGCGCTCGACGTCGCGGATGAAGTCGGGGCCGTTCGGCGCGTCCCGTACGGCGCTGGTGGCGACGGACACAGTCTTCGGAACCTTGAGGGAGCGCATCGTTCGGGAGAACCGTCGCACGGTGGCGATTCCGCGGACGACCGCTTCCGGGGAGAGACTGCCGTCCGCGCTGGTGCCCGAACCGAGTCGGGGCGCGTCCTTCGTCTCGTAGATCGGCCGGACGGTGCCGGCCGCGGACGTTTCGAAGACGACGAACCGAGCGGTGTTCGACCCGATGTCGACCACTCCGAGGGTGGAAACGGCCCGGTTCCCCGAGCCTTCTCGCTCGAGGTCCGCGAGCCGGGCCCGGTGCATGGTTTCCGAGAGGCTCTCGGCTCTAATAGGAGTGGGGTCGAATCGACCGAGGCGGTCGCTCGCTCCGAATGGTTTACGTGGGGGACCCGACCTGCCCGCGGGAGAGAGACCGATGGACCGGACCGGCGGCCAGAGCACCATGCGACCCGAGCGCGTCGCGCGCGAGGTCGCCAGCATCCTCGACGAGGTGACCCGGGCTGTCGACCAGGTCGTCGCGGCGGCCCATCCCTCGGCCGGAAGCCTGCATCGTCTGCATCGGCAAATGCGCCGGCTCCGGACCGGCCTCGCCCTCTGGGAGTCTTTGCTCCCGAGCGCCGAGCGGGAGCTCCTCCACCCGCTCGACGTACGGATCAAGCGCCTTTCGCGCCTCGTCGGTCGGATCCGCGACCGCGACATCGCCCTCTCGTTGCTGCAACGATTCGACGGAAGACGGGCCAGCCATCGCGACCTCGAGCGGGTCACCCGCTACCGGATCCGCGTCCAGGACGACGCGCGCACCGGCCGTGAGCTCCTGAGGGCTTTCCTTCGCTCGGAGCGTCAGGCCCGTCTCCTGGACGATGTCGGAGAACGGCTGCGCAGCCTGCCTCGGTCCGGGTCGTTTCGCGACGCTCATCGAGCTGTGACGCTGGCCCACACGCGCTCCCATGCCCTGCTCCAGCAGGCGCACCGCAAGGCCCGGCGTCGGCCCACGATGGAACGCCTCCACCGGCTTCGAATCCGCATCCGTCGGGCCCGACAGGTCTCCGACCTCGCGGTGGCGCTCGACCCTCAGCACGAACGGGGGTTCGCGACCTCGCTCGCCCGCCTCCAGAAGAATCTCGGAGACCTTCACGACCTCGACATGATCCTGGTGGGGCTCGATGACGAGGTCCGCAAGACCGCGTGGGCGAAAGAGCTGCGCGACGAACGTCGGCGACATCGGCGGGAGATCCTGAAGTCGCTCAAGTCGCCCGTCGCTCTCCCCCCGCAGAACCGGCCCTCGCGCGCGAACGCGGCGTGACCCCGGTCGTTCCGTTATTACCTCGGCCCGCCCTCCGATTCTCGTGGCGAGCTCGGAGGCAACGGACCTCACCGGAGCCGTCCGCGGCGTCCTCGGCGAGACGGGCGCGATGGGCGCCACGGTCCGTCAGATCGCCTCGCGGCTCGACGACCGCGCCGAGCGAATCGCCGAGGTGCTGGACACGCTTCGGAGCCGCGGGGACGTCCTGCAGATGGGACGGGGCCTCTTCGTCCTGCGGGCGTTCGAACGGCTCGCGGAGCGAGAGGACTTTGTCGACCCCGCCGCGTTCGTCGAACGGTTCGAGCGGGAGAACGGCATCTCTCTGGGTCGGTACGCCGGACCCATCACGTTCCGGTCGAACGAGACCCTTCCCGTTCATCGGTGGTGGCCGTACGTGCAGGGATATTCCGCGGAGTTCGTGGCCGGCGTGCTCACCGCCGCCGACCTGGCCCGCGGAGCGACCGTCCTCGACCCCTTCGCCGGCAGCGGCACCACGCTGGTCGAAGCCCGTCGCGCGGGCGCACATGCGGTCGGCACCGAGCTACTCGCCCCGGCGGTGCTGGCAGCCCGGGTGAAGACGCACTTCGAACTCGACTCGGAAACCCTCACCCGCGCGGCGGGTCGAGTCCTTCGACGGGCCGAGGGACGAAATGCCGGGAAGCTCCCCTTCCTTCGGGAAACTCGGCGACAGTTCGCCCCCAGGGCGCTCGCCGACCTCACCCGTTTGCGCGATGCATTGCCTCCGGAGGGCGACCCGACCGCCGATGCGGTACGCCTCGCCTTCGGGCGGATCCTGATCCCCTCGAGTCGGCTCCACCGGTCTCCGTGCCTCGGCTACGGGAAGCGGTCGAGCGACTCCGCGGTCCCGGTGTTCGAGAGGTTCCGGAGCGCGGTCACCGAGATGTCGGAAGACCTTTCGAAACTCTCGAACGAAGCCTCGGTCTGGGGCCCCCCGGCGGAGGTCGTTCCGCGCGATGCCCGCGTCGGGAGTTGGCCGGCTCGCTCCGTTCACCTGGCCGTGACGAGTCCGCCGTACGTCAACGGCATGGACTACGTGATGAACTACAAGGTCGACCTGGCTTGGCTCGGCTACGCCCGGTCGTACTCGGACCTCGTGGCCCTGCGACGCGCGCAAGTGGCCTGCGACAACCTGCCGCGACGAGAGACCGCCCCGTACCTCGACACGAGCTCGGTCACCGACCCGTGGCTTTCGGAGATCCTGTCGCGGATCCGCGAAAACCTCGCGCGCAAGGGAACGTACCGTCGCGACGACATGCACGCGGTGGTGCATCGCTACTTTGCGGACCTGCGCCCGGTCCTCGACGGGGTCTTCCGGGCGCTCGTTCCCGGAGGACGATTCGTCGTCGTGGTCGGCGATTCGTTGCTGGCCGGGGTGTACGTGCCGGGGGACCTTCTCCTTGCCCGGCTCGGCGTCTCGTGCGGGTTCCGACTCGCGTCGGTCGAGGTGGCCCGGCCCCGGCGAAGCGGCCAGCGGCGGAGCTTCGAGCTGAGGGAGTCGATCGTTACGCTCGAACGACCTCGCGCCGCCCGGTGAGCGCCGCTAGCTTCTTGGTGGAGGGCGGCGCTACCGTCCCCGAATGTTCTGTCCCATCTGCGGCCGCGTCATGACCGGACCCTCGTCCCCCACGGTCTCCTTTCCCATGTTCGTCTGCGGACACGACGGGGTGGTCTACGACCGTAAGCGCGACACCTGGAACGGCCTGCCCGAGGTCGGAGCGAAACTCTGCTGCCCGATCTGCGGAAACCCGATGGAGGTCGAACCGAAGGAACCTCCGCACCGGGTCTTCTTCTGCTTCCAGTGCGGCACGACGTTCGATAAAGAAACGGGAGTCTGGTACGGCCTCGCCTACCACCTCGCCCCCTGACCGGACCGACCGACGGTTCCGCTCGAAGCAAACGCTTAACGTGTCCGGGCGCCCGCGTTCTCCCTAGCCACGGAGGGGAAATGCCACCCCCAGGGTCCCAGCCGAAATTCTTGGAGCCATTGCTCGGGATCGTGTTCGACCTCGACGGGACGCTCGTTCTCTCGCACCACGATTTCGGAAGGATGCGCGCGGAAGTGATCCGCCTCGCGGAGCACTACGGAGTGACCCCGGGCCACCTTTCGGTCCAGCAACCGATCCACCGGATCGTGGAAGCGGCGCGCGAGGAGCTGAGGAACTCCGGGGCCCCGGACGGGGTCTACTACCGTTTCGAAGCGGAGTACCAGAAGCGGATCGACGCGATCGAACTCGAAGCGCTCCCGCGGACGATTCCCCGGCCCGGCGCGAAGGAGCTTCTGAAGATCCTCTCCGTCCGCGGGTTCCGCATCGGCCTCCTTACCCGAAGCTCGGAGGCCTTCGCTCGCCAAGCCCTGGTTCGAACGGAGCTCGCACCCTACTTCCAGTATCTGCGAAGCCGAAGCGCCTCCGGCCCGTCGAAGCCCTCCCCCGAGGCTCTCCTTCTGCTCCTCGGCGAGATGGGCGTGCCGATCGACCGCGCCCTGTTCGTGGGAGACCACCTGATCGATGCCGAATGTGCGACGCGCGCGCAGGTGCGTTTCTACGCGGTGATGCCGGACCCGAGCGAGGCCGCGAACACCGGCTCCACGATGAGCGAGGACCGTTTCTTGGCGGCCGGCGCTTCCGCGATCGCGAACGACCTACCCGAGCTCGCTCGCCATCTCACCGTCGCGAACTCCCCGCCAGTCCCGGGGTAGCGGCAGCCGGCCCTTACAGGTACGACGCCCAAGCGTGGACGACCGCCCGCTCCGCCGTGGCCCACGCTTCGGGGATCTGATTCCAACCGTTCCGCTGGTCCCCCACGCAGTAGAGACCGGGGATCGGTTCCCCCGTGGCGTCCGCGAGCGCTCGGCAGTCGTCGTCCGTGACAACATAACCGTCGGCGTCGAACCGGCACCCGAGCGACCGGGGGATCGCGTCGTGCATGTCGTACCAGCCGAGAGCACTGAACCCTCGGTCGTAGGTGCGGTGACTCCCGTCGGCGAACCGAACCCCAAACACCTTCTCCCGGATCCCATCGAAGCCCACCATCTCGGTCGTGACCGCGGGGACACCCCGCTCCGCCAGGGTCGCGGCCAGCGTGGACCGCTCCGGCTCGGGAACGCCGTCGAGGAGCGGGTGACCGTGCGTCAGCAACTCGACCGATTTCGGTCGGAACGAAAGGACGTCGAGGACGGTGCGGGCCGCGAACGCGTCATGGCCGACCACCGCCACCGACCGGTCCACGAGGTCCCAACCGTCGCACAGGATGCAGAAGTCGACGATCGCCTGGTTGGCCCACGGGAAGATGGTGTCGATCTTTCCTTCCACCGCCGGGATCCGGTCGACGACTCCCATCGCGAGGACGACGGCGCGACCGCGCGCGACCTGGGTCTGCTTGAGCCAATCGAACGTCACCGCGAAGCCGTCCGGGGTCTTCTCGACGGAAGTCACCGCGGCCGGCGTGAAGTAGCCGATTCGATCTTCGTGGGCGCGCACCGCGGCAATCTGCTGGTCCAGGAGGCGGTGCCCGGACACTCCGTCGGGAAAACCGGGGATGTTCACCATGTGCGGGGCGTAGTACGAGCGCGAGTACTTCGGCCCCCGGTCGAGCAATGCGACCGAGTGCTGAAGGAGAGCTCCTTTGAGGGCTGCCTGGAGCCCGGCGTGCCCGCCGCCGACGACCACGATATCGTAGCTCGGCGCGAGGCGGGGGAACCCGGGCATCCCGGCGAGCAGCCGGCCGGGGCATTTGATGCCTCGCCGCGCGCTCGGGCGCGACGCCGCGAGATGCACTCTCCCGCGCGACGGTAAATGTTAAGGCCGAACCGCTTCCTCGGTGGCTTTCGGGTTGTCCAAGGCCGTGCCGAATCGCCTCGGAGGGGCTCGCCTCCGGGGGACGCTTTTTCTCGAGGACGGGACTCGTTTCGAGGGCGAGGGGCTCGGAGCGAGCACCCGCCGCGTGGGCGAGGTCGTGTTCACGACCGGCATGGTGGGATATCCGGAGTCCCTTACCGACCCGTCGTTCCGTGGCCAGATCCTGACCTTCACCTATCCGTTGATCGGAAACTACGGGGTGCCCCGGCGCGGGGCCCGCGATGGCTGGGGCCTTCCGGTCCTCGAGAGCGAGGAGGTCCAGGTCCGGGGCGTCGTCGTCCGCGGGACGACCCGTCCGAACCACTGGGCGAGCCATCGTACCCTCGATGAGTGGCTCGCCGACGAGGGTGTTCCCGGAATCGCCGGGGTCGATACCCGGCGGCTCACCGAGCATCTGCGCTCAGGGGGCGTTTTGCGCGGGGTCCTACAGGTGAGCGAGGACGACCACTCCCCGAGCGAAGAGGAACTTCGGCGGGCCATCACGAACGCGCCGGCCTACGCCGAGGAGAACTACATGGCGGAGGTCGCGCCGAAGCGCCCGATCCTGCTCGGCCCTCCCACCGGGCCTCTCGTGGCGGTACTCGATTGCGGAGTGAAGGCGAGCATCGTCCGAGCCCTGCTCGACCGGAGCGTGGGCGTGCTGCGCCTGCCGTACGACGAGGCCGTTCCCGCGAAGTGGGACGGCCGGCGGGTCTCGGGCCTCGTGGTCGGCAACGGACCGGGAGACCCCGCCGAGCTCGGCGCGACCGTCGCCGAGCTCCGGCGACCGTCGACCCGGGCCCTCCCGACCCTCGGGATTTGCCTCGGTCACCAGCTTCTCGCCCTCGCGCGGGGGGCGACGACGTTCAAGCTCAAGTACGGCCACCGCGGGCAGAACAAGACGATCTGCTTCGCGGACGGCCGGGCGCTCATCGTCAGCGAGAACCACGGGTACGCGGTCGACCCGCATTCGCTGCACGGGGCCGGCATCGACCTCTGGGCCACCAATCCGGACGACGGGACGCTCGAGGGGTTCCGCGACCGTTCCGGTCGCTTGCTGGCCCTCCAGGGCCATCCCGAGGGGCACCCTGGTCCCCAGGAAGCAGGGTTCGTCTTCGACCGGTTCGTGGGCAAGGTGAAGCGCCGCGCATGACGCTCTCCCTGCCGAGAAAAGTCGTCCTGCTCGGCAGCGGGGCCCTCAAGATCGGGGAGGCCGGGGAATTCGACTACTCCGGCAGCCAGTGTCTCAAGGCGCTCGAGGAGGACGGGGTCTACGCGGTGATCGTGAACCCGAACATCGCGACGTTGCAGACCGACCCCCCCAAGCACGGACGGGTCTACTTCCAACCCCTCACTCCGGAGTTCGTCGCGCCGATCCTGGAAGCCGAGCGGGCCGACGGGATCCTACTTTCCTTCGGGGGTCAGACGGCGCTCAACTGCGGGGTCCAGCTCTCCGACCAGGGAGTCCTTCGCCGCACCTCGACGAAGGTGCTCGGGACCCCGCTCGCGGGGATCCGAGCGACCGAGGACCGAGCGAAGTTCGTGCGCACGATGGGAAAGGCGCGCGTGCCGACCCTTCCGAGTCGGGCGGTCTACTCCTACGAGGAGGCGCTCGAAGCGGCCGAGGTGCTCGGCTTTCCGGCGATGGTCCGCGTCGCGTTCACGCTCGGAGGCAAGGGCGGGGGGGTCGCGCGGACGAAGGAGGAGCTGCGCGAGGTCGTCGCGCGCGGCCTGCGGGCGAGCCCGGTCGGCCAGGTCCTGCTCGAACGCTACGTCGGTGAGTTCAAGCAGCTCGAGTACGAGGTCGTTCGCGATGCGAAGGGGAATACGCTCACCGTCTGCAATATGGAGAACGTCCTCGGGATGCGCGTCCATACCGGGGACAACATCGTCATCGCGCCCAGCCAGACGCTGACCGACTTCGAGTACCAGATGCTGCGCCAGGCCGCGTTGCGGGCGGCGGAGGCCTGCGGGATAGTGGGCGAGTGCAACATTCAGTTCTGCCTCGACCCGCAGAGCGAGGAGTACTACGCCATCGAGGTCAACGCCCGCCTCTCTCGGTCGAGCGCGCTCGCGAGCAAAGCGACGGGCTACCCGCTCGCCTACGTCGCCGCGAAGTTGGCGCTCGGCTACACGCTGCCCGAGCTCAAGAACCGCATCACGGGCGTGACGACCGCGGCGTTCGAACCGGCTCTCGACTACGTCGTCGTGAAGCTCCCGCGCTGGGACCTCGACAAGTTCGAGCGCGCCGACCGTCGGCTCGGCCCGGCGATGAAGTCGGTCGGCGAGGTGATGGGGATCGGCGCGTCGTTCCCCGAGGCGGTCTCGAAGGCGGTCCGCATGAGCGACCCGCGCTCGGACCTCGTGCCGCCCCCCGAGGTCCGTTCCCGCGAGGAGATCTGTCGGGACCTCGCGAGTCCCACGCCCGAGATCCTCGTGCGGGTGCTCGAGGCGCTCCGCGCCGGAATCCCTTCCGACGAGGTGAGCCGCATTTCCTGGATCGACCGCTGGTTCGTCGACGCTCTGGGGGAGATCGAGGCGGTCGACGCGACGATCGGCTCGGCCGCGGGTTCGACGCTGCCGAACGAGCTGCTGCGCCGGGCGAAGGAGCTCGGCGTGTCCGACCGAGCGCTGGCCCGGACGGCCCGGCTCGACGAAGAGGAGGTCCATCGGCGACGGCTCGAAGCGGGGATCCGGCCGCGCGTGCGGATGATCGACACCCTCGCCGGCGAATGGCCCGCGCGCACGAACTATCTCTACCTCACGTACCGCGCGGACGCCGACGACGTACGGCCGATGCCGAGCGGCTCCGTACTGGTCATCGGCGCCGGACCGTATCGGATCGGCTCGAGCGTCGAATTCGACTGGTCGACCATGAACCTCGTGGCCGGGTTGAAGGCGGAAGGGGTCCCGGGAGTCGCGGTCCTCAACTCGAACCCGGAGACCGTGTCGACCGACTACGACCGCTCCGACCGGCTCTACTTCGAGGAGATCACCCTCGAACGGGTCCGGGACATCCACGATTTCGAATCGTTCGGCGGGGTGGTCACGTGCGTCGGCAGCCAGCTCGCCCAGAACCTCACGCCGCTCCTTCACATGTGCGGGATCCCGATTCTCGGGACCGCGTCCGAGTCGATCGACGCGGCGGAGGACCGCGCGCGGTTCTCACGGCTGCTCGAAACGCTCGGGATTCCCCAGCCCGCGTGGCGGGCGTTCACGACCGTGGACGAAGCGAGCGGATTCGCCGACGAGGTCGGCTATCCGGTCCTGGTCCGTCCGTCGTACGTCCTCAGCGGGCAAGCGATGCGCGTCATCGCCGGTCGTACCGACCTCGGCCGATTCCTCTCCGAAGCGGCGCGGGTCTCGCCGGAGCACCCGGTCGTGATCACGAAGTTCATCGAGGGCGCGGACGAGGTCGAGCTGGACGGGGTTTCCGACGGGACCCGGGTGCTGGTCGGAGGGATCCTCGAACACGTCGAGCGCGCCGGGGTCCATTCGGGAGATGCGATCTTCTGCCTTCCCCCGAGGCACACGCCGCCCGAGGTCCAGAGCCAGTTGCTGGCCGCGGCCGGCGAGCTCGCTCGGACCCTACAGATCCGCGGTCCGTTCAACGTCCAGTTCCTCGTCAAGGACCTCGCCTACCAGATCATCGAGCTCAACCTGCGGGCGAGCCGTTCGCTGCCGTTCCTCACGAAGGCGACCGGAGTCCCCCTCCTCCGCGAGGCGGCGCGGGCGATGCTGGGTAAACCGCTCTCGCAGGAGGGCGTCGCCCGACTCCCTCCGGGCCGGTGGGGCGTGAAGGTACCGCAGTTCTCCTTCCTGCAGCTCTCGGGCTCCGACCCGCTCCTCGGGGTCGAGATGCAATCGACCGGGGAGGTCGCGTGCTTCGGGCCGACGTTCTCGGACGCCCTCGTGAAAGCGCTAGTCGCGACGGGCGTCAAGCTCGTCCCCCGCCGAGGGACCGCGTTCCTCTCGGTGGGCGGCCCGGTCCTTAAAGAACAACTCCTGCCCATCGCCGAACGGCTGCGGGCTCTCGGCCTCGGGATCTCGGCGACCGAGGACACCCAGGCGTTCCTCACCGCCCGAGGGGTCCGCGGCGCTCGGGTCCTGCACAAGGTCTCCGAACCCGACCGGCACCCGAACGTCCTCGAGGCGCTCGACCGCGGCGAGATCGACCTGCTCCT
The DNA here is from genome assembly GCA_963730815.1 of uncultured Thermoplasmata archaeon. Taxonomy (GTDB): domain Archaea; phylum Thermoplasmatota; class Thermoplasmata; order Lutacidiplasmatales; family UBA184; genus Lutacidiplasma. The sequence continues at coordinate 91,630 of CAVSTD010000003.1, forward strand.
CAACGTGCCGCTCTCGCTCACCCAGGAGAAGCTCGAGCGGATGCTCGAGGATGAGTATGTCCTGCGCCGGCGAGCGGTCGAGCTCGGGATCCCGCTGTTCACGAGCCTCGAGGCGTTCGCGGCCTACGTCGACGGCGTCGCCTGGCTCGAAGAGCACCCGCTCACGGTGGACGCCCTCTACGGAACGCCCGAACCCGGGGTCGCGGCCGCCGAGCGACGCTCGGGGATCCCGGTGGTGCCGCGTCGCCAGCGCGGGCGCAAACGGCGCGCGCGACGCACGGCGTGACCTACGAGATCGGGAACTTCGTCAGCGAGTACTCGGGCACGATCGTCGACGTGTCGAGGACCTCGGGGATGCCCCGGATCCGCTCGGTCACAAAGTCGAGGACCCGCCGCTTGTTCGCCGAGCTCGGAGGGAAATCGAGCACGACCAGGATGTCCCAATCGCCCGTCAGGAAGTGGAGCTCCTTGACCTCGGTGAACGTCTCGAGCAGGCGCTTGATCTTGTCCAAGTCGCCGCCGCGCACCTTGAGGTAGGTGAACGCCCGGACGCTCTTCAAGTCGGCCGGCATGATCGCGGCGAGGTCTTCCTCGGTGAACATCTCGACGCCTTCGAGACGGCGGCCGAGCGGGGAGATGAGGACCGGGAACTTCTGGACCCCGCGCAGGTGCTCGGTGACGAGCCGCTCGAGGCGGCCGACCTTCTCGATGTCGACCACCCGCACCATGTAGCCGCGTTGGGTGGCGATCTCCTCGACCATCGCCTGGCACCGGGCCTGGTCGTCGGAGAGGAAGTAGACCGGATGGTCGCCGACCGAAGTGGCGTCGCCGGCGTTCGACGAGATGGACGCGGGCCGGCTCGTGTTGGCGATCGTCGCTTCGGGACCGGCGTTGGCGGACGGCGTCGAGGGTCGGAAGAACGTCGTGACCGCTTTCTTCGACTGCACGTAGAGGGTCAGTTCGTGGGAATCGTCGGGCATGGATGTGTCGGCGCAAGTACCGGCACGCCTATTAAACCAAGTGCGCGGGCGGCCCCCGCCCTCTCGGGCGGGGGAAAGGGTTCGCTCGAATCGGGGCCGAAGCTCGGACGCTCAGTAGCGCTTGTAGGAGTCGGAGCGCTCGCGCCCTCCGCCCCCGCTGCCGCCACCGCCGCCGCCGTAGCCGCCGCCACCGCCGCCACCGCCACCGTAGCGACCGCCACCGCCGCCGCCACCGCGGTCACGGTAACCGCCGCCGCCGAACGACCGGCGCTCGCTCTCGAACTCTTGCTGGCTCATGTCGAGGGAGTTGTTCACTTCGGGGATCGCCTCGGTCGACTTCGACAGGTTCCCGTACCGGCCCACGTTCAGGCGCATGTGGCCGCGCACGAGGGACACGTAGCCGTTGTCGACGAGGATGACCTCGTCCTTCGCAATGGAACCGATCTGCTCGTTCCACAACGAGAGGATGATCGTCGCCGTGTCGTCGCCGACCACGGCCTCGCAGACCTTCCTCGGGTCGCCGAACTTGCCCATGACCTCTTTGGCCTCGCCAACGTTGATCACTTTGGCCAGCACGTTCACTTGCTTCGAGTTCGGCGTTAGGTCTCGCACTTTCGTCAGGGGTTTGTCTACCATCTCTCTGGTCGCCTCTTCTTTCGCGTTTCGCGTTTTCTTGAGGAGTCGGGGCACAACCCTACTCTCGCGAACACTCGTCGCAGAAATAGGACGGGCGGGACGCTCGAATCGGGCTGGGCTCTGGGATTCCTCGGACGGCTGACGCCGGGGGGGGCATATAAAGCCGCGCCCATGCGCCGGTTTCGCTCGGCGGAGGGTGAGAACCCGCCTGCGGTTCGGACGGCAGGCTTTTCCGTCCCCTGCGCGTTTGCGCGGCCGGGTACCGGGTGTGACCCATCGCTTCGATATCGCCGTTCACTACTTCCTGCGGCGCGAGTACGAGAGCGCCGCGACGGCCTTCCGAGAGGTCGTCGGGGAGAGTCCCGCCGACCCCGCCGCGTGGGCCTACTACGGGATCTCGCTCGCCCATCTCGGGCGGGCCACCGAGGCCGAGGGGGCCCTGAGCCGGGCGATCGCGCTCGCCCCCGAGAACTCGGAGGCCTGGTTCCATCTGGGCGTCGCCCGTTCGCTTCGGGACGAATGGGCCTCCGCAGCCCAGGCGTACCGTCGAGCGGTCGCCCTCTCCCCGGGCGACCTAGTTGCCTGGCATCGGCTCGGGGTCGCCCTCGCCGAGTCCGGGGACGAGCCGTCGGCGTCCGCGGCGTTCGAGCGCGCCCTCGTCCTTTCCCGCGAGACCACCCCGGCCGTGGAAGTTCCCGAACCCGAAGGCCCCGCCGCCCCGCGACCCGCCGCACCCCCCGCGGCCGCCCCCGAAGGGGACGACCATCTCCAAGAGACGGGCGAGCGCGAAGGGGCCCGGGAAGCGAAGAGCTGGCTCGACCTCGCGCTCTCGCTTCTGAGCCTCGGGGACGAGGAAGAAGCGGTGGCCGCCTACGAACGGGCCTACACGCTGGACCCGGAACGGGCCTCCCGCTCACTGTTCCGCCCGATGCTTCGATTGGTCACGGCCGTCCAGGACGAGTCGCCCGAAGCCGAGAGCCCGTTCCCGAACGACCCGCGCCGCCCTCCGGGCGGACCCCGTCGTTCTCCGCCCCGACCCGAGGTCGGCTGAACTAGATCGGCTTCGGCGCCGCCGTCACGATCGTCGACTCAGCCCAGCTCTTGACCCGCTCCCGGGCCTCGTTGTGGTACCGGTAGAATTTGTGGACCCGTTCGAGCAATTGCCCCTTGCACTCCCCGCAGAGGAGGGCGCCCGACCGACAACCGGCGGTCACCTCTTGGAACTTATCTTCCGATTCCGCGAACCGGGTCCGCCAGAGGGCCCAGATCGAGCAGACCTCGGGCGTCGCGCCGAGGCGCCGCTGCTCCTCGACCGTCGCGCGCCCGCCGGTGAACGCGTTGCGCACCTTCCGGTCCACCGTCTCGGGCGGGTCGTTGAGGAAGAGCGCGTTGTCGGGCCGGTCGCCCGAGGTCGACATCGCGGCGTCTCCGAGAAGGCCCGTCACCATCTGGCTGTGCATCAGCGAGGGTTTCGGATACCCGAGCCCCTCCGCGATGTCCCGAGTGACCCGAAAGTGCGGGTCCTGGTCGATCCCGCAGGGGATGAGGCACGGAACGGAGTGGCCTTCGGCCCAGGAGGGCCAGAAGCACGGGACGGTCTGCAGCGCGGTATAGAAGACGAGGCCGATGTTGGTGCTCGGCTCGAACCCGAAGACCGCCTTGACGGTCGAATACGGGATCTTCCGAGCGACGCGGATCGCGAGCGGGTAGAGGGCGGCGATCGAGCGGGAATCGAAGAAGACGTGGGTTCGTTTCGGGTCGAACCCGAGGGCGAGGATGTCGTAGAGGTTCTCAAGCCCCCAGGAGGCGGTCTCCTCCCGCGTGAGCCCCGAACGGGCCCAGTACTTCTCATCGTCCGTGATCTGGATGTACATCGGTACGCCGAGACGCCGCTGGAGCCACTGGCAGAGGTCGAAGGGAACGAGATGGGACGTGTGCAGCGGCCCCGAGGGGCCCCGGCCAGAGTAGAGGAAGAACGGCTTCCCGTTCGCGAACCCGTCCAGGATCGGGGCCAAGTCGCGGTGCGAGTAGTAGATGCCGCGGGTCAGCAGCGGGTGAAGGTCGCCGCCGGTGAGGTGGTGGAGCTTCGCGAGGAGCTCGGCGGTGAGCTCCTGGGTGCCGAACAGCTCGCGCAGGCGGGCGTAGTCGATCCGTCCCCGGACCTCGTACGGGGTGACGACGAATTCGTCCGGCTCGGGCATTCGGTGAGTTCCCCGTCAGCCCTCGGGGAACGTGATCTTGGAGAGAATCGCCTCACGTTCGGCCATCGGCACCCCGGCCGCGCTCAACGCCGAGGCGAAGCACTGTCGGGAGTGCTCGAAATTGATCGTATGACCGCACGCCGGGCAGCTGGCCCATCCCTGGATGAGACTTCGGAGCCCCTCCCGGGACGTCGACGTGTCCCGGCGGGCGAACCGCTCGACGAGAATCGCCCCCCCCGCGGCGTTCTCGAGGTTCGTGAGCGGGACGCGCACCGGAGTATTGCAGATGGGGCAACGCGCGGAGTTGCGGCAGGTGCACACCATGAGCCCACCGGTACCTGTCGAGCGGGCCTAAAAGACCGCCGCCCCGACTTCGGGCCGCTCGAAGGATACGTTCAAATGCTACCGGCGGAAATCGCTGCGCGGATGGCACTCTCCCCCTCCGACGCGGCGAACGAGCTCGGTTCCGAGCTCCTCGAGATCCTGAAACAGCTCAACCGCTCCGAGATGGAGGATACCCAGGACCCCGGCCTCGAGGTCGAGGAGCTCCACCATTTGCTCGGCCGTGGCCCGCTCCCGCAGGTCACCAGCCCCGAGGTCGAAAAGGCCGTGCAAGTCCTTCTCGGGAACGGTTTCGTCCGGCTCGTCGACACGCCCGAATACTCCTGGGAGCGGGGCCGCGTCGTCACGGTCCGCTATACGATCACCACCGAGGGGAAGGCGTTCTTGGTCGCCCGTCTCGGCCGGACCGGACGCGTCGAGTAAGGGCCGAGTCGCCCGAGCGGAACCGTTTAAGTACCGGGCGCCCGCGTAATCCTACGCTCCATGCCGTCGGACGACACCCAAACCGACCCGACCCGCGCGACGCTCATCGCGATCCTGCAGCAGCTCAACCGCGTCGAATCGATCCACGAGGGCCGGGACGACCGGCAATCGCTCGAGCTCAAGGAGATCGAGCGTCTTCTATCCGATTTCTGGGCGGTCAAGCTCGACCAGGTCAAGGTCCCGCTCGCACTCGGTCTCCTGGTCCGCAACGGGATGGTCGAAGGGAAGATCGACCGGCCGCCGCCCGGCTCCCGACGGCCCGTGCCTCCCGCGGCCTACCGGATCACGTCGGAAGGCAAACGGTTCTTGGTCGATTCGTCCCACCAAGCGGACCGCATCCGCTGACGAGAGAACGACCGTTTCCTCCTCGGTGAACGCCGCGCGCGCGCGAACCCTTATGTAGCGGTCGGGTGTCCCCGCGAATCCATGTCGCGGATCCACTCCGGGCACAAGGGACGCGCCGGTTCGCACCGGCCCTATCCCCTCACGAAACCCGAGTGGGCGACCACGACCCAAGAGGAGCTGGTCGCCCAAGCGGTCCAGCTTTCGAAGACCGGACTTTCGGCCGCCCAGGTGGGCCTGAACCTCCGGGACGCCTACGGGGTACCCTCGGCTCGCGCCGTGACCGGAAAGCGCCTGGGCGTTCTCCTCCGCGAGAGCGGTATTTCCCCCGAAATCCCGGACGACCTTCAAGCGCTCCTGAAGCGCGTCGTCCACATGCAACGTCACCTCGAGACCCACCCGAAGGACCTCTCGAACCAACGCGGCCTCTCGCTGATGGAGTCTCGGATCCGCCGGCTCGCCCGCTACTACCGGCAACGCAAGCGGATCCCCGAAACGTGGCGGTACACGGCCGCCGCGGCAGCACTCCAGGTGGAGTGATGCCTTCGGGCCCCGACGGATTCGTTTCCGACCCGCACTACTCAGCAGAGTTCGAACGGGCCCGCGCCCTCCTGCTGGCTCACCCCCGACGCTGGCGGATCATCTATCACTACGACGGCGACGGGATCGCGGCCGCGTCGTGCGCCGTCCGGGCGCTCGAGCGTCTCGGCTATCCGTCGCAAGCGACCGCGCTCGTTGGGGTCGAGCGCGACCGCGTCGCGGCCCTTCTCGGCAGCACGGCCGGTCCGGTCCTCGTGGTGGATACGGGAGCGAGCTGGCTCGACCTGTTCGCGGAGCATCGCGCTCCGGTCGTCGTCCTGGACCACCACAAGTACCCGGGAGTCCCGAACCCCCCGCCGCTCCCGGAGCACGTGGCGTTCGTCAACCCGCTCGATTGGGGCGTCGACGGGATGAACGAGTTGTGCGCCGCGACCCTTACCTGGCTCTACACGGTCTTCCTCGACCCCCTGAACTGGGACAACGCGGCGTGGGGCCTTTCCGGAGCGATCGCCGACCGCCAGCACGTCGGGGGATTCCGGGGATTGAACGGCGTGCTCGTCCAGGAAGCCCTCCGCCGCTCGCTCGTCGTCCGTCGGCCCGGGGTCGCCCTCTTCGGCCCGAGCGTCGGCGAGGCGTTGTCGGGCAGCATCGACCCGTTCGTGCGGAATCTCTCCGGACGCCCGCCCGCAGTGTCCGAGTTCCTCCACCGGCTCGGGCTCGACCCGGGCCGGCGCCCCTCGAAACTGACCGAGGAGGAGAACCGACGCCTGGTCGCTGCGCTCAAGGAACGAATGTCGGAAAGCGGAGTCGCCCCCGAGGCGGCGAATCTCCTCGACCAGGAGCGTTGGTTCGTGCCGTCCCTGGGCCTCGACGCAGAGGAGGTCTCGAACCTCCAGAACGCCTCGGGACGCGCGGGCGTCCCCGGAGTCGGGGTGGCGTACGCCCTCGGCGATACGCGCGCGGCCGATCGGGTCCGGGCCGCGGAGAGCGAGTGGCGCTCGGGCATCCTCCGGGGCCTCCTGCGGGTCGAGAACGACGGCGTTAACTCACTGCGATTCCTTCGGTGGTTCGAGAGCCCCGAGACCACGCTCGCGGGGACTCAAGCAGGCCTCGCGATGAACTATCTGCTCCCACCCGACCACCCGGTGTTCGTCTTCTCCGAGGGCGGACCCGGACCGACCAAAGTGAGCGCCCGGGGGACCCTCCGGCAGGTCGACCGGGGCCTCGATCTTTCGGCCGCCTGCCGCATCGCGGCGGGGACCGTGGGAGGGGAGGGAGGCGGCCATCGTGTGGCGAGCGGCGCCACGATCCCGACCGGCGCTCGGCCGGCGTTCCTCGAGGCGGCGGACCGCGTGCTCGCCGATCAGCTGGGCCCAAGCGAGGGAGGGAACCGATGAGCACCCCGCCCCCGGCCGTCCCCGAGGAGCCGGTCGACCGGATCCACGACCGCACGCTCGAGGTGGAGATGCACCGCTCCTACATCGATTACGCGATGAGCGTGATCGTCGGTCGCGCGCTCCCGCTCGCCGGCGACGGGTTGAAGCCGGTGCATCGGCGGATCCTCTGGTCGATGTGGGAATCGGGAGCCACCCACGACCGGCCGTTCCGCAAGTCCGCGCGCACGGTTGGGGACGTGCTCGGGAAATACCATCCGCACGGCGACATGGCCGTCTACGACGCGCTCGTCCGGATGGCGCAGTCGTTCAGCCTTCGCTATCCGCTCATCGAGGGCCAAGGGAACTTCGGTTCGATCGACGGCGACTCCCCGGCCGCGATGCGCTACACCGAGGCCCGCCTTTCGGCGATCGCGGAGGAGCTCCTCCTCGACATCGAGAAGGAGACGGTCGAGTGGATCGACAATTTCGACGGCACCCTCAAGGAACCGCTCTTGCTTCCCTCGAAGGTACCCAATCTCCTGGTCAACGGCTCCGCCGGGATCGCGGTCGGCATGGCGACCAACATGCCGCCGCACAACCTGGGCGAGGTCGCGGACGCGCTCCTCCTCGTCCTCGCGCACCCCGACGCGTCGTTGGACGACGTGATGAAGATTCTCCCGGGCCCGGATTTCCCGACGGGCGGCTACCTCTCGACCGAGGGAGTTCGAGAGGCCTACGAGACCGGGCGCGGCATGATCCATCTCCGCGGCTCCACGGAGATTCGGGAACGCGGTGGAAAGGACGAGATCGTCATCACCGAGACCCCGTACGAGGTCAACAAGGCGGCCCTCCTCGAGCTGATCGCCGACCTCGTGAAGGGAAAGCGCATCGACGGGATCACCGACCTGCGCGACGAGTCCGACCGACACGGTACGAGCGTGGTGCTCGAGCTCCGTCGGGACGCTCCCTCCGAGATCGTCCTCAATCGGCTCTACGAGCACACGCCGCTCGAGACCAGCTTCGGCGTCATCAACCTCTGTCTCGTCGAGGGCCACCCGAGGGTCCTTTCGCTCCTCGAACTGCTCGCCCTGCACCTCGACCACCGCCGGACGATCCTCACCCGGCGAACGAAGTTCGACCTGAGGAAGACCGAGGAGCGCCTCCATCTGCTCGAAGGGTTCCTCACCGCGATCGACCACATCGACGAGGTGATCCGGATCATCCGCCGCTCGAAGGATGTCGCGGTCGCGGAGACCAACCTGATGGGAAAGTTCCTGCTCTCGAGCGAGCAGGCGAAGGCGATCCTCGACATGCGCCTCGCTCGCCTCACCGCGCTCGAGCGCGAGGCGGTCGAGAAGGAGAAGGCAGAGAAGGAGGCGCTCGCGAAGCACTTGAAGGCGATCCTCGCCTCGCCGAAACTCCTCGACCAGCTCATCGCGGACGAGCTCGCGGAGTTGAAGAAACGCTTCGGCGACCCGCGCCGCACGCGGATCGTCCCCGCGTTCACGGAGCGCACGCTCGAGGACCTGATCCCCGACATGGACGTGGTCGTCCTCGTCACCCGGGACGGCTACGTGAAGCGCCTGCCGCTCGACCAGTACCGGCGGCAGCGGCGCGGCGGCCGAGGGCTGATCCAGATGGAGACGAAGGAGGAGGACTTCGTCATCCGCACGTTCGTGACGCGGACGCACGACGACGTGCTCTTCCTCACGAACCTGGGCCGGGTCTACCGGCTCAAGGCCTACGAGCTGCCCGAAGGCAGCCGCCACTCGAAGGGGAAGGCGGTGATCAACCTCCTGCCCAAGCTCAAGGACGGGGAACGCGTCCAGACCCTGCTTCCGCTGCGCGACCTCGCGACGGAGGGTTCCCTCGTCTTCGCGACCCGTCGGGGCCTCGTGAAGCGCACGACCCTCGACCAGTACCAGAACATCCGGACGAACGGGATCCAGGCGGTACTCCTCGAGGAAGGAGACGAGCTCGTGGACGTCGTCCTCGTAACGAGCGAGGCGACCGAGGTCGTGCTGGCGACCCTCGCGGGCCAGCTCGTACGGTTCCCGCTCTCGGAGGTGCGTCCGATGGGACGCGCCACCTACGGGGTCATCGGCGTCCGCCTCTCCGCGGCGAAAGAGGACCGCGTGGTCGCGATGGCGATCGTCAGCGAGCGGTTCCCAATGCTGCTCTCTCTCACCACCACCGGCTACGGCAAACGCAGTCCGACCGCCGATTACCGCCGGACCCGGCGCGGCGCGAAGGGCGTACGGACGATCAAGACCGGCGGCCGGAACGGGTCGGTGGTCGCCGTCCTTCCCACCACCGACGCCTCGGAAGTGCTCGTGACGACCCAACACGGCATCACCATCCGCATGGCGGTGAAGGGAATCCGTTCGCAGGCCCGCAATACGCTCGGCGTCCGGGTGATCCGCCTCGACGAGGGCGACACGGTCCGCGATGCCGTGATCCTCGAGCCTCCGATCGAGACGAACGGCGCCGAAGCGACGTCGGACAAGGCCGCCCCGAGCGAAAACGGTCCCGGGATTCCCGAGCCGCCGGCGGACGAACCCGAGACCGACGAAGAGGACGAGACCGAGGAGCCCGAGAAGAAGCCGGGCGAGGACGACGACTCCGAGGACGACACGGAGGACGACGGTGCGGCGCCGCCCGAAGCGGGGTAAGACCGTCCTCCTCTGCCCGAAGTGCGGTTCGATCCGGATCTCGATGGTGGCCGGGTCGATCATCGGCCAGGTCTACCACTGCCAGAAGTGCGACTACGTGGGCTCCCTGATCCTCGAGACCGACGTCGCGGACGACGGGACGCCGCTCTCCGGAAGCTAAGTTACGCGTCGGGCTCAGACCCCGTCAGGTCGTGCGGGGCGGCCGGCGGCGCGTTCGCGAACTTCTGGGCCGCCCGCACGAGCGCGAGCGCGCGCACGGTGGCGCCGACATCGTGGGTCCGCACGACGGCGACCCCCCGCTCGGCCGCCACCACGGCCGCGGCGATTCCCCCCTCGAGCCGGTACGCGGGGTCGTCCGAACCGAGCGCCCAGCCGAGGAACGATTTGCGGGACGCCCCGATGACGACCGGGTAACCCAGGCTGCGGAACTCGCCGACGTGGACGAGGAGATCGAGCGATTGCTCGGCCGACTTGCCGAACCCGAGGCCGGGGTCGATGAGGATCTTCTCGGCGGGCACTCCGTCGGCGACCGCTCGGTCGGTGGCCGCGGCGAGGCTCGAGAACACCTCCGCCCGCACTTCGGAATACACGAGATTCGTCTGCATCGTGGCGGGCGTCCCGCGCATGTGCATCGCGATGACCGCGGCCCCGCTCTTCGCGACCGTCCGGCGCATTGCCTCGGAGCGAAGTCCTTCGACATCGTTGATGAGGTCCGCGCCCGCGTCGACCGCCTTCTGGGCCACCTCGGGATGGCGCGTATCGACCGAAACCGGTACCGAGATCCGGCCCGCGAGACCCGAGAGAACGGGCGCGATCCGGGCCCACTCGGCGTCGGGCGAGACCGGAGTCGCTCCGGGTCGGGTCGATTCGCCTCCGATGTCGAGGAGGTCGGCCCCCTCGGTGACCATCCGTTCCGCGTGCGCGAGCGCTTCGGCCGGCTCGAGGTGTTGCCCTCCGTCGGAGAACGAATCGGGCGTCACGTTGAGGACGCCCATCACGCGAGGATGGTCTCCGACCACGAACTCGCGGTGCGGTCCGCGGATCGTTCGCGGGGAGTGGGCGACGTAGGAGCGCAGGGCATGGTCGATCTCCTCCGCCGTCTCGGTGAGACGGAACGGTTGACGGCGGAGCTTCGGGAGGAGTCGTTGGTACTGGCCCCACGTGGCCAAGATGACAACCGACGTCGTCGCGACCGAGTGGTCCGCGATCCCCCGTGCGTGCGCGGAGTCGCCTCCGACGGAGAGCGTCTCCTGTTTGAGGAGCGGGGCGGCCTTGAGCGAGATGCCGTCGAGACGGACCGGATAGATCCGTCCCTTCCGAGTCATGATCCCGACCCCCTCGGGGTCGCTCTCCGTTCGCTCGACCTCGCGAGCGATCTCCGCGAGGGTCTCCACTTCGAGGACCCGGGCCGGGTGGCGGGGCCGGCCATTGGGGAGCGGGGACGGGGCGGACACGGAGGCCGGGATGAGAACGCGGCGAGAAAAGGACGGTGGAGGGCAACGGTACGGTTTTCCTCTGTCGGGAGATTATCGGCTCGGAACGCTCATGGCCCTTCGAGGGAGGCTCATCGCGGTCGAGGGGCGGAGCGCCGCCGGGAAAACGACGCTCGTGAGGCTCGCGAGCCGGACTCTCGGCTGGATGCCGCTCGCGGAGGCCTACGACCGCCTCGACCCGCCTCCTCCTCTCGAGGTCGGTTCCCCCCGAGAACTCCTTCTTCTGGAAGAGCAGCTGCTCGCCGAGGAGGTCCGTCGCTACGCGGAAGCGCGGCGAGCGTGCGCCCGGGGTCGCACGGTCCTCGCCGACACCGGCTTCCTCGGACCCGTGACCTACACGCGCGGGCTCGCCGCCCTCGGCCGTGCGCCCGTCTCGGTCGTCCGGGCGACCGAGCGGAAGGCGAGCGGGTTGTTCCGCCAGCAGGTCCTCGGCATTCCGGACCTCAGCGTCTATCTCGAAACGACCGTTCGGGAACGGACCCGCCGTGCCCGAGGCGACTGGCCGCACCGTCCGGCGGGACTCGTGGAACGCCACGAGGCCGTGGGGGAAATCGAACGCCCCTTCTTTACTCGGGCGTTCCCGATGGCCATGCCGGACCGGTTCCGGACCCTGCGCGGTCGGCCCCCACCGGCCTCGTTGGTCGTGTCGCTCCGCGCGCTCGTCGCGGCCGCGCACCCGACCCCGGCCCCTCCCGACGGGGGACTCGAACTCCTCGCCGCTCTCGGCCCCGTGACGGTCGCGAGGCGGACGAGGAACGTCGGCCCCAATCGTTAAGAAGCCCTCCCAACGTGCTCCGCTCCCTCGCCATGAAGCCGCTCGATGCCCTGCAGCAAAGCCTGCACAAACGGGTCCTTGTGGAACTCAAGGGCGGACGCTCGTTCCGGGGGACGCTCGATGCCTTCGACCAGCACTTGAACCTCGTCCTCTCCTCGGCCGAGGAGGTCGTGAAGGACGTGGTGACGGCGCGCTCGGGTCTCACGCTCGTGCGCGGCGACTCGATCATCTACATCTCGCCGTAGGGAGACGAACATGGGAAAGGGAACACCGTCACGACGCGGAGGGAAGATCGTCCATATCATCTGCCGCCGCTGCGGCCGGCACTCCTACCACCGGCAGAAGAACGTCTGTTCGTCCTGCGGGTTCGGGAATACGGCCCGACGGCGCGGCTACGACTGGAAGAAGCTGAAGTAGCGGCGCGGAGCCGGGGCCGGGAGACCGCGGGCTCGTTTTCCAGCGCAAAGCGCAGGGGACGGCCGACGGCCTTCCGGATCCCTACCCGAGGGCCGACCCGGACCGCTCCGGTCCGATGGCGCGGGACACGGACCGTGAATCGTTCTCCCCGAACTACATCCTGGCCATCGTCCGCGAGAACGACCCCGAGAAATCGACACAGACGCCCGGGACCCGATGCGACCACCGATTCCTCGCCCACGGCGGCTCCGGCCCGGAGGAGCACCGCTTCGCCACGTCGGGCCACCAGGTTCGCGCAGACGACCTGGTGGATCCGATAGACGTAGAGGGTACCGGGTCGGGCGAACATCGACCGGTTGCGACGCGTCGGACCTCGGAACGCGTGGCTCGCCGGGTCGCCGCGCACGTAGGCCTCGGTCTCCACGATGCGCACCTCGCGGACTTTTCTTCCCCACCGTGTCGTGAACGTCGACCCGAGCAGGGCCCGGGCGAGCCGGGCCGCGGGTCGGTCGAAGAACCCGCGGCGTGCCCGCCGGCCGGGCCTAGAGGACCTTGCCGCGGTCGCAGAGCGGCGCTCCGTCAACGGCGACCGTCGCCTCCCCAATCGTGATCCACGACAAGAACCGGCATCGGTTCCGACCCCCGTAGAGCGTGTTGCCGCCCACCGCGAGGGTGACGGTGCCGGCCTCCTGGTCCTCGGCCTGGGGGACGCCGGGCGGCAGGGCCGAGTTGAGGCCGAGGGCGAACAGCGCGACCGTCTCCCGCCCCCGCGGGGCTCGCGCGAACTCGGTCTCGAACGCCTCTCCGCCTTCCGTGTACCAGTAATTGCGGAGCCGGCCTCCCTGGACCTCCCACTGGCCTCCCTCGACGCGGCCGGGGGAGAGGAAGCTCGGGCGGTTGGCGACCGCCATGCCTTCCGCCGACGTTTCGTCGATTGCGACCACCACGGAACCCGCGGGCGCGGCCGACATCACGCGACCGCGTCGTCGGTCGTCCGCGTCGACCGAGCCGTCATCCACCCACGGCCTCCGTCCCCGCAGACGCAGCTTGAGGTCGGTCCCGTTCGCAGCCGTGAGCCGCAGCTCGCGGCCTTCGAGAAGGAGGCGCTCGGCTCGGCGTCCGTCCTTTCGGAGCGTGCCGTAGTCGACGTCGGTGATCCCGCGGATCAGCTGGCTGCGCCACATCGCCCCCGGGACCCCCCAATGATCGGCCTGCGCATCCGACGCGTAGCCGAGCAGGCATCGGACCGCCCGGAGACGCGCCCCGCGGGCCGCCGCGAGCCACTCGTCGTCGGCGCCGAGGAACGGGGCGAGGAGGTGGGGCGGCAGCGCGTGAAGCCGGGGCCGGTCGGCCGGCCCGGGAAAGTAGACGAGCGCATCCGCGCGCTCCAGCGCGGAGCGCACGGGTCGCGAGAGGCCGGCCCAACGGCGCGAGGCCGCTGAGCCATCGACGCTGTGCCAGAACGCTCCTTCGTCCTCGAGGAGAAGGACGGCCCGGGCCCCGATGCGGCGGGCCTCGGTGACGCACGCGGTCGCCCACGGAAGCGTGTGGTTCCAGCTCGCGACGACCACGTGCTCGTCTCGGCGCACGCCCAGCGCGCTGCCGACCAGCGCGCGGGCCACCGCCGGAGGTGTCGCCTCGTCGGAAGCCATGTCGACCGGGGATGTGAGGACGGTCCCGATTAAGGATTCGAACGGCGCCAGAAAGCCACGATGCGAGAAGCGCGAGCGTCGGGACGCGCGAGTTCGCGGGCGACCGCGACGAGCACGCGCCCCGCGTCGTCGCGCCCGGCCGGGAAGCCGCGGGCCCCCAGGGCTTCGGGGAATCGACGCCATCCGTCCGCCTGTCGGACAGCCCGGCGGACGACCTCGGTGACGCGTCGACCGCGGGCGAAGTCGGCGAGGTCGGCCCGAAGTGCTCTCGATACTCCCGCGCGTCGGGCGAGGTCGAGCCACGCGCGGATCTTCTCGGGTCGATGCCCCCGTCGGCCCGCTCCGCGGCCCAGGACCCCGTTGAAGTAGAGGAACGGCCCGCCCACCTCCATCGCTTCGAGCAGCGTGCGGCTTCCCGTCACGACCCGCAGCTCGGCCTGCCGGAAATGCGAACGCCACTCCCGCGGGGGGAGCGGTTCGGTGACCAATCGGATTCCCGACCGACCCTCGACGCTCCGCCAGGGACGAGGCGACCGGACGTAGAGTCTCACCGGCGGCCGAGTGCCGCGAAGTCCGTCGAGGACCTCGGGGGCGATCCGTTCCGCGCTCGAGGGGCTCGCGTACCAGACCCATTCGCGCCGCCGCGGACCTCGGGAGGGTGGCCGGGCAGTGCGCGCGTGGCCCGAACTCAGTGGTCCGGTCTGAACCGCCTCGGGGAACTCGCGTCCGAAGCGGAGGTCCGGACGGAACGTCGCGAACAGGTGCAGAACGTTCGGCCGGTCAAAACCTCGGAAGACGCGGAACGCGGTCCGGAAGGTCTCCACCTCCTTCGTGGCCCGGGCCGTACGGACCCGCGCTCCGAGCGCCCGGGCCGGAACCCCTCCCTCGCGGAACCGCTCGCGAGTCTCGGTCGAACTGGGAAGGGTTCGTGCGAACTCTTCGAGGCTCACGTGCAAGGTCCGCTCGGGGCCATAGTTGCGTTCGATGACCCTTGCCTCGGCCTCCCACGGGCCGCCTCGGCCGAAGGGGACCGGCCGGCTGAGGACCGGCGCTCACGCCCCAGGAAGGGGCGACCGTGAGCGCGGCGCGCGAACGGCGAGCGATCCGGGTCCTCCGCTCCACCGGTGGCCATTCCCACGGTCCGTCCACGCTCGCGGGGAGCGGGTGTCCGGTTCGGCGGTACAAGAATAGGGGGAACCCGGCCCTCGCGAGATGTCGCCCGGCTGCGAGAACCTCTTCGATGTCTCCGAGCCCGCCGCCGACGACGGCCGGGAGGAGATAGACGTCGACACCGCGCCCGGCGGAGGGGCGGTCAGTCGACGGGTCGGTAGAGCGTGTGTGTCGAGAGCGCATGACGGAACCCCACGGCCTCGAGGGCGGTCCGACCGCCCATGTTGTGCTCGGCGACCAAGCTCAGGATCCGGGGAGCTTGCCGGGCCGCGCACCAGGCGGTCGCCGTTCGCACGAGCGTCTCCCCGAGCGCGACGTCCAACGACGAGGAGAGGACGGGAGCGGTCATGTGGGCGGCGGTGGTCGCCGCGGAAACGGTCGCGGCGACGTGCCCTTCGGCGCCGGCGCCGCGGTCGATGACCCACGCGGCCTCCTCCGAAGCGAGGATACGGTTCGTGAATCCCGATGTGGCGAACGCGCTTTCTCCCGTGGGGAGGACGGCCTCGACCGCCTCCGGGGTCTGCTCGCGGACGAGGGCGGCCAGCGCTCTCGCGTCCGTTCGGCGAAAGGGGCGGATCGCCGGATTCGCCCTCCGGGACGGTCCGAGCGGGCCGGTCGGATCGAGGACCATGTGGCTCTTCGCCCGGAGCGCTCGGTACCCGATCGATTCATACAGCGCCCGTGCGCCGGTGTTGGTGTCGAGGACGTCAAGCGCCAGGTACTGCCGGCCCGCGCGCTTCGCAGCCTGTCGTGCCTCCTCGAGGAGGCTCTTCGCGTATCCCCGGCGTCGGTGCGCCGGGTCGACGACGACGTTGCTGACGTAGGCGGAGACCCGAGGGAACGTGAGCAGCGTCGTCGCGACCAGCTGACCGTCGACCTCCACGACCAGGAAGCGGAAGATCGGCCGACCAAGCAGCCGCAGCAGCCCGAGGATCAATCGCCGGTCCCACCGGAACACCCGTCGGACCACCTCCTCGAATCCCTCGGGACGATTCCCGAGGAGGGCGGACTCCTCGGGGAAATTCCGTTCCATCAGCTCGAAGAGGCGCGGGGCGTCCGCCCGGCGCACGTCTCGGATCATCCGACGTCCTCGTCATCCGCCGAGGACGGAAGGGCGGTCTCGAAGAGCGCGCGCAGGGTGGGCGCGGGCAGGTCGGTCCGGACCTCGGGGAGCGGGAGGCGAGCGAGGCGGTCGAGCTCCTCCTCGCTCAGGCGGTCCCGAGCGTCCACGAGCGACCGCTCGATGAGAGGGTCCGGGAGGTCGTGCGAGAGCCGACCGAGGGCCTGGACCACGGCGTCGAAGAGGCGGCTCTCTGCGTCCGGAGCGGACCGTCCGTCCCCCGGGGTCTCGGGCTCGGCGGCCCCGTTTCCGGTGGGTCGGGTCTGATAGAGGAGGCGGACGAGGTCGTCGCGGGCTCCGTCGTCCCGCAGGGTCCCGAGCGCCCAGACCGCGGCGAGGCGAACCTCGGGGGCCGGGTCGCGGAGGCTGTCTCGAAGCCGGGGAGATGCCTCGGTCAGTCCGAGCCGACCGAGGGCGTAGGCGGCGCCGCGTCGCGGCCAGGGATGCTCGTCCCGCAGGGCGTCGAGAAGGGCGGCGAGGTCGTCCGACGTGCCGACGGTGCCGAGCGCGACCGCCGCCGCCCCCCGAACCGACCAGTAGGGGTCGTGCAAGTGGCGCTGCGCGACCGACCGGGATTCCGGGGCCGCGAGTTCACCGAGAGCGTGGACGGCACAGACCCGGACCCAGTGCGCCGGGTGCTCGGCCCAGACGACGAGGGCCGGAGCGGCGACCGGGTCCCCGATCCGACCCAGCGCGACGAGGACCGCGGGTTTCTCCCAGGTTTCGGGGCCGGCGAGCAGGTGGAGAAGCAGCGGCACGCTCGCTCGGTCCCGGTGGCGACCGAGGACGACGGCGGCCGCGACCCGGACCCGACGTGCGGGGTCGTGAAGAGATTCCCGAACCGCGGACAGCCGCTCGGGGTTCGGCGACCGGCCGATGGCGAGCACTGCCTCCCGGCGAACCCGGTCGACCGGGTCGTGGAGCATGCGTTCGAGGGAGACGAACGCCTCTTCCGGCGCGATCTGGCCGAGCGCGATCGCGACCGCTTGGCGCACCTCGGTCGCAGGGTCGTCGGTCTTCCGGTCGAGCGCGGAGATCGACCGAGCATCTTCCAGCGCGGCGAGCGCGAGCGCCGCCTTGGTTCGTACCTCGGCGACCGAGTCGTCGAGCGCCCGTTCCACCGCGTCCCGGCTTTCGATCCGGCCGACGGCGCCGAGCGCTTCGACCACCGCTGCCCGGACCGTCGGTTCCGGGTCGTTGACGGCGGTCGCGAGGGTCGTACCGGTCCTCGGGTCCTTCAGGATCCCGAGCGCGACCGCGGCCGTCTCGCGTACCCCGGCACCGGGTCGCTCAACGCGACGAAGAGGGGACCGAGGTCCCGGACCTCGCCGTGACGCACGTGGTCCCGGATCGAGGCCGCGCGCTCGGAAGGGGTCGGCGCGTCGGAGGCCGCGGACGGAGCGCGGCGGGCGGTGTTCTTGCCGGGCGAACGGCGGGCGCGAGCCACCACGGGCGCTCCACCGATTCAGGTGCTAATATCTGCTCGTGGCCGTGCCGACCTCGAGCCGGGACTGACCGAGCGATTCCGGCGAGCGGTACTCGTCGCGCTCGGGGGCGGGTTCCGCGCCCCAGCGGGCGCGCATTCCGGCCCGGTCGACCCCGAGCGGAGCGAGCAGGGTCTCCGCGGACCGGGCGAGGATCTCGAGGTAGGCCCCGGCGTCGTACCGTTCGTTCCCCTCGAGAAGTTCCGCCGGCCGCACCCGATGCACGTAGGAACGGCTCCTTCGGTCGAGGATGACGAACCGTACCTTCTCCCCGGGTCCCCGGACCGCTCCCGCCTCCTTCAGTTGCCGCAGCGCGGCCACCGAATCGGTGAACGTGACGAACGCCTCGGGCGCCTGGCCGATCCGGTGCGCGATCAGGAGCTCGTCGACGGGCCACGACCCCGAACGGACCTCGGCCGCGAAAAGGTCGGCGCGCGCGAGGGCTCGAGGGAGAAGGGCCCGGACCCCCTCCGCGTCCCGGGCCGTGCGGAAGAGCGCGAGCACCTCCGCCTCGAACCGTCGGACGAGCCCGGTCGTATCGTGCCGACGGGCGCCGATCCCGCGGAGCTTGAACTCCCCGTGCTCGTAGTAGCCGTAGTAGCGGTTCGGCACCCCGAGACCGTGTGTCACCGCCGGCAGAAAGACGATCCAGCGGTACCGCCCTTCGTACCCCAGCGGAAGACCGAACCGCTGGCTCATCCGAAGGGCGAACGCCTCCGGGTCCGGAGGATGGTCCGGGTCGAGGGGCCGCAGCCAGAGCGAATCGACGATCCCGTGCACGACCGAGTAGCCCGCGCGTTCCGACTCGGGGACGAGCCGGGCGATGAGCTCGCGCGCGTAGGCGTTGATCGCCTCGTGGCACTCGATCCGACCGAACCGGGCGTTGCGGTACCCCTGGTAGCCGAACGCGGTGACGAGGATCCATTTCAGCATCTTCACCCGACGCTTCAGGCGGGTCCTCTCCTCGGGGGCGACGCCCGGGCGCTTCAACGCGGCCTTGTAGGCGAGGCGGCGCTCGATGAGCGGCGCGAGGGTGCGGGGGATCAGCCCGACCCGACGCGTGCAGGAGCGATAACCAAGGCCGGGGGCGCGGAGCGGGCTCGTGGGGCAGCACCGGCACTCGAGCGTCTCCGCCGAGAGGTTCTTCGTGACCATGATGTTCGGAAAGAGGCTCGCGAAGTCGAACTCGTCCACGTGGTCGTGGACGCCGACCGGTGGGAGGAAGATCACCCCGCCGCGGTCGGCGGCGACCAGATGGTCGGCGCGCCGGAACCCCTCGGGCCGGTTCTTCTTCCAGGGAACGTGCGCCCCGAGCTCGAGCGCGTGCGCCATCTCCATCGCGGTGAAGCACGTTCCCGGTGACTGACGGACGACCGTCGCGAGCGAGAGGCGCGAGAGGCGGGCCGCGTCGACGAGACCGGCGATCTCCGCGTCGTCGTAGAGGAACGAATTCTCCCGGTCGACGTGGAACCGTCCGGGGAGCGGGTACGACGCGGACCGGTAGAGCACCCGACCGTACGACTCGAACGAACGGGCCGGGCGGCTCGGTCGGAACGGCACGCGCTCGCGCCCGAGCGGGAACTCTTCGGGCGAGAGACCGCACGCCGCGGCGCGTCGGTAGAGCCACGGGAGGTCGAACGAGTCGCCGCCCTCCGTGAGGAGAACGTCCGGGTCGCTGCGCGCGAGCTCGTCCACGAGCGCCCGCAGGACTTCCTCCTCGGGGCCTTCGATCGTCGCGTCGCCGAGACGGACCGCTCCGATGCGCCCGTCCGGGGGTGGGATGCGGCCCCGACGCTCCCCGGCGAGATGGACCTCGAGCCGGGCGACGCGCAGGGGCGGGGACGCGTAGTCGATCGTCTCGGGAGGCTCGGTCGCCCGGAGCGACGGCGCCCGGCCGGTCACGGGAGCGAACGGGTAGAGCTCGTGCGCGAGGTGGTAGAGCTGCGGAGGGCCCAGGTCGACGTCGTAGAGCGAGAACCGCTCGTATCCTCCGAGCGCATCGACGCCCGCGGCGAGGGTACGGCGCACCGGGTTTCGCTGGGGAACGACCGAGAGGACGGGGCGGTTCCGGCGGTCGAAGAGCGACGGACGCCCGGAACCGAGCGTGACCGAGTGGACGTCGGGGTGGTCCCGGAGACGGCGGGCGAGGAGGGAGAGGTCGGGCCGCGTTCCAGCGACGAGGAAGGGAGGACGGTACTCGACCGCGGTCCGTCGCACGCGACCGGTCCGCCGCTCCTTCACCCAGAGGACGACCGAACGGCCGTCGTCGCTCTCGGTGATGTCGAGGAGCCAGCCGTCCGGTTTCGACGTCGGCGTCGCCGCCGCCATCGTCAACGACGAGCGGTCGGCGCCGCTGTCTCGGCCCGGACCCGGACCGCGAGGTCGGTGAGGACGGAGAGGAGGATCGATTCGAGGAGGTCCGGGCTTCCGACGTACGTCGCCTGCGCGACGTAGCGACGAGCTCCCGTCCGGACCATCTCGAACGCGGCGCGCTCCTCCGGGTTCGTGAGCAGCCGGGCGAACTCGTCCCAGCGTTTCATCCGTTCCTCGAGCGCCTGGCGGTAGGTCGGGGCGGTACGTCCCACGCGATCACCTCCTCGGCGAACTCTCCGCCGAACGCTTCCATGCCGGTCTGCCCGGCCGGGCGCGGTACCGAGGGCGACCCGGGCATCGTCCCTCAGCGCGCGCAGCCGAAGGGTCCCGGGACCCCGGGCGAACGTGACGAGGTCGGACCAGGGCGGTCCTTCGTCGGCGAGCGCGCGGAACCGCCCGAACCCGTCCGGGTCGAGCGTGAGCAGGAGCGGTACGCGGACCTCGCGAGCGAGCACGGCGAGGGTCCGCGCGACGTGGCCGAGGAGCGCGGAGCGCTCCTCGTCGGGAATCTCTACGTCCGCGAAGAGGGTCGGCAGGCTATGCCCGACGAGCAGGGTCGGCCGGTGGCGGCGGACCTCCCGAGCCCATCCCTCCACGAGAGCGACCATCTGGTAGGCGGTGAACGCCCGGGCGAGTCGGATCCGGCGCAGCGTCTCGGTCGCATCGACTCCGAACGCACGGCCGAGCTCGCCGATGCGGTACGGATGGAACCGGTTCGCTCCCTCGAGGAGCGAGATCCGGCCCCGGGCGAGCGCGCTGCCGGCGTACAGGAGCTCGAGGACCGGCTCGACCGCGACGGACGGGCCGGTCCAGACGGTCGCCTCGCCGGGCGCGAACCGACGCGCGAGCCAGGGAAAGAGCGCCGGCTCCGAGGGAAGGAGGGGAACAACGCGGGTCCGCCGAGGGTGCGGGGCGAGCTTCGGGCGGGCCGGCGGGGAGGACGGGAACGGCGACCTTGGCTCGGGCCGGAAGGTCTCCTCGATGAGGAGGTCCTCCGGTGCGAGCGCGGGCTCGGTAAGGAGTGCGTCGACCATGATCGATCGATCCAGGAAAACATTCGCCGGGCCGCTCTAAAGCGGCGGCTCGGGAGGCGTTGAAACGGACCCGAGAACGAGGGGTTTCATGAATGTTCGCGACCCGGGGGGGACACTAGGCTTATCGGACACGCTCGACGTGGTCTCTGACCGAGGCGTACGTGTCGTCCCCCTCGCTCTCCACCACGACAGAGGCTGCCCCGCCCGCGGACCCGGGACGGAGGAACGAAGCGGCCCCTCGACGCTCACGCTCGCCAGGCCGGATAAGGCGCTACGTGGCAGTCGTCGTCGTCCTCGCGATCGCCGTGCTGTTGGTCGCGGTCTTCGTTGTGCCCCTCCTGACGAGGTCCACCGGGTCGAGCCCCGGAGCAACAGGGACCGACCTCACCTACTCCGGGGCCCGACCGGTCGCGGACGGCGCGGCGTCGCACTTCGAGGGGGGCGGTTGGACCCTACTGTTGGCGACCGGCCTCGTCTCACCCGTGTCCGAATCCTTCCCGCTGAACACGACGGCGCTCACTAGCATCGGCTGCGCGTTCACACCGGCAGTCGTTCTGACCAGCCTCACCGTGCCAGGGGACACCGGCAACCGATCGTCGGGCGCCTCCCCCGCCTGGGAATTTGGCTACTCAAATTCCCAAGATACGATTGCGCTCGTCTCGGTCATCGAGGGCCAGGGGACCGTCCTCGGGACCGTGACCGGTTTCACTTGTGCCCTGGCCGCCCAAGAGGTCACCCCCGTCCCGGGGAACGTCATGGACAGCTCCCGAGCGGTGGAGGCCGTGGCGGCCGAAGTGCAGGTCTTCCTTTCGGCCCACGCGAACGCCTCCGCGGACTACGCGCTCCTCGGAGCGCACGCGGCCGGGGGCCACCGCCTGGGACCCGAATGGTCGATCCTCTACAGCACGTGTCCGCTGAGCTCGTCCGCGTCGGGAACCGGGGCCGAGTTCAATGCCACCGTGAACGCCACGTCCGGAGCGATAGTCAATACGGCCACGAGCCCGGACGCCTCCTGTTCCTCAGGGACCTCGGTCCTCACCATTCGGAACGCGGCCGCCTCGGAATCTCCGTTGGCCACCGCAATGTCCCCTGTCTCCGCGATGCGCGGCGTGTGTCGTGGGTAAGGTGCGGCGCCGCGGGAAGAATGTTCACCCCGGACCCCGGAACGTAAGAGGGCCACCGGCGGCCCCGAACACCTACTTCCGCAGTCCGCTACGCGTCAAGGCGTCCGCGACGCAGCGGAGGAGCGAGGCCGAGCTCCTCGGAAAGGGTGCGGCAGTTCACCGCCGCGTCGCCCCGGAAATGGTTGTTGAAGAACCCGTAGACGGTAGCCACCTTCTCGGTCAAGGATCGCACCCGAGGCACCCACTCGGCGAGCTCGGCCGCGGAGTACGTGTAATCGTACCAGAGCGGGCTCCCGTGTCCGTGCCAGCGGATGTAGGCGAACGGCGCGGTCACCTCGAGCGCGGCCGGAAGGTGCGGGCCGTCCACGGTGACATGGGCCAACCCGAACTCCCGCAGTAGCTCCACCGATTCCGGAACGAGCCAGGAGCGCTCGCGGAATTCCACCGCGACCGGTAGGTCCCGGGGGAGCGTCTCGTAAAAGCGGCGGACGGTCGTGAGCTCGAACGGCAACGACGGGGGGAGCTGCAGGAGCGCCGCCGCGAATTTCCCGGCGTCCCGGATCGGCTTCAGGACCGCGAGGAACCGGGCGAGCTCCTCCTCCGTACGGACGAGCCTCAGGTCGTGGGTGATCGTCTGCGGGAACTTCGCGGCGAAGCGGAAACCGGCCGGAGTGCGCTTGACCCACGACGCCGCCACCGAGGGGGGAGGGAGACGGTAGAACGTCGAGTTCACCTCCACGATCGGGAAGAGGCCGGCGTAGTACCGGAGCTTGTCGCTCGCTCCGCGGGGTGGGTAAACGCGGCCCGCCCACTCCGGGTAATCCCAGCCGCTCGTCCCGAGCAGGATGTCGCTCATCCGAGTTCTTGCCGGACCCGACGCCCTCCCGGCCGGTAAAGATTGCGCCTCAGTGGAATCCGGCACCGGTCGGCAGGATTCAGCGTACGCGAAGGGTTATGGTGCGGACCCGGATTCTACGTTCGCCCATGTACCCGATCAGCTTCGTACGGGAATCGGCGGATGCGCTGCGGGCCGGGCTGGCGGCGCGAGGTCTCGACCCCGGGCAGGTCGACCGTCTGCTGGCGCTCGACCAGGAGCGACGAGCGCTCGGCGAGGAGGGGAACCGCCTTCGCGCCGAGCGGAATCGCGGGGCCCGGAAAGGTGCCGAAACGACGAAGACCTCCGCCGTCACCGATGACCCCGAACGGGTCCGGCTCGGCGAGCTTCGCGACCGTATCCACGAGCTCGAGACGCGAGCGGACTCGCTCGATGAGGAGGTCCGGCAGCGACTCCTGCTCCTTCCCCAGATCCCGCACGCGAGCGTCCCCCCAGGGAAGGAAGCGGCCGACAACGTGGAGGTGGGGCGCTTCGAACCCCGCCGACCGGCGCCCGCGGCTCCCCGACCGCATTACGAGGTCGGTCACGACCTGAACTTGCTCGACGAGGAACGGGGAGTGAAGGTCGCGGGCGAAGGGTTCTACGTGCTCTGGGGCGACCTCGCCCGCCTCGAGTACGCTCTCATTCGCTTTATGCGGGAGCTGCACCGTTCTCGCGGCTACCTCGAAGTCGCCCCGCCGATCCTCGTGCGAACCGAATCGATGGTCGGTACCGGCCAACTCCCCAAATTCGCCGACGACTCCTATCAAGTGAAACCCGACGACCTCTGGCTCGTGCCGACCGCCGAAGTGCCGGTCACGAATCTCTTCCGGGACGAGGTCCTGCTCGCGGAGGACCTACCGATCAAGCTGTTCTCGTACACTCCGTGCTTCCGTCGGGAGGCGGGGAGCCACGGGGTGGAGACGCGCGGGATCGCTCGGGTCCACCAGTTTGACAAGGTCGAGCTCGTCCAATTCACCACGCCCGAGTCCTCGTACGACGCGCTCGAGGAACTGCGGACCGAGGCCGAAGAGGTCCTTCGTCGACTCGACCTACCGTTCCGTACCGTGAGCCTGTGCGCGGGCGACCTCTCGGAGAAGGCGGCGAAGTGCTACGACCTCGAGCTCTGGGCGCCCGGAGGCAAGCGATGGCTCGAGGTGAGTTCCGTCTCGAACTTCGAGGCATACCAGGCGGTCCGCGCAAACATCCGGTGGCGCCGTCACCAATCCTCTCGCCCCGAGCCGGTCCACACCCTCAACGGCTCGGGAACCGCTCTTCCCCGACTGGTGGTCGCCATTCTCGAGAACTATCAGACCGATGACGGGCGCGTCGAGATCCCCGAAGCGATCCGAGAAGAGATGGGCGGAGCCCGCTACCTTGAGGCGAATCCGTTCGTGGGCGAGCGGGAACTCGCGCGGGGACGACATCCTCGTCATGCGCCCAAGGGTAGCAAATCTGCGCCCGCGAAACCCTAATAGGCCGTCTCGCTCGGGCGAGCGGAGAGGCCGCGGTGGTCCAGGTAGACATCGACATCGCGAAGTGCACCGGCTGCGCTCACTGCCGGGACGTGTGCCCGGTCAACGTCTTCGAGCTGCGTCCCCGCGACCAGCTGCCCGATGTCGTCGACGACCCGACGATCGGGGCGAAATTCCAGTTCCGGGGCGAGAAGTCCCTCGCGGTCAACGGTCCGGAATGCATCGTGTGCGAGGCGTGCCTCTTCGAGTGCGAAGGCGAATGCATTCTCATCACCGACGACGAGAATCACGTGCACTTCTCGGTCTACAAGTAGCCCGATCGACTTTTCCCCTCCTTCCCCCGTCTTGCATCCCCCGACCAAACCTCGTTCCTTCGGTCGGAGGGCCGCCGTCAGTCGCGTGCCGGCAGCCGTTAAATAGCCCGGAACCCCGCCGACGCTACCGTGCCCGAGACGACGAAAGAACCGGGGCGTACCGTCGTAGTTGGGGAGCGCGAGCTTGCGATCGGCTTCCGTTTGATCGGCCTGAAGGACGTCATCGAAGTCACACCCGAGAACTCGGTCGCTGAGTTCCAGCGGGCGATGGGCGGAGGGTTCACCCTCGTCATCGCGACACAGTCGATCCGGGCCCGACTCTCGGACGCGCAACGAACGGCCGCCGACGCGTCCTTAGCACCGCTCGTCGTCTTCGTTCCGACCCCGAGCGGAGAGTTCGAGGTGGAGAGCATCGAGGCGCTCGCGAAGCGAGTCCTCGGCGTCACGCTCTCGGTCGCAGGCTAGCGGAGGAAGGAAGATGGCAGGATCCGTCGCGCGGGTATCCGGTCCGGTCGTCATCGCCGAAGGGCTTGTGGACGCGAAGATGTACGACGTCGTCCGCGTCGGTTCTCTCGGCCTCGTGGGAGAGATCATCCGGCTCGTGGGCGGGACGGCGACGGTCCAAGTCTACGAGGACACGACCGGCATCCGCCCGGGCGACCCGGTCGAAACCACCGGACAGGCGCTCAGCGTCGAGCTCGGACCCGGGCTCCTCAAGTCGATCTACGACGGCGTCCAACGTCCGCTCGACGTCATTCAGAAGAGCGTGGGGGACTTCATCACGCGTGGAACCTTCGCTCCCGCCCTCGACGAAAAGGCCGTCTGGGAGTTCACCGCCACCGCGAAGGTCGGCAGCGAGGTAACGCCCGGAGCCATTCTCGGTACGGTCCAAGAAACCCAGCTCATCTTGCACAAGATCCTCGTTCCACCCGGGGTCAGCGGGACCCTCACCGACCTCAGGAGCGGAAAGTACACGATCCGCGACCGGATCGGTTCGTTGAAGACCAGTGCGGGCACAGTTCCCCTCACTCTGACCCACAAGTGGGTTGTCCGGATTCCGCGCCCGGTCGCGCAGAAACTCCCTCCCGACATCCCGCTCATCACCGGTCAGCGCGTCATCGATAGCTTTTACCCGGTGGCTAAAGGCGGGACCGCATGCGTACCTGGACCGTTCGGCTCCGGGAAGTGCCTTTCGGGTGACACTCCGGTCCTCTTGGGGACAGGGGAGATTGTGAACATCGAGGAGCTGTACAGCAGGGCACGGCGCTCCGGGAACGTCGTGGTCGATGGTGTCGAGGAATGGGTCAAGCTCCGCCGCCCAGTCGAGTTCTGTTCCCTAGTTGGCAGTGCCCTGGTTCGTAGTAAATCATGGCTGGCTTACAAGGGGAAGAGCGACACACTCGTGCGAGTACGCACGCGCTCGGGAAAGTCCGTTCGCGTCACTCCGGTGCACCGGCTCTTCACATTCGGACCAGATGGATCGATGCGCGAGACCGCGGCACGGGATCTCAAAACGGGCGATTACTTGGCCTCGATTCGAAAGACCCCAATCTATCCAAGTCCGCGGCAACTCCACATTACACTTCCGGAAGTCAAGCCTTACGGCAAGCCGATTCGTATTCCGACGGTCATGTCGCCGGAGTTCGGGGAGTTTCTGGGGCTGTTCGTCTCTGAAGGAAGCGTGAACCACGGGCGGACGGTCGTGTTCACGAACTCCGATGAGGCTCTCATCGATAGGTACCTCGAGCTCACAAGAGAGCTCTTCGGTGTCGAAGGCAAGGTCGATCGTCGGCCGGGGGCCTGCCCCTATGTGCGCATCTCGAGAAAGTCCCTAGTGGATCTTCTCGATCGACTCGGTACCGGCAGGAGTTCCGGCGAAAAGCGGATTCCCGGCGCGGTGCTGTCGTCGGACAGCGACTCGCTCGCCGCGTTCCTCCGAGGCTACTACCTTGGCGATGGAAGCTTTTCCAGATCGGAGGCTGAGTTCTTCACGAAAAGCCGGGGACTCCAGGTAGACCTGGCATATGCGCTCTCCCGTTTCGGCATTACCTGCTCTCTCGCTCCCAAACGCGTCAATGGGACCGAATACTTCCGGGTCTTTGTGCATGGGGCCATCAATCTCTCGAAGCTGACAGACGCAATCGGATCCGACACGGAGAAGCTGGCTAAGATTACACGCTATGTTAGCGGAACGAAAATCCCGTACCCCGGAAACGACTTAGTTCCAGTAGCACCCGCCACTATCGAGAGACTTTACCGGGAACACTTCAGCTACTCGCAGCTGCTTGAGAGGGGCATCCAAATAAACAACTACGTCGGAAACGAGGAACGAATGGGCGCCACCATGTTCTCTCGGTTCATGGACGGGTACGGAGTCCTGGGCTCGTTGGACGCATTGGAGCCAGTGGCCTCGCGTTTACGCGACCTACTGGAGTGGCTCTACTGCGATGAGGTCGTCGAAGTCGTTGAGGAGAAGGGCCCCTTCGACGTCTACGACTTTTCCTTGCCTGAATACGGCAGCAACTTCGTAGGGGGCTACGGGGGGATCCTGCTCCATAACACCGTGATTCAGCAGCAGCTCGCTAAGTGGGCCGACTCGGAGATCGTCGTCTACGTCGGGTGCGGCGAGCGCGGCAACGAGATGACCGAAGTGCTCGCTACGTTCCCAAAACTCCAAGACCCGAAGTCGGGGCGCCCGCTCATGGAGCGGACCATCCTCATCGCGAACACCTCGAACATGCCGGTCGCCGCCCGAGAAGCGAGCGTCTACACCGGGATCACGATCGCGGAGTACTACCGGGACATGGGCTACGACGTAGCGCTCATGGCCGATTCGACCAGTCGCTGGGCCGAGGCGATGCGCGAAATCTCGGGACGCCTCGAGGAGATGCCCGGGGAGGAGGGCTACCCAGCGTACCTCGGTCGTCGTATCGCAGAGTTCTACGAGCGCGCGGGCCGCGTCGTCACCCTCTCGCCCGAGGGCCGGACCGGCTCGGTCACGGTCGTGGGCGCGGTCTCGCCGCCCGGTGGAGATACCTCCGAGCCCGTCAGCCAGAACACCCTGCGTGTCGTGCGGGTTTTCTGGGCGCTCGATGCCTCCCTCGCCTCGCGCCGGCACTTCCCGTCCGTCAACTGGCTCCAGAGCTACTCGCTCTACACCGACGACCTAGAACCGTGGTACGCTTCCTCGCTGTCGAAGGACTTCACGGCGCTTCGCCGGAAGGCCGTCGAGACGTTGCAGAAAGAGTCCGAGCTTCAGGAGATCGTTCAACTTGTCGGAGTCGACGCACTCCCCGAGCGAGAGAAGGCGGTCCTGGATGTTGCACGGATGCTTCGGGAGGACTACCTCCAGCAGAGCGCCTACGACGAGGTGGACACCTATACCTCAATCCAGAAGCAGGCCCGGATGCTTCGAATGATCCTTCGATTCGGGGACCTCGAGCAGGAGGCCATCGGCAAGGGCGCGACCGTCGCCCAGCTCCAGAAGCTTCCCGTGAGAACGAAGCTTTCGCGCATGAAGTGGATCCCGGAAGCGGAAGCCGAGAAACAATTCGGCGAACTCGAACGGGAGACCGACCTGTCGGTCGGCGCCCTCACTGCCACGGCGGGGGGGACCTGATGGCCGCGAAGGAAGCGGGCTCGGCCCGGCGGTCGGTCGACGTTCCGGTGGACTACCGAACGATCGACCGGGTCGCGGGACCGCTACTCTTCGTTCGAGACATCGCGAACGCCGCCTACGGGGAGATCGTCGAGATCCAGCTCCCGACCGGAGAGCGCCGCCAGGGCCAGGTCCTCGACTCGAGGAAAGGCCTCGCGATCGTCCAGGTCTTCGGCCCGACGATGGGCATCAACCTCGAGAAGACGAGCGTGAAGTTCCTCGGCGAGGTCGCAACGCTTCCTGTCTCGGACGAGATGCTCGGACGGGTCTTCAACGGCCTCGGCGAGCCGAAGGACGGCGGTCCGCGGATCGTGAGCGAGACCCGGCTTGAGATCGTCGGGAACGCGATGAACCCGTACTCGCGCGAAGAGCCGAGCGAGTTCATCCAGACCGGGATCTCCACGATCGATGTCAACAACACGCTCGTCCGCGGCCAGAAGCTTCCCATCTTCTCCGGGGCCGGCCTTCCGCACAACCAGATCGCCGCTCAGATCGTCCGCCAGGCGAAGCTCCGCGATTCCTCCGAGGGGTTCGCGGTCGTATTCGCCGCGATGGGCATCACGAGCGAAGAGGCGAACTTCTTCCTCAAGGAGTTCGAGTCGACCGGGGCGCTCGAGCGCGCCGTCGTCTTCTTGAACCTCTCCTCCGACCCGTCCATGGAACGGGTCGTGACGCCGCGCATGGCGCTCACCGCGGCGGAATTCCTGGCGTACGAGCGCGACCTCCACATCCTGGTCGTCCTGACGGACATGACGAACTACTGCGAGGCGTTGCGCGAGGTCGCCGCGGCCCGGGAAGAGGTGCCCGGGCGTCGGGGCTACCCCGGCTACCTCTACACCGACCTCGCGACCATCTACGAGCGGGCCGGGAAGATCCACGGTCGCAAGGGGTCGATCACGCAGCTTCCCATCCTCACGATGCCGGCGGACGACGTGACGCATCCGATCCCCGACCTCACCGGCTACATCACCGAAGGCCAGGTCTACATCAGCCGGGACCTGCAACGCCGCGGAGTCTACCCCCCGATCGACATCCTGCCGTCGCTCTCGCGCCTGATGGGCCAGGGGATCGGCAAGGGACGAACGCGCGAGGACCACCGCGGGGTCTCCGACCAGCTCTTCGCCGCCTACGCGACGGGGAAGGACCAGCGGGCCCTCTCCGCGATCGTGGGAGAGGAGGCGCTCAGCGCTACCGACCGACTCTACCTCAGGGCGGCCGACCGGTTCGAGGCCGAGTTCGTGAACCAGCGACCGGACGAGGACCGGACGATCGACGAGAGCCTTGCCATCGCATGGGACATCCTCGCCGATTTCCCGGATTCGGAGCTGAAGCGGATCCGGCCGGAATTCATCGAGAAGTACAAGCCGAAGCGAGCGGCCCCCGCCGCGTAGGCGAGCGCAAGCGACGATGCCGGCCGAGACCGTCCGACCGACCCGACTCGAACTGCTGCGCACGCGCCGCCGGATCGTGGTCGCGAAGAAGGGTCTCAACCTCCTCAAACTGAAGCGCTCCGCGCTGATCGTGGAGTTCTTCGCCCTCTCCCGCGAGGCGATGAAGTTGCGCGGGGACCTCAAGGCACGGATCGAGCGCGGATACGAATCCGTCCGGCTCGCGGAGATGATGGAGGGTCCCACCCGCCTCGAGAACATCTCGATGCTGCTGCGGGACATCGCACCGGTGGCCGTCACGACCAAGAACGTCATGGGGGTCCGGACGCCGCGGGTCGACCGCGGCGGCTACCAGCCGACCCCGACCGCCGACCTCCTCGACCTCCCCACGTCGATCGAGGAGTCGGTCCGCCGCTTCCAGGGGATCTACCAGGTCGTCCTCGACATCGCCGAGAAGGAGAACGCGCTGCGACGCCTCCTGAAGGAGATCGAGAAGACGAAGCGCCGGGCGAGCGCGATCGAGAACGTCCTCGTCCCACGCCTTCAGGGGATCGTCCGCTACATCAAGTTCCGATTCGACGAGATGGAACGCGATTCGTTCAGCATGCTCAAGACCGTCAAGCGGAAGATGGAACAGGAGGGCAGCAGTGCCAGCGCCGCCTAACGTCGCGCTTCGGCGGTTTGCCGTGGTCTGGTCGGTCAGCCTCGCGATCAAGGTCGCGGCGCTGGCCGTGCTCTTCCTCATCGTCGTGCGGTTCTGGGGAGGATTCTGACGATGGCCACCGAGACGTCCCAAGGGACGGCGCCCGCCTCGGTGGAAGCGCTGAAACGGGTGAAGGCGACCGAGACGGAGTGGGACGCGCGTCTGAAGGCGGCCCGCGAGGAGTCCGAGGTCGCTCTCCGTCGATCCCGTGAGGAGGCGGAGGCGGCGGTGAAGGCCGCGGAGACCGAGGCCGAACGCGAACGGACAGACCGAGTAGAGCACGCGCGGGTCGAGGCTGCCGGGTTGGCCGCGGCGATCGTCGCCGAAGGCCAGAAGGCCGCGGAGCTCGCCGCCCGCGGCGAAGGTCGGCGCCCCGCGGACAAGAAGGACGCGATCCTCGCCGTCGTGCTCGGGTCATTCGGGAAGGACTAACTGGGAAGGAGTCGAGCGTGGCGCTGCGGCCGGTCAAGATGGCAAAGGTCGGCCTGATAGGCCTCAAAGAGGACGAGGAGAGGACTCTCACCGTCCTCCACGACCTGCGCGTCGCCCAGGTCGAGCCGCTCTCCCCCGACGCGATGGCGGAGCTCGGCCCCGAGCGCGGACCCGAGTCGCTGCGCGCGGCGGGTGACGAAACGCTCCGATTCCGCGGCCTCCTCAGCGCGCTCCCTCGGGGAGCGGCCGGTGCTCCTCGCCGGTTCAATTCGGTCGTGGAAATCCTCGCGGCGGCCCGGACCGTCACCATCGACCCCGAGGTCGGGGAGCTGAAGCGCGAGGACGACCGCCTGGTGACCGAGCAGAAGGGAATCGTCGACACGGTCGAGCTGCTCGAGCAACTTTCGTTCTACCGCGACCGACTCGAGTACCTGGATTCCCGCAACTTCCTCACGTTCTACGGAGAGGCGCCGGCGGAGGAATACGCGGCGTTCGTGGCGGCGCTCCCGAAGGAAGCGGACGGCCAGTTGCTGGTCGGACCCTCCGCCGACACCGTGCGGTTCCTCCTCCTCCTGCGGCCCGCCGGTGCGGACGCCCTTTCCCGACTCTCGCAGGCGCGCGGAGTCCGTCTGGTCGCGGTGCCGCGCCTCCAAGGGACGGCCGCCGACGAGCTCGCCGCTTTCCGCGCACGTTCTGCCCAGATCATCGGGCGTCGCACCGAGATCGCTGCTCGTCTCGCCGCGATCTCCCGAGAATGGTATCCGCTCGTGAGCGCGATCGGCGAAGCGCTCGAGATCGAGAATCGGAAGGCCGAGGTCGTCACGAAACTCGGCGCGAGCCGCGCCGCCTTCGCGCTCGAGGCCTGGGTCCCCGAACGGGACGTCGCCCGGCTCGAGGCCGTGGTGCAGCGCGAGAGCGGTAACCGGACGTTCCTCTACCGCGTGCCGACTCAGGAGGAGCCGCCCACGATGATGTCGAACCCGCGCGGGGTCCGACGGTTCGAGTTCTTCGTCCGATTCT
This sequence comes from uncultured Thermoplasmata archaeon, assembly GCA_963730815.1. Taxonomy (GTDB): domain Archaea; phylum Thermoplasmatota; class Thermoplasmata; order Lutacidiplasmatales; family UBA184; genus Lutacidiplasma. Next base: position 123,708 of record CAVSTD010000003.1, read on the forward strand.
ATTCTCTTCCTCAAGCCACCGAGTGGGACCCGACCCTCGTCTTCTCGGTGGCCTTCCCGCTCTTCTTCGGGTTCATGCTCGCCGACTGGGGCTACGGCCTCACGATCCTGCTGATCTCGCTGTGGATGATCGCCGGGTTCCCCGGAGCCCGGTTCCTCCCGAAGTTCGGCCGCAACTTCGTGAAGATGATCATGGGCCCGAAAGGGATGCAGCAACTCGCCTACGCGCTCTTACCGGGGTGCGCGCTCGCGATCGGTCTCGGCCTCTACACGGACGAGTTCTTCGGCTACCAGCTGCTCCACCAGCTCCTCGGCTACGTCGGCCCGAACCCCGCCTCGAGGACGAGCGTGCCGACGTACCTCCTCTTCGCCGGGTTCATCGGCCTCGGCATGGTCGTCTTCGGCTTCCTGATGGGCGCGCTCAAGGAGTACTTCCATCACCACCCGCGCGGCGTCATCGCCAAGTCCGGCGGGATCCTCTTCGCGTTCGGGATCGCGTTCTTCGGGCTCGCCGTCATCCACAAGGCCGACTCGATCTCCGCCGACCCGATCGTCATCCTCTGGTACGCGCTGCTCGGCGCCGGCCTCGCGATGCTGCTCCTCGGGGAGGGCATCCAGATGGGGATGATGGGTCTCATCGAGGTCGTGAGCCACATCCTGTCCTACACGCGGCTCGTCGGCATCCTGCTCGCGAGCGTCATCCTCGCGCTCGTGATCAATACGATCGGCAGCGGCCTCGTCCTCGGGGGGACGATCGTCGGGATCTTGGCGGGCGTCGTGATCATCGTCATCGGTCAATCGTTCAACGTCATTCTCGGCGTCTTCGAGCCGGGGATCCAGGGGGCGCGGCTGATCTTCGTCGAGTACTTCTCGAAATTCTATAGCGGCAACGGCAAGGTCTTCAAGCCGTTCGGCGCGCCGCGGACGCACACCGTTTCCTCCCTCGAACCGGAAGGAACGCTCCCCGCGGGACCGATCGTTCGGACCCCCTCGGAGTGAGCGAGCCCGCGGCGGGCGCGCCGTCGTTCCCCTACAGGCGCGGCGACACCAGCAGCGGGGTCAGCCGCTCGGCGCTGAGCCCGTAGAGGCGGCCGAACACGGCGCGGCGAAGGTCGCTGCGCTCGAGCTCGTTCCGCAGTAGGTAGGCGAAGATCACGCTCAGCGAGAGCGGGTACGTCCTCAAGCGTTTGAGCTCGGTCGCAGCGCGTTCGCGTTCGAGGGCGACTTCGTAACCGGTGAGGGTGCCGCCGGCCGCGAACTCCGTACCGCCTTCGCCGACCGAAGGGAATCGGGGCGCGAGGCGCTCGGCGAGGTCGGGCACGTTGCGCGCCGAGTAGAGGTCGGGGGCCTGGGCCGCCGTGAGGGAGCCGCCGTCGAGCCAACGGGTGAGCACCTCGTCCATCGCGAGAGCGTAGTCCTTGCCTTTGAGGAGCAGGAGCGCGTTGCGCACATCGATCTCGCTCTGCAGGAGTCCGCGCACCACCCACTCGTCGCCCTGGAAGAACTTGGTCTGGGCGAGCACGTTGCGGAAGTACTCCTTGTCGAGCGCGTGCAGGATCGGGAAGATGTTGTGGGTCCGCTCGAACGCCTCGAGGAACGGCAGGATCGTCGCCCCGTAGCCGTACTTCACGAGCGAAGTGACGGTCGCCTCGACCGTCGTCTGACCGAGCAGGATGCGGAAGTCGTCGAGGTTCATCGCGCCCGCGTAGAGTCCCGCGGGGATCTCCCGGCTCGAGACCAAGTGGTCCTCGGTCTCGGTCACGCTGCGCCCCTCGACCTTCGCGCTAAGGATCATCTCGATGTTCTGAATGTCCCAGCGGCCGAGATAGGCCGCCACGACCGCGCGACCGGCGAACGGCGTCGCCTCGAACGCGTGGCGGTTGCGTCGCACGAAGGTTCGGTTGATCGCGAGCTCGACCAGGCTCGCTCCGGAGTGGGTCGCCCGGACCCGGGCGATGTCGGCGGCGTACGGGGTCGTCTCGAGGACCTTCGCGAACTCGTTCGGTTCCTTCGTCGCGAGCAGCAGCGGGTAGGTCTCCTTCGGGAGGAAGGCGGTGAATTCCGGCTTCAGGCGACCGAGGGCGCTCGCGTAGGGGGAAGCGGCCATCGCGCCGCCTTAGGCCAGGATCTCGCGGACCCGGTCCTCGCGCAACCGAAGCAGTTCGTCGAACGAGAGGTTGAGGCGTCGGCTCCCGTCGGGAGTCTCGGCGACGAGGCCCCCCACGATCGGCTGCGGGGTCGGGTCGAAGCTCTTACCGGCGACCTTGGCGAGCAGGGCGGCATCTTCCGTGCGACCTGAGACGCGCAGCTGCTTTCCGAGGGAGCCGGTGGCCACGGCCACCATGCGCTTCAGCACCGTCGGGTACTCCGCGGAACGAGTGTACTCCTGAAGGAGCGCCCGGGTCTCCCCGATCGCGCTCGTGAGTCGCTCCTCCCGGGCCTCGTAGAGGAGCTTTCGAGCCTGGAGCTTCGCCCCCGCGAGACGCTGGGCGCGTTCGCGGGCGACCTCGGCCTCGGTCGCTTTAGCGCTCTCGGAGCGGAGCTCGGCGAGCCGGCGGTCCTTCTCCGCGGAGACCTTCGCGGCTTCCTCGTCCCGGCGCGCGGTCAACGCGGCCAAGTCGGCCTCACCACGACGGCGAATCTCGTCGACGAGGCTCTCGAGGCTCATGGATGCGAGCGCCGCGCCTACGAGATGACCCCGAGCAGCAGGATGATCCCGAGCACGAATCCGATGATCCAGAGCGTTTCGGGAATGACGAAGAAGAACAGCACCTGACCGAACTTCTCCGGCTTCTCCGCGATGATGCCCATGCCGGCCGCCCCGATGCCCGACTGCGCCATTCCTGTCCCGATCAGACCTCCCGCGATGGCGATGCCGGCCGCGAGCGTCGCGTAGTCGCTTGCTACCATAGGGTGACCCGGGCGGGCCGAACAAGGTCGGGTATATAACCCGAAGCCCGCGGGGCGGTGCTCCCTCTACCGGCGAGGAATCTATTCCGGTTTCGGGGGGTTGGGCGAGGCCGCTTGGGAGGGGGTTTCCTCCGCTGTTTCCGGCCGCGGAGAGCGAGCCTTCGCGCGGACCTTCTGGACGAGCGCGATCGTCGCCCCCCACGCGATGAATCCGAAAATGTACGCCGTCAGACAGACCAGGCAGAGGGCGTGGATCTCGCCGAGCTCGACGTACCCGAAGTAGAAGGAGAGGGCCACTCCGCCGGTCGTCAGGAAGAGCAGGAGGTACGGCCAGAGGGGCTCCCGGCGTCGGGACTCCGCGACCGCCGCGACGAGAAGGATGAGGACGAAGCCACCGATGCCGATGAACGAATCCGGGACCCCGAAGAGGGTCGTCTTCCCACTGTTCGCGACCGCGCTGCACGAGACGAAGGCGTTGACGGTGCAGAGCGACGCCAGCGACGCCTCGAGGGTCTCGAGTTCCGTAAAGATCGAGACGATGAGGCCGAGTCCGCCGGCGAAGTAGATGACCGACCGGAGGTCGCGGGTCCTCATCGAGGCCTAGGATATTTGGGAAAGCCGCGAGGAGACCCCGGCCTGCGTCGCCGCCGACCAGTGGTACTCGGACGTGAGCTGCGCGACGGTGTCCCCGCACGATTTCGTCAGGTAGGCCATCACCCACCAGGCCTGGTCCTGGACCGCGTTCCACGCCGCTCCGGACTCGGTAGAGACCTGGTTCATAACGCTGGTTGCGCCTCCGTTCTGTCCCCCCGCCCAGGTTTGAAGGTTCGACGGACCGATGAGCGTCGTTCCGCCGTGGATGTATTGGCCGTTGATGGCCACGAAGGGGATCGTTCCCATCGGCGCATACGCAGAGAAATACGCCTGCTGAACGCAGTTGGCCGTGCCCGGGAACGTGCCGTCGTTCCCCGAGGCGTCTTCGGCGACTTGGAACGAGACGGTCGTCGAACTTACCGAGAGACCCGCGAGGACCACCTCGGGCGTCGACGGATACACGTCGCCCGAAGCAGAGTACGAAGTGGTCGCGCCCGTCACCTGGCCGAACTCCGTGAGCGCCTTCCAGATGGCCCAGCTGCTCGCGGAGCAGTACGGGCACCAGGTGGCGCCGTAGAAGAAGATCACCGGTCGGCCACCGTCCTGCCACGGCGAGGCGCTGACCGACATCCACCCTTCGGGGTGGCTCGTCCCCGAGGAGGGGAGAATCGGGCAACCGAAGAAAAGAATCCCGCCGAGGGCGATCACTCCCGAGATCACCAGGCCGAGCACGACCCCGGTGACCAAAGCGGTCCGGTACGGCTTCGACCAGCGGGCCCCCGACGATCGGAACAGGCCGAACAAGAGAAGGAACGCCGCGACCACGAGGCCCAGGGCCAGGTAGGGGATCGCGGGCAGGACGAGGCCGACCGGCGACGGGACGAGGTAGGCGATCAGGAACCAGATGGCGAAGACCGGCACGAGCAGGTAGCCGATCCGCGGCAGCGTCCACTTTCGCTCCGACTTCTCGACGTCCTGCTTCGCTTTGGCCGCGGTGACCGGCTCCTCGTCCCGGCGGCGCGCCCGCGAACGCTGGTGGTGATAGAGGCCCCGGAGAGCGCGTCCGGGCTCCTGGACCGATTTGTCGGGATGGAATCCCACTTTCGGGTCGTCGGCGATCTGGTCCCAATCCCAGTCTTTGGACCGGAGTTCTTCCACTCGGTCCCAGTCCACCATCGAACGACGAACCGACGCACCCCTTTTCCCCTTTTGCCCCGAGGCGGCGCACCCCACCCCGGGAGACCCGGCCCCATTGACCTTTTACCCGGGACAAGGTGCGGCGGTCTGATGCGCCTCACGTTTCTCGGGACCGCAGGTTCCTGGCCCACCAAGGAGCGGTCGGCGAGCGCGATCGCGCTCGATACGGAGAAAGAGCTGCTCCTCCTGGACTGCGGCGAAGGTACGCAGCGCCAGTTCTTCCAATCGTCCGCCTCGTTCATGCGGGTCCGACGGGTCTTCCTGACCCATTTCCACGGCGACCACTTCCTCGGCCTGCCCGGTCTCATCCAGAGCATGAGCCTGAACCACCGGACCGAACCGCTCGACATCTACGGCCCGCCCGACGCCGAGGAGATGGTCGGCCGGGTCCTCAAGATGGGGTACTTCACCCTCCGCTTTCCCGTCACGGTCCATGCCTTGAGCCCCGGGTCCACGGTCGAGCTCGAGGGATACACCGTGAGCGCGGCGGCTGCGATTCACCCGGTCCCGTCGCTCGCCTATCGTGTCGAGGAGGGGCCGAAACGCGGTCGGTTCGACGGCGAGAAGGCCCGTTCGATGGGGATCCGCGGCCGAGATTTTGCCACTCTCGAGGCCGGCGACCCGGTCCGCGTCGGCTCGACGGTCGTGCACCCCGCGGACGTGATGGGACCGGCTCGTCCGGGCCGTTCGGTGGTGTATTCCGGGGACACGGCCCCCTCGGAGGAGGTCCGCCGGCTCGCCCATCGGGCGACCGTGCTCATCCACGAAGCGACGGTCGCGCAGGAACTCGAGGCCGAGGCGAACGAGTGGGGGCATTCGTCGGCTCGGCAGGCGGCCGAGCTCGCGAACGCCGCCGAGGTGTCGACCCTCTTCCTCACGCACTTCTCCGCCCGCTACAAGGAGCTTGAGCCGCTCGAGTCGGAGGCGAGAATCCTCTATCCGGGGTCCCTTGTGGCCCGAGACCTCCTCGACCACCTGATCTACCAGCCATGATCCACGCCGACCTCCTGGTCTCGGGCATCGGCGAACTCGCCACCCTGTCGAAAGGTCCCGTCCCGCGCGTGGGGGAGCAGGCCGGTGAACTCGGAACGGTTCCTGACGCCGCGTTCGCCGTCGCGGATGGCCGATTCGTCTGGGTGGGCCGCGAACGGAACGTATCGAGGAACGTTCGCCTCCGTCCCGGCGGCCGACGCTATTCGGCGCGGGGCGGAACCGTCGTCCCCGGGTTCGTCGATGCGCACACGCACGTCCTCTATGCGGGCGATCGCGCGTTCGAGCTCCCGCTCAAGGTCCGAGGATGGGGGTATGCCGCGATCGCGCGGGCCGGCGGCGGAATTTACGCGACCGTGCGAGCCACGCGCCGGGCCTCGGACGAGGAGATTCTCGCCGTCACCGGCGCCCGGCTGGAACGAATGAGCGCTTGGGGGACGACCTCGGTCGAGGTGAAATCGGGCTACGCCCTCACGGTCGAGGGCGAGCTCCGTCTTCTTCGACTCATCCCGCGACTCGCGCGTCGTACGGGTATTCGGCTCGTGCCGACGTTCCTTGGGGCGCATGCGGTCGCACCGGAGTATCGGTCCCGGTCGGATGCCTATATCGACCGGCTGATCCGGGACGCCCTTCCCCGCATTGCGCGCGAGCGACTCGCCCGCTACTGCGATGTCTTCTGCGAACCCGGATTCTTCTCCGTCCGTCAGTCCGAGCGACTGCTGCGATCGGCGCTCGCGCTCGGGCTCGGCGTCAAGGTCCACGCCGAAGAGTTCGTGCTTTCGGGCGGGGCCCGGCTCGCCGCCCGCCTTCGGGCGGTGTCGGCCGAGCACCTGCTCGCCGCGCGGCAGGAAGATCGGGCGCTTCTTGCGAAGGCCGGAGTGACGGCGGTGCTCCTACCTCTGACCGCGCTCGCGGCCGCTCCCGGAGTTCGCAGCCCGGGCCGAGAGATGGTCGACGCCGGCGTGCCGGTAGCCCTCGGGACCGACTGTTCCCCGAACTCCTGGGTCGAGTCGATGCCACTCGTGCTCGCGCATGCCGTTCACTCCGCGCATCTTTCGCCGGCGGAAGCGCTGAGCGCGGCGACGGTGAACGCCGCGCACGCGATCGGCCTCGAGGACGCGGGGACGATCGAACTGGGCCGTCTCGCCGATTTCGCGGTCTTCCCGTTCCGGTCGGTCGACCAGCTGGGATACCGGTTCGACGCGATTCCGGTGTCCGTTTTCCGTCAGGGAAACCCGATTTCTCCGCCGACACTCCGTCAGTACTTCTAAATAGGGGGCTCCTCCCTCCCCGGTCGAGGTCGCCAACATGGCGGAAAAGGTGGGCAAGGAGCAGATCAAGCGAGAGAAGGGTTACCTGTACCATCTCGGCAAGGATGGGTATCTCTGGAAGACCCCGACGAAGTTGAACAAGTCCGGCAGGAAGGGCCGTGTTGGCACGGAAAAGATCGTCCGCCAGGACGGTTACATGTACTTCCTCGACAAGAAGGGGTACGTTTCCCGCGCCAGAATGAAGAACGCCTGAACGGCGTCACCCTTTCTTGGGAACCTTCCTTCGGGGAGGTTCCCCAAACTCTTTTTTCTCATTTCGTAAGTAAGAGACCGCTTGTGCCAGCGCGATTCCAAATAGGCGGACCTCGTCGCGCTTCGCGGAGAGTTTCCCCGATGGTCTGCCGCAACGACCCCGACGACCCGCGCAAGTGCGAGCGCTGCGGCGCGTTCCTCTGGGTTGCCGAGGAGGGTCTCTATTGCGGCGATTGCGGCACCCTCATGCCGTGCACGATGCGAATCCTTCCCCCTCCACCGGAAGTTCGTCCGGTTTCGTCGGGGTCGGTCTAGGACGCTCCGACGGGCGGCCCCGAGGGCGGCGGACGGTAGTGCGTCCAGAGCGTGTAGAAGAACAACCCGAACAGGATGTCCGGTACAATTTCGACCGGCAGGAAGATCTGGGAGATGAGCCCGATCGCAGCGATCGGTAGAAGGGCGCCCAGAGCCAACAAGATGAGCGCCGACTCGTTGCCGGTTCGGCCGATCACTCGACGGACATAGAGCAACAGGAGTCCGGCGAAGAACACTTCGACCGCCATCACCGCCGGCGGCCATGCCGAGCCCGAGGCGCCCACGCCGGGGACCAGCAGCAGGATCGGGTAGAAGACGAAACCGAGCACAAAGTACCACCGGACCCCGAGACGTGGGCGCTCGCCCGTGGGCTCCAGGGACCCTTGCGGCAGAGCGCGCGTCGTCGCATAGAGGAGGATCGCCAGAACGGCCGCTGCGACGAGGAGCCCGGGCGCGGTCCGCCAGTACCCGATGCTGTAGGCGAGGGCGAAGATGTCGAGGGCGTAGATGACGAGCGCGATCGGGATCTGCCGGTTCGAGAGCAGCGAACGTCCTCGGGTCTCGGGGAGAGCGAGCCCCAGCAGGAGGATCGGAAGGCCCACGCTGTAGACGATGTGGACGCCGAGGACGCCCACCGTCCAGACCCAGTTCACTCCGTCGAACCGTCCGTACGAACCGAGCTGTCCTACTACCGATGCGTGGGGGTTGAAGAGCGTGCTGAGCGCGGTCCCCTCTTCGAGGAGGGCGTAGGCACTGCCGAGGAGAAGGATCCCCGCCCAGCCGGGTTTCCATCGAACGAACGCTTCTCGGACCAGGAGAACCCCCGGCCCGTAGAGCCCCAGGTTGAGCGCGAGAAATAGAAGGAATCCTCCCGGAGCGTAGACGAGCGCCGCGGTCGGGGTCGACCCCGAGAGGTACTCGGGGATCCCCGGCGTGAAACAGAGAAAAAGAACAACCGGGTGTCGCCGGAAGAACGCGACGATTCGAGGAAGTGGAGCCGGCCGAACTCCCTCGACCATCGAGCCGAACGGGTCGGTTCCCGTACATAGAACCGGGCCGTGGTCGGAAAACCGCAACCCGTCTTACGCAGTAACGTCCAGTGCGCTTCGGACGACGCGGTTTCCGGACGTTTCGAACTTGTGTCGGACCAAGCAAACTTATAGCGGGTCACTCTTGGCTCGCTCCCGGAGGGTTTTCACGGTGTCCCGCGCGACACCATCCGCGTCCTCGACCGTCGGCGACCGTAGTGAAACGGCCTTTCGACTGGACCGTTTCAACCACCGGCCGCGAACGGGTTAGGTTCCTGGTTGGTGTTATTACCTATCGGTCGGGCAACCCCATCCACCCTTCAGGAGTATTTTCAAATGGCAGTAGCCAAGAAGCGCGCCACGCCCGCGTCGGACGAATCGGTCGCTCGACCCGCGACCCGAATCGGACGCGAACCGATCCCCGTCCCTCGCCTCGTTCCCCGAGGCAAGACCGCGTTCGACACGGTCCAGTGGCGTACCCACGACGCCGTGATCAAGAACGCCGAAGGCAAGGTCATCTTCGAGCAGAAGGGGATCCACGCCCCGACCTCCTGGTCCGAGACGAGCGTCAACATCGCCGCGTCGAAGTACTTCCGCGTCCTGCAGGGACGGCGCGAGAACTCGATCGACGGGATGATCCGACGCGTCTGCCACTTCATGGCGGAACGCGGCCTCGACCTGGGCTACCTCGATACGCCGGACGAGGCAACGACGTTCGAGGAGAGCCTTTCGTACCTGATGGTCCAGCAGATGGCGGCCTTCAACAGCCCCGTCTGGTTCAACGTCGGGGTCCGCGAACCCCCCCAGTGCTCGGCATGCTTCATCCAGTCGATCAGCGACGATATGGATTCGATCCTCGCCCTCGCGACGAGCGAGGGTCGCCTCTTCAAGGGTGGAAGCGGTACCGGCACGAATCTCTCCCCGCTGCGCGGCAGCCACGAGAAGCTCGCCGGAGGCGGGATCGCGTCGGGCCCGGTCTCGTTCATGCGGGCCTTCGATGCCCTGGCCGGCGTCATCAAATCCGGCGGGACGACCCGTCGCGCCGCGAAGATGGTCATCCTGAACATGGACCACCCGGACGTCGTCGACTTCATCGATTGCAAGGTCCGCGAGGAGGACAAGGCCGCCGCGCTCATCCGCGAAGGCTACTCGGCCAACTTCGACGGAGTCGACCCCGACTCGGCCTACGCGTCGATCGCCTACCAGAACGCGAACCACTCCGTTCGCGTCCCGGATTCGTTCATGGAGGCGGTCATCCGCGACAAGGAGTGGAAGACGACCAATCGTACCGACCACTCGGTCGCCAACACCTACCCCGCTCGCGAGCTCTGGCGCAAGCTCGCCTACGCCGCGTGGCGGTGCGGCGACCCCGGTGTTCAGTTCGATGACGTGACGAACGACTGGCACACGTGCCCGAACACCGGACGTATCAACGCCTCGAACCCGTGCAGCGAGTACCTGTTCCTGGACGACTCCGCGTGCAATCTCGCGTCGATCAACCTGATGAAATTCCTGGACTCGAAGGGGCAGTTCGACATCGAGCTGTTCCGCCAAGCCGTCCGGACGATGATCCTCGCGATGGAGATCATCGTCGACGCCTCGAGCTACCCGACGGCTCCGATCGCGCAGAACTCGCACGACTACCGGCCCCTCGGACTCGGCTACGCGAACCTCGGCGCCCTCCTGATGCACTACGGACTCGCCTACGATTCGGACGCCGGGCGCACGCTCGCCGCCTCGGTCTCCGCGTTCCTCTCGGCCGAGGGATACCACATGTCGAGCGAGATCGCGAAGCGGGTCGGCCCGTTCACGGGATTCGACCGCAACCGCGCCCCGATGCTGCGCGTCATGGGCAAGCACGCGAAGGCGAGCGAGGAGATCCCGCACAACGACCCGCGCCTCACGGCGTTCGCCCAGGCCGCGGTCGACCGCTGGCACGACACGGTGAAAGCCGGCGAGCTCTGGGGCTACCGCAACGCGCAGATCTCGGTCATCGCGCCGACCGGCACGATCGGTCTGCTGATGGGCTGCGACACCCTCGGCCTCGAGCCCGAGCTCTCTCTCGTCAAGGTGAAGAACCTGGTCGGGGGCGGCATCCTGCGGATGGTCAACCGAACCGTCCCCGGAGGGCTCCACGCCCTCGGCTACTCGCCCGACGAGATCCGGGCCGTCACCGAGCACATCGAGAAGACCGGCACGATCGAGGGCGCCCCGGGTCTCGACACGGAGGACCTTTCTGTCTTCGACTGCGCGCTCGCTCCCGCGGGCGGTGTGCGCACGATCCTGCCCATGGGCCATCTCAAGATGCTGGGGGCGGTCCAGCCGTTCCTCTCGGGCGGAGCGTCGAAGACGATCAATCTCCCCAACGAAGCGACCATCGAGGACATCGAGAAGATCTACCTCGAGGCCTGGAAGCTCGGCATCAAGTCGGTCGCCCTCTATCGGGACGGCTGCAAGGCTTCCCAGCCGTTCGAGACGGGCAAGGGACGGGCAGGAGCTCCCGTCGGTCCGCGCGGACCGGCCCGCGAGCGCCTCCCCGACGAGCGCAAGGCGATCACCCACCACTTCTCGGTCGGCGGTCACGACGGCTACGTGACGGTCGGCCTCTACCCTGACGGCCGGCCCGGCGAGATCTTCTTCCGGGTCACGAAGGAGGGTTCGACGGTGAACGGCCTCATGGATTCGCTCGGGATCTCGATGTCGATGGCGCTGCAGCACGGGGTGCCGCTCAAGGACCTCGTGCGCAAGCTCGCCCACCTGCGATTCGAGCCCGCCGGCGCGACCAACAACCCGCGGATCCGATTCGCGAAGTCGATCCCCGACTACGTGGCGCGCTGGCTGGCGCTCGAGTTCCTGACCGAGGACGAGCGCCGCGCGATCGGGCTCGAGGGCCCGGCCGAAGGGAACGGGAACGGCCACGCTCCCGCGCCGGCCGCGGTTCGAAGGGGACCACGGCCTCCCGCCCCACCACCGTGAAGTTCGAGACGAAGGCGCTCGATGCGTTCTCTCCGGACTACTCGGGCGGCTCGAGCGAGGACGCGCCCTCGTGCGCGGTCTGCGGCGGCATCATGGTCCGGTCGGGCACCTGCTACGCGTGCACGGTCTGCGGTTCCACGAGCGGGTGCTCGTAGGAACTCTCGGCGCAGCGTCCTTCCGGCGCTACGACGAGCGGTCGGCGCTCACGGCGGGCGCCGGTTCGCCCGCGGGCTTCGCGGCCGGTTGCGCGGCGGAGACCTCAAACCGGGTGCCGTCCGCGCGGAACCGGTAGTTCCGCAGGCCGAGCGACAGGATCAGCCCGACCAGCGCCACGACCGCGACGATCGCGAAGAGGACAGCGAACCCCGTGATCCCCGGAACGCTCGCGGTGATGGGGCCCCCGGGAGTGATCGCGACGACCGCCTGGGCGACGAAGCTCGCGGTGATGACGGCGGCGAGCACCGGACCGACCGCGCTCCCGAGGTTCCGGAACGTCTGGTTCATCCCGGTCTGGATCCCGAGCTCCTTCGGCGAGACGGAGAGAACGATGATGTTCGACATCGCGATGAGCACCGCGACGTTCCCGACGAGCGCCGGGATCGCGAACACAATAAGTTCGAGGATCGACGCGTGAAACACGAGGAGCCCCACGCCCCCGAGTCCCATCACCGCAAAGCCGGTGATCATCACGGGCTTCGGGCCTCCCCAGGCCACCCAGCGACCCCAGAGCGGTGCGAAGATGAGCATCCCGAGGGCCGAGGGGAAGGCGACCAATCCCATCTGGAACTCGTCGTAGCCGAAGCCGGGCGAGTACGGGTCCTCGACGAGGATCGTGAGGGTGACGAAGATCAGGAACATCCCGAGGCCGACGATTACCCCGTTGACGTTCGAGATCCAGATGTTCCGCTCCTTGAGCGCCTTGAACGAGACCACCGGCGTGGGGGCCCTCGGCTCCCAATAGAGGAAGAACGCGGTCGCCGCGAGCGCGATGAGGAAGAAGTCGGGAACCCCGAAGGGGACCCCGGCGAGGGTGACCGCCGAGAAGCTGGTCCAGCCCCAATAGACGCCCTCCGTGAGCCCGAACATCACCATCGCGAGCGCGACCCCGAGGCTGCTGATCCCCGGGATGTCGATCGGCTTCGGGGAAAGGTGCGGCGACTCGCGCAGGTAGAGGAAGGCGAGGATCACGACGATGATCGCGATCGGAGTGACGGTGTGGTACGTGAGCTGCCAGCCGAACGTGTAGGCAATGTATCCGCCGCCGACCAACCCGAGCGCCGCGCCGGTCGCGAACATCCCTCCGATGATCCCCTGGGCCTGTCCGACCCGGGACGCCGGGTAGACCTCGGGGAGCATCGCGAACGCGAGCGGGAACATGCCCATGCCGAGCCCCTGGAACGCCCGCACGCCGATCAGGAGGTAGATCTGGTTCGCCGTGCTCACGCCAAGAGCCGTCCCGATGTTAGGGGTGAATCCCGCGACGCTGACCGCGACGGCGTAGAGCCCCATCACGAAGATCAGCATCCGCTTCTTGCCGTACTTGTCGCCGAGCTTGCCGAAGATCGGAGTCGCGACGGTCCCGACGAGGAGGTACGCCGAGACGATCCAGACCACGGTGGTCGTCGGGGCGTTGTCGAAGAACAGGACGAACGATTTGAACGCGGGCAGGACCATCGTCTCGACGTAGGTGACCATGAGCGCCATCGCCGCGAGAACGATGATTGCGCCCCGGGCGGCGCGGGGGTCGTAGGGAGTTCCCACGGCGGTGAGGTTCCCTCCGGGAGCTCTCACGAGCCCTCCTCGTGCGAGAGTTCGGACGCGTCGAGACGCCCGTTCAGTTCCCGGAAGACACGGACCGCGGTCGCGACGTCCTCGGGGGGCAGCTCCTCGGCGGCTTCGGCCATCACTCGACCGATCCGGGCCCACACGCGCGACTCGACCTTGCGACCCTTCGGGGTCAGCGAGAGGTCGACCGCGCGACGGTCGCGCTCGGACCGGTGGCGGGTCACGAGGCCGGAGGCTTCGAGTTGATCGACGCTGGCGCACACGGTGGGAGCGGAGACCGAGAGATGCCGGGCCACGGTGCTCACGGACGCCGCGCGGAGACTCGAGACCAGATGGAGGGCCCAGAACTGTCCCATGGAGATCCCCTCGGCCTCGAGGGTGGGGTGGATGCGATGCAGGACGGACCGCATGACCTCGTGGACCGAGGCCACAAGCTCCTCGGCTTCGGGGTGCGCCGTCTCTCGGTGGGCCAAAGCGGCCGTGGCGACCATGAGGTCTCCTAACTATTAGGTCGCGTAATAATTAGATAATATAAGCATTCGGGTGCCTAGGCGAGGGCATAGCGCGCGAGCTCGACGAGGTCCGCGAATCCCGGTCTCGAGTCCTCCGGCACGGTTTTGCTTCCCCACGCCGCGACGATGGCGCCGGAAGGAAAGCTCGGGTCTCGGCCCGCCTCCGCCGCTCCCACGGCGGTAGGCGGCCCGCGGCGGTCGATCTCGAGCAGGAGCACGAGGGCACCTACGGGGCCCGAGTCCACCGCGACCCGGACGCGTTTCCCGCGACCCGAGACCTCGACCCGGGCCTCCTCGTCATGGAGGTGCGCGATCCGAACGTTCCGAGCCGGGGAGCTCTTCGCATGGGCCGGAACTGGCCGCCAGCGGATCTTCACGCCGGCCGAGCGGTAGCGCGCGAGCAGGCCCGGGTCGATCGAGAGAATTCCGGAGGAAGTGCTCACGCTACCACCCTCCGCCCCCGCCAGAGAAGGCAGTCCGGTCGCACCGAGCACGGACCACAGACCGAGATATCTCGTTCCTTCGGGCAATCTCCCGAGATTCCCGTGTGACAGAGCACGAAGTCGTACTTTGTCGGGTCGAGCGGGTCGATCCGGCGCAGGGCTTCGCTCACTTCTTCGACGGCGTCCCACGAGCGAGTGCGCCGGCCGGTAAGTCCGAGGTGATAGGCGATCCAATGAACATGCTGGTCCAGCGGGACCCGAAGCTCCCCGGTCGGGACGCGGCGCCAAACGCCGAGGTCCGGGTACCGGTCCCGGACCATCCAGCGGACGAAGAGTGTGAGGCGCTTGCACGGACTGCCCGCGGCGTCGCGAGGGCTCGGGAAGAGGGCTCGATACCCGCGGGGAGGCGGGCCTATGGACGGTCGGACGGCCTCCCCTCGAAGGACTCGGGAAAGCTCGTCCAACCCGCCCGCGAAACCGCCGGTCGAGAGTCCGTCCACGAACGCGGTTTCGAGCGAAGGGTGGCGGCGGTAGTACCGTTCGAGGATGCTGGCCAGGAAGTCGAGCTGGTCTCCCCGGATCCACCGATGTCGGAACGGCGCCAGACGGCGGGCCCTCTCCCGGGCGTGGCCGGGGGTGACGAGCCAGCGAACGTCCCCGCCCGCGAGCTCGGCCAGTCGGGCAATCGCTCCGCGGATGGCCGTAGTGTTGCCGATCGCGAGCGTCGAGGCGAAGATCCCCGCCACTTCCGCGCGCTGGGGGTCCCACGCGAGCGGGCGCACCTCCGAGATCGGGTCGTCCGCCAGCGACCGGTCGAAGGGGAAGCGGGCGTAGAGTTGTTCGAGATGAATCGGAAACTCCGCGCTCGGACGGTGGGTTCGCACAGCGCGACCGGACCCGGGCGCGGCATTTACCCTTCGCGCAATCGGCCGGAAACCGCTCGCCTAACAAGGCGAGACGACTGTGGCCCCCGAGCCCACCCATGGAACTCCGACCGACCATCGACCGGGAATGGCTCGAGCGCGAGGCGCTCCTCGACCCGTTCGCCCATGCCTACGCCCGCTGGGACCTGGACCACGCCCCCGATCGAGTCCGCTTCGTCTCTGCCCTGGACGGTGACCAGACGGTGGGCTACCTTCTCATCTGGCTCGGTCACCCCACGGCGACCGTCGTCCACTGGGTCGGGTCCGACCCCCGGGCGCGTTCCCTCGCCGAGGCGCTGCCGGCCCGGCCCCTGGTCGCAATCGTTCCCGAGACCTTCCAGGACGCGGTGGTCGTAGCACGAGGTCCCGCGCGACCGCTTTCGATTCTGTTGCTGGCGAGCGACCCCTCCCCCGAGACAATCGGGAGCGGGGGAGCGTCACCGTCCATCCAGGTCCGCCGCCTCGACCGACTCGACCAATCGGCGCTGGTGGCGTTCACGGCGGTGCAGACCGACCCGGTCGCGGCCGAATATCCCGCTCTCGACCCCGGCGAGGATTGGATCTGGGGAGCCTTCCACGAGGGTCGGCTGGTCGGGGCGGTCCGTGCCGCAGTCCGTCTGAGGGACGTGTGGTTCCTCGGGGGCGTCTTTGTCGACCCAGGGGTCCGTGGTCGAGGCGTCGGTCGCGCGCTCGTCGCGAGTGCGCTCGCGAGCGCCCGCGAGGCACGAGCGAAGGTCGGCCTCTATGTCCGCGAAGACCGACGTGAAGCGCGGCAGCTCTACGAAAAAATGGGATTCCGACCGATCGGACACCGCACATGGCTGGACCTCGGCGCGGGGGTTTCCCCGTGAGGAATCGGGAGCCGAGAAGCTCGCCGCGCCATCCGGGGAGACGCAGTGCATGACGTCGAATGCGGAAGCGGTCGAAATCTTTCGGACGATCGCTGATCTGCTCGACCTGTTGGGCGAGAAGTTCAAGCCCGAGGCGTACCGCCGCGCGGCACGCTCCATCGAGAGCCTGACCGAGGACCTGGGCGCCGTCTCCGCCCGGCACGAACTTCGTTCGATCCCGGGCGTGGGCGAGGCGATCGAAGAGAAGATCGACGAGTATCTGCGAACGGGCTCGGTCTCGTACTACGAGCGGCTGAAGCGCGAGATCCCTCCCGGCCTCGTGGAGCTGATGCGTCTTCCCGGACTCGGTCCCAAGACCGCCCGTCGATTCTGGGTCGAACTGGGCATCGAAGGACCGAATGAACTCCGGGATGCGATCGCCGCGGGCCGCCTCGCCGGGGTGAAAGGCTTCGGAGAAAAGAAGATCGAGCAGATCCGCTCGGCGCTCGTGGCGGCCGCGGCGGGGCCCGGCGCGACCCGCCGGCCCATCGAGGAGGTCTACCCGGTCGCGCGCGCCCTCGTGGACGCACTTCGGACGGGGGCCGGCGCCGAACGAGTCGAGGTCGGTGGGAGCTTCCGACGGGCTCGCGAGACCGTCGGCGACCTCGACATCCTGGTCACTTCGAAAGACCCGCCGCGGGCGTTCGAAGTCTTCTCGGCCCACCCTCTCGTCGCCGAGGTCAAGATGCGAGGGGAGACCAAAGAGACGGTGCTGCTCACCGGCGGTTTCCAGGTCGACCTTCGCGTGGTGCAGCCCGAGGAGTTCGGGGCCGCGCTCCAGTACTTCACGGGCTCGAAGGACCACAACGTCCGTCTCCGGTCGCTCGCCCGGGACCGAGGTCTCAAGGTCAACGAATACGGGGTCTTCCGGGGAGACGAGCGGGTCGCCGGCGCCACCGAGGAGGACGTCTACGCGTCCCTCGGTCTCGCCTGGATCCCGCCGGAGCTCCGGGAGGACCGGGGCGAGATCGAGCTGGCCGCTCGAGGAGCGGTCCCCTCCCTGGTCGCCGAGTCCGACCTTCGAGGAGACCTGCATGTCCACCTGACTGCGGACGCTCGCCCGGACGAGGTGGACCGTATCGTGGCCGAGGCCCGGCAACGCGCCTACGCCTACATCGGAGTCGTAGTGGGAGGGGTTCGGGCCGACGGCACGGGATGGCTCCTACCGGCCGCGACCCGAGCGCGACTCTCGGAAATCCGCTCTCCGGGATTGCGCATCACGCGTGCGCTCGAAACTGGCCTGAGCGCCGTACCGAAAGAGGCCGAGTCCGCCGGAGTCGACTTCCGGATCGTGGTGCCGACCTCTCTCCCTTCCGGAGTTCCGGAATCGCAGGCCGACCCGGCTCCCGCGGCTCTCTTCGCCCACATCGGTTCCTCCGTGGCCTCGGACGCGGCAGCGGTGAAGCGTTGGGTGGAGGAGGCCCGGCGGAACGCGGCCGCCATCGAGGTCGGTCCAGGTCCAGAACGGCTCGATTCGACCGCGGCCCGACAAGCCCGCGAGTCGGGGGTCTTGCTCCATCTGCCGACGGCGTTCGGAGCCGCGGCCGACGACCCCACCCTGCGGGTGGCTCTCGGATTCGCTCGGAGAGCCGGCGCGACGCCGAAAGACGTGGCGAACGCCCGCTCTCAAAACGAGGTCAGCGACGCAGGCTCCGGCCCGAAGCGGGGCCGGAAGGGGACGTCGAATGCCCCCCCGAGATCGCCGTCCGCGAAGAAGCGGGCTGCATGAGACAGCTCGTGCACCGGTGCGCCGTCGGGGTCAGCCCGTGGCGCCAGTAGCAGTCCGCACACAGGGGACGGCCACACCCCCAACACCGCGGAGGTGTCGAGGTGGCCCCGAGCGGGTTGGAACAGCTCGAGCAGGCCCGGGCACCCCCCAGAGGACTCGTCCGCAGCGCCGGGGGTTCGGGCAGGCGAAGGGCACCGGGAAGCGGTGCGGGCGCCACGGGCCGGGCGGGTGAGGAGGGGGTCGGACGCCGGGTCG
Source organism: uncultured Thermoplasmata archaeon (assembly GCA_963730815.1). Classification (GTDB taxonomy): domain Archaea; phylum Thermoplasmatota; class Thermoplasmata; order Lutacidiplasmatales; family UBA184; genus Lutacidiplasma. The sequence goes on from CAVSTD010000003.1 coordinate 141,777, forward strand.
GGTTCTCGTTCACCGAGCCTGCGAGCGAGTTCCCCCTTTTTATGTCTAGGTCCAACCGGCAGGCCTTTCCGTTGGAGGGTGGGGTTCATTTACGACCAACCGGCCCCTCCCGTTCGTGTCCGGGGACCGCGCCTACCGATCCGTCTACCACCGCCCGGCCGTTTCCCCGCCGAGTCGGGTGGCGGAGACCGAGCAGAAGCGCTCGAACGCCGCGATCCCGGTCGCGCTCGTCTTCGTCGTGCTCGGGCTGTACCTGAGCCAGTTCACGGTCCTTCTCACGGCGCTGCTCGGCGTCGTCCTGTTCTTCTCGGGAACGTCCTTCCTCTCGACCCGGCTCAATCCGCTCAGCCCGCACTTCTACCTGACGCGCAAGCCGTCCTGGCTCGCGATCGGGGTCGTTTTCCTATCGGCGCTCGCGCTGTTTTGGTCCGCCTACTGGCTGCTGCTCCACCATCTCGCGCCGATCTTCCCGCGGCTGTAGTGGGCCGTCAGGCCGCGACCATTCGCTCGAGGGCGAGGCGCGCCTTGGCGGCCGTCTCGGGCGGTACCTCGATGCGGTAGCGGTCGAGCGAGAGAGAGTCCCGGACGTCCTCGAGGGAGATCTCCTTCATGTACGGACAGATCGCGCCCGCATCGATCGGAGTGAACTTCGTCGTCGGGTTCAGTTTCGCCATGCGGTGAAGGATTCCCACCTCCGTCGCGACCAGCACCTCGGGCGCGTGGGTCTCCTCGGCGAAGCGGACCATCCCGTCCGTGGAGAGGATCCGGTCGACGCTCGACATGGCTTGCGTCGCGCAACCGCACTCCGGGTGGGCGATCACCGGCGCCCCGGGATGCTCGGAGCGAGCGCGCTCCAGGTCCTCGGGCCGCAGCTTCGCGTGCACGGGGCAATCCCCCACCCACAGGTGCATCGCCCGGCCGGTCCGCCGGCGCACGTAGTCGCCGAGGAACATGTCCGGCAGGAACAGGATCTCCCGGTCCCGGGGGACCTGCTCCACGATCTTCACCGCGTTCGAGCTGGTGCAACAGACGTCCGCCTCGGCTTTCACGTCAGCGGAGGTGTTGATGTACGCGACCACCACGGCACCCGGATGGGCCTTCTTCCAGTCGCGCAGTTGCTCGGCCGTGATCGAATCGGCGAGACCGCAGCCCGCCTTCAGGTCCGGGAGCAGCACGGTGCGACTCGGGTTCAAGATCTTCGCCGTCTCCGCCATGAACCGGACGCCGGCGAAGACGATGACCGGGCGGTCGGACTCCATCGCCTTGCGCGAGAGGTAGAGCGAGTCGCCGACGAAGTCGGCGACATCCTGGACTTCGGGCCGCTGGTAGTTGTGCGCCAGCAGCACGGCGTCCCGTTCCTCCTTGAGGTGGAGGACCTCCTCCGCGAGCGTCATCGACCGTCACGGTTTCTAGGCCGCGCGGCGTCTTAAGCGGGTCGCCCGCAGCGTGAGGTGAAACGGCAGGGCCGGGGCCGAGTGGGTGAGTCCGCCGAGGCTGACCGCATCCGCGCCGACCGACCGGTAGAGGGCGACCCGCGCGGGCGTGATCCCGCCCGAGAGTTCGACCCAACGTCCGCGCCGAAGTCCGGCCCGCTCGAGGCTCGCCACGATTGCGCGAGCTCGATGGGGCGAAGCGTTGTCGAGGAGGAGCGCGTCCGCTCCGGCCCGCGCCGCCGCGATCGCTTGGATCGCGGTCCGAACCTCCACTTGGACGCGCTCCCCCCTTCTCGCCCGGGCGCGCGCCCGGGTGACCGCTTCGGTGAGCGGGATCACCGCGAGGTGATTGTTCTTGATGAGGACCGCGTCCGAAAGGTCCCGACGATGCGGACGACCGCCTCCGTGCTCGACCGCTGCCTTTTCGAGGTCCCGTAATCCCGGCAGCGTCTTCCGGGTCGCCCAGATCTCGAGGGGTCGGCGGGACCCCCGCGCGGCGTCGACCGCCCGCCGGGTCTCGGTCGCGACCCCGCTCGCGTGCATCACGAAGTTGAGGATCGTCCGCTCGGTCGCGAGGATCCTCCGCGCATCGCCCCGGAGACGCAGCACGACCATTCCGGGCTGGACTCGGCTCCCGTCCGGACGCGCAAAAGTAATCGACAAGCGTTGCGCCCGGGCTAACGCTCGGGCCGCGCTCATCCCGGAGAGGACGCCCTTCGCCTGGGCGATGACCCGGGCCTCCGCTGAAACGGGCCGTGCGAGGAGGAGACGCGTTGTTCGGTCCCGAGACGAGCGGTCTTCCCGCAACGCACGGCGGGCGAGTCCGTCGAAGTCGATCGCGCGAGGCTTACGGGACGGCATCCTCATTCCCCTTCGCCCCGAGCGCGACCGTGAGGCGCTCGAAGTCCTCGGCGAGGTCGGGTCGGGTCGTCGGGAGGTTTTGGCGAACGAGCTCGGCGACGTGACGGCGTGCGCTCGCGCGGTCCCCCCGGGCGTCCGAAAGCTGGGCGAGACGAAAGACCACATCGATCTCCTCGAGCGTATGATGGAGACCCCGCAGTAATCGGTGCGCCTCGAGCAGGTCGGTCTCGGCAAGGTCGTAGGCCCCCCGGCCCATCGCGATCTGACCGCGCACCTTCAACGACATGCTGAGGCCGACCCGGTCCCCGATCCGACCGAAGATATCGGATGCCTGTTGGACGCATTCGACCGCCTCCTCGATCCGCCCGGCCTCGAGATCGAGCTCCGAAGTCTTGTAGAGCGCCCAGCCGATCCGGCGCGGGTCTTGGGCCCTCTCCGCGAACCCGATCGCCTGCGCGTACTGCGCGACCGCCTCCGAGCGCTGCGCCGGAGTGCACCGAGCATCGGCGAGCATGTCCCCGAGGAACAAGTGGGCTTGGGCGGATTCCCGAACGGACCCCAAACGGTCCCTCTCGGCGGTGACTTCGCGCGCTTCCGCGACGGCTTGCTCCGTAGGACCCATCATGGCGAGGCTGGCCACTCGCCAGATCCGAGCGCGCAGGAGGAGGAGGGGGTTCCCGAGCTCGCGGGCGAGCCGTATCTCCTCCGTGTGTTGGGCGAGGGCTTCCGAGGTACTGCCCCTCGTAGTAGAGCGCCAGCCCGAGCTCGTGGTGGCCTCCGATCTGGACGAGCAGCTGGTCCTGGAGTCCCGGGGAGGCCAGCACCTTCTTCGCGAGCTCCGCTGAGCCGGGCATGTCGCCCTGGTCGGCAAGGACCCGGGCGAGAAAGATCTCGAGGGTCGCCCGACGACGCGCCGACAGGGCCGTGTGGTCCTTCTCCCGTTCAAGGAACCCGCGAAGGACCTCTTCCGCCTCCTTCAGATGGCCGAGCTCCTCGGCGGTACGGGCCAGTTCGAGCACGAGCTGAGACTCCCCGTCGTGGTCCTCGGAGGAGAGGGTGCGCTGGCTTTCGAGGGCGCGAGAGAAATGGTCCCGGGCGACCTCGGGGGCGAGCGCGCGCTCCGCGATCTCGGCCGCGAGGCGATTGTATTGGACCGATTTCTTTCCGGCCTGACCGAGGTAGAAGTGGCGCGAGAGCGCGTAGATCGTAGAGAGACCTCCGGTTCCCATCGCCTCGAGGCTCTCCCCGGCGGTCCAGTGCAGGAGACGCCGACGTCGCTCGGGGAGCCGCGCGTACGCTGCCGCTCGAAGTCGGTCATCGGGAAATGCAAGGAGCTCGCCCGGTCGCTCGATGAGCAGGCCCTGTCCGACCAGACGATCGACCGTCTCCGTGAGCCGCTCCTCGTCCTCCTCGCCGCTCGCCCGAAGGAGGAGGCCGAAGGGGAACTCCGACCCGAGCACGGCAGCGACGTCAATCGTCCGCTGCGCGTCCTCGTCCAGGGGAGGCAGGTTCGTTCCCGCAGGGCGGCGCACCGCACCGGTCGAGTCGGTTCGACGGTCGAGCTGCTCGAGGAGGAGCGGGTTCCCGCCGGTCTCGGAATAGCGCCGTGCGACCTCGGACGGGGAAAACTCCCGGGATGGCTCGGTCAGTCGAAGGTAGTCCGCGGTCTCCCCCGAGTTCATCGGGCGCAGGACGATCCGGCGAGCGTGGGTCGCGCGCTCGAACGCCTCGAGCCGAGCCCGCCCCGATTCCGACAGCGAAGCGTACGGCCGGCTGGTCGCGAGAATCCAGAGCGGCCGGTTTTGCAGTTCGTTCGCGAGGAACTCGATCGCCGCGAGGGACGATTCGTCCGAGCGGTGGAGGTCCTCGAGGACGAGAGCAATCGGGCCGCGCTGGGTGAACTTCAGGAGCCGGTCGGCGATTCCCGTGAGCACCCGGTCCCCGGACATGTCGACCCGCTCGCCCGTTCCGCCCAGGGCTTCGAGAAGCCGCTGTTCGATGGTGACGGGAGGCGGGAAGTCCGCTCCCCGAAGACCGGGCACGAAGCCGATGAGGATCCGCTCCGCACCGAAGGGGGCGGCTCCTCCCGGACTGGCGGCGGCATCGTCGGGTTCGCTCTCGATCGCGGAGCGGATGAGGGAGAACGGAGGGGGGTCGTCGAGCGCGAGGGCTCGGCCGATCAGCACGGTCATCCCATGGCCGCGGATGTCCCGGACGAGGTCCTCGACCAGGGCCGACTTTCCGACCCCCGTGTCCCCGACGAGGAGGGTCACTCCACCCGCTCCCGCGCGCGCGTCTTCGAACCGACGGTGCAGCGCGGCGACGACCTCCGTCCGACCGATGAACGAACGGACGGACTCGGTGTCGGCCGCCATCGTGCCTGCCGAACGAGATGGGCGGACCCGACTATTTACGTGCGCAGTCAGCCGGTTTCAAGGGGGCACGCTTCCGAGACGCGCGGAAGCGGAGCCGACGGACTCCGCCGAAGGCTGCTCACGGGAGGTCGCCGTCGACCTCGCGCGCGGCGAGCGCGTGCTTCAGGCGCTCGAAATCTTCCGCGATGTCGACCCGCAGCGCGGGCAGGTTCTGACGCTCGAGCTCGGCGACCCGTCTCCGGGCGCTCGCGCGGTCGCCGCGGGCGTAGGAGAGCTGCGCGAGCCGGAGCACCACGTCGACCTCGTCCGCCGGGGCGTTCAGCTCCCGGACCAGACGGTACGCTTCGAGGAGGTCCGATTCCGCGAGGTCGTACTCGCCGCGGTCGATCGCGATCTTTCCCCGCACGATGATGGACTGGATCAGCCCGAAACGATCCCCGATGCGTCCGAGGATGTCGCGGGCCCGCTGGACTTTCTCGACGGCCTCCTCGAACTGCCCCGCCTCGCGCAGGATGTCCGCGGTGTTGAACAACGCCCAGCCGACGCGTCGCGGGTCCTGCGCCTTCTCGGCGAGTCGGATCGCCTCCGCGAACTCGGCGATCGACTCCTCATGGTGAGGGACGGGGGTCTTGCTGTTCGCGATCAGGACGCCGAGGAACAGGTGCGCTTGGGCCGATTCGCGCGCGGGTCCCACCCGTTCGAGGGCGGCGGCGGCTTCGCGGGCTTCCGCGAGTGCGCTTTCGGGCTGGCCCATCATCGCGAGGACGCTCGCCCGCCGCGCCTGGCCGAGAGCGGTCGCCCGCTCGTTACCGGCCTCGCGCGCGAGCCGGATCTCCTCGGTGTGCTGGGCGAGGGCCTCGGGGTAGTGTCCTTCGTAGAAGAGCGCCTCGCCGAGCAGACGGTGAGCGCCGAGCCGGACGAGGAGTTGGCCTTCGAGACCCGCGGAAGAAAGCACTTTTCGCGCGACCTCGGCCGCCGCCCGCCAATCTCCCCGGTCGCTCAGGACCCGGGCGAGGTAGATCTCGAGGGTCGCCCGGCCGCGCGGGGAAAGGCGCGGGTCGTCCTTGCCCTGGTCGAGGAAGTCGCGCAGGATCCCTTCGGCTTCCTGGAGGCGACCGAGCTCGTTCGTCGTGCGCGAGAGCTCGAGGACGATCTCCGACTCTCCGTCGCGGTCCTCGGGATGTAGGTCGCGCTGACTTTCGAGCGCGCGCGAAAGGTGGTCCCGGGCGACGTCCGGCGCGAGCGCGCGGTCGGCGATCTCGGCCGCGATGCGATTGTAATGGACCGATTTTTCGTCGACCCGGCCCAAGTAGAAGTGACGGGCGAGCGCGTAGATCGTCGTGAGGTCGGCGCTGCCCATCGCCTCGAGGGCTTCCCCCGCGCGTCGGTGCAAGAGACGGCGGCGGCTCTCGGTGAGGTGCGCGTAGGCTTCGTCCCGAAGCCGGTCTTCGGGGAACGCGAGCAGTTCGCCCGGCCGCTCGAACAGGAGACCCTGGCCGACGAGACGGTCGACGGCCTCCGCGAGGCGTTCCTCGTCCTCGCCGCTCGCCCGCAACAGGATGCCGAAGGTGAACTCGGGACCGAGGACGGCGGCGACATCGAGCGTACGGTTCGCCTCCTCGTCGAGCGGAGGGAGGCCCGCTCCGGGTCGACCGCGGGATTCGCCGGCGGAGGCCATCCGTCGGTCGAGCTGCTGGAGGAGGAGCGGGTTCCCGCCCGTCTCGGAGTAGCGCCGCGCGACCTCCTCGGGGGAGAACTCTCGCGACGGGTCGCTCATCCGAAGGTAGTCCGCGACCTCGCCGGACGTCATCGGCCGAAGGACGATCCGCCGGGCCCGCGTGGCGCCCTCGAACCCTTCGAGCCGCGCCCGGCCCGATTCCGAGAGCGTGGAGTACGGACGACTGGTGGCCAGGATCCAGAGCGGGCGGTTCTGCAACTGATTCGCGAGGAATTCGACCGCGCTGAGCGACGACTCGTCCGCCCGGTGCAGGTCTTCAAGGATGAGCACCGTGGGGCCGCGACGGGTGAACTCGAGGAACTCTTCCGCGATCCCGGTCAGGACCCGGTCGCGCGACATATCGCCCCGTTCGTCGGTCTCGCCGAGAACCTCGAGCAGCCGCTCTTCGATGCCGACGGGGGTCGGGAAGGCCGCTTCCCCGAGCCGGGGGGCGAAGCCGATGAGGAATTGGTCGCCGCCGATCGGGGACACATCCTCCGACCGAAGGCCCGGGTCGTCGTGCGCGCTCTGGACCGCGGAGCGGATGAGCGAGAACGGAGGCGGGTCGTCGAGCGCGAGGGCTCGGCCGACCATCACGCGGATGCCGCGGGTCCGGATGTCCCGGACCAACTCCGCGATCAGCGCCGACTTCCCGACCCCGGTCCCCCCGACGAGAAGGGTGACTCCGCCCGTGCCCGCCCGTGCGTCCTCAAACCGGCGGTGAAGGGCTTCGACGGTCTCCACCCGGCCGACGAACGGGCGACCAGACCCGGCTTCGGCCGCCATCGTATTCGACCGAGTAGATGGGGTGGTCCGAGTATTTACGTGCGCGGCCGCGAGGCTTTGAGGAACGGGAGCGGGACGACCCGGCCGGCCGCTTCGCGACCTCTAATCTCGAGGGACAACGCCGTGCCCGGGGGCGTGAGATCGAGCGGGAGATACGCGAGGGCGATCCCCTTTCCCAACGTGGGCGAAAGTCCGCCGCTGGTCGCCTCGGTCACCGGTTTTCCGTTCGACCGGATCGGAGTTCCGTGACGCGGGATCGCGCCGGCTTCCGCGACCTCGATCCCTACTAGGCGACGCTTGAGGCCGTCGGTGCGTTCCTTTTCGAGCGCGGGACCTCCGACGAAGACGTGGTCGAAGTCCACGAACCGGTCCTGCGCGGCCTCGAGCGGGGTGTGGTCCCGGTGGAACTCCTGGCCCGAGAGCAGGTACCCCTTCTCCAGGCGCAAGGTGTCGCGGGCCCCCAGGCCCACCGGCACGACGCCGGCGCCGAGAAGTCGTTCGGCAAGGGCCTCCGCTTCCGCGGCGGGGACGAAGACCTCGAACCCGAGCTCCCCGGTGTAGCCCGTACGGCTCACCATCAGGTAGTCGCCGAGCGCGTCCGGCAGGTGGAGCCCAAGGCGGCCGGCCTTCGGGCCGGTTCCCTCTTTCTTCGGGAAGAACCGTACGTGGTAGAACGGCAGCCCCGAGAGGTCCCAGGGGTAGAGCGACTCGAGGACCTCGCGCGATTTCGGCCCTTGGACCGCGAGGAGCGCAACCGGTCCGTTGTACCGGCCGATCGTCGTGTCGGGCCCTCGATGCTGGCGGAGAATCTCCTCGATCTCGTCCGCCCGACTCGCGTTCGGCACGACCACGAACGAGCGGGTGAGCTCGTCGCCCGCGTCGACCCGGCTGATGAGCAGGTCGTCCACGATGAAGCCCGTCGCCTCGAGCAGGAACGTGTAGCGGACCTGCTCGGGGACGAGCCCGACGACGTTCGCAGTCGTGCGCCGACCCAGGAGGTCCGCGGCGTGGCCCCCCTCGACCGTCATGATCCCCATGTGGGAGACGTCGAAGACCCCGACCCCCTCTCGGACCGCGCGGTGCTCGGCGAGGATGCTCGTGTAGTAGAGCGGCATCTCCCAACCGGCGAACGGGACCATGTGGCCTCCGTGCCGCCGGTGGAAGTCGTAGAGGGCCGTCCGGCGAAGCGGCGTCGGGTTGGGGGGCGCGGGGTCCGTCATGTCACGATCTCCCCGAGGCGTCCCTCTTCGGACGCGCGTCGGATCTCGAGCGCGACGCGCCGGCCGCTGCTCATCGGGGTTCGGTAGAGCGCGTTCCCGTACGGATGGCCGAGAGCGAGGTGGACGTTGGTGCCGCCGCCGATCCGCGCGGCGACGTCAAAGACCGTCGGCTGCCCGGTCCGGTCGATGCAGGTCTGCAGGCAGAAGGGCCCGAGGATTCCCGGCGGGTACTGCGCGCGAGCCGTGTCCACGAACTTCTCTCCCATGCGAAACACCTCTTCCAGAATCGACTCGCGGACCGTAAGCGTTCCGTGCCCCACGACCGTGTAATCCGGGATCCGGTCGGAGTCGCTCAGCTCGAGCTGCTGGGCCGCGGGCAAGCGGACCAGTCCGTCGAGGTTGCTTTCGCGTCGTTCGTCGACGCCCAGGAGCTCGAGTCCGTCGGCGCGCGGGAGCAGCGGGGAGAAGAAGAAGTTGAAATTGAACACCGGGCCGAGGACGTACTCCTCGATCCGCGCGGTCGCGAGGTCGGCCGGGTCGACCGTGCCGCGCGCAACGAGACGCTCGACCTTCTTGCGGTACTCCTGCGGGTTGGTGACCGTGAAGAATCCTCGCTCGAGCCGGCGGGTCGCATGGGGGAGCTTCACGATCGCGAGGCGGTCGATCGCGTCGGGGCTCGGGATACGACGCGGGGTGGGGATTCCGGCCTTTTCAAGGAGGGTGTAATAGTTGTCGCGCTCGCTGCGCTCCTCGATCCTGAGGAGACGGCGGGACCCTACGATCGGGACACGGAACTCGTCCTCGATCGTCGAGAGGGGAAGGTACGAGCTGAACGCTCGATTCGGTACGAGGACAACGCCCGCTGCGCGCAGGCGCTCCTGGGCGTCCGGGGAGGCGATCTCCGCGAACTTGGAGAACGTCCAGACGGCGTCCACGCAGCCGCGCGTTCGAGTTCCGTCCGGTGCCCGCACCGTCCGGAAATAGCGGGCGTAGGTCGCGTCCCGTCCCGCCTCCACGAGGACCAGACTCGAGAGTCCCTCGGTGACGGCTCCGTCGGCGATGTCGATCGCGGAGTGAGACCCGACGGTCCCGACGACCGGCGGGGACGGATACCGGGAAAGAAGTCCCCGAATCTCCTCGAGGGCCAGGGGCATGACGGACGGCACCGCTAAAGGAGTTTAAGCGCTCGCGCCACCCGCTCCGAAGAGAGCGGGAGCTCGGTAACGTGCGCTCCCGTCGCGTCGCGGACCGCGAGCGCGACAGCGGCAGGCACCGGGATCATCGGCGGCTCCCCGAGGCCCTTCGAGCCGAACGCCCCCGCTCCCAGGAATCCCTCGATGAGCGTCACCTCGATCGGCGGAACTTCCCCGATCGTGGGGATCCGGTAGTCGAGGAGGCCCGCGTTCAGGAGACGACCATCTTCCGACCACATCGCCTCCTCCGTGAGCGCCGTCCCGAGGCCCATGACCACGCCGCCCTCCACCTGCGCGGGCGCGGTCGCAGGGTCGATCACCGCGCCGACGTCATGGAACGCAGCGTACCGCGTGACCCGTACCGTGCCGGTGGATCGGTCGACCTTCACTTGCGCCGCGTGCGCCGCGCCCGTGAAATCCGTGTAGGGGTAGAACGTGCCGGCCTCGACCTTCTTTTCGTCGAGGGTGCCGCTCTTTCCGTAGTGCCGGCCGCTCGCAATGATCGCACCGTCTGCTCGTTCTTTTTCGTTGCACAGTTCCCGGAGGGGTCGCCGAGCCGACCCCTGTTCGGCGACGATTTCTCCTGACTCCACCCGGAGGTGGACAAGGCCCGAACCCTGGAGTCGTTTTCCTAGGTCGTCAAAGAGTGAGCGGACAGCCTCGTCGACCGCGCGTCCGAGGGTGGCGGTGGTCCGACTTCCGAATACCCCCGAATCGAACGGGGCTCGCGACGTGTCCTCGTAGGCGACCGTCACCCGGTCGCGAGGCAGACCCGTGTACCGTGCCGCGACCGCCGCGACGCCCGCGAGGACGCTGCCGCTGCCGATCTCTCGCTCTCCCTGGACGACGGTGAGGCCGGTCGGAGAGAGGCGAAGACGGACCTCGCCCCCGGCGCCGGTCCCGGTCGACCAGAATCCCACGGCAACGCCGATTCCGCTGTCCGGGTCGAGCTGGGTCCTCCAGCGAGCCGCGGTCGCCCGGGCCTTCTCGAACGCGCTGGGAAGTCCGAAGGGACCGACGCGCTGGCCCATGGGTGTGGTGTCGCCCTCCTTCCAGAGATGAGCGGCCCGGAACGCGAGCGGGTCGAGGCCCGCTTCGCGAGCGACGTGGTCGAGGTGCGACTCGAGAACGAAGGCACATTGCGGCGCGAACGGAGCCCGATGCGGCCCGAACGGCGGCTTGTTGGTCCGCACCGCATACCCCTCCACCTCGAACGCCGGCGTGGAGTACGGCCCCAGCAGGAAGCCGATAGAGTAGCCGGTCGCGAAGTCCCGACCGGGAAGCGAGGTCCCCACGTCGAGCAGGAGTCGAACGCGGCGACCGACGATCCGACCGCCCGTGACCGCCGTCTCCATGCGGATCACCGAGGGAAGGGTGGTCCGTCCCAGCAGGAACTCTTCTCGGTACCCCAGGGCGAGCTTCACCGGATGCCCCGAGGCTTTCGAGAGCAGGAGCGCGTAGGGCTCGAGGAGCGCGGCGCCTTTGCCTCCGAATCCGCCGCCGACCCACGTCCCGTCGACCACGACCGACGCCTCGGGAACGCCGAGCAACGACGCGATATCTTCGCGGGTGCCGAACGGGGTCTGGGTGCAAGTCTGGACGCGCCAGACGTCCCCCGTTACTTCGGCGAGGCAGGCATGCGGCTCGAGGGCGACCTGGTGGATGCTCGAGGTCCGGTAGGTCTCCGCGACGACGGTTTCGGCGGAGCGGAACACCGCCTCGATGTCTCCCTCGCGAGCCCGAACGTGGGCCGCGACGTGCGTCGACCCCTCGGCCTTCGGACCGGGCCAGTCGGGAAAGACCTGCTCGAGGTCGGAGACGACGGGGAGCGGTTCGACCTCGACCCGCACCGCCCGCGCGGCTTGGCGAGCGAGTTCCCGGGTCGGGGCCGCCACCGCCGCCACCGGCTGATTGCGGTAGACCACGGTCTCGCTCGGGAAGACCGGGCGATCGGGGTCCCCGGACTTGCCCGGAAGGAGCGAGCCCAGGTCGGCGGCCGAGATGGCGACGACTCCCGGAAGAGCGCGCGCCGGCGAAAGGTCGACCGAGCGAAGGTGCCCGTGGGCGACGGGAGAGGGAACGAGCGCCGCCCAGAGCATTCCCGGAACGTCGAGGTCCAGCGCGAACGCCGCCGATCCCTCGAGCTTGGGGCGAGCGTCGGGTCGAGGGTGCGCGATCACGGCGCCTCCTTCTGGAGGAGCGACACCGCGCGCGCGATCGAGAGGTAACCGGTGCATCGGCAGAGGTTTCCGCCGAGGTCCGCGAGAAGCTCCTCGACGGGGGCGGCCCGGCCGCGCTCGCGAAGGAGACCGACTAGCGCGACCACGAAGCCCGGAGTGCAATAGCCGCACTGGAGCGCGCCCGCCCGCTCGAAAGCTTCCTGAACCGCCCGACCGATCGGGTCGTCGGCCATCCCCTCGATGGTTGAGATGGTCGACCCACCGACCTCGTGCGTGAGGGTGAGGCACGAGAGCGTCGAGACCCCGTCCACGAGCACGGTGCAGGCTCCGCAGTCTCCGCTGCGGCACCCTTCTTTCGTGCCCTTCAGTCCGAGGCGCCAGCGGACCGTGTCGAGCAGCCGTTCCGATGCCGGCACGTTCTCGAGGGGACGGGGTCGGCCGTTGACCGTGAGCGCGAGCGCAGGGGAGCTCATCGACCCCCCTTCGAGGCGGCCACGGTGCTTCGCACCGCCCGGTCCAGGAGCGTGCCGACCAGATGCCGTCGGTACTCCTCGGAAGCGCGGCGGTCCGTAGCGATCACGAGGTGGCGCGCCGCCCGGTCGGCGGCGTCGCGAATCTCCGCGTCTGGAGGATCCGCGGACCGAAGGATTGCTTCTGCCTCGGGGAGCCGCAGCGCGCGGGGCGGGATCCCACCGACGGCGAGCCGCCAGCGGCCGTCCGAAGGAGAATAGGCGCTCGCGACGGCGATCTGGGAGATGTCGTTCGCCGGGCGCACTCGTTGCCAAAGGTAGGTCGACGCTCGCGGTTCGGGGAACCGGACGGAGCGGATCAGCTCGCCCGACGCGAGGGCCGTGCGTCGCGCTCCGAGCACGAACCGATCGACGGGGAGCGAGCGCGAACCCGACGGCCCGACGAGGTCGACCTCGGCGTCCAGCGCGAGGAGGATCGGGATGAGGTCGGAGGCGGGAGCGGCCCGTCCGAGGTTCCCGCCGAGCGTGGCCCGGTGGCGAAGTTGCACGCTGCCGACCGCTCGGATCGCCTGGAAGAAACCGGGATGCTTCTTCGCAATCTCGGGGTCCCGTTCGAGCGACCGGAGCGAAAGCGTGCTGCCCACCGTCAGGACCGGGCCGTTCCAGTCGGCGGTCCGCCACGGCAGACGACGCAGGGACACCACGCGGCGCGGGGCCGCTTTCGCTCCGTCGAGGTCGAACATGAGGTCGGTTCCTCCGGCGAGCACCGCGACCTCGCCCGGCGCCCCGGTCCGCAGCTCCGCGATCGCGGCTTCTTCCGTAGTGGGGGTGACGAGGTCGAACGACGCCATCGGGCCGGCCGAGCACGGCGCGGAAGCTAACGGTTTCGCGTCGCGTCCGGCCGGCCCACGCCTTCTTTTTTATCCGATGAGCGGTTTTGGCAACCGGACCGCATGCCATTCGAACTCGCGTTGCGTTACAGCACTCCCCTCACCCCGATCTCCGATTTGGACGAGGTCCTGCGCGAATTCCTGCGCCTCGTGGGCTACCTGCCCGAAGGAGAGGAGGGCCGCGGCTCCGAAGGACCGGTCGCGCAGAGCCTCGCCTTCCGCCTCGTGCGCGATTGCTTGCTCAAAGACCCGAGCCGCGCTTGGTACGTGGACGAGCTGACCGCGGTGCTCAAAACGTCGAAGCCGACGGTCTATCGGCACGTCAACAAGCTCAAGGCGCTCGACCTGCTGGAGGAGGCGGGGGGTGCCGCCGACGGGAAAGGGCGCAAAGGGTACCGGCTCCGCTACGGGAACCTGGCCCGTGCCTGGGATTTCACGGAGGCGAACGCCCAGAACGCCCTCCGCCGCTACCGGGAGACCGTGAATCACTTGCAGACGCTCGTCGAGAAGAAGGCGCTCGAGACTCCGCCGAAGGTCGTCGCGGCCCCGCGCGCGGTCGCACGCGAGCGAGGAGGGAGTCGATGAACGAACCGACACCCGCGGCGAAGCGTCCGACGATCTCTTTGACGGCGGGCTCGAAGGTGATGGTCCGCTCGGCCGGTAGCCATGACGACACGCTCCTGTCGAAGGGCACGTTCCGCGGGATCGTCTCGATCAGCGGCGACAACGCGCTCGCCATCGAGCTCGATGGGTCGACGGGGGAGGATAAGGGACTGATCCGGATCGTACCGGTGCCGGCGATCCTCGCGATCGACATCCTGGAGGCGGCGAAGCCTGACGAGGAGAAGCGGAGCGAGCCGCCCCGCACTCCCGAGTACTTCCGCTAGGCGGCCCGGCCGGCGGGGAACGGGCTTGCTGGGAGTTTCGCCGCGGAAGATTCCCGCGATTTCGAACCCAGGTCGCTGGCTTCGAAGGCCAGCAGGATAGTCCAGACTACCCCACAAGCCCGCCGACCTTCCACGCAACGCCGGCTATTTGGACGTTCCGGATTCCGGGTCCCCGGCGGCCGGTCGATTCACGAGGGGGAGATTCCCGGCGACGGGTCTACCGGAACGGCCGGAGTCTCCGGTCGGAATCGGTCGAGGGTCGTTTGCGCGGTGGACCCGGGGAAAAGCGTCGCGACCGAGTCGACGAGCAGCTGGATCCGCTGGCGGACGTACGGCGTGATGCCGTCCATCGCCCCGAGTCGCTGCGAGAGCGGGAGGTACTTGCGCACCGAGGCTTCGTAGACCGTGGAGAGCAGCTCGCCGTCGCACCGACTGCCCGCGCGCTCCGTGACGCATCGCCCCGAGAGCGGGGGTCGCCGATACGAAGTATCGCACGACTTGCAGCGGAACTTCTGCGTGCCGTAACTTTTCAGGTTCCCCATCACGTCGGGGAGGAAGTGGGCGTTCAGAACGAGCGTGACCGCTTCCGCGAGGTCGACGGCCCGGATCTGCGCCGCGAGCACGATCGACCGTTCGACGAGCTCGGCCATCGGCCGGCCCTCGCGGTACGCGGAGCGCGGGGGGCCGCCGGCGATGCGGTGGGTATCGTGCGAGAAACCGTATCCGCTCAAGGCTCGGGCGCTGTCGAGGCGATGGCCCACAAGGTCGAGCAGCGGCTCGATCTCCTTCGGGTTCTTGCGTTCGGCCGCCGCGCGGTAAAGCGCGAGGGGGTAGTGACTCGACACGTCGACGTTGTGCGCTTCCTTGTCGACCTCGGTCGCTTCGAGGCGCGTCGTCAGGACGAGCGGTTTATCCATGAGGGCGCCGCGGCTCTCGGGGAGATAGGACCGGGAGAAGTTGAGGAGCGCATCGAGGAGCAGCGTCACCGAATCCTCGTCTCCGTCGCAATTCCGTCGCTTGGCCGCGTGGAAGACGGGATGGGCGAAGCACGCCTCGGCGTCCGTGAACCCGAGAAGCCGGCCCGCCACCCCGCCCGAGGTGTGGGGAGCGAGGGCGACGACGATGTGGCCGACGAGCTGCTCGGGCCGTTCGACCCGGTAGAAGGGCTCGGCTTCGTAGAGACGGACCAGCTCATCGTCCACGAACTGTGCGAGATGCGTGAGGTACGTTCCGCACGACCGGGCGACGATGAGGTCCTGCGGCGCGAGCTCCACCAGCTGTTCCAGGTCGGTCAGCGGCGCCCCTGTCCAGTCCCGGGCGTAACCGAGTCGCTGCAGGGTCGCTAGGTCGGTGCCGATCTCGGCGGGCCGGAAGTGGGTGAGGGGGAGGTCCGTGAGGTCGAAGCGAGCGGTGCCGTCCTGGTAGACCGAGATCGCGTGCGAAGCCCGGAGGATCCCCTTCTCGATCGCCTCGGGTACCTTACCGGGGGAGGTGAGTCCCTTGACGCCCTTCACGATCGGAGGCTTGCCGAGGTGCATGCGCTCGAGCGCATCGCTCCAGAGGCGCGCGATCGGCAACGCCTCGGAGGTGGTTCGCCCGGTCGGCTCGGTGTGCGCTCCGCACGGGCAACGGGTCCATACCGTCGAGCGACCGCACACCGGGCAGAGCCGCACGCCGAGGTCGACCTTGACGCCCTCGCGCATCGTGCGACGCGCGGCTTCGGGCAGAGAGCGACTCGGACCCCCGGCGGACCCGACCGGGAAGAGCCCGTGGACGTTGGGCTGCATGCTGCGGTGATACGCCTTTTCCGGGCGACCTACCCGGCCGCCGACCCGAGACGGTCCTCGGGCCGGAACGAGGACCCCGGCGAGTCGGCTCACGTACGCGAGAGTGTCCTCCTCGACCGGGTCGAGGGAGTTCCGACGGACCAGCAGCTCTCCCTCGGGCGCCAGTCCGAGACCCCCGACCAGCGCGGCCGACGCGTCGGGCTCTCCGCGAAGGTTCTCTCCCTCGGCCGGGGAGAAGAGGAACCCCAAGCGCACGAGCGCCTCCCGCCACAGAGGGTCTGCGGGGAGCACGAGCGCCCGGTCGACCCATCGACCGGTCCGTTCGACGAACTCTCCGAGCGCTCGCACTTCCGCCGGCGTGAGGTCGTGCCAGAAAAGGAGCCAGCGCGGGTGGAGCGGGACCCGATACGACTGAGAGACCCGCATCGCGTCCTCGTAGGAGGAGACTTCGAGGCCTTCCGACTCCGGGGCGCCGACGGCCCGCAGCTCTTCGAGATGCCAGTCGAGGGTGTATCCGCCCGGAACGAGAGGTCGATTGTTCTCGAGGAACTCCCCGAACGAAACCAGAATCTCGCCGAGGTCGATAATCCGCCGTACCCTCGAGCGGAGCTCCTCGGCCCGGGCGAGGTCGTGCACCGCCGTGACCGTTCCGTCGTCGAGCTCCACGATCGGGCCTTCGATGGTGTCGCAGACTCCCATCGCGGTCGCCTTCCCGGGGTACTCGAGCTTCACCTGGGTTCCGATGGCGATGAAGTTCTGGAGCAGCACCATCGTCGCCGGATTGACCGCGCACGCGGCGAGCCCGGTCGTCCGGGCCCGGCCGTAGACCAGCCGGAACCCTCCGGGATGGTTCGGGTGCGCGAGCACCGGTCGGCCCCCGACCGAATCCTGGAGGTACTTCGGGGTCCGCGCGTCCTCGTCGTCCGCGGTGCGATGACCCACTTCGGAGAGGAACTCCCAACCGTCGAGTCCGAGCTTCTCGACGATCTTCTGCAGCTTCGCCGCCTTCTGACACAACCCCTCCGCGATGACCAGGCACGCGCCCCCGCGAATTCCGTTCGTGGGGACCCGGGGGAGGTTGCGGAAGGCGCTGACCTCAGCATCGCCCTCGGTGGCTTCGCCCGAGATGGCGACGGGAACGTGACGGACGACGAGGTCGATCTCCTCGGGGGTCGGGACGTACTGGAGGTGTTGGTGGTACCTGTACAACGGAATCTCCTCCTTGTACCGGCCGATCTCCTCCGCGTCCGGACGGAAGGCCGCGAGGCCGAGGTCCCGACGGACCACGTCGGCGAGCAGCACGCTCAGCGCTTGCGCCGTACCACCCGCGGCGCGGATCGGCCCCGCGTAGTACAGCTCGATGTAGGGGGCATGGTCGCGACCTTCGCGGATGTGGACCTCCGCGAGTCCCTCGAGAGGCGCGACGAGAATTCCCTCGGTCAGGATCGCGAGTCCGACCCGAAGGGCCGCTTCCACCCGGGCGGCCGTAGAATCCCCGCGCGCGATGTCGCGCGCGATCCGCCGCGCGATCGTAAGGGCGACCTCTTCGCGGGGAAGGGTCGCGGCGAGGGCCCGGATCTCGGTCGAGATGCCTTCGATCCCGAGGTGGGCGAGGAGTTTCTCGACCCGCATCGCCATGTCCTGCGCGCGCGGGATCTCGGGAGTGATCTCGGGGTCGAACCCGACGAGCCGCGCCTTTTCCGCGACCGAGTAGACCCGGTCGACCTCGGACTCGATCGTCCGAAAATAGGATTCCACGGACGTGCGAAAGGGTGGACGGTCATAAACCCGCTCGCTCGCGCGACTCTGTCCGAGGCCGGACCGCGCGCCGACCGACTTCTTCGGACGCTAAGTAGGCCCTCCGATTCCCCGAGCGTGACCTCGACCGGCCGTTCCCCCTCCGCTCGCGGAGCTTCGACCGACACGCACCGAAGACAAGCTCGCTACTGGAATGCCCGGTATCGCTCCGACGCACGCCTCTTCGGCGCCGGGATGAGTTCGTTCCTCAAGTGGCTCCTTTCTTTCTCGAGACGACTCCCGCGGGGAAAAACTTGGGTCGAGCTGGGCTCGGGATACGGGCGCGACCTTCGCGCGCTCCGCGCTCGGGGATTTTCGGTCATCGGCGTCGACGTCTCGCGGGTCGGCACCATGATCGCCCGTCGGTCCGGGGTGAACGCGGTGCAGGGGGAAGCCCTTCGCTTCCTCTCCGAATTGCGGAAGGGATCCGTCGACGTCGTCTTCTCGAACCTGTTTTACAGCCTCGAGTTTTCCGGAAAGGCACATCGGCAGCTGTTCGATCGGGTAGGTCGCGCGCTCGTTCCGGGCGGTCTGCACGCGTACTCGGTCCGCACCGTCGCCGACCCCTGGTACGGAAAGGGTGTGGCGGTCGGCCCGGACACTTTCGACCTCGCCCCCGACGGGGCCGTGATGCACTTCTTCTCCCGAGCCTATGCTCGGGAACTCCGACGAGGCAGGTTCCGCTGCATTCGGACTTGGGAGGGTGTGGAAGATCCGGGAGGGTTCCCCATCCGGGTACTGTACGTGCTGGAACAGAAGTCGCGCTCCCCACGGAGCGAGCGCTAGAGGTCCCGGATCATTCCTTCTCGAGCGTCCAGATCGCCTCGAGCGGCCAGGACCGGCCCCACGCGGCGTCCGCCCGGGATAGATACTTCGAATTCCGACCGGGGGCCGGGCGCGTCTCGATGAGTCGTTCCACGCGCAGCCCGCACTTTCGGAAGTGGTCGATCCAGATTCCGTACGGCGGATGGAACTCCACCGCCTCCGCCCGTCCGAAATGAATGCGATGCTGCCCGAGGTACGGTCGGACCAATCGACGGGTCTGCCGGTCCGCCTTGGGGTCCAGTGTCACGTAGCGGAACGGACTCGCGGTAGCGAAGACGAAACGCCCGCCCTTCCGCAGCACGCGGGAGGCCTCGGGCACCGATCGCACCGGGTCGGAGAACGTCATCGCTCCCCAGTCGCAGAAGATCAGGTCGAACGTCGCGTCCCGGAACGGAAGGCGCTCCGCGCTCCCTCGCACGAGCGGGAATCGCAGCCGGGCCTTGCGCTGCAACCCCCGCGCGCGCGCGAGTTGGGATCTCGACAGGTCGAGGCCGGTCGGCCGGGCCCCGCGACGGGCGAGAGCGATCGACCAGCGGGCCGCCCCGCACCCCAGCTCGAGGACCGCTTTCCCCCGGGTTGGTCCCAAGAGCCGGAGCTCGCCTTCTGGGATTCGGAAGAGACCCCACGACACGGCCGAGGCCCCTCCGAGGACATGCGCGTAACGACGGTCGTACCACGGACTGATCCGGTCCCAGACCGCGCGGTTGTGACGGATGTGTCCGCCCGGATCCGAACGACGAGGACGTCCCCGAGCTCGAGTCGTCCCGCTCGTCATACGGAACGACCTACCGGAACCCCCGAGGACGCTCGGTAAAAAGCTCTTGTCCGTTGCGCTTCCCCTGGAGTGCGGTCCGGGGAGTAGCTCTTGTACGAAGTTCGGTTTCTCGAGGGCGAGCCGGGGCTCTTTGGTCCCTCACACTGGAGAGATTGCCTCGACAGCTTCCCCTCTACGCAAACGTTTATGTACGATTCTTCAAACTCCTTGTGCAGAGCGTATGACGCTCGTCCGACAAATAGGGCGGGGATAAAACGATGAAGTCCATCATCCAGGAAGCGATCGCGAAGCACCAGGAAAACCAGTCTCTGGTCGAAGAGAAGAAGCCGACCGCGCCAGCCTATGCGAGCGCGGACGACGCCGAGCTGGCGAAGCTGGCGGAGACCCTCAAGGTCAACATCCGCATCGTCGGATGCGGTGGGGGCGGCTCCAACACGATCAACCGCTGTGTCGAGGAAGGCATCCAAGGCGCCGAGATGTGCGCCATCAACACGGATGCGAAACATCTGCTCACCATTCACTCCGGCCGCAAGATCCTCATCGGCCGGCGGACCACGAAGGGCCTCGGCGCCGGTGCCCGCCCCGAGATCGGCGAAGAGGCGGCCCGGGAGAACGAAGAGGAACTGCGCCAGTTCGTGAACGGCGCGCACATCGTGTTCATTACAGCGGGCATGGGCGGCGGCACCGGGACCGGTTCCGCGCACCTGGTCGCCCGTCTCGCGAAGGAAGCCGGCGCGCTCACGATGGGCGTCGTCACGCTCCCGTTCGCGGGCGAAGGCGCCGCGCGCATGGAGCAGGCCCGCGACGGCCTCGAGCGCCTGCGCCGCGTCTGCGACACCACCATCGTCATCCAGAACGACAAGCTGCTCGAGCTCGTCCCGCGGATGCCCCTCGATTCCGCGTTCAAGCTCGCGGACGCGGTCCTGATGACCGCGATCAAGGGCATCACGGAGATCGTGACGCGGCCCGGCCTCGTGAACCTTGACTACGCCGACATCCTGACGGTCATGAAGGATGGCGGCGTCGCGCTCATCGGGCTCGGCGAGAGCGAGAGCGCGACCGACCGGGTCACCGAAGCGGTCACCGAGGCGCTCACTTCCCCTCTCCTGGGGTCTGTTGAGCTGAAGGACGCGACCGGCGCCCTCGTGCGCGTGATCGGCGGTCCGACCATGACGGTCAGCGAGGCCGAAAAGGCCGCGGCCCTTGTCGGCGGAAAGATCTCGAAGCGCGCCCGGATCATCTGGGGCTGCTCGGTCGAGAACTCCCCCGATATGGAGAACACCATCAAGGTGCTCCTCATCATCACGGGCGTCCGCGCGCAGAGCCTCCTCGGTCAGAAGGGAGGCTACGCCGCCGGTGAGTCCGAGGAAGTCATCGACCTCGTCCGGTAAACCCCGCGCCCTGCGGCCCCGCTACCTCGGCCTCGAGGTGGCGGGGGAACACTTTCCGTCCCTTTCCCCGCGCGCGTGGGAGAGCCTGCTCGCGGAACGCCTGTTGTCGGCCGGCCCTCCCGTGCCGAGGTTCCGTCTCATCCGGTCCGAGGGTCGACGCGCGATCGCGGAGGTGGACCAGTTCTCCGCTCCCCGCGCACGGGCGGCCTGGAATGCGGGTCCCGAAGGTCCGAACGCCCCTTCGATCGTTCCTCGACGAACCTGGGGCACTCTCGTCGGGGCGAAGATGTGGCTCCGCGAACGTCGACCGTAGTCTCCGAATGAACTGTCCGCCTAAGGCCGGGCGTTGGAAATCTTTCGACTAGGCGAGAGTCACCGCGAAGAGGGCGAGGAGGAGATTGAGGTGGAGGCCCGTTGTGGGAATCGAGAGCGTGACGGTGCCGAGAGGTCCGCCCGGATTATAGAGCGCAGTGCAGACGCTGTTGGACCCCGTGCACGTCACGTACGGCGCGAATGCAGAGGAGGAGGCGTGGAAGTACGCGTACCACGCCGCAACGTATGGACTGATGACTTTGATCGTGACCGCAGTCCCGCTCAGGAGGGAGAAGTGATTCGACGGGAGCGCGATTTCCTGGGTGTTGAGGAGCCGCAAGCTCACGTCCGCCGTCCCCACCCCGGATTCCGAGCCGATGAGCCCCGAGAAACGGGGCACGAAAACCGAGAGCACTCCGTTCGATAACGAGATCCGTGGGGGAACGACGAATACCGGCAGTCCTCCCGGCTGCGCGTACACCACGGCTCCCTGGTCGAGGGCGACCTCCGCACGCGTAGAGTAAACGTTGTTGAGGTGGACCACGAGCGCCGCGCTCGGGGGCGCCCCTCCTGCCGGGATCGGGAGAACGAATTGCGAGAAGAACGGACAGGCGAACGGCGCCTCGGTCCCGTTCGTTATCGAGAAACGATGGGTTGGCTGGCTCCCGGGATAGACTGTCCCCGATCCCGGATAGGCGGTGGAGTTGTTGAACGTCTCGTAAAGATACGAGTTCTCGCTTTGCCCGATTGCGTTGGTGTAGCCCGTGATCGGGTTGGTGTGCGCGAGCGCCCCGTACGGGCAGTACGGGGAGGACGGGTTGAGGACGTCAAACCCAGTGAGGTAAACGTGGTAATCGTCGCCGCCCGACGGGGTAAGGAGGAGGCTGTTTCCCGTCCCCACGATGCTCACGTAGAAGGTGTTGCCACCGCCACTGCTGGCGGAGTCCCCATTGATGACGTTGTTGTCCCCAAGCACGTGGATGATGACCGTGCTCGACCCCCCGGGAAAACTCCCGGTTGCGATCGTATCGTAATTGCCCGTGATGTTTACGGAGATCGGGTTGTTCCCGCCGCCGTTGTTCGAGAGCGAAAGCGTATCGTTGCTCCCCAAGATCTGGATGTACATCGGCGTCCCCGAGCCCCCGGTAATGCTGATCGTGGAGCCATTGGTCGCGAAGTACAGCTCCATGATGTTGCTACTTCCGCCGTTGATCGATACCGTGTAGGTGGTTCTGTCCCCCGAGAAGTTCCAACCGTAGACCAGGCCCTTGTGGCCCGTGCAGGTAAGTGTGGTGGTCGGGCGGGTCGGAGTGCAGTAGGCGGCGGGAAGGCTCGTAATGGTGGCAGGGAATCCTGTGGGGGGACTATACCCGGCGGGACCGGCCAGGGTGAAGTTGACGCCCAGGCCGCTCGATTGATTTCCGGGCGCGATAGTGCTCGAATCGGCCGCCGCGAACGGCGGAGCTCCGACCGAGCCGAGGGTCACGGCTTGGGAGACCTGAGCGCTGATCGTTCCGCTCTCAGCCGTGACTTGCAGCAGGGCGGAGAGCTGGGCCACCTGGTTCTCGACTTCGACGTCGTGCTGCAGGTCGTTCTGACCCATCGTGTTCGGCAGGGTCGTCGAGATGTAGTTCGCGATGAACGTCACAACGAGCAGGAGACCGAGGATCGTGGCCACCGCGGAGACCTGCGCCCTTCGGGAACGCCGTCGCCACGTCCTTCGACCCGGCCGCACGAGTCGGCCGCGTCGGGGCCATCGAACGACGGGCGCCCCGGCCGACCGATGATCGTCCAGCATAGGCATCGCACGTACCCCTCTCGTACGGGTACGGTGAAAATAGCCGGGGTTGGTGTATTAAGACTTGTGCTGGGCCGGCCCCCTTCGCCCTCGGGGGCCGGACCGGTCAGCGGCTCGAGACTCCGCGAATCTTATCTCTCGGCCTTCCTCCCCGTTCCGGGTACGGAGAGTGGCGGCCGAACAGGCGTCGCGAACCCGGATCGAACGGGCGCTATTCTCCGTCGATGACAAGACCGGGCTGATCGAGTTCGCCCATGGGCTCGCCGGGCTCGGCGTCGAACTCTGGGCGACCGGTGGAACTCGACGCGCGCTCACGGAGGGGCACGTCGTCGCGCGTCCGGCCGAGGAACTCACTGGGATCGCCGACTGGTTCGGGGGTCGGATCAAGACCCTGCATCCGGGCCTCCTCGGTGGGATCCTTGCGCCCCGCAACGAAGCCGGCCTTCGGGAACTTGCGGACCGACACTTGCTTCCCTTTGACTTGGTGGCGGTGAACTTCTACCCGTTCGTACGGCATCTCGCGGAGCACCCGGGCGCGGACGACCT
Organism: uncultured Thermoplasmata archaeon; assembly: GCA_963730815.1. GTDB lineage: Archaea > Thermoplasmatota > Thermoplasmata > Lutacidiplasmatales > UBA184 > Lutacidiplasma. The sequence continues at coordinate 165,020 of CAVSTD010000003.1, forward strand.
TGAGGAGTTCGTGGACATCGGGGGCGTCACGCTCGCGCGCGCCGGCGCCAAGAACCACGCGTGGGTCACCGTGGTCTCCGACCCGTCGGAGTACGAGCCGGTGCTCGCAGAACTGGGCGCGAACGAGGGCACGGTCGGGGCGGAGACTCGTCGTCGACTCGCCGTGAGGGCCTTCGAACGATGCACGGCCTACGATGACGCGATCGCGCGCGGACTAAGTCGACCGTCGGCGGCCGCAGAACCGTTTCCTGAGGAGGTCGTCTTCCGACGAGAACCGGTGCGCCTCCGCTACGGCGAGAACCCGCATCAGAAAGCGGCCGCCTACGGCGCCGTATCGACCGGAGCGGGGCTCACTCCCCGTCCGTTCACGATGGTGAAGGGCGAGGGGCTCTCGTTCACCAACTTCCTCGACATCGACACGGCGCTCTCGATCGTGGCGGAGTTCTCGACTCCCGCCGCCGCGGTCGTGAAACACGCCACGCCGTGCGGTGTCGCCGCCGGGGCAACCGTCACCGAAGCCCTCGAACAGGCGATCGCGACCGACCCCGTCGCACGGTATGGCTGCGCGGTGGCCGTTAACCGACCGTTCGGTCCCGACGACCCGTCCCCCCTCAAGGGAGTGTTCGTCGACCTCCTCGCAGCTCCCGAGTTCCACCCCTCCGCGCTGGAGGCGCTCGGGCGCCGGGCGAAGGTCAAGCTCGTCCGGACGAACCCTCCCTCGCTCGAGCCGGGTCGATGGGAAGCGAAGAGCGCCCTCGGCCGACTGTTGCTCCAAGAGGCGGACGTTCGAGAACTGGTCCCGTCCGAATTCAAACATATCACCGGCCCCGAGGTGTCGGCCGAGAAACTGAGGGCCCTCGACTTCGCCTGGCGCGTCGTGCGCCACGCCAAGTCGAACGCCATCGTCCTCGCGCACGGTTCGTCCACGGTGGGCATCGGGTCCGGGCAGCCGACTCGGGTGAAGGCGGCCCAGCTCGCGTGCGAGGTGGCCGGTGGCCGAGCGAAGGGCGCGGTCCTCGCCTCCGATGCATTTTTCCCGTTCCCAGACGGAGTCGAAATCGCCGGCCGGGCCGGCGTCGCCGCGATCCTCCAACCCGGCGGGAGCCTCCGAGATCCCGAAGTAATCGCGACCGCCGAGCGTTACGGGATCTCGATGTACTTTACGGGCTGGCGCGTGTTCCGCCACTAGCGCGGGCTTTCGCGAAGTATTTCCGTACGATCTGCCGGAACATCGCGGGGTCGACCGACCCGACCTCTCGACCTTTCTCTTGACCCGACTGGACGAAGACGTATGTCGGGATCGAGTGGATCCCATACGACCGGGTGACGAGCGCCGCCTCATCGATGTTCACCTTCGCGAACTTGACGCGGCCCGCGAGCTGAACGCTCAGGTCCCGAAGCACCGGGTCCGCGACGCGGCACGGCGCGCACCAGTCGGCGTAGAAGTCGACTACGACGGGAAGGGGCGACCGAATAACTTCGCGTTCGAAGGTCGCGTCGGTGACCCGAATCGGTTCCGTCCGCCCGCCCACGATGGCCGCTCGAAATCCCACTCTGCTTTAAGCCCCTCGTTCGTCCGGCATCGAGGGTCCGTGCGTTCCTCACCGGCGGTCGCGGAGCCCCCTCCCCCGGAGCTCGCAAGGGCCCTGCTCCGTTGGTATCACCTTGAGCGGCGACCGCTCCCCTGGCGCGCCGACCGCGATCCCTACCGGATCTGGGTCGCCGAGGTCCTTCTTCAGCAAACGCGCGTCGCGCAAGCCGTTCCCTACTTCGAACGGTTCATGGACGCGTTCCCGACGGTCGACGTCCTCGCGCGCGCGCCGCTCGGTCGCGTCCTCAAGGTTTGGGAAGGCGCCGGCTATTACGCCCGGGCCCACCGCCTTCACGAGGCCGCCCGGCGGATCGTTCGGGACCACGGCGGCCGACTCCCTACCACGTTCTCCGAGCTCGAGGAGCTCCCCGGAGTAGGTCCGTACATTGCCCGAGCCATCGCCTCCCTCGCCTTCGGCCGTCCCGAAGTCGCCCTCGAGGCGAACGGTCTGCGGGTCGCGGCGCGATGGACTCGCGAGGAGGGCGACGTGCGCGACCGGCCCGTCCGCGCTCGGCTCGAGGCCGCGCTCCGCTCGCTCCTCCCGCCGGCCCATCCGGGAGATTTCAACGAGGCCGTCATGGAGCTCGGAGAGACCGTATGCCTACCGATCCGGCCCCACTGTCCCGTCTGCCCGGTCCGCTTCGCCTGCCGGGCCTACCGCGAGCTGGATGACCCCGGGAGATTGCCTTCGCGGGCGGCCCGCCGTCGTCGACCCCACCTCGTCGGGGCCGTGGTCGTACTCTCGGACCACGGTCGATGGTTGGTCCAGCGTCGACCGGCGACCGGTCTTCTTCCGGGTCTCTGGGAGTTCCCGGGTGGCAAGCTCGAGCCGGGCGAACGCCCCGAATCAGCGGCCCGCCGGGAGCTCCGTGAGGAGACCGGCCGATCGGTGCGCCACCTGGTCCGGGTCGGGACCGTCCGACACGGCTACAGTCACTTCACGGTGGAGCTGCACGTCTTTTCCGGCCACCCCGGGAAGATCTCGGGCCCCCGGCCGAGGGGGGACCGTCGCTGGGTGACCCCTTCCGCCTTGGGCCGGCTCCCGGCTCCGAAGGCAACGGAGAAGATCGTGGCCCTGCTCGCACGGCGTCCGGGTAGAGCTTTCCCGGATTCAGGATCCCGTCCGGGTCGCACGCCCGTTTCACCGTCCGCAAAAGCTCGACCGCGTTCGCGCCGAGCTCCTCGGTAAGGAACGCGCGCTTCAAACGCCCCACCCCGTGTTCCGAGCTGATCGTTCCCCCGAGGGAGAGCGCGGTCCGCAGCACGGCCGCGCGGATCCGTCCGGCGGCCGGCGAGGCCGGGTCGACCGCAAAGTTCGGATGCAAGCTGCCCTCCCCCAAGTGACCGAAGAGGAAGTACCGGACCTCCTCCCGCCGTGCGAGGCCGTCCAGTTCGACGACGAGGGCATCCACTCGAGCGAGCGGGACCGCGACATCCTCCCGAACGGTGAGCCCGAACCGCTCCTGGAGAACGTCCCCGCTCGTCCCCCGCAGCGTCCAGAGCTCGTCCGCGTCGTCGAAGATGGTCAGTCCCTCCCCTCCACCCAGCGTGGCGAGCGCCGAGCGGACCCGATCGAGCCTCGCGTCCGCCTCGGAGGGCTGCCCCGCCTCGACCTCGAGCAGGAGCAACGCGGAGTCGCTCGACCAGTTCGCCTTTCGTCGATCGGCGATCGCCGCGGCGCACTCTCGGTCGAGATACTCCACCGCGGAAATTCCGCTTTCCACCATCCGCGAAAGGCGGACCGCGAGGCGGCCCAGCGGCACCCTTCGGGGGAGGGGAACCACGACCCCTTTTCGAAGGACCGGTTCCGGCGCGAGTCGGACGGTGACCTCGGTTGCGATGCCCAGGGTCCCCTCGCTTCCGATGAACAGCTGGAGCAGGTCCGGACCCACCGAGCGTTTAGCGACCCGGGAGCCGAGATGGACCCGATCCCCCGTGCCGAGGACCGCTTCGACTTCGCGCACCCAGGCGCGGGTCGGACCGTACCGGAACGACCGAGGGCCCGAGGCATTCGTTCCTACGTTCCCGCCGATCGTGCAGGTCGTCCACGACCCCGGGTTCGGCGGAAAGAAGAGCCCGTGCGGCAGGAGAGCGCGTTGCAGCTCCCAGTTCACGACCCCTGGCTCGACCCGCGCCCAGGCACCGTCCGGGTCGACCTCGAGGAGTCGGGACCATCCGGAGAGGTCGACCACGACGGCGCCGTCCGGGGGGACCGATTCGCCATCCAGGGAGGTTCCCCCGCCCCGGGGCACGAGGGCAACACGTGATCGACGCGCCCAACGAACCAACCGCACCACGTCCTCCGGATCGGAAGGAGCCGCCACCGCGAGCGGCCGACCCACGAGATGGGAAGCGTCCTGGCCGAACGAAGCGGTGCGGTCCGCGCGCGTCGTGACGACGCCTCGGATGGACGTTTCGAGCGATCGGACCGCATCCTTCGTCACAGCAGAGTTCAGCCGCGGCACGGCTTAGACCCGCGCGCCCCGAGGGGTCACGTCGGGCCGGGCTCGGCCGCGACCGCGTCGACCGCCTCGACAAAATCGTGGATCGCGAACGGTCGGACCAAGACCCCCCGCGCGCCCGCTTCCCGCGCGCGGGTCTCGAGCGTCGGGTCGGACGTGGGAAGAATGACGAGCGCCCGGAGGTCCGATCGGTTCTTGAGGACGGAAGAAAGGTCCTCGGCCCAGGTGCAGTCGGCCTTCGACCCCGCGTCCAGGATTAGGACCTTGGTCTCGGGAGAAGCGGGCAGTCGTTCGATGCCCTCCGGAGCCTGGGCCTCGAGCAAGACTCGGTGTCGATGGAGACGCAAGAGACCGCGCAAGAGCAGGCGGGTGTCCTCGCTGCCTCCGAGCAGCACCGCGGGAACGGCGCTCAGTGGAACTACCTGCGAGGACGGCGAACTCGCCGCCGCTTTCTCAGAGGGAGACAAAAGACCGTGAATAGTGGTCACCCGTGGCGGGCGACGCCCACCTATCAGACCCTAGGCGCACCACTTAAAGAACTAACCGCAACGACGTGGACCGGGCGCGAAAAATGCCCGAAAACGCCTCATCGCCCACGTTCCGGACCCCCTGATAACTATATAGTCTCCTCCGGTTATACATTGATTGGCCTCGGGCATCGGCGGCAGCGTCTCTTGGTGGCACCGTCCAAGAGGCCAGGGGTCGCCCCGCCGGTGCCTCCCTTTTTCCTTGCGACTGGAACGATAGGTTCTTTTTACTGAACGGGGGAGGGCGCGCGATGGTCGCCTTCTTCGGCCCTTCTCAGCAAGACCTCGAGCGCCTTCGATCAACGGTTCAATCGCTCGGGACCACGAGCGTTCCCGGCCTCGCCGCGGCCCTCTCGATGCGGGAGCGGAAGACCGAGAAGCTTCTCGTGCACGAACTCGCCCGGCCGGGCAGCCCCATCGTTTACGAGCCGAGCCGACGGGTCGTCCGCTGGGCGGCTCCGCCGGTAGCCCCTCCGGCACCGGAGCCCGCCGCAACCCCGCCTCCGCTACCCGAGAGCCCCCGGGCACCTCGCGCTCCTTCCCCCGTCTTCACCCCGGTCGGTCTCAAGACCCTCTGCCCGCATTGTCACGTCCCTCTGCAAACGACCGGCTCCGAGAGCCTCGTGGTCTGCCCCCAGTGCGGCCGGCTCTCCTCGGCGCGCGATGCTCCGGCCGCGGTGCCGGCGACGATCCCATCGGCTCCTTCTCTCCCCACTGCCACGAAGACCGAACCGACGAGCTTGGACGACCGACGCTCGCAGGAATTGTTCGCGGCCTACGTCAGCGCGAAACCGATCCCATGTCCGAAGTGCCGGACCCCGTTGCGCCACCGCGCCCTGAGCGAATACGTCTGCCCGAGCTGTGGTCAATCGGTCCGATTCCCGAAAGCCACGGAGCCACGGGCTCCCCTCATCGTGGCCCCTCCGGCCTAAAACGGAACCTGGGCCCGGACCTCGCGGACGAGCTCCCCACGCTCGATCGCGGCCGCGACCCGCTCGATATCGGGCGCGGGACTCCGGTCCTGCGTCCAGGGAGCGACGCGGGTCCGCAGCGCCCGCAGCGCCGCCTCGCTGCCGAGACCCCCCTTGCGGGGGCGGCGAAGCTCGAGCGCCTGCCCCGCGACGATCCACTCGACCGCGACGACCCGACGCGTGTTCGTGAGCACACGGCGTAACTTCTGGCCCGCCCACGGACCCATGCTCACGAAGTCCTCCTGGTCCGCCGAGGTGGAGAGGCTCATCGCGCTCGCCGGATGGACGAGGGTGGTGTTCTCGTTCACCAGCGCGGCCGCGAGGTACTGGGGCACCATGAACCCGGAGCTTATGCCCGGTTCGGGGGAGAGGAACGCCGGAAGTCCCCGGTTCAGCGCCGGGTTGACCAGCCGTACGATGCGTCGTTCGGAGAACCCGGCGATGTATTGGATCGCGAGCGCGAGGGTGTCCAGGGCCAGGGCGAGCGGCTGGCCGTGGAAGTTCCCGCCGTTAACGAACTCGTCCCCGAACACGATCGGGTTGTCGGTCACGGCGTTCAGCTCCGGGACCGCAATGCGCTCGGCGAACGCGAGCGCGAGCCGCACCGAGCTCAGGACCTGCGGAAGACAACGGAGGGTGTACGGGTCCTGGCCCCTCCACGTCGCCTGGGGGACACTGAGCTCACTTCCCTGGAGAAGCTTCCTCAGCGACCGGGCCACCTCGCGCTGCCCGAATGAGTTCCGGACCTCCCCCAGGCGGTCGTCCAAGCTCTCCGGACTCCCCTCGAGCGCGTCGTACGAGAGGGCCGCCGCGATGAGGGCGGCGTCGAGAAGGTCGCGGCCGTCCGCGACCGAGAGCGCGAGGTACGAGGCCATGAGCGCCGTGCCGTTGAGCAGGGCCACGCCCTCTTTCTCGACGAGCTCGAGCGAAGGGAGCCGCTCGCGGAGGAGAACTTCGCGCGCCGGCTCGGGTGCCCCCGAGGAGCCGACGAACGCCCCCTCGCCCGTCAGCGCGAGCGCGAGATGGGCGAGCGGTGCGAGATCCCCGGACGCTCCGACCGACCCTTGCTCGGGGATCCACGGGACCAAGCCCCGATTGAGGACCTCGACGAGTTGCTCCGCGACCTCGGGACGGATCCCCGAGTTCCCCCGGGCGAGCGAATTGAGCCGAAGGAGCACGAGTCCGCGGACGACGTCCCGCGGAAGCGCCGGGCCGGCGCCGCTCGCGTGGCTTCGGACGAGGGAGGCCTGGAGCTCTCGCGCCTTCCCGGGAGGGATCGCTCGGTCGGAAAGCGCCCCGAACCCGCTCGTGACACCGTAGATCGTACCGACCGGCGGCCACGGCCCGTTCGACCGCACTTCGGCTCGACGCGAGCGCAGCGTGCGCGGTGGGCGTGAGGGCGACCCCTCGGCTTGCGCGCGCGACGGAAAGGAACTGCTCGAGCGAGAGCGACCGGCCGTCGATCGGAAGGTTCTCGGTCATGGGCGCACCGCCTGGAAGCGGCGGAAGAGTGGCAGGTGGCCCGCCCCCGTACTACGCCGACACCGGAACGACGAGCTCGCCCCCGGACTTCTGCAGGGAGGGTTGCTTCTTCGTCTTCGCGCCCTTCGTCTGCCAGAAGACCTCCGCGAACTGCTGGACGAGGTTCAGGAGCTCCTGGGCATCCGCGAGGTTCGTTCCCTGGCGGGCCTTGGAGGCCTGCTTCAGGATCTTCCAAACGAGTTCGTGGGTCTGCGGAAACTGCTTCGCGTGGTCCGGGGTGAAGTAGTCGCCCCAGATGACGCGGACTTCCTGCTTCACTTTCTCGGCGTGCTGCTCCTTGACCGTGGTGTAGCGGGACATCTTGGAGACGTAGATCGCCCGCTCTTCGAGCTTCGCGTCGGGGCCGGGGTGCGCGAGCTCGCCGATGAGCTGGTCCATACGCAGGACCGTGAGCGCGGCAATCTGCGCTTCGTGCGGGTCGTAAATACCGCAGGGGATGTCGCAGTGCGCGTAGACCTCTCGGGGGGGATGCACGGCGTCCAACAGACGTTCTACGAGACCGAATGACCGGCGGGTCGCGGACATGCCCCCGCGAGCCCGGGGAGTCGGATAAGGATGCCGGAGCCGAGCAGAGCCCATCCCCCGGACTCCCCTGAGCCGTCACGACCGCTCTTCCGGCGCTGGAGGAGCCGGAGGGTGGTCGTCCGAGACGAGAGCATGCTTCCGACACTCCGTCCCGGAGACCGACTGCTCGTCGACCCCCGGGCTTACCGGGACCGCCCGCCGCACGTCGGGGAGATTGTCGTGGTGGTGGATCCCGAGGAGTCCTCCCGCTGGCTGCTGAAACGCGTCGCGATGGTCGATACGGTCCACGGGTCGATCGAGGTCCGCGGGGACGCGGCGGAGGTCGCCCGCGACAGCCGGCGCTTCGGGCCGATTCCCCTCCCGTCGGTCATCGGTCGGGTCTATTACTGTTATTTTCCGGTCGATCGTCGAAGATATCTCTGACCCGAAAACCCCCATCGGAAAAACTTATCCGATGTGGCAATTCCCCACATCGATGGTCGCCCCGACTAGCGTCTGGGTCGTCGTAGTGGTCGTGGTCGCCGCCGGAGTCGGCGGATTGGGATTCTGGGCCGGATACGAGTATCGGGGTTCTCCCGCGTCGTCGCCGGGCGCCGTCGTGAACTCAACTCTCTCGGTCCTGGGCGCTGGAACCCTCAATACCGTCTTCCCCGAGGTCGCGAACGTCCTCGTCAACGAAACCCCGGGGATCTCGGCTCCCGTCGCGGCTCAAACCTACGAGGGGTCCCTCGACGTCACGACGGCCGTCTCGTCGCTCGCGGCGAAGGTCGACGTGGCCGCGGTCGCCGATTTCCGGCTCATCCCCCAGCTTCTCAAGCCGACGTACGCGAGCTACGAGGTTGTGTTCGCATCGACCCCCGAGGTGCTCGTCTACAACCCGTCGATCGCGGCGTTCGACGGGATCAATTCGTCGAACTGGGGTTCGAAGCTCTCCTCGGCAGTCTCGACCACCGGCGTCGCACCGTTCGCCGTTTGGAACGCCTCGACGGACCCGAACGGCTACAACGAGATCTTCAGCATGATGCTGCAGGGCATGCTGTACGACGACGCGAACGTCTCGGCCGTCTACTCGCACTTCTACAGCGGCGCGGCCGGGGGCTTCGCCGTTCCCAACCCGTCGGTCACCAAGAACGAGAAGGAGGGCCAGGCGGCCTCCCTCCTCTCCACCGGCGTCGTCTCCTCGCTGATCACCTATCGGGCCTACGCGGCCTTCAACCACCTCAGCTACGTGAACCTCGACCCGATCGTGGGGTTGGGGGCCAACAATACCACCGCGCTCGCGGACTATGCCAAACTTTCGACGACCATCCTCTCGTCGTCGGGTAATGACGAGAAGGTCTACCCCGCGCCGGTGCTCTTTGCGGCGACGGTTCCGACGAATGCCCCCAACCCGGCCCTCGGCGCCGCGTTCCTTCACCTGCTCCTCTCGCCGCAGGGAAGCGCCCTTCTCGCGACGGACGGGGCGTTCACTCCTATCTTCCCCGCGTGGGTAGACACGCCAGGCTCGGTGTCGTCGGTGCTGGCACCGGACGTGGTTCCCCTTCCCGGGTGGGCGGCGGCGTTCCTCGGATGATCCAGACACTCCCGGCCCCTCCGCAGCGCCGCCCCCGCCGGTGGAGGACCGGGCCGTACTGGCTCGCGCTCCAGATCGTGCTATCGGGCTCGCTCCTCCTCCTCTTCCTCCTACCGATCGTCGCCCTCTTCACCTACGCCCCGGTCTCGCGGATCGTCGCGGCTGCGCAGAACGTTCAGGTCCGGGAGGCGATCTGGCTCACGCTCTACGCGTCGGGGATCGCGGTCCTCGCGACGGCGCTCCTCGCGATCCCGCTCGGCTATCTCCTCGCGCGGCGCCGTTTCTTCGGCCGCTCGGTCGTCGAATCGCTCGTCTCCCTGCCCGTGGTCGTCCCGCACTTGATGGTCGGGTTGGGGCTCTTCTTTCTCGTGATCCCGGGGTCGCCGGTTTACAACTTCACGAATTCGATCGGGTTCCCGGTCTACGACACGATTTGGGGGGTCGTGCTCGTGATGGCAATCGTGAGCGCGCCCTATACGGTGCTCGCAAGCCAACTTTCGTTTGAGGCGGTCGACGGTCGGGTCCTCGAGGCGGCGCGTTCCCTCGGGGCGGGGGGCGGGACCACGTTCCTCACCGTCACGCTCCCCATCGCGCTCCGCGGGATCGTCGCGGGCCTCCTCCTCACGTGGGCCCGAGCGGTGAGCGAGATCGGCGGTATCCTGGTCCTGGCCTACGCGATTTATCCCGGGGGACCGTACAGCGGTCCGGTCACCAACACCATCTCGGTGTACATCTACAACCTCTTCCAGCAGGGCGACCTCGCGGACGCCGCGGCGGTCAGCTCGCTCTTCCTTCTGATCGCCTTCGCGCTGTTCCTCGCGGTCCGGATCGGGGAGCGCACCGGTTGGCTGCCCTGGAGGAGGGGGGACCTCCTCCCATGAGCGAATGGCAGATCGAGGCGGTCGAATCCGACCTCGACACGTTCCATCTCGGCCCTGTCGACCTCTCGCTGCGGTCGGGCGGAGCCGTCGCCGTGCTCGGAAGTTCGGGTGCCGGTAAGACGACCTTTCTGCGGACCCTCGCCGGTTTCCTCCCCCTGCGACGGGGCCGCGTGATCCGGGACGGGGAGGATATCTCCGACTTCCTGCCCGAGGAGCGGGCACTCGGCTACGTTCCGCAGGGGCTCGGCCTCTTCCCGCAGCGGACGGTCTTCGGCAACGTGCGCTACCCGATGGAACTTCGGGGTCGCCTCGACGCGGACGCGCGCACGCACGCGCTCCTCGAGCGGTTCCACCTCACCGCGCTCGAGCACCGCCACCCCACCCGGCTGAGCGGAGGCGAGCAGCAGCGGGTCGCGATCGCCCGCGCGCTCGCGGCCGAACCGGAGCTCATCGTGTGGGACGAACCTTGGCAGGCGCTCGACGTCGCGGCCCGGTACGAGCTTGGGCTTGTCCTCAAGGAGCTGAGAGAGACCGACCGGGTCCCGATCGTCGTCGTGACGCACGACCCGGCGCTCGCCTTCTCCTTAGCCGATTCCTTCGTCGTGTTCGACCACGGTCGAGTGCGGTTCACCGGCGATGCCAACGAGCTTCTCGACCGCCCGTCCGACCCGTTCGTCGCCCGGTTCGTGGGGTACGAGAACGTCTACGACCTCCCCAGCCTCGAAGCGGGCCGCGACCACCCGTTCACCGCCTGGCTGCTCGAGCGGGCCGGTCCCGAGGGAGTAGCGCTCGGCAACCCGGAGGCCGTTCCGACCATCGGCGTGCCGTCGACCTGGGAGGGGTCGGTGCGAAGCGTGCGGCCCGGTCCGGAGGGGGTCCGAGTCGAGGCCGCGGTCGACGACCTCATGGTAGCGCTCCGACTCCCGCGGCCGTGGCCCGCGAAGCTCCCCCTGCTCGGCGACCGCTTGCGGTTCAACGTGGAGGCGACCGCGCTCCACCGCCTCGGCAGCGGGCCGCGCACCCTGCGCCAATGACGCGGCACGCCGACTTGGTCACCAGCACCGACGTCGCGCTACTGCGCTCGCTCGAGCACGAACGCTCGCTCGTGAGCGCGAGCCGTCGCGTCGGGATCTCCCGGGACCGGGCGGTCTACCGGATCGCGCGGCTTCAACGCGCCTTCGGGGGCCCGGTCGTCCGGGCCGTCCGCGGCGGCTCGGGCCACGGGGGGACCACCCTCACCCCTCTCGGGGACCGCATCGTGCGCGGCGGATTCGAGTCGGTCGAGCTCGTCGACGGCCGCCCGCTCGCCCCGCTCTCGCTTCCGAACCTACTGCACGGAACGTATCATCGAACCCCGCACCCCGAGGTCCGCGTCGGGCGATCGCTCCGGCTAAGGGTGGCGTTTCCCGCCGAGGACGGGGAACGCGTCTCGGTGCTCCTCGACCCCGAAACGGTGGTGGTGGCCCGTCGGCGATTCCCATCGAGCGCTCGGAACGTACTGCGCGCCCGGGTGGAGGAGGTTCGACGGGACGAAGGAGAGCTTGACGTCACCGTCGTGGTCCGGTGCCCGGGGGCCCGACTTCGGATCGCCATGACCCCGGATCCCGTCCGCCAGCTGGGCCTTCGCCCGGGCGTTGTCGTCTGGCTGTACGTCAAAGCGACGGCGCTGCGTCGGGTCGGAGACGCCGACCGCACGGTACCACGCCCTCTCGTTCGCTAGCGCTCGGAGCGAAACCCGAAAAGACCAAGGTCGCGTCGGCGGAGCGGCCGGCCTCCCCGAGATGTCGCCCATTGGCGGAGAGGGGCACAGAGCCCTCCCCCCGGTCCGTGGTCGGCGATCGCGACCGAACTTTCCGCAAAGCCGCGGTCGACGACCGCGAAGTCGAGGGCGGCCTGCTCCTCGGAATGCGGAACGTCGTACACGAAGAGCCCGACCGAGGGCGTCACCTCCGCGACCCGCGGAAGGACCGCCTTCTTGTCCCCGAGGCGCAGGTCCCAGCGCGGGCGGAGCGGGAAGGGAACCGCCCAGCCGGACGAGCGGCCCGGAGGGACCGACCACGAGGGATTGCGCTGCCGGCTTCGGGGTCGGGATTCGGCCTTCGGAAGGTCGACGGAGTGGAGCGTGCCCCGGCCGTTGCGCTCGAGCGCTTGGAGGAGATAGGCGGAGGAAACGCCCGACGAGACGCCGACCTCGACCACGTGGGTCGGCCGGAGGAGCCGCACGAGGGCATAGAGCTCGAGCGGGGCGTCGATCTCGATGTAGGAGCTTCGGCCCTCGAGGCGGTGCATCTTGTCGAGGTTTCGGAAGAGCGCCCCTTCGCCCTGGGCCTCCCGGATCGCCCGAAGGGCTCGCGTCTCGGCGACACCGGCGAGCGCCGCGACCCACCCCGCGTCAGGGTCCTCCTCCGTCTGCATGGGTCGCCGGTTCCGGTGGGACTAGGCCTCAAGTTGCTTCCAGTTCCCGATCCATTCCCGGGCTGTCTCGACCTTGGGTCGGACCGCCCGGATCCGCTCGGTACGCTTCCTCCAGCGAGAGCTTCTCGTAGCGGTGGAGGTACCACGCCGCGGCGAGAGGAGAACGGCGAACCCCATGGCCACAGAACACGAGGACCGGCTCGTGCGCGCGACGGGCCGAGTTCATCTCGGAGGCCACTCGGTCCAGATTCGGGACGATCGGGGCGTCCTTCGTTTCGTCGTAGATGGTCACGTGGACGGCGGGCGGCATATCGTCGGGCGCTTCGTCGAGGACGCAGAATTTCTTTCCCGTGAACTTGAGAGCATCGTTCCACCCTCCGAGGAACACTCCCGGGGAAATCTCCTGCGGGCTCGCGGCGACTTTCTTCGTCGAAGAGGTTCGGGGGGCGCGCGCTTTGGCGGACATAGTCCGCGCAGTCGGCCCCGGGGATATCAAGCCGTAGTCCGCTGGAACAAAAACAACGCGACTTATTTTGACCCGTGATCTGCGATGGGGCTAAAGCCCGCACCGCACCTGCCCGGGCGTGCGCGTCGCCCCGGTCATCCTGCTGAGCCCCGAGGAGCGGGTCCGGTTGCACCGCTGGTCCCGCGGTAACCCGTCCCGCGATCCCCGCGCTCTTCGGGCTCGGATTGTCCTCGAAGCGGCCAGCGGCCATCAGGACCTCGAGATCGGCCGGCACCTCGGGATCGGCCGATTGACCGCCGCCCGCTGGCGGCACCGCTTCCTCGCGGCCCGCCTCCGAGGGATCGAGCGCCCCACCGTTCGGGTTCCGCGAAAGGGCGGAGTCCCGGAATCTCGCATCCGGGAGATCCTCCGGGAGTCGCTGCGCGACTCCCGCATTGGCCCCCAACGCGTCAGCACTCGGAGCTTGGCCCGGAAGTTCGGTGTCAGTCATACCACCGTGCGCCGTCTGTGGACCGAATTCGGCGTCCGACCCGCGGGCATCGAGGCGTTTCCGCGGCGGCCGGACCCGGTGCTTCCGCTCGAACTCCAGGATGTGGTCGGTCTCTACCTCCGCCCCCCGGATCTCGCGGTCGCCTTCACCCTCGGCCCGGGTCCGAGCCGACCTCCCGGATCAAAGCCGGTCGAGCCGAGCGAGTCTGTCCCCGCGTTCTCCCGTGAGCTCTCGGAACCTTCGGAGGGTTCCGCGTTCGGTGGGGAGATGTCCCTGCCGTCAGCGCGACTGCCGCGCCAACGGCTCCGAGAGCTGCTGCGATTCTTCGGGGAGCTCGAGCAGGCGACCGGGAGGCGCCGCCCCATCCGGATCGTGGCGGTGCTCCCAAATCTTGCGTCCTCCCCCGAGCTTCGAGATTGGCTTTCCCGACGTCCCAATGTGTGGCTGAATCGCTCGGAAGACTCGGAGGCGTGGAGGACGCGGGTCCTTCGGGACCTCGACCGGGGCGGCCGCTTGTGGCCCGTCGAAGGCCGGGGGCCGGGACGAGGCGAGGCGGCCCGCGCGATCGGACTCTTCCTCGGCTCGTACTCGGAGTCCAGCGGCCCGTTCCAATGGGTGGCTTCATCGCAGGAGGTCGCCGCGAACGATGCCGGTTCGCGGTTACGCTACGAACTAAGTGTTACGGGGCACCCCGGGTTCAAAAACCCCCCCGTGGTCCGGCGTCCGATGCGCGCTCCGACAGCGCCCGACGCGAACGCCCGCGAGATGGCGCGGGTCGTGCTGCGAAAGTGTCTGCGGGTCCGACCGGGCGAGCACGTGGCGGTGGAGAGCTGGTCGGAGACGCTCGACTACGCGAACGCGTTCGTGCTCGAGATCCTCCAACTTCGGGCCCGGCCGCTCCTCGTCTACCAGGACGAGCCCACGTACTGGGCGGCGGTGGCCGAGAACCGGCCCTCCGACCTGGCCCGCGTCGGCGATCACCTGCGCGCGGCGATTGCGAAGTCCGACGCCCTTGTATCGTTCTTCGGACCGAGTGACCGGGAGCGCTCGCACGCGCTTCCGTGGTCGACGCGCTTCCGCCTCGGGGAGTATCCCGACGCGCTCTACGGCGCAGCCGCGAAGGCCGGCACGCGCGCCGTCCAGCTTGCCCTGGGCCGTGCCTCTCCGGCTTCGGCCCGAATGTACGGCGTCGACCTGGCGACGTGGAAGGGCGAACTCGTCGCCGGGACCTTGGTCGACCCCGGGCTCTTGCACCGCCGGGCCCTTCGCATCGCCCGGCTCTTCTCCACCGGCCGAAGCATCGAAATCTCCCATCCCAACGGGACCCGGCTTAGGCTCGGACTCCGCCGTCGTCGGCCGCAGGTCTCGGACGGTCTCGTCCCCCGGGCCCGACCGAAGGGCGACTGGGGCCTCGTTCAGCTCCCCGCGGGCGTCGTCTCGGTGGCGTTGGACGAACGCGTGGCCGACGGCGTCTTTCGATCGAACGTCCGGAACTCCGTCGGAGTCTCCGACACCGTCGGGGAGGTGGAGGGAGGACGGTGGACCTTCACGGGAGGGCGCCTCGACCGCTTCAGCTACGACCGCGGCCACGAACTGTTCTCCCAAAGCTTTGAGCGCGGGGGAGCGGGCCGAGACCGGGTCGGCCTCCTTTCGGTCGGCCTCAACGACCGAATATCGATGGCCCCGCTGCTCCTCGACCAGCAGGCGGGAGTGCTCACGCTCCAGATCGGACGGAACGAATCCGCCGGAGGGATTAACCACGCCTTTTGGTGGGCCTGGCTCATTCTTCGCGGTGCAGACCTCAAGGTGGACGGAAAGATGGTCGTGAAGGCCGGGAAGCTGGTCGAATGAAGCGACCGAACTCCCCCGAGGCAGCGACCCCGTCCCAACCGCCGGACCAGAATTGGGCCCCGGCCCGTACGAAGCCCCTCCGCGGGCAGGTCGCGCTCGTCGCCGGAGCGACGCGCGGGGCCGGGCGCGCGATCGCGGTGAGCCTCGCGCTCGCCGGGGCGACCGTCTACGCGTCGGGCCGCAGCGTGCGCGGTCATCCGGCCACTCCCGGGAGACCGGAGACGATCGACGAGACCGCTGAGATCATCCGTTCCTACGGCGGCCGCGCCTACGCCGTCCGGACCGACCACACCGTCGAGGCCGAGGTCCGAAGGCTCGTCCGCGGGATCGCCCGGCGGGAGCACGGCCGGCTCGATATCCTCGTGAACGACATCTGGGGCGGCGAGGAGCTCACCGAGTGGGGCCAGCCTCCCTGGACGATGTCCTACCGGCTCGGCCGCACGATGCTCGAGCGCGCGGTGTTCTCCCACATCCTGACCAGCCGCTACGCCGTCCCGCTCATGGTGAAACGAAAGCGGGGGATCGTCTTCGAGATCACCGACGGGGACCATCTCGAGTATCGCGGGAGCTTCTTCTACGACCTCGTTAAATCGACCGTCATCCGCCTCGCGCTCGCCTACCACGAGGAGTTCGTAGAGGCGAAGCTTCCGCGCGTGAACGCGGTCGCGGTCACGCCGGGGTTCCTGCGCTCGGAGTACATGCTCGACCAGTTCGGAGTCACCGAGGAGAACTGGCGGGACGCGGCCGCGAAAGTGCGGCGGTTCTCCGCGTCCGAGACCCCGTACTTCCTCGGGCGCGCGATCGTCGCGCTCGCGACCGACCCCCACGTGCACGCGAAGTCCGGCAAGGTCTTCGGGTCGTGGACGCTCGCGAAGGAGTACGGCTTTACCGACCGCAACGGCACGCGCCCGGACTGGGGCAAGGCGTTCCGCGAAGGCTAGTCGCGGATCCCTTCCGTCGTGAGCGAGAAGACCGCTTCCCCTTCGGGGAGGTTCGGAGAGTCGATGAGTCGCGCGATGCGCTTCGGGGGCTTCGACTTCCGCAGATAGACGCGGTACGTCGCCGCGTGCGCGACGATGTTCCCACCGATCGGACGGGTCGGGTCGCCGAAGAGGATGTCGGGCCGGGCCGAGACCTGGTTCGTCACGACGATGGAGGCGTTGTAGGTGTCCGCGAAGCGCAGGAGCTCGTGGAGGTGGCGATTGAGGTGCTGCTGCCGGGGCGCGAGCTCGGCCCGCCCCAGGTACTCCGAACGGAAGTGCGCGGTGAGCGAGTCGACCACGAGCAGGCGGATCGGCTTCTCGCGGGCGAGCTCCTGGGCCTTCTGGACGAGGAGCATCTGGTGGTTCGAGTTGAACGCCCGCGCGACGTGGATGTGCTTGAGCGCCTCTTCCGGGTCAAGCCCGACGCCCTTCGCCATGTCGACGATGCGCTCGGGCCGGAACGTGCTCTCGGTATCGATGTAGACGACCTCGCCCGTGAGGCCGCCCTGAGCGGCAGTCAGCTGGACGTCGACCGCGACCTGGTGACCGAGCTGGGTCTTCCCGGTTCCGAACTCCCCGGAAAATTCGGTGATCGCCTGCGTCTCGACCCCGCCGCCGAGCAGCTCGTCGAGCGCCTTCGAATTGGTCGTGATCCGGCCGAGCTTCTTCCGTCGCTCGAGGAGCGTTGTGCCACTTTCGAACCCCCCGACGTCGGCCTTCCGGCGAGCTTCGCCGATGATCTTCTGGGCGATCGCAACCCCGATCTCCGCCGCCTCGGCGACGTCCCCCGGCAGCGCGACGGCGAGCTCCATCAGGTCGGTGTAGCCGTTCTCTCGGAGTTTCTCGGCGGTAATTCCCCCGATTCCGGGGAGGTCTTCGAGCGCGATCTCCTGCTTCGGAGGCTGCGGCGCTTCCTCCGAACCGGCAGGTTTACTGGGGGTCTTGGACGGCACGAGCGACCGACCGGGCCGCGGGGAGATAAGGGTGCGGGAGGGGTCGCGAAACGGTGAACGTTGCCGACTATCCGGTGCGCGCGAGCGGCACGAACGGCTCGCCCGTGAGGCGCTGGTACACCGTAGTGTACAGGCGGCTCACTTCGTCCACGAGCAACGGCGGGAGCGAGGGGATGGCCGGCTCGGGCGCATTCGTCTCCCGGGCCTTCTGGAGCGCATCGTAGTAGCCCGATTGGCGGTAATGCTGACGGACGAACTCCTTCGAGAAGTCGACCTGACGGCCGCGTTCGTAGGCGGCCTGGTCCCAGAACCGGTCCTCGTCCGCCGTTCCGAAGGTGTCGACGACCATCAGGACACCCTCGGCATCGACCGCGAACTCCTTTTTCCCGTCCACGTGGATGAGCCCGCGCGGGCCGATCTCCTTCTGCATCGCCGCGTCCACTTTGAGGATGGTTTCGCGGATCGCGTCGAGCTGTTTGGATTCAAGCGCGGACAGAGAAAGCGCCTCCGGGGTCGTCAGGAGCCGGTCGACGGGCTCGAGCTTCGTCGTCACTTCGAAATGCGGCTGCGGGAGCGGCACTCCGTAGGTGAGCGTCTTTCCCTTCGGGAATCCGAGCGCCTCGGGTGCGACCTTACCCGCCTTGACGCGGTCCCACATCGACCCGGCCAGGTAGTAGCGGACGATCAGCTCGAGCGGGACGAGGTAGCCCTTCGGGTGCGGACCGAGCGTCGAGGGTTTTGGCACGACCTGGACCCGCTTGACACGCATCGCGGTCGGCCCCGAGAGCCCGAGGTAGTGGTGCGGAACGCCGAGGCGCGAGCAGATGTCGAACCAGAACGCGGCCGTGCGGGCGAGGGTCTCGCCCTTGTGCGGGATCTCGCTCGGGATGTGTTTGTCGAAGACGGAGATATCGTTCGTGAACCGGAACTCGAGCTCGGTGGGAGAGATCTCGTAGACCTCCTTCACCTTCCCGCGACGCAGAAAGCGGGGCGCGGACGCGACGGTCGCGCTCGGGGTCTTCGCCATGCCCGGGCAGGAGACTGCATTCGTTTAAGGTCAGCGACCGCGGGGCCGTCGGTCCGCGGAGGCGCTCGTCCGAGAGGCCCCGGCGTGGTCCTGAAGTAGTCGGAAACGGGTCGACCGAGGGCGATGGCCGAACCGACAGACGACCGCCGACCCGGAGGCGGCGACAACGAGCCGAAGCAAAGATTACCGGTCACCTTCGACCTGGCGGCCGAGCTCACCATCGGCCGGGGCGGAAGCGGCACCCGCAAGTTTCCCGCCTTCCTGTTCGCGGGCGGGGGGGTCTTCTTCGTCGCGCTGGGGGTCCTCGCGCTACTGGGCCGTGTTTCGGGGGGAACCGCCCTCGTCCTCTTCTTGTTCCTCACCGCCATCGCCGCGTTCGCGATCGCGGTCTTCGGCTCCCGCTCCGCCGTCACCGCCGAGGCGAGCGAGCTGGTGATCGACGACGATGGCCTTCGGTTCCGTCAGCCGACCGGGGCGTGGGTGCGCATCGATTGGAGTGACCTGAGCTTCAAGGTCGACCTGCGCACGTTCTCGGGGGAGCCGAGCGAGGTATTCCCGACGTGGGAGCCACGACGGGTCCACCCCCAATGGGTCGCCCTCTACGCTCCTCCTCGGCGCCTCCCGAAGATCCAAACCACGCTACCGACCGAGGCGATGAGCGCGATCCTTCGGGCCGCCGGGGAACATGGGTTGACCGTGCGGCCGGTCCAAGTGGGCTTCTACTGGTACCACGCAGTCCGGGGTCCCGGCTTCCTCGCCTACGAAAACGCGGGGGACCTTCAGCGGGCGAAGGAGATCAACGGGACGATCACTCGACTGAGGGGGTCCGCGTGGAAATCGTATCCGGACGAGTGACGCGGGCCGCGACCTAAAGCGAGCGCGCCTGGACCGCGGTGATCGGCCGGAATCCGCGCTTGGAGTAGAACCGAGTGGCGATCTCGTTCTGCGCCGGGAACTCGGCGGTGACGACCCCGGCCCCCTTCGCCTTCAGCGCGTTCGAGGTCTCGCGCAGCACGTATTCCCCGACCCCGCGGCGACGATAGAGCGGCAGGAGGTAGATGTCCAGGATCACGCCCTCGTGCTCGGGCGTATAGAACGGTCGCTCGCGGACCAGCGCGCGCACGAACCCGACGACCTTGTCCTTGTCCGCTCCGACGCCTTCCGCCGCGAGGACGACCGCCTTCGGGTTGGAGATGTCCGCCTTTAGGACCTGCCGCGCTTGCTGGTCGGCATCGTCGCGCACCTTGAGCAGCGGGTCGAACTCCTCGTTGAGCCGTTTCAGACGTAGGAGGAGAGGGATGAGCGCCGACACGTCCGAGTCCCGGGCGGGCCGAAGGTGGATCGGCACCGACGGCGAGTCGCCCGGACCGCCCGCGTGTCCTCCTTCTCCGCCGGATCCGCTCACTTCGTTCGCCTCCGTCGCGCGGGGGCCTGAGGCATCGGGGGGGTAAGACGAGCACGGGCGAGCGCCCTCACGAGCCGAGCGGGCCGCCCCATCAACGTCCGCGCTCGCTCCAGGAACTCGTCGTGCGTCAGCTTCCGACGGGCGATCCCGAGACGGACGGCCGTATCTCCGACCGCCGCCGCGATGAGCGGGAACACTTCCGATTCTTCCATCGTCGGCAATAGGTGAAGAGCACTCAGCCCCTTGATCGCCGCGCCGCGAGCGAGCTCTTTCGCCGCGGCAAGCACGACCTCGTCGGGGATCGAGCGGGCCCGCGCGTCCAGGATCCCGCGGAAGACCGCCGGGAAGATCAGCGAGTTGTTCACCTGGTTCGGGAAGTCGCTGCGCCCGGTCGCGACGACCGCGGCGCCGGCGCCTCGGGCCACGTCCGGCCAGATCTCGGGCACCGGGTTCGCGAGGGCGAAGACGATCGGGTCCTTCGCCATCGAGCGCACGTGTTCGGGCCGGATCGTGCCCGGGTTCGGGGTCGAGGCGGCCAACAGTACGTCCGCGCCCTCGAGCGCCACGGCGAGGTCGCCCGTGCGGCCGCCGCCGTTGGTCTTGAGCGCGAACCGGTACTTCCAGGGATTGCGCAATTCGAGCTCATCGAGGTCCTCCCGGTCGGCGTGCAGGATCCCCTTCTGATCGACGAGGGTAAGGAGATGGGCGGGGTGCCCGAGCGCGAGCAGGAGACGGGCGGTGACGAGGTTCGCCGCACCGGCCCCAAGCAGGACGGTCCGCACTTCCCGGACCGACCGGTGCGTGAGCTCGAGCGCGTTGAGGAGGCCCGCAACGGTCGCCGCGGCCGTTCCGAGCTGGTCGTCGTGCCAGACCGGGATCGACAGCCGCTTCGAGAGCTCCTCGAGGATGCCGAAACATTTCGGGGAGGCGATGTCCTCAAGGTTGATCCCGCCGAACGCTGGCGCCATCGCCTCGACGGTCGCGATGAACTGGTCCGGCGATTTCACCTGAATCGGGATCGGGATCGCGTCGACCCCCCCGAGGACCTTGAACAGGAGCGCCTTTCCCTCCATCACGGGAAGGGCGGCCCGAGGGCCGATGTCCCCGAGACCGAGCACGCGGGAGCCGTCGGTCACGATCGCGATGGTGTTCCAGCGTCCGGTGAGGTCGAACGAGCTGTCGGGGTCCGCTTGGATGGCGCGCGAGACGGCGGCGACCCCGGGCGTGTACCATAGGGCGAAATCGGCGAGGGAGCGGACGGGGACCTTGGGCACCGTCTCGATCTTCCCGGCGTAGAAGCGCGAGAGTTCGAGCGCGCGCTCGCCGAGGAGGTCGGTCTGGTCCTCGCTGCGCTCGGCCGCGGCGGCCTCCCGAGCTTTCCGGCGGGCCGTACGGTCCGGGTCGACCGGAGAGGGCGAGCTCTGGGCCATCGAACGGCGTCGACCCGAATTCGGTTTATTAACACTTTGCCGGAGACGTGCAGGGAGTTCGGCAATTGCCGGACCCCTTCGACGAGGTCATCCCCGGCCAGAATCGCGCCGAAACCCGGTTCTAAATACCCGGCGACCTCCGGGGCTTCCGTCCGTGAGCGGCACGACCGAGCCTCTTCCGCACCCGTTCGTTCGACCGCCCCGAAGCGGAGCGGTACCGCTCATCTCCCCCGAGGACCTGCGACGGATGATCGAGTTCGACACCCCGCTGCTGCTCCTCGACGTCCGTTCGACCGACGAGCGGAAGATCGTCCGCTTGCCGAACGACCGGCACGTTCCCCTCGACACCATCACCGACGCCATCACATCCCTTCCTCACGACCGGCCCATCGTCGCCTACGACCACTTCGGTGCCCAGGCCCGTCGGGCGGCCCGGTTTCTGCAAGACCGGGGATTTCCGTTGATCGCGGCGCTCGAAGGAGGGCTCGAGGAGTACGCGCGGGTCGCGGACCCCAGCATCGCTCGCTATCCGGAAGACGACCCGGCCGCCCACCTGTTCCTTCGGCAGATTCCCCGACCCGACGTCGGTTGCCTCACGTACTTTCTCGGGGACCGGGACTCACACGAGGGGATTTTCATCGACCCGGGCCGCGACATCGCCCCGTACCGTTCCCTTCTCGCGGAGGGGAACTGGCGTCTCGTGGGGATCGTCGAGACGCACACGCACGCCGACCACCTCGCCGGCCACTCCGCGCTCCACGCCGCGACGGACGCCCCGATCTACCTCGGCCGCCGGTCGGAGGCCCGCTACCCGCACCGCACGTTCGCCGAGGGGGATTCGGTCGTCTTCGGGCAAGAGGAGGTCGTCGTCCTCGAAACGCCCGGCCACACCCCCGACCACGTGACCCTGAAGGCCCGCGACAAGATCTTCACCGGAGACACCCTGCTGCTGGGAAGTTGCGGGCGGACCGACCTCGGCGGGGGTTCTCCCGAGCAGCTCTACGCGTCGCTCCACGAGAATATCCTCACGCTCCCGAGCGAGACCGAGGTCTATCCGGCGCACTACGGAGCGAAGCATGCCCTGACGGAGCGGCACGTCTCCACACTCGGTTTCGAACGGGTCCGCAACGAGGCCCTCACGCAGAGTTCGCTCGAGGCGTTCGTGGGGTACATGACGGAAGGCTGGCCGCCGAAACCGGCCGACTTCGACCGGATCGTCCGCACGAATCTCGACGAGTGAGCTCGGGCAGGTTTTCCCCTCGCGCAACCGTGTTTCTTCGTCCGCACCGTGCCGGAAATTCGTCAGCGTTAAACCCTCCACGGGGTCGGGAATGCGATGATCGTCCGCACCGGTCTCACGGGACCATTCCCCCGCTCCGAGGCGCTCGTGAGCGCGACCCGGGACCTCGACCGGGGTCGAACGAGCGCGGAGGCGGTCGAAGAGCTGTTCGAGCGCACCGAGAAGGAGATCGTGGCGCTCGAGCGACGGCTCGGTTTCGATGAGACGACGGGAGGGTATCTGCGCTGGCAAGACCTCTACCGGCCCTTCGCCGAGACGTGGGAGGGGTTCACGGTCGGTCCGTTGACGCGTTGGCTCGAGACGAATACGTTCTACCGCCAGCCGATCCTGCTCGCGCCGCCCGGTCGCACGCCCGGTGCGATCGCCGCCCGACTGCCTCCGCCGCTACGAACGGCACCCGGGTCGGCGCGCGTCGTGCTCCCCGGTCCGTACTCCTTTTCCGTCATGCTCGAGAACCGCTCGGGGGAGACCGAGCCCGCGCTCATCCATCGTCTCGGTCGGCTTCTCGGCGAGGAAGTGAAAGAACTCCGGGGACTGGGATTCTCGACGTTCCTCTTCTCCGAGCCGCAGCTCGTCGTCCGTCCTCCCGAGGGGCCGCGCGCCGAGGCGGTGATCGCGGGTTACCGGGCGATCGGGACCGGGCTCGACGGCGGGACCTCGATCGTCTGGACGTACGGGGCCGACGCGCTGCCGGCGTTCCCGCTCCTCGACCGGCTGCCGGTGTCGGTCGTCGGGGTCGACCTGGCCGAGACCGAAGTCGAGCACCTGCCCGCCGGACCGTCCCGGGTCGGGCTGGGACTCGGAGTCGTGGACCCCCGCACGACGCTCGAAGAGGACCCCGCGGAGGTGGCGCGCGTCGTCCGCGCCGCGCAGACCCGTCGTCACCCGAGCGCGATCTGGCTCGGCCCCGGCGCCCCTCTCGACCTTCTTCCTTGGGAGCCGGCCACGCGCAAGCTCCACGTCCTACCCGCCGTCCGCCGGGCGCTCACGGAGGGTTCGCCATGACGCGCGGGCTCTTCCCGACCCAGGAGATCGGCAGCCTCGCGAAACCCCGCTGGCAGATCCTGGGCCAGCGCTCGGAGGCGCTCGATGCGCCCGCGAAGGAGGAACTCGCCAACTGGGACACGCGCGTCGGTTTCGCGGCCGACGCTCGCCAGGTTCGGGACGCGTTGCTCGGGGGCCGCCCGAAGGACACGAGCCCCGAC
Source organism: uncultured Thermoplasmata archaeon (assembly GCA_963730815.1). Taxonomy (GTDB): domain Archaea; phylum Thermoplasmatota; class Thermoplasmata; order Lutacidiplasmatales; family UBA184; genus Lutacidiplasma. Next base: position 188,617 of record CAVSTD010000003.1, read on the forward strand.
GCCGTCCGCGACCTGGGCGCGCTCTTCGGACTCCGGTTCCTCGAAACGGTCGGCCTCGACCGGGTCTACGACGGGGAGGCCCGCCGGATCGAGATGTACCAGTACCCGATCCGCCAGATGCGCGGCTTCCGCTTCGGCGGCCACGTGCGCTCGTGGGACAACAAGTACTACCTCAAGGCGACCGTGACGGACGAGGTCCGGCTCGACCATCCCTACCACGTCGAGGAGTTCGACTTCGTGCAACGGCACGCGCGGGCGGAGCCGAAGCTCCCGATCACGGGACCGTACACGCTCGCCGACTGGTCGTACAACGAGCACTACCTTGCTCGTCAGCCGGGCTGGAAGGGACGGGCGGCCCGACGCGCCGCCCAGAAGGAGTTCGTGGTCGATATCGCCCGCCGGGCGATCCGACCGACGCTGAGCGCGCTCATCGACCACGGCTGCCGGGTAATCCAGATCGACGAGCCGGCCGCCGGCACCCATCCGGACGAGGCGGGAATCGTCGTCGACGGGTTCAACGCGGCGACCGAAGGTTTGGACGCCGAGTTCACGATGCACATCTGCTACTCGAACTACGCCGACCTCCTTCCGACCCTGCTCGAGGCGAAGCGATGCCGCCAATGGGCGTGGGAGTTCGCGAACCGAGATTCGGAGGGGCACGACGGCTACGCTGTTCTCAAGGTGCTCGCCGAGTACGGGGACACGCGGGACGTGGGCCTCGGCGCCGTGGACGTTCACCGCGATACGGTCGAGACGCCCGAGGTCGTCGCCGACCGGATCCGCCGGGCTGCGAAGTACCTCGGAGACCCGAACCGGATCTGGGTGAACCCGGACTGCGGCCTTCGGACCCGCAGCCTTTCGGTCGCTCGAGCAAAGCTCGAGTCGGTCGTGAAGGGCGCCGCGCTCGCGCGCGCCGACTTCGAAAACCCGCGGCGCTAGCCGCCTACGGTCCGGAAAGGACCTCGGCGCCGTTCGGCCCGACGAGGACCGTGTGCTCGGCCTGGGTGACGTGGCCGTGGCCCCGCTCCACGAAGACCGGGTACGTCTGCAGGAACTTTCGGGCGCGCCGAAGCGCGTCCGCTTCCTCGGACGAGCCGAGCCAGCGGGCGGTGAACGGAAGGGTCCGGAACCGTTCGAACATCGCGGCGAGGGCCGGGTCGGAGTTCCCCGGGTCGCGACGGAAGCGCAGGATATTGCCGAACGGACCGTTCCCGATGCTACCCATACCGTTCGTGGCGAACGGCTCGATCGCGATCACCTCGCCCTCCTCGAGCACGGCCGTGCTCGCGCTCGGGACGTTAGGAATGGATTTTCCGGCGTGCAGGAGATACCGTTCGATCGAGTGGCCGGTGAGGTCGACGACCGGCTTCACCCCCCGGGCTCGGATCGCCTCCGCGATCGCCCGGGAGAGGTCGTCGACCCGTGCGCCGGCTTTCACGCGCGCGATCCCCGCGGCGCGGCCCTCTCTCGCCGCGCGGATGAGGTGGTCGAACCGATGCGTTCCGCCCACCTCGACCGTGTCGGCGGTGTCGGCGATGGCTCCGTCGATGTGCGCCCCGACGTCGACCTTGAGGAGGTCGCCCTCCACCAAGGCGATCGTGTCGTCCGGCGACGGAGTGAAGTGGGCCGCTTCGTCGTTGCGCGAAAGGTTCGCGGGGAACGCCGGTGCCGCGCCCTGCGAGCGGATGTAGTTCTCGATCGCGTCGGCGACCTCTTTGAGGCGCGCCCCCGGAACGGAGAGACGGATCCCGAGCTCCCGGGCCTTTGCCGCGATCCGGGCCGCCTCGCGCCATCGGTCGAGGTCGGGAGGGTAGGGGGCCACGGGAATCAGCTCCTCACGATCTCGCGCGGCTCCGGTCCGATGAGGTCGACCAAGGTCGAGGGAACCCCCGACCCGCGGGGGGCCGCGGCCAAGTAGACGTCGACGGATCGACCGAGCGAATGCCGCGCCTGCGCGATCGTCCGGGCCGTCGGGGCACCGTGTCGGTTGGCCGAGGTCGCGGTGATCGGTCCGGCTCGTTGAGCGAGCTCCCGCGCGAGGTGGTGGTCCGGAACTCGAAACCCTATCGTCGCGAGGCCGCCGACGCTCGGTGCGAACCTTCGGCGAGCCTCGGGAGAAGGAGTGAGAAGGACGGTGAACGGCCCGGGAAGATGACGACGCAGGAATCGGCGGGCGGCCGGCGAGACCTGCGCGTATCGCTCCACCTCCTCCGTCGAGCTCACGCAGACCGAGATCGGTTGCGACGGGGAACGTCCTTTGACCGCTAGGAGTCGATGCACCGCCCCCCGGTGGCTCGCAAGGGCGGCGAGCCCCAGCAACGTGTCGGTCGGGTACACCACGAGCCCGCCGCGCCGGAGCGTTCGGACCGCGCGCGAGAGCCCGTCCCCCATTAATTCTAGAAGTATTCCTCGCCGACCTGCGAATAGGCGAGGAACTCTTCCGGGGTGAAGTAGAGCGACAACTCCCGCGCGGCCGATTCGGACGAGTCGGAGGCGTGGATCAGATTCGGAGTGAGCCCCAACGCGAGGTCGCCGCGCACCGTCCCCGGCGCGGCGGTCTGGGGATTCGTCGCTCCGATGAGGAGGCGGACGACCGCGATGGCGCTGCGCCCTTCGAGCGCGAGCGCGACCACCGGTCCCGAGGTGATGTGTTGAACGAGCGCAGGGTAGAACGGCTTTCCCTGATGTTCGGCGTAGTGGCGCTGCGCGAGCTCGGGCGGGACTCGGAGCATTTTCGCGGCGACCAGCTTGAGACCCTTGTGTTCGAAGCGCGAAACGATCTCTCCGACCAAGCCCCGGCGCACGCCGTCCGGCTTCACGAGTACCAGGGTCCGCTCGACGTTCCCTTCCGCCATCGGGCTCGCCGAGCCCGACGGGAGGGTAAAGGTTTCGTGTGGTTACCGTTGGGCATCCTTTTTTCCCACAACGGCTCTCTTTCGAGACCGTTTCACTACGCCTCACCGATGATTCTTCCACCCTCTTCGGCTGTCTCGAGTGGGGGTTCCAGATTGATCCTTTCCTATCGATATCGCCTCTACCCTTCCCCCGGTCAACTAGCAGGCTTCAACCACGTCTTGACCGAATTGAACTACCTCTGGAACTATGCCCTTGCCGAACGACGGGACGCGTGGTTCGGAAAACGTCGTCATGTTTCGTACATCGATCAACAAACAAATCTCAAGAAGTGGCGAGCGTACGACGTTCTCGGGCTCGGCGCAATTTCATACGATCACGCCCGTGATTGTCTACAGCGACTCGACCTCGCATATAGCGCCGCGTTCCGACGCATTCGCGAGAGAAAGTGGGCCGGCTTTCCCCGCTTTCGCCGCGATACCAACTCATTTACGGGCGTTCCCGACTTCGACCCGTGGGTCCAAACACCCACCGGGTCCTGGCGGTTAAAGATTCCAAAGATTGGCGAAGTTCAAATTCGAAGACATCGGCCTCCGCCCCCAGCCCGAGTGAGTTCCGTAACGGTGTCCTGCGAAGGGCGAGAGTGGTACGCGATTCTTCAGTACAACGTTCCCGACCCTCCGCTTCCATCGGCAACACAACCGATCTCACCGGTGGGTGTAGATCTGGGCCTCGCACACCTGGCCACCCTCTCGACAGGTGAGACGGTTGAGACGTCTCGATTCTTTCTCCAGAGCCAGCGACCGCTGAAGCGGCTTCAGCGAGCTCTTTCACGGAAGCAACGCGGCTCGAACCGATACGAGCGCCAACGAGAAAGGATTGTGAGATGCCACGCTAAGATTCGCCGCCGGCGACGATATTGGGCCCATCGGTGGACCAGTCGCTGGGCAGAGGACCACGACCTCGTGGTCTTTGAGGATTTCAACATCGCCTCTTTCGCCGAAGGAAATCGACTCGCGAAGGGAATGCTCGATGCGGGCTGGGGTCTACTGCGACAGATGACGGCCTACAAGGAACAATTGCGATCCGGGAAGTACCTCGAGGTCGCGGCACCGGGTACGAGTCAAACCTGCTCCGTCTGCGGGCAGGTCGCGAATCCCCGTCTTAGATTGAGCACCCGGATCTTCGTGTGTCCGTGCGGACTCAAGGAGGACCGGGACGTAAACGCTGCACGGAACATCCTCAACAAGGGGTTGGACCAACTACGTCGGAACACGGCGGAAGGAAGGCGCGTGGATGGAACGCCTCCACTGACCAAACAAGGTCGGCGAGCGTATCAGAGGAAGCGCGAACTCAAGTGCGGAGAAATTGGGCCGGCAGCGGTAAACCGATCCGTTGGCGTCCAGGACCCTCAGGCATTGTGAGTTGTTACAAGGTTTCGCGCCTCGCTTCGTGAGCAGAGGGATGTTTCGGGACCGCGCGCACGCTTCGTGACCGTGATTGCTCGTTCGGGGATTGGTTTCTCGGCGCTCAGGGTTTAGTATACCGAATCATCTGCGCGCGCCGTGTCGGGCGCCTCCCCCTCGAGCGTCAGCACGGCGGTCATCGTACTCCTGATCATCGTGCTCCTCCTCGCTCGACGCACCTACCTCCAGGTCCGGGGGGCGCGCTACTCCACGGGCCGGCTGTTCGGGTTCGCGGCGTTCTACGTCCTCCTCTTCGTCGCCCTCGCGTTCACGACCCTCTATGCCGCGGTCGCCACGTGGGGTTTCGACGCCTACCTACTTCTCGCTCCCTACGCCGCGGTCCCGGTTCGTCGCCGCCGTGTTCGTGGTCCCCTACGTCCGGCGCATCGTTCGCTTCGAACGTCGGGACGACGGGCAGTGGTCGTACCGGCTTCCGTGGCACATCCCGGTGCTCTACCTCGGCCTCTTCGTCACCCGCTTCGTAGCGGAGTTCGCGGTCTTCGGCGTCGCCGGTCTCCTGTTCACGTTCCCGCTTCCCGCTCCGCCCTCGGTCGGAGCGCTCGCGATCCTGGTCGGCGTTGACCTGCTGTTCGGCCTGAGCCTCGGCTTGCTCCTCGGACGCGGCATCGGGGTCTACGCGGCGCACCGCGACCTGACTGCCGAACCGGGGTCGCCGACGGCCGCGCCCCTGCCCCCCGGATAGGTCCGCGGAATCGGGGTGCCATGCCGTCCGCTGCTCCCCGAACGCACCCGGACGTCCGGGGGTTCGAACGGGCCGCGGAGGTCTACGAACGGGCGCGTCCGGAATATCCTGCGACCGCGGTCCGCCACCTCGGTCGCGTGCTCCGCCTCGGACCTTCGCGCACGATCGTCGACCTGGGCAGCGGTACGGGAAAGTTCACGCGAGCGCTCGCGGCGTTGCGGGCGGCCCGCGTCGCCGTCGAGCCGACCGGCGGCATGCGCGCGGTGTTCAAGCGGATGGTCCCGGACGTTCCGGTGCTCGACGGGACTGCCGAAGCGATGCCGCTTCCGGACGGGTTCGCGGATGCGGTCGTGAGCGCGCAGGCGTTCCACTGGTTCCGCGTGCGGCCCGCGCTCCGGGAGGTCCGGCGGGTGCTGCGGCCGGGCGGCGGGGTCGGTCTGGTCTGGAACACCCGGGACGACTCGGTGCGATGGTCGCGCCAACTCACGGAGATCGTGGAGACCGCCGGCCGTTCCCGCCGCCCCTGGCGGGAGCGGACCGCCGGAAGCTACTGGAGGACCGTGCTCCGGCCGGCGTTCTCCCGAAAGGGTTCCGGCTTCACGTCCCTACGCTACCGCGCGTTCCGGCAAGTCCAGTGCGGGACTCCCGCGATGTTCGTCGACCGGGCGCTCTCGGTCAGTAAGATCGCGGTTCTTCCCCTCCGAGAGCGACGGGCGGTCGCGACGGCGGTCCGAGAACTGCTCGCCGCGGACCCCGAGACCCGCGGCCGGAGCCGGATCCGCCTGCCGTACCGTACGGACGTATACTGGGCATACGCTAGGTAGCTCGCGCGTCGCAGACCCCGAACCACGGACAGCGCGCGCATCGGGCCGCCGACGGCGTAGCGCGCCCGTCGTACGGAGAAAGCAGTTCGGTCCGGAGCGCGAGGAGCTCGCGGCGGGCGCGGTCGTCCCAACGAACCCGGAACTCTCCGTCCGAGTACCGGAGCTCTCCGTACGGAGGCGTCACCCCGGTCGCCTCCTCGATCAACAGGCAATATGCCCGCACTTGAACCACGTGCGAGGGAGGGGGACCGCGGAACGGGGTCGCACGACGCTTGAACTCGATCGGAACGAGTCGCCCGTCCGTCAAGCGCCGCAGTTCGTCCGGGCGGCCCACGATCCGGTATCGCTCCGCCCGAAGGGTCATGGGTCGGCCGGCATCCACCGCGACGAGTCGGCCACGCGTGAGGTCGGCACGACGCTGGGAGAGGGCTCGGAGCGCCCACGCGGTGAGCACGAGGCCCGCGAGTGCGACGAACCCTGCGACGACCGGAAGGGTCAGGGAAGAAGGATCCACCATATTCCCCCGATGGCGAGTACGAGACCGAGCAGCAAGACCCCGATGTACCATGCTCCGCGCTCGGCGCGGTGACGTTCCCCCGTCAGGACGCGGTCATGGTAGCGCACCCCGCCGCGAGCACTTCGTTGGGAGGCCGGGCTCGGACCCTGCCGGGGCGGGTGGTGCCGATACCAGTGGGACCGCGGGCAATAGGCGTAGTCCGCGAGGTCGGACGGTGAGGTCCAGCCGTCGTCGGATTCCATGCGACGCAACGTGCGTCGTAGCGAGGCTTACCGATTCCGCTCCACGCGCACGCCGCTAGGGAGCCGCGGGCTCGGGGGCCGGTGTCTCGGCCTTCTTCCGAGGCCGCCGAGGCTTGGCCGCCGGGGCGGTCGGTTCCGCGATCGCCGGGGTCTCCTTCGGTTCGGCCGCGGGAGCAGGAGCCGGCGCCGCCTCGGCCGGAGGGGCGACTTCGGGCGGCGGAGGCGTCGTCCGGCGGCCCGGGCGCGTTCGTCCCGCCCGGGGGGCCGACGGGGCTGCGGGCGACTTCTGGGCGGACGACCGGTCCGCCGCGCGCTTCAGCTCGTGCGCGCGGGTCCACTTGAAGCGGTGCCCGACGCGACCAAGGTGGAGCTGCTGCTTGCGGCAGGAGGAGGTGCAGAAGTTGAACACCTGGCCGTCCCGCTTCACGAACATCATGCCCGTGCCCGGTTCGATCTCCCGGGCGCAGAACGAGCACTGGCGCTTGACGACCATCGACGTTCCTCGCTGACTACCGGACGGAGAGCTTGCGCGCCTCGCGCGCCGTCTCGCGCAGGATCAGGACATCTCCGAGGCGGATCGGACCGGCGACGTTGCGGGTGATGATCTTGCCGCGGTCGCGCCCGGCGAGCACGCGCACCTTCACCTGCGTCGCCTCCCCGGCCATGCCGGTGCGGCCGACGAGCTCGACGACTTCGGCCGGCGAGCCCTTCTCTTCCGCCATCGACTTCCCCTGTCCGCGGCCCCGCGCCTACTTCCTGAGCGTCGGATACGCGGCCGAAAGTTCCTCGAGGAGGGTCCGGGCCTCGCCCGGCTCCACGACCGCGACGCTCGCCGCAGACTTCGAGAGGCCGGCCGATTGGCCGAGACGCTGCTTCTTCGGGACGTAGAGGTAGGGGATCCGCTTCTCTTCGCAGAGCATCGGAACGTGGACGAGGATCTCGACCGGGTCGACGTCCTCGGCCATGATGACGAGCTTCGCTTCCGCGCGCTCGCTCGATTTCGTTACTTCGTTCGTGCCGACCCGGATCTTTCCGGTCTCGCTCGCGACTTGCACGAGCTGCAGGGCTTTGTCGGCAAGGTCGCTCGGGGTCTCGAATCGCACGTAGATCGGTCGCGCCATCGTTCGTTCCTCGCGTCAGCGGAACCCCCTCATCGGGGGGCCCTCGGCTCACGGGTGGGGCCTGCTACGGGCTGCGCTATTTAACGATGCGCCGAGGAAGGGGTCTCGGCGGCCCGTACGTCCGAGAGGAAATCCAGGGTCCGCCGCCACGCCGCGGCGGCCGCGGCCGGGTCGTGCCCTTCCCAGCCCGGACGGTGGAACGCGTGCCGGACTCCCGGGTACAGCTCGAGTGAAACGCGCTTCTTCGCTCGGTTCGCCGCGGGCAGGAACTCGGAGAGGGCCCACGGGGTGATCCGCTCGTCCTCCGACCCGAGGAGAAGGAGCGCGGGACCGCGGAGGCCGGCGACATCGCCGACGTTCTCGATCTTGCCGTAGAAATCGACCGCGAAGTCGAACGGACGGTGGCAGGCTCCCAGGAGGGCGTACCCACCGCCCAGGCAGAATCCGAGGGTACCGAGACGGGCCGGCCCCGTCAGCCGTGCCGCGAGCGCGACCCGCGCCTCCTCGAGGACTCCGAGAACCACCTCGTCGGTGAGGGCCGTGCGGAGCGCCATCCCCTCTTCGACGGTCTTGGGGACGACTCCGCCGAAGAGGTCGACCGTCGCGGTCGGAATTCCCGCCGCGACGAGCGCCTCGGCGACGGCGTCCATGTACGGCCCCCGCCCGTAGATGTCGTGGATGAGCACGACCCCGAGCGTTCCGCCGGTCCCGAGCAGCTCCGCACGACTCTTCGTCTCGCCCATGCCGCGCCGCTCTGGGGAGTAGAGCGCGCGCGTCTTCAAGAACTATTGGACGGGGCGCCCGCGAACGAGGCCGGCGAGAACTCGGGGTGGGCCGCGAAGTAGCGTCGCGCGGGCTCGACGAGCCGGTCGAGAGAATCGGCGACGGCCCCCTTCAGGTCCTGGGGATGGAGATGGCCTTCGGACCAGCTCGCGAGGAACGCTTTCTCGTCCGTGAATTCGAGCGGGCCGCCGTATTTCGCGGGCCGATCGACTCGCAAACGGCCCTCCCATGGCAGCACGATGTAGCGGACGGCCTCGACGACCGGGTTCCCCGCCACCTCCTTCGCCGGGCAGAACGCGCCCTGCAATCGAGCGCCGATCATGTCTCGGTCCGCGCTGATCGGCAGGCCCGAACCCGGGTCGGACTTCGACATCTTCCGCTCGACCGTTCCGTCGGTCGGGTTCATCCGCCCGCCGCCCCGCAGCGACTAGAGAAGGGCCGTATGGACCGCGACCGGGACCGGCCAGTGGTAATGGTGGGCCACCTCCCGGGCGAGGACGTGGGCCCGGCGCTGGTCCATGCCGCCGTAGGCGATGTCGACCGGGAGCTCGAAGATGTCGGCCGCCTGCATCGCCGGATAGAAGAGGCGCGAGGTATCGAGCTCGGACTCCTCCTCGCCCCGCCCCATGATCGACATCGCACGCTTCGTGCGCGCGAGGCTGGTCGCCTTCGCGACCCGGACGACCCGCGCCCAATAATCGGAGGAACCGGTGAGCTCGTGCGCCCAGCGGAACCGCACGCGCTCGGGGTCGGCGCCGAGCGCGACGAACGACGCCTGCATGGAGCGCCCGGCCGAGGTGATGCGGGCGAGGTCGCCGTCGAGCTTGTCGTTGATCCAGGCGTGCCAGTCGGCGAGGAAGACCGTGACGTCGCACCCGGCCTCGGCGAGGTCGAGGATCTTGCGGGTCGTGATGAGATGGGCGACGGTGAGCGAACCGGACGGCTCGAAGCCGATGTACGCCCGGGGGTGGTCGTTCGAGCCGAGGAGCGTGCGCACTTCCTCCTCGGTCACGACCTCCTCCGTGTTCCGGAGGACTCGGCGGACGCGTTCCTCGAGGTCCATCACCGAGACGGAGAGCCGGCCGTATTTATCGGATAGAGGTCGGCCGCCCGCCGGCGGGCGCGGTCGGTTCCTGCGCGCCCGGGGTTATTAAGACCCCCCGAGCTGCTAGTATCTATCCCCCTCCCATGGATGGTTCGACCGAGACCGTAGCGCCCCTCGATTCGCCGGCAGGCTCTCCGGCCGAGGAGCTCGCCCGCTCGCTCGGAGTGAGCGTCGATACGGCCGAGCGGCTCGTCAAGGCCGGCCGCACGAGCGCCTCCGCGGCGCGGGAGCTCTCGAGCGAGGCGCTGGTCGAGCTCGGGATCTCCCCCGAGGAGGCCGCCCGAGTCCGAGGAGTTCACGAACGGGACACCGGCGCCGCGCCGATCGACTCCGACCGGATCGTCGAGCGCTGGGCCGGCACCGTCCGTCGTAGCGACCGGGGCCGCCGCCGACGTCCCGCGGTCGCTCAGAAGGAGTCGACCGACGTGCTGCGGAAGTGGGTCGACGGCGACGACCGCGCGATGGAGGACTGGATCCGTTCGTCCGAGGCCGACCGGCCGATCCCCGCCGCACCGGTCGCGCCCGTGCCGGTTCCGAGACCCGCGGAAGGTCCCGCTTCCCCCACTCCCGCCGAGGTCGCTGCGACCGCGCCCGTCCTCGAGCGCGAGGAGACGGTCGTGCGCTGGCTCACCGGCCTCCTCGACCGCGTCAAGAGCGACCAGTTCGACCCGTCCACGATGATCCAGGAGGTCCAGGACCTCCAGCGCCAGCTGTTCGACGAACGGGCGAAGCGCAAGCAGCTCGAGGACGAGGTCGAGCACGTGAAGCGCGGCTCGATCGCGGTCATCAAGTACGTTCGCTCGCGCGAGGCGAAGGAGCGCGAGCTCGCGCTCCGGTCGAAGGACGACGAGCTCGCCGAGCTCAAGCTGCGGCTGCTCGCCCTCGAGGGGGTGGACGGACCGCACACGCCCGACGCCGCCGCCGTGACCCGTGCGCGGGTCGAGGCGCCCACGGCCGCGACCGTCGACACGGCCGATGCCGTCGAAAAGGCCACCCGCGAGCTCGACCAACGCCTGCGCGAGGAGTTCTCCCACCACGAGCACGAGTACATCGAGCGAGAGACGGAGCTGCGTCGCCGCATCGTCCAACTCGAGGGGGACGTCCGCAGCCTCTCGAGCCAGACCGAGCTCGCCCGCGACCGCGAGTCGATCCTGACGAAGGAGCGGGGCCCGGTCGGCGAGGAGCTCTCCCGTCGCCTCGAGGACGTTCAGCAAGCCGAGCGCGACCTCGTCGCGCGCGAGAACGAGCTGAGGAAGCGCTTCGAGGAGATCCGGATCAACGCCGAGGAGAATACCCGCCGCACCGGCGTCCTCGAATTCAAGGAAGGGGAGCTCGCGGCCTACGACACGCAACTGCAGACGCGTCGCCAGGCGCTCGACATCGAGGCCCGGCGTCTCGAGGAGCTCCGGCGCGAGGTCGGATCGACCGGTACGGGAGCGGGGGACGAGGCGCGACGCGTCGAGGACCTGCGCCACCAGCTCTCCCAGAAGGAATCCGAGCTGCGGGCGCGCGAGGGCCAGCTGCGCGAACGCCTCCAGGAACTCGAACGCATGAGCGGCGCCACGGCCGAAGCCGAGGCGGAAAAAATGCACGCCGAGGCGGTCGCCTCGGTCTCCGAAACGAAGGTGAAGAGCGGGGTCCGGCGCCTGGACGACCTGCTCTACGGAGGGTTCCCCGTCGGCGCCCAGATCCTCGTCAACGGTCCGGCGCACACGGGCAAGGACGTGCTCGCCCGACTCTTTTCGGCGGAAGGGCTTCGGCTCGGGATCCCGTCGATCTGGGTCGTCACCGACAAGACGTACCAGCAGGTCCGCGAGGACCTCGCCGGCCTCTACAACGGCTTCGCCGAGGCGGAGAAGAAGGGCATGATCCGCTACGCGGACCTGTACTCCCGTTCGGTCGGCGCCGCCCCGACCGGAGTGGGCGTGCGGTTCCTCTCCTCCACGGACAAGAGCCTGCTCGAGCAGTTGTCCCAGACCGTCAACTCCTTCGCGGAGGAGTTCAAGGAGAAGTATCCCACGTACCGGCTCATCTTCGAGTCGGTCTCGACCGTGACCGCCTATCTCGACACCGCCGCGACGTTCCGGTTCCTCCAGCCGTTCGTCGGCCGCCGGAAGATCGACGGGGCCGTCAGCTACTACGAGCTCGACAGCGGCATGCACTCCGAGAGCGATCTGGAGACGCTCGAGCACATGGTCGACGGCTCGATCAACCTCAAGATCGAGCAGATGAAGACGCTCCTCGCCATCCGCGGGATCGGCGAGGCCCAGGCGCGCTCGTGGGTCGGTTACGGGTTCACGAAGCGCTCGTTCAACCTCGGGTCGTTCTCCCTCGAGCACATCCGCTAGGCCGTTCGCCTGCCCGCCCGCCGTACCAAGGGCTAAGTAGGGGCCCTCGCGTCGACACCTCGCTAGGCTCGACCGGGGGGGTGGGCGTCCCCTTACACACCGAAACCGTCCTTAGCGGGGGTGACAGGCAGGAGCGACATTCGGACGAACTGTGCGTCTCGCGGCGCCTCGTCGACGCTCTGTTCCGCCGGGCCGCGGGTGTTGCGACGGGCGCTCGGAGGAGCGCCCTAGCGGCTATCCATCACGGGCATCGGGTCAGGTCCTGACGGGAGCAGCCTTACCGTGACCCGTCGACGCTGGCGGGGCGACGGGGCTGAGGGGCACGCGGGGTCTCCGTGCGGTTCGTTCGGATGGCAATCCTGCTGGCCTAGCACGACCCGCAGGGGTCCACGACCCGACGTCGGACGTCTTACTTCCTACCCTGCCCCGGGGGGCGGAGGAGGAGGGACCGGGGGTCCGGTCGGTCCAACGTACGGGCTCGGCGCTCCGCTCGGGGATTTCGGCTTGCGAATCCACAACACCGCGAACACGGCCGCGAGGGCCGCCAGGACGACGATCCCGGCGAGCAGGGCGAGGCCGGTGCCCGAGGAGAGGTCGACCCCCGAAGACCCTCCCGACGAGCCGGAGGAATTCGAAGATGCGTTGACCGCGACGCTCGCACTCGCCGAGGAGGTCTTCCCAACGCCGTCGGTGACGACGAGGCTCACCGAGTAGGTCTGGGCTTGCGCATACGTGTGGGTCACGGCGGCGGTCGTCGCCATCGTCCCATCGCCCAGGTTCCACGCGTACGAAAGCGGCGGTGTCCCGCCGGTGACGGTCGCGAGGAGCACGGCGGGGACCCCGGCGGTCGGCGTCCTAGGATCGACGGAGATCGTTGCCGTCGGCAGCGGATAGACTGTGACGGAGACCGAGGCCGCCCCGACCCGACCGAGGCTGTCGGTCGCGGTGAACGTCACCGTGTAATCTCCGGGAGCCGCGAACGTGTGGCTGACCGAGAGGGACGAGCTCGTCCCTCCGTCCCCGAACGCCCACGCCCCGACGGTCGGGGAGAATCCCCTCGTCACGTTGGCGTGAAACGTCACAGCGACGCCCACGTCCACCGATGCCAGAGACGCGGTCGCGTTGACGAGCGGAGCTGCGGAGAATGCCCACACCTGATCGGACGTGCTGTCCGTGAGGAGGCCGACACCGCCGAGCGCGAGGATGGAGCCGTCGGTCGGAATTAGGGCGAGGCCCGAAGCCCCGTCCTCCTGGGGGAGGGCCCCGACGGTGGAAGTCAGGTTCGACCACGCCCCGCCGTGATACGCCCACACCACTCCGCCTTCGAGAAAATTCCCAGATCGATTGGTGATGATGCCGGTGAGGAGCAGGACCCCTACTGCCGGGGAGACGTAGGCCATCGCGCCCACGTAGATCATGGGAGGCTCCGAGCTGAGCGTCGGCGTAAGATTGTGCCACTTTCCTCCGGTGAACAGGAAGGTCCCCGGATAGAACGGGGCCTTCCCCAACGAAGAGTAGGACATGATGCTCGACACGAGGACCCCGTGGTCCGGGGGATCGTCCGCCAGGTTCGGCGTGTAGAGGAGCGCCGGGATGGGTGCTGTCGCGGTAACGTTCGACCAAGCCCCCCCCTTGAACACCCAGGTGCCCGGAATCGGCGCGTCGTTACCGGCCAGACCCCCGGTAAGGAGCAACTCGGAGTCGTTGGAGTCCCACACCATGCTGGGGTCGTATCGCGGAGACGGTGCCCGGCCGACCGTCGTCGTAATGTTCGTCCAAACGCCGTGGGCATAGCTGTAGGTCACGTTCGAATAGGCCGCTTCGGTGAGCGCGCCACCGAAGAGGATTACCTTGCTTTGCCCGGGGTCGTACGCGAGCGCCGCACCGGCGAGCTTCGGCGGGGACCCGACGACCGTGTTCGTGATGTTCAGCCAGGTCCCGTTGAGGTAGGTCCAGGTATCCCCCAGAATGTACGAGGTCGAGAGGTTCAGGAACGTCCCTCCGAACACGAGGACGTACCCGTCCGCCGCGTCCCACGTCATCGACGGGAGGTAGCGAGCGCTCGGGTGCACCCCGACCAGGGAGGTGAGATTGGTCCATTGATACGACCCTAGGGAGACGGAGGGAGCGAGGTCCAAACCGGGGCCGGCCCCCGCTCTAGGGACGACCGGGCCGCGGCCAATTCGGCGCCTCCGAGGGAGGCCGTCGGGTGCGCCAGACCATGGCCGCTTTGCGCGAGAGATAGGCGAGCCTCGGCGGGAATCCCCGCACCCGCGCTCGAGGCGACGAGGAACAGCACGATGAGGGCGGCACCGAGCCCCACGAGGGGGACACTTCCACGTCGTTGCACAGCGAAGGATTGGCACCCCCCGCTTGAAGATTTGGGTAGGTGAATCGGCCGGTTTAGACCACGCCCGCACGCTCCTCGTCGGGGGAAGCGGTGGGGCGCCGGCTCTCCGCGTCGCGGAGCGGGAGCTTTAAGTATGAGAGGGCCGCGTTTTCTCGGTGCGCTTCCGGTCATGCACAGCTACGTCGACCTGTACTTCACACCGGAGAGCCGCTCGCCGATCGAGATCTCCGAACGGTTGAAGTCGGTCGCCGGTCTCTCGTTCATCATCGGCCCCCACGACCTCGTCTTCGACTGGGAGCACGAGAAGGAGTTCCAGGAACGCCTCGCGAAGATCCACGCGGCGCTCAAGGGAACCGGGGTCCTCTACCGGGTCGAGACGGTGGCGGACGAACCGGGGTTCATCGAACCGCTCCCCTGGCCCCCGCCGATGCCCCGGCGCGACCCCGTGCACCCCGCCTACTAAGCCCCCCACCCCCCCATTTCCAGTGGAAGGGGCCTAATCCTTACCAACCCTCGTCCGCCGGGTCGACCGCGTCGCGTTCCATGGCGGCCCGGCGTTCCGGGGGAATCTCCTTCTTGGTGCCTTTCGCGTAATCGTAGACGACATTGACCGTCCGGCCGCGGGCGGTGACGGTGGACGTGCCGGCGAGGGTGAAGCGGTAGAGGAGAGTGAAGCTCGTGCGACCGAGCGGACGTGCCGGGGCGACCTCCCCGAGGAGCTCCGAGCCGTAGGACACGGGAGCGAGGTAGCGGCAGGTGGCTTCGGCGATGATGATGTCGATCCGGGTCGGGTCGGGGGTACCGAGGAAGGGTAGGTAGTAGTCGCATCGGAGGGTTTCCATGTAGGGAAGGTAGGCAGCGTGGTTGAGGTGGTTCAAGACGTCGAGGTCGTGGTACGGGTACGTAGAAGCGTCGGTGGACGGGCCAGGGAGAGAGAGGGGTCGAAGGCGCCGGTGAGGGCATGGCAGGGCCGGCACGGGCACGGTCCATATATGGCCTCGAGGAGGTGAGGAGGCCCGGTCGCTCCGAGCGCGAGGATTCATGGCGGGTCGTGGGCCAGGAACACTTTCCAGTGGCAGCGGTGGGGTGGGGGGGACGACGTCCCTCGCGCCGAAACCCGGAGAGATGGCCGCGACCGTCGAGCGCGTCCGCGACGCCGTGAAACGCCACTCGAAGCGCTTCGAGCGCGCGATCCCGCTGATCGCGAGCGAGAACCTCCTCTCGCCGTACGCCAAGGAGCTCCTCATCAGCGATTTCCACTCCCGGTACGCCGAGGGGCTTCCCGGAGAACGGTACTACGAAGGCAACGAGCAGGTCGACGAGGTCGAGGAGATCTGCCTCGCGCTCGCGAAACGGCTCTTCCGCTGCTCGTTCGCGGACGTCCGTCCGACCTCGGGCACGGTCGCCAACCTCGCGGTCCTCAAAGCGCTCACCGAGCCCGGCGACCTCGTGGGGACGAGCCGTCTCGCGGACGGCGCTCACATCTCGAGCGCGTCCTTCGGCGCGTTCGGCCTGCGGGGCGTGAAGCCCGTCTACTATGCCTGGGACGCGGAGCGGATGACGATCGACGTCGCCCGCACGCGCGAGATCCTGAAGGCGGTCCGGCCGAAGGTCTGTCTGTTCGGCCTTTCGCTCTTTCTCTTCCCCATGCCGCTCGAAGAGCTCCGACCGACGCTCGAGGAGATCGGCGCGCGGGGTTGGTACGACGCGGCGCACGTCCTCGGGCTCATCGCGGGCGGACAGTTCCAGGACCCGCTGCACGAGGGCGTGACCGTGATGAGCGCCTCCACGCACAAGACGCTCCCCGGCCCGCAGCACGGCATCCTGCTCGCCTCGACCGAGGACTCCGAGGTCGTGAAGCGACTGCAAGGCGGCGCGTTCCCCGGCGTGACGAGCAACCACCACCTGAACGCGATGGCCGCCCTCGCGGTCAGCCTCGCCGAGCACATCGAGTTCGGGCGGGAGTACGCGCGCCAGACGGTCGCGAACGCCCGCGCCCTCGGCCAAGCCCTCCACGACCGGGGGTTCGACGTGCTCGCCCCCAACCTCGGGTTCACGCGCTCCCACACGATCGCCGTACGGGTCGACAAGGAAGGAGGCGGCGAAGCGGTCGCGAAACGTCTTGCGGACTCGGGCGTGATCGCGAACAAGAACCTTCTGCCCGGCGACAAGAGCCCGAAGCACCCGGGCGGGGTGCGCCTCGGCACTCCCGAGGTCACGCGCGTCGGGATGCGCGAACCCGAGATGGAGCGGATCGCCGAGCTGTTCGACGACCTGCTCCACAAAGGAAAGTCGGAGGCGGACGTCCTCGGCGCGGCAGCGGCGCTCAAGAGCGATTTCACGACCTTGAAATTCTGCTTCGGCGCGGGCGAGGCCGCGTACCGCTACTACGACCTCGTCGGCCGCGACCCGTCCTAGGGAAGCTTCGTCACTTCAGCGCTTCTTTCTTTCCCCGGTAGAAGTCCCGCGCGGGGCTCAGAAGGTCGAAGACCTCGCGGTCGATGAGCGGGGTCCCTCGGGCGACGAGGGACGCGAGGTTCCGCCCGACGCCGGGGCCGAGCATGAACCCCTGCCCGCACATTCCGACGCCGAGGACGAACCCCTCGACGTTCGGGGCCTTCCCCACGACGGGGCTGCCGTCGGGGGTCATCGGGTAGAGTCCTCTCCACACCCGCCGGATCGTGAGGTGCTTCAATCGTGGGATCACTTCGACGAGCCGCGCGGCGATGGTCGGCATGAACTCGGAGGTCGAGTTGCGGTTCGTGCCCGAGATCGGTACGTTCGGAGTGTAGCAGAAGATGATCTGGCCGTTCGCGTCCTGGCCGAAGTAGAAGTTGATCGTCTTCCCCTCGGGGCCCGGCCGCAGGTCGACGATCAGCGGGTCGAGGAACGGCGCGACCGGCGCGGAGATCCCGCCCTCGTGGCTGTCCGGCAGGACCGGAATGTCGAGGCCGGCCATCTTGCAGACCTCGGTCGCCCGGACGCCCGAGGCGTTGACCACGGTCGGGGCGCGGTATTCCCCCTTCTCGGTGCGTACTCCGACGACCTCGTTCCCGTGCCGGACCAGCGAGGTGACGGGCTCACGGTACCGATACACCGCCCCCCGCCGGACGGCTTCCTGCGTGAAGGATTCGGCGGCGAGCAGAGGGCTTACTTGGCCATCGTCGGGCGAGTAAGTCCCGCCGCGCAGTCCCTCTTCGTTGATGCCCGGGACGATCCGGCGGATCTCGTCGGCCTCCTGCCAGTCGATATGGAGATGGTATCTCTTCTGGATCGGAAGCAGGCCCTTGACCGTCGTCTCGACCTTCTCGTCGAAGGCGGGAAAGCAGTACCCTCCCTTCTTCCAGCCGATGTCGGTGCCCGTGGTCTCCTTCCACTGGGAAAAGACCTCGAGGCTCTGCTGGCAGAGGCCGATCTTCGCGGGGTCGGAGTGGGTGGCGCGGACCCCGCCGATCGCGGCCTTGTTCTGGCCCTGACCCGACGAGGCGAACTCGTCGAGCACGAGGGTGCGAAGCCCTTCGCGCTCGAGGAAGTAGGCGGTGGGATTCCCGACCGACCCCGCGCCGATGACGATGGTATCAAACTGCGTGGTCGCCATCGCCCTCCACCAGGAACGCCTTCAGGGGAACCTCCTGCGTGAACGGCCGGTGCACGGGCGCGGTGACGGTCTTCAGGTCGACCCCGAGCTCGCGGAAGATCCGGATCGTCAGTTCGGCGCACGTCTTCCCACCGCACGGCCCCATCCCCGAGCGGAGCGCGGCCTTGACCGCGTTCAGGTCCCGGCTGCCCGTGCCCTGAATGAACTCCTCGATCATCTGTTTCGTGACGCGCTCGCAACGACAGACGATCACCTCGTCATCGCGCACGGGGGAAGGGGAGGTCGGAGCGACCGGGGACTCCGGTGAGCGGATCCGCACGCCCGCCACCTTCTGCGCGTCGGCGAACGGAACTTCGAGCACCAGCAGGCGCCGGCGGTTGAGGGACTTCCCCGAAAGGATCCGGAGCACTCGGGCCGTTCCGATGACCTCGCCTTCGTTGCCCGTGGTCGTCACTTCCTGCCCGACGTGGACGAGTTCCTCGGGCATCTCCCACGGGAGCGTCACCCGCGCGACCTTCGACGAGGGGTCGTGGCGCGTGTCGACGAGGCTGATCGCGAGGCCGGGGCAGACCGCCACGCATCGGAGGCACCCGACACAATCCCCCACGAGCCGCGGTCGTCCGAGGAGGTTGCCTTCGGGGATCGCGATCCCGTCCGTGATGCAGACGTCCGTGCACGGATTGCACGGGATCTCCTGGGCGCAGCGCAGGATCGGGTAGACGCTCATCCCCGAGGGAGGAGGATACGCCCCAAGGACCGGTCCCGGATGCGAGCGCAACATCGCCTGGATACTCAGCCACTCGGGAGGGATCCCCGTCGGGATCCCGAGGTCGTTCAGGATCGTCCGCGCGACGATCTTGCCGGAGAACATCGCGGCCGACGCCTCCGCGATCTCGTTCGCGTCGCCGGCGGAATAGACGCGCAGGCCGAGCCGGCGCCCCTCCTCGAAGAGCTCGTTGACGGGGGAGAGTCCGACCGCCACGAGCACGGTGTCGACGGCGAAGGACTTCTCCGAGCCTTCGACCGGCCGGAAGCGACCGTCCACGCGGGCGATGGTCACCCGCTCCACCCGCCCCTGGCCCTCGGCCCGAAGTATCGTGTGCGAGGTGAAGACCGGTACGCCGAGCCGCAGGATCTTGTCCCGGTGCACCTTGTAACCGCCGCACTCGGGCAGGACTTCCGCCAGTCCCACGACGTCCACGCCCGCCTGCAGGGCCTGGTAGGCGACGATCAGGCCGACGTTCCCGCCGCCGATGATGAACAGTCGCTGGGAGGGCTTGATCAGGTCGCGGTTGACGAGCGTCTGGAAGGCGCCCGCCCCGTAGACCCCGGGAAGGTCCGCGCCGGCGAACGCGAGCGCCTTCTCGCGCGCCCCGGCGGCGACGAGCAAGCATTTCGGCCGGACGAGTGTGAAGCGACCCTGGTTCAGGACCCCCACGACGCCGTCTTCGAAGACGCCCACGACCGGGGAATCCGTCCAGACGTTCACGTCCTTCTGGGCCCGCGCCTGTTCTTCGAGGGTCCGGCCGATGTCGGTGCCCCGTTCGCCCGCGTAACAGTCCTTCACGGAACCGAAGAAGTTGTGCGTCTGCAGGCTCAGCTTGCCGCCGAGCGTCTGCTTATCGTCGCACAGGATACAGCTCACGTGCTTCGCGCCGAGCTCGGCCGCCGCCGTCAGTCCCGCGGGGCCGCCTCCCACGATGAGGACGTCGGTCGCGACCTCGGGGATCTGGCGTCGCAGCTTGAGCGGCGCGTCGTCCGCAAGGAGTTTCGGTAGGCCGTCGAGCGGGCGCACGTCCATGTTCGGACGGACCGCGGTGATGCACGCCTTCACGGGGAGGCCGTCCGCGAGCACCAGGCACTGCGCGCACTGGCCGTTGGCGCAGAAGATCCCCTGCGGAGACCCGTCGCGCCGATGGTGACCAAAGACCCGGACCCCGTTCGCGAACAGGGCGGAGGAGACCATCTCCGACTTCCGGGCTTCGAGCCGTCGCCCGTCGAAGGTGAATTCCACCATCTCGGGGTGGGCGGGCACCTCCAAAATGGGGTGTCGTACGACCCGGTCCGACGTCATGACGGTCCTCTCCGCCGAATTTGAGGGGGCGCGGCCGTCTTTAATGCCCTATCAACGGCACTTCACGAAACCGTTAGGGCCGTGCGCCCCGTGACGGTCCCCATGATCTGGAATGTCGAGCGGCCCAGCAACGACGTGAACACGATCCGCTCGTACAGCGCGAACACCCCCGACCGCCGGAGGCTCGAAGAGGAGCTCGCGGCGATGCGGAAGACCCCGCTCGAGATCCCGCTCGTGATCGATGGGATGGAGGTGCGGACCGGTACCACGGTCGACGTGCGGTGCCCCGACGACCACTCGACGGTGCTGGCCCGGGCGCACGTCGCGGGAGCGACGGAGCTCGGGAAGGCGGCCGAGAGCGCGCTCGCCGCGCACGAGAGCTGGTCGCGGCTCGATTGGTACCACCGGGTGGCGGTCTTTGAGAAGGCCGCGATGCTGCTTGCGGGCCCCCGCCGCACCCGCAACATCGCTGCGATCATGCTCAACCACTCGAAGAACCCGTACGAGGCCGAGATCGACCTGGCCGAGCTCGTCGACTTCTGGAACTTCAACGCGTACTTCACGCGCCAGATCTACGAGATCCAACCGAACCAGTACCCCGGCGAGACGAACCGCTTCGACTGGCGACCCCTCGAGGGGTTCGTGCTCGCGATTCCCCCGTTCAACTTCTACTCGATCGCCGGCAACCTTCCGACCGCGCCCGCGATGGTCGGGAACGTCGCGCTCTGGAAGCCCGCCCGCTCGGTGATCTTCTCGAACTACGAGATCTACAAGGTCCTCCTCGAGGCGGGCCTCCCGGCCGGCGTCATCAACTTCGTCCCGTTCCCGAGCAAGGAGGCTCCGGTCCTCCTCGACCACCCGTCGCTCGCCGGGGTCCACTTCACGGGCAGTTACGATACGCTCGTCCAGATCTGGAAGCGCGTCGGCGCGAACCTCGAGAAGTACCGCAACTTCCCGCGCATCGTGGGCGAGACCGGTGGGAAGGATTTCGTCTTCATGCATCCGTCGGCCGACGTGCGCGGCACAGCGATTAACCTCCTCCGCGGGGCGTTCGAGTACCAGGGCCAGAAGTGCTCGGCGTGCTCGCGCGCCTACATCCCCGAGAGCCGGTGGCCCGAGGTGGAGCGGATCCTGAAGGAGGAGGTCCCCAAGGTCCCGATGGGCCGGGTCGACACGCTCGGGAACCTGATGGGCGCGATCATCGACGGACCGGCGTTCGAGAACATCCAGAAGTACCTCGACTTCGCCCGGCAGAACCCCCGCGACTACTCGTTCGTCGTCGGCGGCGAGACCGACCAAGCGAAGGGCTGGTTTGTCCGGCCGACGGTGATCCGGACCACCGACCCCCACGGGAAGCTGATCTCCGAGGAGATCTTCGGCCCCGTGCTGACCGTCTACGTCTACCCGGACGCGCAGTACGAGGAGACGCTGAAGCTCTGCGACGCCACCTCGCCCTATGCCCTCACGGGCGCGGTCTTCGCCCGGGACCTGCGCGCCGTCGCGCTCGCCGAGCAGACGTTGCGCTATAGCGCCGGGAATTTCTATATCAACGACAAGCCGACCGGCGCGATCGTGGGCCGCCAGCCGTTCGGTGGCGCTCGGCGCTCGGGAACGAACGACAAGGCCGGCTCGGTGCTGAACCTATTGCGTTGGCTCTCGCCGCGGAACATCAAGGAGACCGCGGTGCAGCCCGACGACTGGCGCCGTCCGTTCCTCGGGTGACGCTGGCCTCGAAAAGGACCTCCGTTACCGGGGTGTCGACTCGTCCCCGTCGTCGACCGCCGCATCGCGGCGCGCGATCTCGCGGTCGAGCGCGGCCTCGTCGAACGTGACCTTAGGTTCCTCGATCGGATGCTCCGCGACCGCGAAGCGCGCACGTCCTCCCTCTCCCAGGGTGGCGGTGAGCGTTCCGTCGGTCACCAGCGACGCGACCCAGTCGGCGATCGCCGGAGGAGCCGGCGGAGGCTCCCAGGCCGATTCGATCTCCGCGAGAGCGAGCGGGCCGGCTCGTCGCACGATCTCCACGACCGTCTCCCGGCCCTCGGCGAGGCGACGAAGCTCTTCCTCTCCGTCGCTCGGGGCGGACGCCGGACGGGTCCGTCCGCCGAAAGAGACCGCGCCGATGCCGGTGGCGCCGCCGACCGCGAGCAGGGCGATCACGAGCAGGACGAGGGGGGAGAGCGAGGTCGTCGGCACGGGAACGGAAACGGGACCGCTACTCCCCACGGCCGGAATAGAGACCGGGCCGATCAAGGTCGTGTTGGCTTCGTCCAGGACTCGGAAGGTGCCGTTCCCGGTTCCCGGGGCCGAGTAGTTCACCCACGCCCCCGTCGTGCCTCCGGACGTCCAGTTCACCGGCACGACCGCTTTGCTGACCGACGTCGGGGTGGAGTATTCGACGATCAAGAAGGCCCCCGGGGTGGGGTCGCCGAAGCGGTCCCGAACGTGCCAGAAGGTGTCGTTCGTCCGATTGCTGACGTTGAAAGAGCTGCGATCGTAGAGCAGGAGATGGTCGAGGTCCGGGAGGATCGTGAGCCCGACGGGAGCGGGCACGGACGGAAGGAGGGGTCCGGACAGTCGGACGGTCACCGGGACCGCGGAGGCTACGCTGATGGTCACGTTGAGGAGACCGGCATTCCAAGCGGAGGCGGGTACCGAGAAGGTGCCGTTGGCGGCCCGGTGTAGCGCTCCCGCCGTCGACGTGTTCACCCACGACCGCACGCTCGACCCATTCGTGCTGTCCGTGACCGTGAGCTCACATCCCACCGCGAAGGTGGCGACCCGGCTTCCGCCGGGACCCAATGCCTGCCAAACGAACACGGCCGGTGTGCCCACGACGCTCTCACCCGGGGCGGGACCCACCTCTACGACCGATGTCGCGGCAGCCGGACCGTCGAGGCCCTCTCCCGGGAGCGCGGATGGGGTCGAGACCCCCACGGGGCCTGCCGAGTGGGCGGTCGGCCCCGCGGGAACGGTCGCCGAAGCGAGTGTCGCCGCGAGGAGGGTGAGCACGAGGAATGCGAGCCCACCTCCGGCCGCGGACATTCCAGATAGCGGTCGGACGATGGTCACCCCGGCCCCCTCTCCCTCTCCCGGGAAGCGGGCGAACGACTCGTGCCGAGCAGGATAACGGTATCGTCGTTCGACGGACGGGCGGCACCTGCGGTCTCTTAGGGGGCGTCGCTTCCCCTTCGCGTGCGCCCCACCACGGTCACCGCGGTCACTCCTCCTCGGCTCGCGTCGCTCCCCGCCGAGCGGCAGCAGCTCGAGTACTCCTCGCGCTCCCTCGTGTTCACGGAGGATGGGGACCGTCTCCTGCGGGCCTGGGGACCGCCCGCAGCGCCGTGGGTCCTCTCGGTCGAACCGAAGGGGAGTCGCTGGCGAGTAGAGGCATGGGGGGCGGACGGACCGGCCGCGCGCTCCGCCGCGCGGGCGCTCTTCTCCCTCGACCACCCGGTCGAGGAGTTCTATCGGCTCGTCCGGAAGGAACCGATTCTGCGCGGCACCGACCGTCGGTTCCGAGGGCTTCGAATTCCGCGCGACGCCCACGTGTACGAGGCGCTCATCCATGCGATCCTGGGGCAGCAGCTCTCGGTGCGGGCGGCGAACACGATGAAAGAACGCTTGCTCGAGAGCGCGGGCGCATTCCTCGAAGCCGAGGGGGTCGAGGTCCCCCGCGTGCCCACCCCGACGGAGATCCGGTCGCTCGGCATCCCGGGTCTCCGCTCGACCGGACTGAGCGGAGTGAAGAGCCGTTCGCTCCTCGCCCTCGCGGCGTCCGCGCAAGACGGCACGCTTCCGTCGGACGGTCTCGCCTCCCTTCCGCTCGAGACCGCGGTCGAACGCCTCGACCGTCTGCCGGGAGTCGGTCGATGGACGGCCGAGAACGCGCTCCTGCGCGGAGTCGGGCGGACCGACGTCTTCATCGCGGGCGACCTCGGGATACGGGTGGCGCTCGAGGAGTACCAGGGACTCCGCCGGTCCGCCCCCGAAGAAAAGGCCCGGGCGTGGGCCGATCGGTACTATCCCGGCTGGGGCAGTTACGCCACGCTCTACCTGTGGCGGAAGCTCGTCGCGGACCGGTCGGCGGCCGAGTCGGGATAGACGGGTCGGCTACGTCCGGTCGGGCGGGATACCCGAGAGCGGGAAGGTCGCGATCGTCCGGTGGGTCGCGCCCCGGGACGAGAGCTCGCTTTCCTTGAGGACGAATTCGCCGACCCGGACCCGCCGGGGCGTCGGAGGCGGGACGCGGCCGGCCAGCAAATCCTCCGCCCTCCGGCGATCGTCGGCCGAGCGTACGCGGAACAGGGTGAGGTGCGGAACGAACGGTTCGTCGTGGTTCGATCCTCCCTCGGCGGCGAGCGCTTGCCGTACAAGCGCCGCCAGCCGGATCAATTCCGCGGCGCCCTCCGTCCCGCCCACCCAGACGACCCGAGGACGTTCCCGCGAGGGGAAAGCGCCGACCCCCTCGAGCGTCAGGTCGAACGGCGCGACGGCCGCTCCGAGCGGTGTCAATGCCGCGACGATGCTACCGACCCGTTCGGCCGGAATCTTTCCCAAGAAGTGCAGGGTGAGATGTTCGGGAGCAAGGGCGCGGGACGCCTCTTCGACCGAGGAGGGGACCTCGACCGCCACGAACATGCGCATGCGGGGTCCGAACGAGCTCGCGCATTTACAGATTCGTCGTCGGTCGCCGAGCGGTCGACCCGGCCGGTAGGTGAAGCGTCCAGACTTGCGCCCGGTCGGGGCCGAGGCCCATCTCGCGAAGCACGGAGCGGACCCGACGCGCACGCCGAGCGTCGCCGACAACGAACAGGACGAACACTCCCTGAGGAACGGCCTTGCGAACCCCGTGGCGAATCCGTTGGGACCGGAGCGCGCCCGAGACCTCGGCCTCGACGTGAACGTCCCGGCCTCCGAAAAACCGCCACGCCCAATGTCGCTTCGCTTGTTCGATCGCCCGCGCGAGGTCGGCGGGAGCAGGAACGTCGCGTCGTTCGGGGAGCTGGAGCAACCGGGCATCGGGTAATGTCGTGTCGTACCGGCCCTGCCGGAGGATTTCGAGCCGGTACCCGCGTCGAGCAAATAACCGGAAGGCGGCGACGAGCAGCGCCCGGTGTTCGGCCGTCTCTCGCGTCGCGTCGGTCGGGGCGGTGAGGCCGATCCGTCTCTCGCCGGCCGCGGTCAGCAGCATTTGCTCCGCTACCTCGTGGAGGTACCCCTCCCGCAGGAGCGTCGCGAGCCGGTCGGACAGGAGGGCCACGTCGCAGCGGCTTCCGGGCAGCGCGACGGCGGCGCGAACGATCTCCTCGCGACGTGCCGTCGAGCCCGATTCCGAGCTCGCCAGCACGGCCAGCAGCAGCTGCTCGGTCGCGGCATCGGTCCCGTACTCCTCTTCCGCGGACCGGTCGAGGACTCCGAATTCACGTCGGGTCGCCTCGGCTCCTTCCCTCCACCCTTCCGGGTCCGGGGGGAGCGAAGAGTCCTCGGGAGCCGTCGGTCGAAGTCCTTCGGCCGCCGTGTCGAGGACCAGTCCCTGACCTGTGGGGAGATTCGGGAGGATCTCGGCCGCGTTCTCCGGTCCGAGACCGAGCCACGCGCCCACCTCGGGAGCTGACGGACGGGGGACTCGAAACGTGACGAATCCCCGGAGAGCGCCGCGAGCGGCGCTCTGCAGCTCGCGGGCGAGACGGTCGGGGTACTGGGTCGCGATGACGGTTCGCAGACCGAATTTGCGACCTTCCGTGAGGACCTCGGCGACCAACCGGGGCGAGAAGGCGTGGGCCTCGTCGAGGACGACCGAGACCGGAACCGGGCGGCCGCGGCGCTCGGCGAGGGCCGCCACCCCGAGGTAGACCCGTCCGAGCACGAGCGTCGCGGCAAAGGCGCTCGCCTCCGGCCCAAGGCTCGCGAACGGGAGTCGAACAAACAACGAGCGACCTTCCGCGAGCAGCTCCTCGACCGGCAGTCCCCCCGCTTCCGGCGCGAGGAGCTCCCGCAGGGCGGGAACGAGCACCACCTTGGAGAGCCGGGTGGCCGCCGACCACAGGAACTCGGGGTTCCGGCGAACGACCGGGCCGAGCTCCTCGAGGAACCGTGCGGTCTCGGGAGAGCGGGTCGCGAGGCGGGCGGCATCCCGTCGGTCCGGGTTCGTGAGAAGGTCGTAGATGTCGGTCAGGGAGCCGCCCGACTCGAGCGCGAGGCGGGCGAATGTGTCGAACACCCGCTCGAGGCGGAACCCCCAGTAGAGGTCGGTCCCGTCCGGGGTCAATCGCTTCAGCGCGGCGACCAGATGCGCGGCGGCTCGGTCCGGCGGCCCGTCCGGGCTGAGGGCGGCGACGCCCGGAACCGGGCGAAGCGTCGCATCCACCGCGATCGATCGACTTCGGTGTTCGGTCCCGAGTCGACCGAGGATCGCCGGAGTCAGGTCCCCGTGCAGGTCGATGGCCACGACCGAACCTCCGGCCCGGACCGTTCGGGCGGCCCAGCGGGCGAGATACGTGGTCTTGCCGGCGCCCGACGCGCCGAGGACGATCGCGGGCGTCTCGACCCACGGCTCGGCCGGATAGCGGTTCTCGGGATCGAGGGTGAGGACCGAGCGAGCCGCGAACTCGGGGGTTCGCTCGAACCAGGCCTCCGGCGGAATCGAGCGCGCTCCGCCCCGTCGCCAATCTCGGCGGGCGCCAAGCCGAGCGGCCCGGAACGTGGCGGGGAGCCCGAGGACGCGACCCCAGTCGGCCGCGAGCACCGTACCGAGCAACGGGAATCGCCCCTCGAGATCGGCACGGGACCCGGCCGCGCATCGGAACCGCCGGGCGATCCAGAGGGTTCCGTGCGGCCCCGGCAACCAGAACGTCTGCACGGCGAGCCAGGTTCCCGACAGGACCGCGGGGGCAATTCCCACCCGGTCGAGGCGCGTTCCCGTGTCTTCCGGCGTTCGTTCTCCGGATCCGCCGACGTGAACGACGGACCCGATCCGCTCGGAGCCCAGCGAGGTCGGGGGAGCGGGTGCCGCCCCGGCGCGCACCTCGACCCGAACGCACGCGCCTGCGAGACTACGCCCGAGAACGTCCACGAGAGCGCTGGGTCGAACCGTTACTCGGGGGCAGGGACGGTCGAACGACGCTTCGACGAGGGCGGCCGCAGGGGGCGGTGCCGACGCCAAGAGCCGCGCGAGCTCGCCGAACCATTGGCGTCGGAGCGACGGAGTCGCAGTGCAAACCACCGTGACCGTATCCTGCGGTCTCACGGCCCGTCGCCGACCGTCGCCCGGTCCACGAGGGCGTCCAGTTCGGCCCGCAGGCGGGGAAGGCGATTCACGCGAGCGAACTCGTGCAGCACCGCCGTCGACACCAGGTGCGGTACGGCCCGGTCGTGTTCCCAGAGGCGGACGAGCCAGAGCAGCCGCCCGTCGGGGTAGCGATAGAGGCGCGCGCGGGGGCGATACGACCCGGCGAGCGGAAGCCGGAGCTCTCCGACCTTGCGCACGCGCGGGGCCGATCGTTCGGGAACGGGTTGGCTCGGAACGGGTTCGGGCGACGTTACGACGATGCGTTTCGCATCCACGTTTTCCAAAACTCCTCCGTCCCTCCCGCGGGTCCCGGGCGGAACGAAGTCGTGCGGGGGCCCTCCGAGGAGGGCCAGGGACCGTCCTCCCCAGGACCCGCCTCACGGCCGGAGCGCCGCAAGGCTGGGGAGGGCGGGCTCCGGCGGTCGGCCGGGAAGGGGCTCGGGACGGGCGCGCGCCTCCGCGTTCAGGAGCTCCGGCGCGTCCGGCCGGGCGTCCGCTCGCGGGGGGCGTCCTCGAAGGACCCCTCGTCCTTCGGGGCGGCGCCGGTCACAAGGCGGTTAGAGCCGCGAACGGGACACGGAACGCCACGCCGCTCGCGCGACGTCGAAGTTCGGGGCCGGCTCGGCTCGGGGGTGCAAGCGCAGCACGTCGGGGTCCACCGGAGTCCGCGAGACGACCGGGAGGTCGAGTGCGGAGTGAGGCGGAGGGGACGACGCGAGACGCCACATGGGATCGCGGGTCCACCGCCGTCCGAAAGTATTCGGTTCCCGCGTCGCTGAAAACTGAACGATGCGTAGCGCCCGGGGGTTCGACAGTAGGAGTAATTTCCCAAAAAAATCGGAGAGTTTTGGAAAGGTCCCTCGCACGCCTGGGACACGGTGCTGTCCCCTGACGGCGATATGGAAGGACCTTTCCGGGGTGGTTGCAAACCAACGAGGGTCGGCCGGGGTATTTGAACCGCGGACGGGAGGTCGTGAAACGGCTCGGGAACGAGCCGTTCCGTCTATCGGGCCCGGTGCGTGTCCGGCTCGCCGATCACGATCCGAGGGAGTTCTCCCTGGATCGCGGGGGGTCGGCGCGCCGAGGCCGCGGCCGCGCGGCTCGCTTGCGCGGCCCTCGGCAGCAGCCATCGCTCGCCCCACGCCCGCAGTTCCCGGGCGGCGGGAGCGAGACCAAGTCCCATCTCGGTGAGCGAGTAGACGACGGAGAAGGGACGGGTGCTGACGACCGTGCGCTGCACGACGCCTTGGCCCTCCAGGAACTTCAGGGTCGCGCTCAGGGTCTTCGCGTTGAGCCGCGGGTTGGACTTCAGGATCTCGCTGAACCGCTGCGGTCCCTCGAGGAGACGGTGGACGATCGCGAGGCGCCACTCCGTCCCGATGACGCCGACGGCCGCGAGGACCGGGCACAGATGCCGCCCGTCCGCCGAGTCGCACGTGTCGGCCGACGCCGGATGAGCGGGGGCCGTTCGCCGGGAGCGTTCCGCGTCCATCGGTCTCGCCTCGGGCAGCCTAGGCCCGCGGACCTTTTTATAGTTACTGTGTGAAAGCAAGTGAAAGGTGGTAACTCGGAACGTACGCGGAATGCGTGCGCTCTCGCGGGCGTACCTTTTCTCCGTTCTCGACCGTCCGGAGCCGTGTCCCTACGCCGGCGAGAAATCGAGCTTACGGTGGAGCGTCCGCTCCGCCCCGACGCGCCCTCGGCCGGGACGGTGCGTCTCTCCGCCAAGTTTGAGACTCCCTCGGAGGGGTCGGGACCGAGTCATTCGGAGCTCGCCCGCGCGCTCGACGAACTCCAGGCGGATCTCGACGGTCTCGTCGGCCCGCTGCTCGCGGCCGCTCCGTCGGCGCGCCCCGACCGCGACCTGACCGAACTCGTGGAGACCTATCGACCTCGTCAGCGAGAGCTCGTGGACCTCCTGCTCGGGGAAGGAGAGCTGACCGCGGGGGAGCATAGTCGGTTGGTGGAGTACTTGGGGGCCCCTTCGGCCCCCGCCGAGGCACCTTCCGTACCTCGGGAAAAACGGGTGGAGACTCCGCTCGCCGCTGCGCCGGCGCTCGCCGGGCGTCCGGACGAGGGGGCTCGTACCGTCGCGGAGCTGCTTCGCCTCTACCGGATCGATTCGCTGAAGCAGGCGGGGGCCGTCCGCGCGCGCCGGGAGATCTCCTTCGCCGAATACATGGCGCTCAAGCGCTATTTCCAGGAACCCGGAGCATCGGCCGAGCGCCGCACGGTACCCGAGAACGGTCGCTAGCGGGCGCGGGGCCTGCGCCGCTCCGCCACCGGAGTGGGAAAGAGGGCGACCGCGAGCAATCCCACATCCGTGATTCCACGCCGCATCCCCACCACTCTCGCTCGGTCCGGGCGAACGGGAAATTCCTTGTCGGTCGGAGCGCCGACGACGGCGCCGGCCGGGTATTCCGCGGCCCCGATCGCCCCGGCGGTGCGGAACAGTCCCAAACTCATCTCGCGCCGACGCAACCCCGAGCGGGCCGCGGTCAGGAACTCGCTGAACGCCGGTCCTTCGTCCACCCCCTCGGGAAGACCGAGGGTCGTCATCGCGAACGCCCCCACGCCCTTGGTCCGGCTGTCGGTCGTCAGCCCTTCCGCGGCGTAGAGCTCGTCCGCGCGTGTAAGAAACCGCCCGGCGGCCGCGGCCGGCGCCTCCCGCAACGAGAGGAACGCAAGTCGGCTGGTCCAGCCCTTGTCGAAGACGGCGTCCGCCGCCGCCTTGAGCGCGTCTCCCGGGCTGGCCACCACCACCGGTCGAGCGATCCGGTCCGGAAGCGTTGCCGCCGCCTCGCCCTCGTTTCGGGGAGGGCGGGAAGGGAACGCTTCCGAGAGCCCCAGACGGGCGAGGAGCTGTTGGACGGCCTCGCGCTCACCGTCTTCGATGGGGTGCATCGGACCCCCCCCGAGCAGCCTCGCGCCGTCGCCCCGGTCCACGATCAGGGTCGCCGTGTCCGCGCGGGGGATCGCCTTCGCGAGCCGGCCGCCGACGATTCCCGCCCCGAGCACCCGGTGCAGTTGTCCGACCTCCGCCCCGGTTGCCCCGCGCTCGTGAGCCTCTCGAAGGAAGTTTCCGAACTCCCCCTCTCCCATCCCGTCCGGAGGTCGGGAGAGCGAGCGAACGGCGCCGGCCGAGAGAAGCACGAGGAGCAGGTCCTGCTCGGAGAGTCCCGCGACGAGCTCGGTCGCAGCGGCGACCGCGCCCTTCGCTTCGGGCGCCGCGCCCCAGCCGGGGGAGACTCGGACCCCGCGGAACGGAAGCTCGGGGGCGACCGGTTCCGGCCCGGCGAGGAACCCTTGGGTCAGGCGGTCACCGACCGCGTGCAACGCCGCGAGGGCCATCGAGTTCGCGGCGTTCCCGAACGCGAGGAACGCCACCTGTCGGTACCGTCCGTCGGTGACGAATCGGTTGCCCACGCGCAGGGTCCCTCCTTCGCGACGGAGCCCGAGCCGAACCGAGCGGTACGCGTCCGCCGTCGTCACGGCGGCCCGGAAGGCGATCGTCTGGACCGGATCCGGCCCCTTGGGGTCGGGTTCTCCCGAGGGAGGGAAAGGGTCCCATGGGAACTGACCGATCACGGGAGCGGGAGCGGGTCACGCGTTCAAATGCGTAGCGGCGCGAAGGGGCCGTCAACCGAGCCGTAGCCGCTCTGCGGTCGCCGGGGGCGCGGGCACGCGGAAGCGGCTCCGGGAATCCGGAACGAGAAGGTGCGCGGCGGGGCTCCCCCATGATGAGCGACCCCCGTCACTCGCGCCCGGCGTACTTGGGGTATCTGCGAGACGTCGGCCCGGACCCGGAGTTCGGCCCGTACGGCCGGTTCTTCGGCCGAAGCTATATAGAGAATGAATAGTCCGCCCAACTACTATCAATGCGTAGCAGCGGTGGGTTCCACGGACGGCGTATCCAGAAGACGGGCGGGTCTACGTACATCATCTCGCTGCCGAAGAACTGGGTGACCGCCCGCGGTCTTGGGCCCGGAGACGTGCTGTTCTTCACGCCTCGAGCGGACGGTTCCCTCACGGTCTTCGCGGAATCCGCGAACCCCTCCGAGATGGAGCGCCGGGTCGTCGAGGTTCGCAACGAGATGAACGAAGAGCATCTCTTCCGCCGCCTCATCGGGGAGTACATCGCCGGCTATCCCCTCCTCGAAATCCGCACGCCCGGCCGCATGGGCGCCCGCACGCGCGAGGTGATCCGAAGCTTCGCCCAGCGGATGATCGGCCCCGAGATCCTCGAGGAGACCGCGGAATCGGTGATCCTGCAGGACGTCGTCGGTCAGAACCCGCTGCCGATCCCGTCCATCATCCGACGGATGCACCAGATGGTCCGCGCCATGCAGACGGACGCGATGGCGGCGTTCCGTTCCCGCGATACGGCAATCGCACGGGACGTGATCGAACGCGACTGGGAGGTCGACCGCCTCCACTGGTTCCTCGAAAAACAGGTGACGAGCGCGCTGCGGGATGCCCGGATCCTCGCGACGGTCGAACTGACGCTCCCCGAATGCTCGACGTAC
Organism: uncultured Thermoplasmata archaeon; assembly: GCA_963730815.1. Classification (GTDB taxonomy): domain Archaea; phylum Thermoplasmatota; class Thermoplasmata; order Lutacidiplasmatales; family UBA184; genus Lutacidiplasma. The sequence continues at coordinate 220,418 of CAVSTD010000003.1, forward strand.
CTTCTCGCCTCGCGCGTGCTCGAGCGCATCGCTGACCACGCGGTCCGGATCGCCGAATCTGTCACGATCCTCGGCCGCGAGAAGACGCCCGAGCGGATCGTCGCTCAGCTCGACGGCATGGCCACCGCGGCCGCGGCGGCGCTCGCCGATGCCCTCGATTGCCTCGACTCGAGGAACATCGCGAAGGCCAACGAGGTGATCGATGCCGCGCACACGCTCACGGAGGAGCGGGACAGCATCCTTCACGAACTGACCTCGAAGCGCGGCCGCCTCGCGGTCGGGCTTGCCTACGTGCTCGAGAGCTTGGAACGCAGCGCCTTCTACGCGAGCGACCTCGCGGAGATCGCGATCAACCGGGCGGTCGAGTCGCCGGCCCGGGTCGAGGATCTGACCCCCGCCCGCCCGGGAAAGGTTCCGGCCTCCACCCCCAGCGCCTGAGCCGGCATAACGGTCGGTCCGTCAGCGGACCTTGGCACCGACCATCACGCTCGTAAGCAGCGCCTCGAGTTCCGGGGCCGACGGAACCCGGGGATTCGCGAGAACTCCGGGCAGCCGCAGGGCGTGGGCCACGATGCTGCCTCGATGGGCGTCGAGCTGCTCCGGCAGGATTCCCGCTGCCTTCAGGTCCGTCGGGAGACGAATGTTCTCGTAGAACTTCCGCACCCGAGCGGCGATGGGGAGCGGCGAGGTCTCCTCCGGCCGCCGGACCGACGCGCCCAGCGTCTCGAGCCGGTCCCGCGCGGAGGGATGGTCGAAGTCGAGGGCGTACGGTAGCACGATCCCGAGGAGATGGCCGTAGGAAAGCCCCGTCGGACCGACCAGGGCGCGCGCGAGCGCATGCGCGACGCCGCGCTGCGCGTTCGACGCCGCGAGTCCGGCGAGCGTCGCCGCGCCGTGCAGCGCCTCCTTCGCGTCCGGATCGTCGCTCCATCGCAACACGTGGGGCAGCCGCTCCAGGACCGTTCGAGCGACGGAGAGCGCGAGCGCGTCCGAGAACGGATTCGCCCAGGCCGAGAGGTACGCCTCGACCGCTTGCCCGAAGGCCTCGACGGCCCCATCCCGTCGGAGGTCGTTCGACAATGTTTCGGCGAACCCCGCGTCGACGATCGCCCAATCGGGGACCAGGGACCGGTGCGCGAGTTCGACCGGCTCGCCCTCCGTCGACCGAAGGTCGACGCTCCAGCTCGCCTCGCTGCCGCTTCCGCTCGTCGTAGGGATGGCGACGAGCCGGCATCGCGGAGGTTCTGCGAGCTCGAATACGGGAGTGAGTGCGGAGAGGGAGAGGTCGGGTCGCTCGAACCCCAAACGCGCGGCTTTCGCCCCGTCGATCGTCCGACCTCCGCCGATCGCGACGAGCCAATCTGGGGCGAAATCGGTCAATCGTTTCGCGAGCCCAGCGACGGAATCCATGCGGTCGACCTCAGGGCCCGCTTCGAAGACCTCGACCGTGGTCTCGGATTTGGCGAGCTCCTCCACGACCCGACGGTGGCCCCGCACGGCGGCGACCGCCGGGTCGACCACGAGGTAGGCGCGTCGTGCGCCGAGACCGCTCAGCTGCTCGACCGCGCCGGGGCCGAACGCGATCCGCGGCGACGTGAAGAAGCCGGTCATGCCGGTGCGGGCCCGGTCGGCAGCGGGTTCACGGGCGAGGGCCTTCGCGGCACCGGCGGCAGGCCCCCATCAAGGAGAACGCGATCCCGTCCACGCTCCACCCGTCGGGGTGATGTCCGGCGAGCTCGGTCAGAAAATGTCGGTCGAGCTCCGTCAGCTCCACGCTCTGGATCCGACCGCACGACCGGCAGACGATGTGAGCGTGGGGGTCCTCGACGAGGTCGACCCGGATCATGCGAGGGGTCGGCGCTTCGATTCTCAGCTCGGGGGGTACGCGCATTCGAGCCGGCGCTTTTCGACTCGGAGCTCGACGACGGACCGCCATCGCCGCGCGGACCGCGCTTTCGTATTTAGGCCCCCCGGGGCGGGGCCACGACCGTACGGGGGCGGACTTATCTCAGGAGCCGGGTAGGGCGGCTCCGTGTCGCAAGTGTCGCCGGCGGAGAATGCTCCGTCGATCCACCGAGCGGCGGAGCGTCTCCGTCACCTCGGCGTAGTCCTCTTCGGCCTGCTCGTGGTCGAATGTGTCATCGGCATCGCGCTGGCGATGTACGTCAGCCTGCCGTCCTCCCCCTCGTTCCTCACGGTCTTCACCTCCGTTCCCCTCTTGACCGCCCATATCGCCCTCGCGTTCCTCCTGACCGTCGTCGCGCTCTACGCGACGCTGCTCGCGATGCGGCTCCGGGTGACGGGCATCGCCGGGTGGGAAGCACTCACCACGGTGTTCCTTCTTCTCGCGGTGGAACAGGGGTTCGCCTTCACCTTCAATCAGAACAACATGTTTGTCCTCGGTATGGTGGTTGGCTTCCTCGGAGCGCTGGTCGTCCAAGGGGTCGTGGTCTTCCGTCTCTCCCAGAAGATCAAGGCGACCGCGACCGAGCCGGCCCCGTCGCCCGGCGCCTGATTCGAACCGGTAGCGCAAGCTCGAGGACTGTCCGCTAAGGCACGGTCCCGTCGGGGACCAACGGCAGTGAGCGAAGGCGCGTCCCCGTAGCATCGAATATCGCATTCGCGACCGCGGGAGCCACCGCGATGAGCGGGGTCTCGCCTCCGCCCTGCGAGGGTAGGTCCCGACGATCGAGCAGTAACACTTCGATGGGGGGAACGTCGCGGAACCGGGGGACCCGGTACGCCGACAGCCTCGGGTTGAGGATGCGGCCCCCGTCGAAGTGGATCGCTTCGAAGAGCGCGCCTCCCAACGCCATGACCGTGCCCCCCTCGATCTGACTTTGGAGATTCGACGGGTGGACGATCGCTCCGCATTCGAACCCGGTGACGATCCGAACGACCTCGAGGCGTCGGTCCTCGAGCACCCGGACCTCGGCGAAGGTAGCGACCCGGCCTTCCTTCTCGAGCCCCACGGCGATGCCCTGGCCATGCCCCCGAGCGCGGTCCCGAACGCGGGACCCGCGGCGGGGGGTCCATCCGGCCCGCTCGGCGACCGCCTTCAACACGGCGGCCAGTCGGTCGTCCGCGAGGTGACGTAATCGGTACTCGACGGGGTCAGCACCGACCCGGGCGGCCAGCTCATCGATGTGCGATTCACGGGCGAAATTGTTCGCGGTCGCGGCGAGGGCGCGGTAGGACCCTTGAGGGAGAGGAGAGTCCACGGGTTGGTTGCCGATCTTCTGGTTCGGGACCTTGTACGGGAGGAGAGCCGCCGCGGCACCGGCGTTCAGGTTGTGGAACTGCCAGGCCGTGAGCGTGCCGTCGTTCTTTGCGCCCGAGCGAATTTCGACGACCGCCATCGGCCGGAAGTACGCCTGGGTGAACTCTTCCTCCCGAGTGTATGTGATGCGGACCGGGCGTCCGGCGGCCTTGGCGAGGCGGGCGGCTCCGATGGCGAGATCCCCGGCGTGCTTTCCTCCGAAGCCGGAACCCGTGGGAGGCACGATGACGCGAACGTTCGCCGGGGAGAGCCCGAGGGCGTCGGAGAGGGCGTCGCGCGCGCGAAAGGGTGTTTGTCCTCCCAGCCAGACGGTGAGCCGTTCTCCCTCCCACGCGGCGAGGACGGCGTGGGTCTCCATCGGTACATGAGCGATGTACGCGGTCGAGTAGGTCTCGTGCAGGGAGACGGGGGCAGCGACGAGGGCCGCGTCGACATCCCCCGTCTCGTGGTGGACCACGTCCCAGAAATCCTCTCCTTCGACGGGGTGATGACGGAGGAAGTCGACGATCTCCCGCTCGGAGGGTTGGGGGCTCGTCTCCCACTCGGCCCGAATGGCCTTCAGGGCGCTGCGGGCGGAGGGGAGGTCCGGTGCGGCGACCGCGACAAAATCCCCTTCGTGCACGGCAGTGACTCCAGGCAGGGCCTGGGCGCGGCTCAAGTCGACACTGCGAAGTTTCGCGCCGTACGAGGGGGGGAAGAGCACCTTCCCGTAGAGCATCCCCGGCGGATGCAGGTCCGACGTGTATCGCCGAGCGCCGGTCACGATGTCGTGCCCCCCGACGTTCATCGTGGGCTGGCCCGCCTTCGTCCATTCCGACGGTGAAATAGATCGCGTGGACGGAGACACCATCTCCACGCGACGAAGTCCCTTGACGAGGATTCCGTAGGGAACGGGTTTCGGTCCCTTCGCACCCCGGACCCGCGCACGGCCGTCGACCAGCTCCACGCGATCCGCAACCACGCCGAGTGCGGCCGCAGCGAGCTCGGTGAGGGCGGTCCTCGCGGCGGCCCCGGTGATGCGGAGGTGCTGCGCGGCGTCGGGCATCGACCGGCTGCCGAACGTCCCCATGTCCCACGGGGAGACGTCGGTGTCTCCCATCGTGAGTTCGATCGACGAGAGCGGGAGTCGCAACTCCTCCGCGACCAGGAGCATCAGCGCGGTCCGCGTGCCCTGTCCAACGTCGGCCTTTCCCGTGAATGCTCGGGCCTTTCCGTCTTCGCCCAGATGGATCCACGCTCCCCCGTGCGGCGGGCCGCCTCGTCCCCATCCAGAGGGGCCCGGTCGCACGGCGGCCAGTACCACGACCAACCCATTTCCGAACCGTTCGAAGTAGGGCCGCTCGGTGGGCGGTAGACGGTCGAACGGGAGAGACTCCCCCGAGGGTTTCACGGCGCACCTCCGCCGACTCCTCGGGAAGGTTGGGCGGCCCGCCGGATCGCCTCGAGGATCCGGAGGTATCCGCAGCACCGGCAGATGTTGCCGTCCATGGCCGTTCGAACCTCCTTCTCGGTCGGGTGGGGGTTCGTCTCGAGTAGCGAGACAGCGGCGATGATCATCCCGGGAATACAGTACCCGCACTGGAAGGCTCCCGTGTCGGCGAACGCCTGCTGAACGGGGTGCAGCCGGTCGCCGTGGGCGAGACCTTCGATGGTGGTGATCGACCGGCCGACCGCTTCCGCCACGGGGGTCATGCAGGAGCGGACCGCGACCCCGTCCACAAGGACCTTGCAGGCTCCGCATTCGCCCTCTCCGCAGCCGTACTTGGCGCCGGTGAGCCCGAGCTCCTCGCGCAGCACGTCGAGCAAACTGCGGTCCGCGTCGAGCAGAACGGGATGGTCAACCCCATTCACCCGGATCTGGGGGAGGGTCGGAGCGCGGGCGGAGGACTTGGCCGACCCGCGGCGACCGGTCGATGGCCGCACCCCCGGTTTTCGACGCGCCACGCTCCCCCGCAGGTTTCGGTCCTAGTTGGGGATTTGCCCCGATGATGCGGGCGCGAAGCGAAAGTGTCCGGACGGTTCCGAGTTTGGCTGGGTCGGGTGTTGACTTTCCTATTGTGGGAGGCCCGCACGAAGGTCACGGAGTGGGAGACGCGCGGGAGTCTCCGGTGCGCATCGTCTCCGGCATTTCGACCGCCACGACCTCTCCGCGTGCCGTGACCTCCTCCCCGACGGACAGCGTGATCTCGACCACTACCTTTCGGCCGGCCACCGACCGTACCCGTCCGCGCAGGAGGAGCTCGGGACCCAGCGGGGTGGGTCGCAGGTAGTCCACCCGAAGGGAAGCGGTGACGAACCGGTGGGGCGGAGGTGAGTCCATCTCCCGACCCTCCGCGCGGTACGCCGCCGCGGCGGCCATCCCCGTACCGTGACAGTCGATCAAGGAGGCGATCAGGCCGCCGTTCACCCAACCGGGGATTGCGATGTGGAAGGGTTCGGGCGTGAATCGGGCCTCGGCCGCGTCCCCCACCCAGAAGCTGCGAAGATGGTGACCGTGCTCGTTCAACCGCCCGCAGCCGAAACACTGAGCCAGGTCGTCCGGATAATAGTCCTGAAAGGCCTTCATGGTCGCTCCCAACAGGTCTACGCCGTCATGAGCTGTTCGAGAACCGACCTGCCCGGGAGGCAGCGAGGCCGAACCACCACCCTTACGCTCGCCACATAGCTCCTGACGTCAATAACCCTAAACCAACCTTCGCGACTCGACCTCGAGAACACGAGACATGGTGGCGACCCGAGGTCCCGGCCTTGCGGCGACCGAGATGCCAGTGGAACCGCTCGCCGACATCAACCGCGGTCGGCTCCGGGGTTGGGCGTCGATCGGTGCGATCCTCCTGGTCGTCCTGGGCGTGTTGTCCTGGCCGTATCTCCTCGGCGTTGCGGTATTCCTGGTCGCAGCAGCGGTCTGTTTCGGTCTCGCGATCTGGGTCCATACGACCCTTACCGACGTCGGAAAGGAGCCGTCGGAAGAAGGAAAGTCCGACACCGGAGGTTCCGACTAGGAAGTCTCCACCTCGAAGAGCGGCGTCGCACCGCACTATCGATCCGAACCGACCAACCCCAGCGCCAGCGCGGCCCGCAGTACGCCGATGTGCGTGAACGCTTGAGGATAATTCCCGAGCGGGAAGTTGGCGACCGGGTCGAATTGTTCGGAGAACAGAAGGAGCGGACCCGCCGCATCCAACAAGGACCGCCAATGACTGAGCGCGCGGTCCATCTGCCCACACTTGGCGAGCGACTCGACCAGCCAGAACGAGCAGAGCAGGAACGCTCCTTCGGGGCCCCCCAGCCCATCGTCTCCCTCGTACCGATGGAGGAACGGGCCCCGCCCCAGCCCTCGCACCACGGCTTCAATGGTCCGCAGCACTCGCGGGTCGTTCGGGGGCAAGAAACCGGTGAGCGGGATTCTCAACGTGCTCGCGTCCAGGAACGGGCGGTCGAACGCTTGCGTGAACGCCTCCAGCTTGTCGTTGTAGCCCCGCGAGAGGATCGCGGCGCGGACCTCGTCCGCGACCCGGGTCCACCGGTCCACGAACTCGTTCTTCCCAAACGTCTGGGCCAGCTGGACCGACCGGTCGAGTGCGACCCAGCACATCAGCTTCGAATGGACGTAATGCGCCGGTTCGGTCCGGAACTCCCAGATCCCTTGGTCCGGCTGGGCCCAGAGCTCGGTCGTACGCTGGGCCAGTCGTTCGATCATCGGCCATCGCTCCCGGACGAACGCGGGGTCGGCGCGCTCGAGCAGCAGGGCGGAATCGAGGATCTCTCCGTAAACGTCCAGCTGGCGCTGGCCGGCGGCGGCGTTCCCCACCCGGATCGGCCGCGACCCGAGATACCCCTCGAGATGGTCGAGGTCGACCTCCTCGGGGGGACGCCCTCCGTCGACCGAATAGATGACCGGTACCTCCTCCGCCTCCCCGAGGGCGGCCACGCGGTCGAAGGCCCAACCGACGTAGGCCCGCGCTTCGGTGACGTGGCCGAGGAGCAGGAAGACCTGCGCGGTGAAGGCCGCATCCCGGATCCACACGTAGCGATAGTCCCAGTTCCGACGCCCTCCCGGCCACTCGGGCAGCGAGGTCGTCGGAGCCGCGACGAACACGCCCGTGTCGCCGTACGAGAGCAATTTGAGGACCAGCTCGGAGCGTTCGACCCATGGATGCCACCGGGCGGCCACCCGACGAAGAGGGGCGTCCTCCGGGGAGACCCATCCTCGCCAATACGCGTCGGTGATCGACAGCAGCGCGGTCGGCGACGGTTCGGGTGAGGGAGGGTCGCCCCAACGGACCTGCGCGAACTGCGGGGCTCCGGGAGCGACGGTCCCCGCGGCCGTCACTCCTTGGTCGGTCCGCGTCCACGGCCAGGGGGAAACGAAGGCCATCCGGTCGGCACCCGACTCCGCCTGGGCCAGGTTGCCCTCGAGGGTCCATTCGGCCGCTTTCCGGGCGTAATCGAACCGGGGGTCGGCCGTGATCGTGACATCGATCGAGCCCCCCCGGGCGATCAGCCGACGGACGATCCGCGGCTCGCCCTCGGAGGCCGAGACCAACGGTCCCACGGGCATGAAGTCGGTGATCGCGAGGACGAGTCCTCGGCGGAGCTCGAATAATGTCGAGAGAACGTTGGTGCCGTTTACGTACTGTTGATGAGAGACGTAGCCGGCCCGAGGGGCGATCTGGTGAAAACCTCCGCCCGCCCGATCGAGAAGCCGGCCGAAGACCGACGGGCTATCGAAGCGGGGGAAGCAGGCCCAATCGATCGACCCATCCCGGGCGACCAAGGCGGCCGTGTGTTGGTTGCCGATGACCCCGTAGTCGTAGAGGCTCGGCCAGCCCCGTTGGGGCGGCTCCTTCTCCGCCACCGAGGAGGAAGCGGGCGGATTGCCCACGGCGGACGACGCCGCTCCCGGAGCGAAGACCATTCGCCGTTACCCAGCGAAAGGGCGAACCCCCCGCGACATAAGGGGTAACTGCGGCGGGTTCTTGGCGTCGGTCCAAGCCATGTGGGTCAACCGCCTGTCGTCCGAAATTGTTCCTACTTGGCTTAGTCGTTTCCACTGATGGCCAGGATGTTCGAAATCGGGAAAAAGGGGTTGGACAGAGGTCCGATGAACGGAGCTGCCTCACCAGACTCGTCCAGCTCGGGGGAGCGGCTGGTGGCGGTGGCGGTCGACCTCGACCGCACCCTGCTTCCTCCGGACGGAACGGCCGTTCGTGCGGCTTCGAGAGTCCTGAGCCATGTGCAGCGGATGGGATTGCAGGTCGTACTCGTGTCGGGCCGAGAGCACTCGGTATTGAGCACCTTCGCCGACCGACTGGGGCATGTCGATGGGCTGGTGGCCGAGAACGGCGCGGTGGTCGAGGTGCCGTTGGGGGGTCGAGTCCGTGTCATCGGACGATCGACCGGCGTCCGGGTTCGTCAACGGCTAGCTCGAGCGCGATGGACCCAGGTCGAATACGGGGAGGTCGTCGCGTCCCTACCGCGAGCGATGAGACCGAAGGTCGTCGCGGTCCTGAAGGGCCTTCAAGTCGATATCGTGCCGAATGTGGACCGCGTGATGGTCCTTCCGAAGGGGGTATCCAAGGCCACCGGTATGCAGCTTGCTCTTGCCGCCCTCGAGCTGTCCGCTCGGCCGTTCGCGGCGATTGGCGATGGGGAGAACGACCTTTCGCTCCTGCGCACGGCGACGCTCTCCGCAGCGGTCCGCAACGCTCAGCCCCGAGTGCTCGAGAGCGTCGATTACGTCTGTCGCGCGTCGTTCGGCGCGGGGGTGGCGGAGTTCGTCCGAGGCCCTCTCGCCGAGGCGCTCGGGAACCCGACGAGGGCCTCGCCGCGGCGCGGCATACGAGGGGTTGATTAGGGATAGGGCCCTTGGCCCTATCCCCGTCCCCGAGATCCCCGAAGTCGAAGAACCCGGTCCAAAAGATCCACACGCCTCCCGAGCGAGAGGAACGGCGCCGAACCGAGTAAGGAATTCCGTACGAACGAGGAATCTTGGAGAAGATCAACGTCTGCATCAACAGCCAAACACCGCTTCTTCAGTTTCTTCCCCCACCGGGCGGTGGCCCGGGTCCGCCGTGGGGCGAGACGGCGAACCTAGCGGAGTTCGAAGAAGGGGTGGATTACCGGATCTCGCCGGGGGGAGTCACCCGGATGGTCTACCCGCTCGTCCGCCGGCTGCTCGCCCAAGGCGTTCTGGACGAGACGCATTGGGTATCCTTGAACCCGGTCGGACCGCGGGTCGTCCGCACGGACGGTCTGACCTTACACAATGTCGCCCTGGGTCCCCAACGGATGGGCGGCTACGGGAAGACGAAGGAGGCGATCTGGTCGACCATCCACGGGCTCACGCCTACGGAGTCCACGGAGGACCTGTTCTGGAGCGAAGAGTTCAGCGAGTACGCATTCTACAACCGTACCACGTCCGAGCGGATCCGGAAGCTCGACGATCAGCTCGACTTCGACCTGTTCTACATCCACGATTTCCAGCAGATGCCCGTCGGGCAGATGCTGCAAACCCTGAAACCGAAGCTGTTCCGCTGGCATATCCCGTTCGACGCGTCCCGGATCCCCGAGGATTGGCGAGCACTGTTCGTGAACTATCTCGACAGCTACGACGTGGTGGTGGTCAGTTGCGACCGATACCGGGCCGGACTCCGGGCCCTCGGGTTCCGGGGGAAGTCCGTTCGTCTGTATCCCTACGTGGACCCGAAGGAGTACCGCCGGCCGGGAAAGCGGGTCGCCGCGGCGACCTGCGCTCGCTGGGGGGTGCGACCGGGCGACACCGTCATTCTCGTCGTCGCCCGAATGGACCCGGCGAAGGCGCACGACCGGGCGATACGGGCGCTCGCTCAACTCGTCCCCAAGTATCCCCGATTGCGCCTTGTCCTGGTCGGGAACGGGAGCTTCTCGGGAGCCCGGGGTGGGCCCGGGCTTTCGAAGTCGCAACGCTGGAAGTCCCACCTCGAATCCGAGGCCCGACGGCTCGGCGTGAGCGAGCGGGTGATCTTCGCGGGTCACGTCCCGCAGCACGCGCTCGACTGCTTCTACGAACGGGCGCTGTTCACGATCCTCCCCTCGGTGAACGAAGGATTCGGGCTGGTCGTCGTGGAGAGCTGGCTCCATCGGCGACCGACGCTCGTAACGGAGCGGGCGGGCATCGCGGAGCTGATCCGGGACGGAGAGAACGGCATCCTATTCGACCCGGACGACGTTCGTTCGCTCGCCGCGAAGATGCACGAGCTGCTCGATGACGATGGGGAGCTCGCAGGACGGCTCACCCGCGACGCGGTGATCACCGCCCGGGCCTGCTCGATCGGAACCGCGGCCCGGGCCGAGGCGAAGCTGATGCACGAGGTCCTCGAGGCCTAGCATGTTCGGGTTACCGGATTGGACCGACCCGTATCTGTTCGCGGCGATCATCCTCGCCCTCACCTGGGTCGTGGCGTGGATCGCGGGATTCGTGATCCGCGGACTGATGAGCCAGAGCCCTCCCCAGGTCGCCGCGGGGGCGCGGCGGTCCGGGAAGGTGGTGGTCTGGCTCGTGGGGGTCCTGCTCGCGGTCCAGGAGGTGGGCGTGAGCATCGAGATCCTCCTGCTCGTCGTCAGCCTCTTCGCGATCGCCGCGATCGTAGCGCTGAGGATACCGCTCGAGAACTTCGGGGCGAAGTACTTCTCGGACGTCTACAGCCCGTTCAAGGTCGGGGATTCGATCCAGGTGGGGAGCTACACGGGAAAAGTCATCGAGATCAACGCGATGACCACGGTCCTCCTGTCGGAGGATGACCGGCTGATCGCGCTGCCGAACTCGTCGCTCCTGAAAGAGACACTCGTCAATGTTTCCCCTCAGGCTTGGAAGGAACTCACGATCCCGATCTCCCTCCCCGGGAACGTGGATATCGCGCCGATCGAGAGCGAGATTCTCAAAAGCCTCGGGAAGCTGAGGATGCGCCTCGACAAGCGGTTTCCGCCCGTCCTCGCGACCAAGGCGCGGACCGCGCAGTCGACCGACCTCGTTCTGACGGTGATGATCCGGCGCCCAGAGGAGCGGGACGCCCTCTTGCTCGAGGTGAACAAGAGGGTTCACGACGCGATCCAAGGGACCCGCACTCGAGAGGCCCTAGCGCCCACGCCCCCTCCGTCGGAGACGCCCGCCAAGCATTGACCCAGGCCTCCGCCCGGCCCCTCGAATCCGTCGCGCGGCGGGCGACAAAAAAGCGTTGGACAAACCTCTAAGTAGGGTGCCGGCAGGAGAGGAGCCAGCCCGCGACCGGCCCTTCGGTGAACCCCGGAGGTTGTTGGCGCGGAGCCACTGGGAAGGGGGTGAATGAGTAAGCATGAGTGACCTAACCGAGCGAAAATTGGGATGGGGCTTTGGGCTCCTCGGCGGCGTGCTGATCATGGTCGGCGCCGTCGTGAGCGCCCTGGTCGGCACGTTCGACCTCGCCGTGGGCCGTTTCGGCGGCGCCCTGGACGCGGGGAGCGTGGCCGTCCTGTTGTTCGCGGTCGGAGCGTTGGCGCTGTTCTTCAGCTACCTCGCGCACCGGACGTGGAGCGACAAACCCATCATCGCGGGCATCCTGCTCGTGGTGATTGCGGCGATCGGTTGGGGAGTTACCGGCTTCGGAGGGACCGTCTTCGCCCTCCTTGGAGCAGTGTTCGTGTTCCTGGCCGGGCTCCTCTTCCTCCTCCAGCCCGCCCTGTCGAGCGTGAAAACGCTCGCCACCGCGTAGGCTGGGGACGATCGCCCCGTCGCGCCAACCCCTTCACGCCCCTCTTTTTTCGGTCCAAGAATCCGAAATGCGGGGAGAGGGACTTGAACCGTCCGGGGGTTCAAATCCGATGTTTCGCTCGACACACAGAGCCGAAATTGAACCGCTGACCGGTCCATCCCTCGGCCAACATCGGCGAGGCGACCAACGATGGACTGCGGTGGATGTCGTTACGTCTAAACCCACGAAACGATTGCGGCGTGCGTGGCTCCCCGACGCCTAGCGGCAATCATGTTCACCGATACTGTGGGATTCTCCGCTGCGGCGCAGTCGGACGAATCGGCTGCACTACGTCTTCTCGCCGAGCAGGCGGAAGTGGTTCGGCCGGTGTTCCAGCCATTCGAGGGTCGGGAGATCAAGTCAACCGGGGACGGTTTCCTCGTTGAGTTCGAAAGCGCACTGCGAGCCACCCAGTGCGCCATCGAGATTCAGCGACGCTTGCACGAACGGAACTCCCGGCCGGGCACCGTCCCGATCAAGGTTCGTATCGGAATCCATCTCGGTGACGTGGAGCAGCGGGGCAGTGACATCTTCGGGGATGCGGTGAACATCGCAGCCCGAGTAGAGCCGGAGGCTGAGCCGGGGGGTGTGTGTGTCTCCCAGCAAGTGTACGATCAGGTGCGAGCAAAGCTACCGAACAGCTTCGAGAAGCTACCCCCCCGAGAGCTGAAGAACCTGAGATTCCCGGTCGAGCTGTACCGAGTCGTGCTCTCGTGGGGGCCCCCGGTGACCACGACACCCTTGGAAGGTGCCCCGAGGATCGCAGTCCTTCCCTTTGTCAACTTCAGCCCTGACCCCAGCGACGCGTACTTCGCCGACGGGCTCACGGAGGAAATGATCTCCGGGCTCTCACAATTGCGCGCGATCCGGGTCCTCGCGCGCACGTCGGTGTTTTCCTACAAGTCGACCACGAAGTCTGTGGCGCAGATCGGGGCCGAGCTGGGAGTGGGTTCGGTCCTGGAAGGGAGCGTGCGAAAATCGGGGGACCGCGTTCGGATCACGGCCCAGTTGATTGACGCGCGGTCCCAGGAACATCTCTGGTCGCAGACCTATGATCGAAAGCTCGACGACATCTTTGCCGTGCAAACGGAGGTCGCCCGCCGGGTTGCCCGCGCGCTGAAGATCAGGCTTCAACGGTCGGAGTCTGCCCGGCTGGAAGGTCGACATCTTCCGAGGCCAGACTCCTATCTGGCGTACCTCAAGGGACGGACCCTGCTCCGAGGGCAGTGGGGCGAGCAGAACTTCCGCGCTGCCCGCGCAGAGCTTGAACGGGCCATCGAGCTCGATCCGTCGAACGCTTGGGCATATTCCGGGCTTGCGGATGTATTGCAGAGGCTTGTAATCGGACAGTACGTCGATGACCACCGGGGCACGATCCGGGCCGCTCGCGAGTCCGCTACTCGCGCGATCGAACTCGACCCAGAGTTGGCAGAAGCCCGCTGCTCGCTGGCGCTCGTTCTGGCGTGGGACTACGACTGGCGCGGCGCCGAGCGGGAGTTCCTTCGGGCGATCTCGTTGAATCCCAGCTACGGCTACGCCCACGCCTCGTACGCGAGCGTGCTGGAAGAGATGGGCCGGGGAGATGAGGCATTACGCGAGACCGAACTCGAGGAGATGCTCGACCCCCACTCCATGCTGATGTTCGACCATCGGGTGCACGTGCTCGTTTGGATGGGACGGATCGACGAGGCGCGAGCCGTCTGCGACCGTCTCGCCCGGATCGCGCCCGACTCCGTAACTTACCAGGTCTGCCTCGCTTGGCTCCGGTGGGGCGAGGGGGATCTTTCCGAGGCGCTGGAGCATCTGAAGCGCGTCGAGATGATGGACCCCGAACCGTGGACGAGAGTCCCGCAGGCCTGGCTCTACGCGATGAAGGGCGACAAGGAGACCGCCCGACGGCTGCTCGAAGAAGCGAACGCCAGCGGCCGGAAATACTTCGGACCCTGGGGATTCGCCGTGGGGTACGCCTTCCTCGACGATTTTGATGAGGCGATTCGGGTCCTCTTCGAGGCGGCGGAGACCCACGAAATCGGGGTTGCCATGTTGCGCCTCCTCCCGGCCTTCGAGTCTTTTCGGCGCGACGCTCGCTTCACCGAAGTCCTGAAGCGAATCAACCTCGCGTAGCCACGCAGTCGCTGAACGCTCCGTGCGCGGGCTCGCCGCCGAGGTGGGTCCTAAAATGCGTCCGAGCGGGGATTTGAACCCCCGGAGCGCTTCATCCGGAAAGTGCGGGAACGGGGATTCGAACCCATCATGGGTTCAAATATTCGGAATGCGGGGAGAGGGATTTGAACCCTCGAACCCCTACGGGACCAGACCCTGAATCTGGCGCCTTTGGCCAAGCTTGGCAATCCCCGCGGGCGGGCCGAGCGAGGTCGACCTTATGATGATTCCCCAACGAAGGGATCGTCGGGAGGTCACGCTGCCGCGGTGGTCTTCGCCGAGGAGGGCCTCGCCTTCTCTCCCGCGAGCACGTCGAGCGCTTCCCCGACCGTCGCCTTCTCGTGGACGATGGCCCGCAGCGCCTTCAGCATCGCGACCGGGTGGTCGGATTGCCAGATGTTTCGGCCCATGTCGATCCCATGGGCTCCTTGGTCGATCGCGCTGCGGGCGAGCTCGAGCGCCGCCCGGTCGCTGTCGAGCTTCGGGCCGCCCGCGACGACGAGCGGAACCGGGCACCCCTCCACGACCTTGGCGAAGTCCTCGCAGTAGTACGTCTTGACCATGTGGGCGCCGATCTCGGCGGAGACCCGACAGGCGAGGGCGAGGTAGCGGGCGTCGCGCTTCTCGAGCTCCTTGCCGACCGCGGTGATCGCGAGTACCGGAATGCCGTGGGATTCTCCCTCGTCCACGAGGTCCGAGAGGTGGACGAGCGATTCGTGCTCGTGCGGAGCCCCGACGAACACGCTCATCGCGACCGCGCTGACGTTGAGCCGCGCCGCATCCTCGATCGACGTCGTGATCGCCTCGTGCGAGAGGTCCTCCTTGAGGACGGTCGCGCCGCCCGAGACACGGAGGACGATGGGAGTGGTCGTCGTGGGCTCGACCGCATGGCGCAAGATCCCTCGGGTGAGCGCCAACGCGTCGGCATGCGGCAAAAGCGGGGTGATGGTCGCGCGCGCGTCTTCGAGGCGGTGCGTCGGCCCCATGAAGTAACCGTGGTCGACCGCGAGCATCACCGAATTTCCGCTGACCGGAGAGAACATCCGGTGCATGCGGTTCGCCATTCCCCAGTCCATGGGCGTTCCTCGGTCCGTATGGGGAGACGCGCCCTCTTAGGGCTTTCCCGCGGAGGGAGGACGGGTGCCCTCCGCGGGGCCTTCCTTTTCGAGGCCGCGGCGCGAAACGGGGACCCGCCGGTCTTCCTTGACGCGGTTGAGCACGACCTGGGTGTTCGTTCGCTCGAGGTACGGGTCTTGGAGGGCGTGCTTCACGAACCGGTCCAGGTCGCGTCGGTCCCGGAACCTTCCGATGAGGAGCGCGTCGTTTTCGCCAGTGACGTCATAGATGGCATACGCCCGCGCGTCGCGCGCCAGACGCTCCTCCACTTCGCGGAGTCGCCCCTTCGAGATGCGGATGCCGATCGCGGCCCACAGCTCCCAACCGAGCTGCTCGTCGTCCAGCAACGGAACGTACCCGCGGATCACCCCCTGACTCTCGAGTCGCGCCACCCGTGCGCTCACGGTCGTCGGGGAGACCTTCAGTCGGTGAGCGATCTCCCGGTGACTTCGCCGAGCGTCGACATTTAGCTCCTCGAGAATGGAGCGATCGAGCTCGTCGAGCATGGACGTTCGCCGCATACCGATTGAATAGAGGGGTTAGAAATAAAGCTATTCTAATGGATTATGGACGTACGTCCATTTTTGACGGAAGAATATTGATGTAGTCGGTCTCGCTCGGTCTCCCCGGGGATAGCGAGTGCCCGCACAAGCATCCAGGAAGGGAGGGTCGAGCCCGGCGGCGATTCTGGAGAAGCTCAAGACCGACAAGACCCGGTGGGTCCAGTTGTTCTACACCGATGTCTTTGGGGGATACAATCAGGTGGACGTTCCGGCGTTCACGCTGAGCGAGGACTCCTTCGAGGCCGGAGTTCCGAAACTTGACGGGTCCTCGGTCCGTGGGTTCCGGGAGATCTTCGAGTCGGACATGAACCTCGTTCCGGACCCCTCAACACTCGCGACGATCCCGTGGAATCCCGAGGCCGGTGGGACGGTCCGGTTCATCTGCGACGTCCGCATCGGCGGGACGAAGGAGCCGTACTCGCACGATCCTCGGTGGGTTGCCCGGAAGACCGAGCAGGTGCTCGCGGCCGCCGGGTACGACCACTCCTACTGGGGTCCCGAGGTCGAGTTCTTCGTCTTCGATTCGATCGAGCTCATCCCCTCTCCGGCGGGGGTCCGCGACGCCTGGGGAGGCGCCGGCTACCTCGTCAACCACGCGGAATCTCCGTGGCACGGAGGACCCGTGAGCGGCACCGTGCGGTTCAAGGAAGGGTATCATAGAACTCCCCCACACGACTCTCTGCTGCCCCTGCGCGCGGAGATGTGCAACATCCTGGCGGACGACTTCCATCTGACTTTGGACGCGCACCACCACGAGGTCGCGACCGCCAGCCAGTCCGAGATCAACCTGCGCTTTGACGACCTTGTCCCAATGGCGGACCACATCCAAGACCTGCGATACGTTATCCGGAACGTCGCCGCCCGGCACGGCAAGATCGGCTGCCTGATGCCGAAACCGATCTACGGCGACAACGCCATCGGGATGCACACCAACCAATCGCTGTGGTCGAAGGGCAAAGCGGCCTTCTTCGACGCGAGCGACTCGTACGCCGAGCTCAGCCAGACGTGCCGGTACTACATCGGAGGACTGCTCGAGCACGCCCGGGCGATGTGCGCCATCACGAACCCGATCACGAACTCCTACCGACGACTGGTTCCGGGATACGAAGCGCCGGTGTTCATTGCCTGGAGCAAGGCGAACCGCTCCGCGAACGTGCGGGTCCCAATGTACCACAAGGGACGACCCGGGGCGAAGCGGCTCGAGTACCCGGACTCCGGACTCCGCGGCGAACATCTATCTCACCGAGGCCGCGCTCGCGCTGGCTGGGCTCGACGGCATCCGCCGGAAGATCGAGCCGCCGGCCCCCGTGGACGAGAACATCTACAAGCTGACGAAGACGAAGCGAAAGCAGCTCCAGATCCGCGAGCTTCCCGGATCCCTCGGCGAGGCGCTCGACTGCCTCGAGTCGGACCGCGACTTCCTGAAACCCGCGTTCGCCGACTCGCTGCTCGACACCTACATCGAATTGAAGCGCGAGGAACAGCTCGAGCTCAACCTGCGTCCCCACCCGTACGAGTTCTACCGGTACATGGACGTGTAATCATCGGAGAACTGCGGCGGTCAACCCTTTCATCCCCTCTCTCGCTCCTCCGCTCGCAGGGCGTCGATGAGCGAGGCGCGGCTGTGGACCGGAGGCCGGATCTTCACCGGACGAAGGTACGTCGAAGCGATTCTCGTGGACCAGGGAGTCGTGGTCGCCTCCGGCACGGACACCTCGGTTCGACGTGCCGCTCCGACCGGGACGGAGGTCGTCCGGCTGGAAGGCCGACTGGTTCTCCCCGGTTTGATCGATGCGCACCTTCACCTCAGCGACCTCGCTCGGTTCCGGGAAGGCCTGAACCTTACCGACGTCCGCGGAATGGACGACCTCCTCCAAAAGGTCGGAGATTGGGCGGCCGCCCGACCGACCGGGCCGATCGTCGGTCGGGGACTGGATGTCGACCGGTCGCTCGGGGGACACTGGCCTCTGCGTACCGACCTCGACCGGAGTGTGAGCGATCGTCCGCTGGTCCTCTATCATACGAGCGGACACGCGGCGGTCGTGAACAGTTTTGTGTTCTCGACTTCGGACATCGTCTCGCGAAGCTCGGAAGAACTCAAAGGACGGGTGGGGCGAGCTCCGGACGGGAGTCCGAACGGCCTCCTCTACGAGGAGGCGGTACGCTGGATCGCGCCGCTCGTCTCCGTGCCGGCCGAGGCGGAGGAAGTGGTTCGCACCCTCCGGGCCCTCGCCTCGTTGGGACTGACCACGGTCGCCTCCTTGAACGTCCCGCCGGAGGACCTGACCCTCTACCGCACCATGGCGGCCGAGGATCGCCTCCCGCTCCGCCTTCGGGTCTATCTCCGTCTTTTGCGAATCTCCGAGATCCGCCCATCCGACCTCGCCGCGACCGGTCGACCCGGTCGCTTCGCGGTGACCGGTGCGAAAGGATTTACCGACGGCGCCTTCGGACCGCGTACCGCGTGGCTCTCGCAACCTTACTCCGACGCGCCCGACGAGTGCGGGCTGGCGGTGGAGTCGGACGAGAGCCTCTCGAGCGCGTTGGAGAGCGCGAACCGACTGGGACTCGCCCCCGCACTCCACGCGATCGGCGACCGCGCGGTCGTCCGGGCCGCCTCTCTGCTCGCGCCGTACGTGGGCCGTGAAGGGGCGTCCGCGCGCATCGAGCATGTCGGCTTGACTCCTCCGCCGGTCCTCTCCGTTCTCGACCATTCACGTCCCACGCTGGTCGTCCAGCCGGGGTTCGTGTGGAGCGACTACTGGTTGCCCGAACGTCTGGGTCCTGAGCGAACTCGGTGGGCGTACGCGTTCCGGACCCTTGCCGACCTTGGACACCGCCTCGTCGGCTCGAGCGACGCGCCCTACGACCCGGCCGACCCGTGGCGCGGGCTTCGGGCCGCGACGCAGCGGCGCGACGAGCTCGGCCGGTCGGCGAACCCCGACCCGCGCCAAGCGCTCGCGGTTGAGGAGGCGGTTCGCCTCTACGGGATCCATGCGGGAGCGGTGTTGGGAGAGCCTCGCCTCGGCTCGCTCGAGCCAGGTTCGGTGGCCGATCTCATCGTGGTCGATGCTCGCAGCCTTCGAGAGGCTATCCAGGGCGGAGCGAACACCGTCGGCGAGACCTGGGTCGATGGGGTCCGAGTCTTCGCCGCCGGGCAACCCGACGTAGGGGCAAGCGGTTAACCTCCGCCCGGTCTCGCGGGGGCGTGCCGGGCCCCACGGACGTTCCTCTCCTCAAGGAGTTCTCTCCCTCCATGCGAGTGGACCTCCTCATCTCCGATTGGAAGGCCGCGGTCGACCCCGAGCTGTCCGATGAGGAGCGGGAGCGACGGCTGTACGGTCAGGCGTGGGAGGCGTACCAGGACGGGGACTACGGGTTCGGTCTCTGGTGCTGGCACGAGTGCGACCGACTGACGAACAATCTGAACGGGAACATCCGTGAGGTCACCCGTATTCTGGGACCGGGGCACTACTTCGGTTTCTCGCACCGGCGCGCGGTCGCAGAGGCGGTTCCGGTGGATCGAATCTACCGGCCCCGCAAGGGCGACATGAGCACCCCTCGTACGGACGCCTTTGTGCTGCCCCACTACCAGGTACTGTGCGTCTATCTCGTCCGCGCGTCGACCGGCGACCCGAAGGCGAAAGCCACGCTCGAGATCGCCCTCGGTGAACTCGAGGACCAGCGACGGGCCGACCCGTTCCTCAAGCATTTCGAAACGTTCCGGGACCTCCTGGTGCGAACGTCCGCGAGCCCCCCGACGCCTACGTCCCCGGCCGCCGCCGCACCATCGCCCGCCTCGTCGAACGAGGGCTCTCCCCGCCGGCGGCCACCGGCCCGACCGCGCGGCTGAACCGGGGAGAAGGCTCGTATAGGCCGCGCCGCTCGGGAGCACCGTCGGAGGTCGCGGCGGAATGAAGGCCGTGGTGCTGGGCGGCGGAGGGTTGACCGGACGTTGTTCGGTGCACGACCTCGCGACCGGGGGCGTGTTCGACTCCGTCGTGGTCGCCGACCTCGATATAGAGCTCGCGACGGCCGCTGCCAAGGCGGCCGGGTCGCGCGCCAGCGCGACCTCGATCGACGTTCGGAACCAGGCGGCGGTCGTCGCCCTCCTGCGAGGCGCTGACGTGGTCGTCAACGCGGTTCAATATACCTTCAACCTCGCCGTCATGGAGGCGGCGCTCGAAGCGCACGTCCCCTACCTCGACTTCGGAGGACTCTTCCACACGACCCTTCGCCAGCTCGCGATGGACGCGACGTTCCGACACGGGACGACCCTCGCGATCCCCGGTCTTGGACAGGTTCCGGGAATCTCGAACGTGCTCGCGATGCAAGCCTGCGAGGACCTGGACCGGGTCGATTCGGTCATGGTCCGCGACGGGTGGCGGGACCTCACGGTCGGAGGGCCGGAGATATCGTTCACCTGGTCCCCCAGCACCTTCCTGGACGAGATGATTCTGCCCGCGCAAGTCTTCGAGGGCGGCGCGTACCGGGAGTACCCGCCCATGAGCGGGGCCGAGGAGTTCGACTTCGGACCGCCCGTGGGCAAGACCCGGGTCTACCGGACTCTCCATTCCGAACCGGCGACGCTTCCCGAAAGTCTCCGTTCCAAGGGGATCCAACACTGCGAGTGGAAGGAGGGAGGGCCGGGAATCGAGGTCCTGCGCACGATGTCGTTGCTCGGCCTCGGCTCGGACGCGCCGCTCGAGGTCCGCGGACAGAAGGTCTCGCCCCGGGAGTTCACGCTTGCTCTCCTGAAACGAGAGAAACTGCTCGGCAGCCCAGAAGGCATTGACGTCACCGATTGGGAAGTCTGCGACATCGAGGTGCGAGGAACCCAGGGAGGTCGTTCCGTCGTGCGCCACGCGATGGCCCGATTCCCGCCCCGCCCCGATTGGCACCTCACGGCGACGGAGTACGCGGTGGGGGTGGCGGGGGCGGTCGGAGCCGAGCTGATCGTGCAGGGGAAAATCCGCGACCACGGGGTCGTGCCCCCCGAAAAATGCGTGCCCGCGGGACCGTTCCGTACGGCCCTCGCGAAGCGAGGGATCGAGACGACGATCACACCCCCGGAAGGTCCGCTGCCGGCGCCGCGGCTCGGGTAGAGTCCCGGAAGGCGGTTTCTAACGGTTTCTCAGTCGTTTCTGCCGTGTCGCAAGCCGAAATTCACAGGTTGAAGGATACAAACACTCCATTGCTGCGGGTTATCTTTACGAAGCGTTAGCCGTATTCCGCATTCTTGAGCCCAGCCAATTATATATAGCCAGTTCGGGGTGGTCCGACCGCCCAGAATGTGTTCTTTATGGCGGAGCTGCAACCCGCCCCACCGTCGCCGAACCCGACCCGTGAGGGGCACCCCTTAACGGATGGCGGCGAAGGCGGCCGTTCCGACCTGGGTCGATTGAACGCCGAAGGCTCCGCGGCGCCTCCTCCCTCCCCTCCCTCTTCTCCGGCTCCGGCCGTCGGTGAACCGAGCGAAGAGAAGCGGAAGGAGTCTCCGAAGGAAACGGCCAAAGAAGCCGCCAAAGAGACCGCCAAGGAAGCGGTGAAAGAGGCGACGCCGGAACCCTCCGCCGCGGAAGCCGAGGCCGTGCCCTTGCCGATTCCGATCGCCCGGCTGGTTCCGAAGTTCAAGAAGAACGCGAAGCTGTTCGAGGAAGCCAAGAAGTACATTCCGAACGGGTCGAGCTCCCTCATCCGGACCGCGTCCTACGACCCGTGTCCGCCGTTCATCAAGAAGGGAAAAGGGGCCCGGATCTGGGACGAGGACGACAACGAGTACCTCGACTTCAACCTCGCCTACGGGGTTCTCATCAACGGCCACGCGCCCGACGCTCAGGTGAAGGCGATTCAGGAACAGGCGGAGCTGGGCCTCCACTTCGCGACGCCGAGCGAGGTCGAGCTTGAGGTCGCGAAACTGTTCCGGAAGCTGGTTCCCAACGCGCAGCGGGTCGCGTTCTGCACGAGCGGCTCGGATGCGACAATGAACGCGATCCGCATCGCGCGCGCGGTCACGGGCAAGGACGCGATTCTGAAGTTCGAGGGCCACTACCACGGGCAGCACGACCTCGCCCTCATCAGCGCAGAAGCGCCGCCGATGGTCGCGGGTCTCGATGAGTATCCTCGGCCGCTGCCGAACTCCGCCGGGATCCCTCCGGGAGTGACCGACTACGTGATGGTCGCGCCGTTCAACTCCATCGCCATCTTCGAGCGGATGGTCCGACGGTACCGCGACCGACTCGCCGCGGTGATCCTGGAACCCGTGATGGCGAACGCGGGTATCATCCCGCCCGCCCCGGACTATCTGAAGCGATTGGTCGAAATCGCGCATCAGAACGACATGCTCGTCATCTTTGACGAAGTGTTCACCGGTTTCCGGGTTGCGCCCGGCGGGGCCCAGCAACTCTACGGAGTCGACCCCGACATTTCGTGCTGGGCGAAGGCGCTCGGCGGAGGAGTTCCCGTCTCGGCAGTATCGGGCAAGGCCGAGTACATGGACATGATCGCCCCCGGTCGGATCAGCTTCGGCGGCACCTACAACGCGAACAACCTCACGATGGCCGGGACCCTCGCGAACCTCAAAATGCTCCATCGGGGCGGCGAGGACCTCTACGCCCGCTTCGGGAAGCTCACCGAAAAGTTGGAAAAGGGCCTCGAGGAGGCCGGGCGCGATGCGAAGATCTCGGTCCTGGTCCAGTCCGTGAACGGGATGCTACAGTTCTTCTTCACCCGGCGAAAAAAGATCGTGAACTACCGCGAGTCCCTCCAGATCGACTGGACGCTCTACCTTCGACACCAGCAACTGCTCCTCGACAAAGGCGTCTACATTCATCCCGACAACTACGAGCGGCTCACGTTCTCGAGCGCGCACACCGAAAAAGACGTCGAGAGGTTCGTCTCGATTGCGACGGAGACGTTCAAGGAGCTCCGGACGCTGCCCCGCGATTACCTGCCTTGAGCCCCCCGTCCGAACCTCCTGACCGTCGGATTAATACGGAGAAGTCGATGGGCCGCGGTCGGCCCAGCCGGCCCGGCTGTCGGCCGCGACGAGGGAGGTGGGAATGGGCCGCAGTCTGAGCGACCTCTTCATTTTCGTCGGGAAGCGGCTCCTCCAGCTTATCCCTGTTCTCCTCGGTGTCAT
Source organism: uncultured Thermoplasmata archaeon (assembly GCA_963730815.1). Classification (GTDB taxonomy): domain Archaea; phylum Thermoplasmatota; class Thermoplasmata; order Lutacidiplasmatales; family UBA184; genus Lutacidiplasma. The sequence goes on from CAVSTD010000003.1 coordinate 243,449, forward strand.
CGTCCTCACTTTCATTGTCTCCCACCTCCGTCTCACCGGACTCTGCAACGAATGGTATCCCCATGCCGGTGCGACGACGATCGCCAATTGCGAAGCGAAGTACGGAGCGCCGCTGACCACTCAGTTCTGGCAGTACTTCACCGGGCTCCTGGGAGGGAATTGGGGGGCGTCGGTGACCGGTGTCCAGGTCTATCCCGCGATTGCCGCGGACCTGCCCGCCACCGTCGAGCTGGTCCTCGCCGCGCTGTTCCTGATGGTGGTCATCGGGATTCCGCTCGGCGTCATCGCGGCTCAGTACAGCGGCCGCCTCGGCGACCATCTCGTCCGGATCTTCTACCTGAGCGGCTGGGCGACCCCCACGTATCTCGGTGCGGTGATCGCTGCCGTATTCGTCGGGCCGGCGCTCGGCCTCCCCACGAGCGGGGAGTACTCGACCCCCACCCCGCCGTTCACCCAGTATACGCACATGTCGGTGATCGACGCGGCTCTCGCCCTCAACTTACCGTACACGGTCGACGCGGTCGACCACCTGATCCTGCCCGCGGTCGTCCTGGCCTTCATCAACATGGGCATCGCGACCCGGATGACCCGGGCGTCGATGCTCGAGGTTCTCCCGCTCGACTACGTGAAGTCGGCCCGGATGAAGGGGCTCGGCGAATTTTGGGTGATGTACAAACACGCGCTGCGGAACGCGCTCATCACGACCACGACGGTGCTCGGGATCACGGCCGGTGGGCTCCTCGCGGGGACGGTGGTCATCGAGGAAGTGTTCGACTGGCCCGGGATCGGTCAGTACGCCTTCACGGCGATCGGGGGCAACGGCTCGACCCCGAACTTTGACGGCGCGATCGCCGTGGTGATCATCTTCGCGATCGCCGTCGTCGTGGCCAACCTTGTGGCGGACATCCTCTACGGCCTTCTCGACCCCCGTGTGGACTGGAGGTAGGTTCGTGGCGGCCCCGATCCTCGTCGCGAAGAAGGACGGACCCCTCTCGGTTTTCTGGCGCGTCCTTCGGGCGAACCCGCTCTCGTTCATCGGCTTCCTGATGGTCGCGATCCTGGGCGTCACTGCGCTCATCGTCGTCGTCGACCCGAACCTGATCATTCCCTACGGACCCCTCCAGCAGACGGTCGCCCGGAACGCCTCGCCGTCCCTCCAGCACCCGTTCGGGACGGACAACCTCGGACGGGACATCTACTCGAACGTGATGCTCGCGCTCCCGCTCGACCTCGGGATCGGGTTCGCGATCGCGGGCAGCGCTCTCCTCATCGGAGGTACTCTCGGATTGATCGCCGGGTTCTACAACACCCCCGGAACGATCGGCGGCTGGACCTCGGTATCGATCATGCGCGTGACGGACATCTTCCTCTCGTTCCCGAGCCTCATCTTGGCCCTCGCCCTGACCCGGGTGTTGGGCTTGGGAGTAGGTCCGACCGTGCTCGCGATCACCATCACCTGGTGGCCGTTCTACGTTCGTCTCGTACGCGGGGAAGTGCTTGCGGTGAAGCACTTGCCGTACGTGAACGCTGCGCGGGCCGCCGGCGTCACCGAGAACCGGATCCTGCTGCGGCACGTGTTGCGGAACGTCCTCGAACCGACCATCGTCTACTTCACGCTCGACATCGGGACCGTGCTCGTGACGTACTCCACGATCGGGTTCATCGGTGTCGCGAGCAAATACCCCGGACCGAACCCCGAGTGGGGGGCGATGCTCGCGTTCTATCAGCAGACGGGTTCCTCCAACGTCTATCCCTGGCTCGTCATCGCGCCCGGGGCCGCCATCTTCGTCACCGTCCTCGCGTTCAGCCTGCTCGGGGACGGGCTCCGTGACATCCTCGACCCCCGCACCCGCCGGGCGTTCGTCCGGGGCACCATCGCCCATGAACCGCCTCCCGAAGCCCCCGCGCCCCTCGCGGTCGCTTCGGAGGCGGTGACCGATTCCAACCCGGTCGCCCCGGTCGGGATCATCGATACGGGGACGCGGTCATGACCGAACCCGTCATCGACGTTCAACACCTTTCGATCACCTACACGGTCGGCGCCGGGACGTTCTACGCGGTCTCGGACGTGTCGCTCCAGATCTACCCGGGCCAGGTCGTCGGGATCGTCGGGGAGACGGGTTGCGGGAAGAGCACTCTCGCGCAGGCCATTCCCCGCCTGTTGCCCGAACCTCCCGCGACGATCGGCGGCGGAGAGATCATCTTCCGCGGGACCGACCTCGTGAAAGTTCCGAAACGGCAGCTCCCGATGGTGCGCGGCACCGGGATCGGGATGATCTTCCAGGAGCCGCTCAACTCGCTCAACCCGGCCTACCGCGTGTTCGACCAGATCGCGGAATCGATCCGGATCCGTCACTACCGCGATATGGGGTGGGTGAAGTCGTTCCAGGGTGGCGACGTCCCGTTCGATTACTCGAAACCGGCCGCCCCCATTACCGTCGGTGGGTCGCTCACGAAATCGATCATTCCGGACGGAGCGGTCGAGGAAGCCGCCCGGGACCGCCTGCGGACACGATCGGAGTTCCGCGACGAGGTCATCGAGTACCTGCGGCTCGTTCGCATCAACGACCCCGAGACGATCCTCAACCTCTATCCGCACGAGCTCTCGGGAGGGATGCGCCAGCGGATCATGATCGCGATGGCGCTCTCGGAGAAACCGTCGCTGCTGATCGCCGATGAGCCGACGAGCGCCCTCGACGTCACGATCCAAGCCCAGGTGCTCACCCTGATGAAAGAGCTGATCGAGGAAGTGGACGCGGCGATTCTCTTCATCAGCCACGACCTCGGGGTCATCGCCGAAACCGCCGACGAGATCGGCGTCATGTACGCCGGCCGCATCGTCGAGTACGGTCCGGTCGCGGAGGTCTTCCGATCGCCGCGCCACCCGTACACGAAGGCGCTGCTCAAGGCCGCTCCCTCGAAATACAAATCGGAAGGACCGCTCGACTCGATCGCCGGATCGGTCCCCAACCTTTCCCGACCACCGCCCGGGTGCCGGTTCAACCCGCGCTGCCCGCTCGTGAAGGACATTTGCCGGGGAGAACACCCGCCCCTCGCCCCGATCGACAAGACCGCGAACCCGGACACCCCCGGAATTCACCGGAGCGCCTGCTACTTCGCGGACGAGGTGCCCGGACTACCATGACCGAAGGCACTCCCCTCCTCGAGATGATCGACCTCCAGAAGCACTTCCCGATCACGCGGAGTCTTGCCGACCAGCTGTCGAGACGCCCGGCCAAAGCGATCCATGCGGTCGACGGAGTCTCGCTCACCGTGGGGCCCGGTGAGACCCTGGGCCTGATCGGCGAATCCGGGTCGGGGAAGACGACCCTCGGATGGATGCTCGCCCGGCTCCACGAGCCGACCTCGGGATCGATCCGGTTCGAGGGTCAGGACGTGACCCATCTCAAGGGCAAGGCGCTTCGGACCTGGCGACGCAATATCCAAATCGTTTTCCAGGACCCGGTCGGCTCGCTCGACCCGCGGCTCCGGGTCTGGCAGATCGTCGGCGAACCGATCCGGGCGCAGGAAGGCTTGAGGGGCAAGAAGGTCCGCGACCGCGTTCGAGCCCTCTTGCCGACAGTGGGCCTCCCGGTCGATTGCCTGGACCAGTATCCCCACGAGTTCTCCGGAGGCGGGCGCCAGCGCCTCTCGCTCGCTCGCGCGCTCTCCGTGAGCCCACGGCTGATCGTCCTCGACGAACCCACGAGCGCGCTCGACGTCGCGGTCCAGGCCCAGATCCTCAACCGCCTCGTTGAACTCCAGCGCTCCCGGGGGATGGCCTACGTGCTGATCACGCACAACGTCGCGGCGGTCCGGTTCGCCGCCGACCGGGTCGCCGTGATGTACCTCGGCCGGATCGTGGAGCACGGGCCCGTCCGGGCGCTCCTCGAGCACCCGGTCCACCCCTACACCAAAGCACTGCTCGCCGCCGTCCCCGTGCCGGACGCCAGCCGCCGCCGTACCCGCTACCGGATCGGGGGAGACATTCCTTCGCTCGTCGATCTTCCGCCCGGCTGCCGATTCGCGCCGCGGTGCCCGTTCGTCATCGACCGGTGTCGCGTCGAGGACCCCCCGCTCCTCCCGATGGCGGGGGCCGACCGGTTGGTGGCCTGCCACCGCGCTGAGGAGGTGCGCGATATCGCGCCCGAGTCGCTGCTCGCCACCGAGCCCACGCCCGGGACCGGAACGCCGGCCGGTTCGGTGCCGCCCTCCTCCGAGTCCTTGCCTATGTGAGATACTGGGTGTTGAGCGCTATCACGAACGGCTCGGCGCTCCCCATCGGGTTCTGGACGATCCCGTGGAGGTTCGACGCGTAGACCGCGAACGCCGTCGGCACGACCAGCCAGATCTCGGTGTAGTTGTTGTAGAGGACCTGGGTCATCGTGGTGTAGTCGGCGGTGAGGTTGGCCGCGTTCGACTCGGCGGCCGCCGTGTAGGTGAGGTTGTAGAGGGTCGAGTTGTAGCTGGGGGACGCGACACTGTTGAAGCCGGCCATACAGGCGTTCGCACTGCCCGTGCTGACGAAGTCGTTCTGGGTCCAGTCGTCCGGCGAGATGTAGTCGGACGTGTAGAACTCCTGGCCCATATAGAACGGTCCACCGTTCGCGTTCGTCGAGGAGACGCAGACGCCCTTGTCCAACCCCTGCTCTTGGTAGAGCTGCGCCAGGTTCACGCCGACCGGGTTGATGGTGATGTTGATCGCCGCGAGCTGCGCTTGTAACAAGGACGCGGTATCGACCCAATCCGCGCCCGTGTTGAGGTACATGTAATTGATCGAGGTGCCCTTACACGCTGCATTCCGGCAGGGGGAATCCTGGATCTCCTTCTGGGCCAGCGCGGGGTTGTATTGATAGTAGGGCTCCTGGGCGGTCACGTTGTTGTCGTAGGGATAGCCGGGCGGCACCGGTCCCACCCATTGGGACGCGTACCCTCCGAATGCCTCCTGGATGATCTGGTTGTAGTTGATCGCGTGAGTGATCGCCTCCCGCACGGAGAGATTGTTGAACGGATACACGCTCGAGTTGAGGAAGATCCACCAGGAGCCACTCGTCGCCCCATAGATGATGGGCAGGGCCTGGACGACGACGTTCGAATGTCCCTGGAGCTGCGCGATGGTCGAAGGTCCGATGTACGCGAACGACGCGCCGGAGACCTTTCCGTTGAGGATGTCGTTGGTCGTGACCTCGATCGTGTCCTGGAAGATGACCTCGACCGACGCGTTCGCGGGTTGAAGATTATTGTTCCACGGCTCCGTGGCGAAGGCCGACGCGGCCCAATAATTCGAGCTCTGTTTCAACGTGTAACCGCCTCCGCCGACCCCGTTGTAGTTGACGAGGACGTAGGGTCCAGTGCCGAGCGTGTTGGTCGAGAGGTAGTCGTTGACGTTCCCCACGGAAACGCCCCCGTTCTGGTCGACCCACTTCGGGTCCACCGCGTAGGAGTTCGGGGCCGAGATCGACGCGAGCAGGTAGGTGTAGTTGCTCGCCAAATAGCCGTAGCCTAGATTGAGCGCGATGGAGTACGCATTGATGACCTGGAACGACTGATTGGGCAACTCCATCTGGGCGATCTGGGTTGCGTTGGGGGATTCGAAGTTCCAGCTATTGAGGTCGTTCGCGAGCGTCGTGTTGGCCGCCTGGTCGGCCGCCGCTGTCGAGGAGTAGTAGCCGAGCGGGCTGGCGGGGTTGAAATTGGTGGAAAAGAAGTTCTGCTCCAGGATGAACTGGGGTCCTTGGATCAGCAACAGGCTTCGATAGAAGCTGTACCACTGGACGTACGCGTTGTACGGGTCCCCGTTCGAGAAGACCACCCCTTGGCGCAGCTCGAACGTGTAGGTCGAGAGGTTCGTGTTCGGGTTGTACGAGTCGACCCAGCTCGACGAGAGCACCGGGGCGAAGCTGGTCACGCTCGAGCCATTGTAGTTCACGAGTCCCTGGTAGACCTGCTGCACCGCGGCCCAGCCGGGGGTCGAGAACGTCACCGCCGGGTCGAGCGAATCGGGGATCTCGGCCTGGTCGATGCAGATGTTCGCGGTTTGGCCCGACCCGCAGCTCGAGGTTGAGGTGTGCTGCAGGGCGAAGTAGGTGCCGATTCCTGCAGCCACGAGCACCACAACGATGGCGATCACTACAATGTTCCGGGTACGTGGTTTCATCGACGAGACCTCAGAACGCCCCGCGCGGAACCTGCCTCCCCCTTGATAAAGTGTGCCATGGGGGGGTGTAGCGGGCGCAAACGACCGTCCGCCCGCACCCTCTTTAGAGGCGCCGGGCTCCGGCCCGCGGGCCGAAACCATGGACCGAACGATGCTCATCGGTGGAGAGTGGGTCGAGGCGTCGCGGGAGGAGACGATGGCCGTGTCGAACCCGTTCGACGCCTCCTCGCTCGGAACGGTTCCGAAAGGCTCCCGCGAGGACGCCCGGAGGGCGATCGACGCGGCCCGCGCAGCGTTTGACCGAGGCCCCTGGCCGCGCTTGCCGCCCCGGGCCCGAGGCGAGGTATTCCTGAAGGCAGCGGCCCTTCTCCAGCAGCGCCTGGGGGAGATTGCCGAGCTCGAAAGCCGCAACCAGGGCAAGACGATCAAACAGGCGGCGGATGCCGACCTTCCCTTCTCGATCGACAACATCATATTTTACGCGGGGGCGTGCCGGACGCTCGACGCGAAGAGCCCGGCCGAGTTCACCGGGGACGGGACGACCATCTTCCGCCGGGAACCCATCGGCGTCGTCGCGTCGGTGACTCCGTGGAATTATCCGATCATGATGGCGGTCTGGAAGATCGCGCCCGCCCTCGTGGTCGGCAACACGGTAGTACTCAAGCCCGCGAGCTACACTCCGCTCTCCTCGCTTGAGCTCGGACGGGCGTTCCAAGATGCAGGACTCCCGGCGGGAGCGCTCAACATTGTGACCGGTCCGGGAGGGGAGGTGGGGGACGAGCTTTCCCGGAACCCCAAGGTCGACATGGTGTCTCTGACCGGGGACACTGCGACCGGCAAGAAGATCATGGAGGCGGCCAGTGCCACGGTGAAGCGGGTCCAGCTCGAGCTCGGAGGGAAGGCCCCGTTCGTCGTCTTCGAAGACGCCGACCTCGCCGCCGCGGTCGAAGGTGCGATGGTGGGCGGTTTCGTGAACGGCGGGCAGGACTGTACGGCCGCCACGCGACTCATCATCCACAAGAACGTGCGGGCGAAGTTCGTCCAGCACCTGCTCGAACGGGTGCGCACGATCCGCATCGGGGACCCGATCTCCCGGGGGACCGACCTCGGTCCCCTCGTGAGTCCGGTCCAGCAAAAACGGGTCCTCGAGTTCGTGGAGAAGGGAAAGGACGAGGGCGCGAAGCTCAAGATCGGAGGAACGGACGATAGGAAAAAGCACCCGAAGGGCGCCTTCGTCGTCCCGACCGTCTTCGACTCGGTCGCGCCCGACATGGCGATCGCGCAACAGGAGATCTTTGGGCCGGTCCTCGATGTGCTGGAGTTCTCCACGTTTGACGAAGCGGTCGAGATCGCGAACGGGGTCGCCTACGGCCTTGCGGGCAGCGTATGGACGAAGGACCTCCGGACGGCCATCCGGGCCGCGCACGCCCTCCGGTTCGGGGACGTCTGGGTCAACGACCACCTACCGCTCGGGTCGGAGACGCCGCACGGCGGGTTCAAGCAGTCCGGTTTCGGAAAGGACCTGGGCACCGACTCACTCAACGACTACACCGTCGTCAAGAACATCTACGTCGACCTGACGGGCCAAGCCCGAAAGAGCTGGCACTACACCGTCTACGGCGACCCGGCCTAGAGGGACGGATGCTCGCCGGGGTTCCGACGGGCGGCCGAGGCTCTCTGTTCATTGGCGGGGAGTGGCGAGCGCCGGCCGGCGGGAACTACGCCTCGGTCGTCGACCCTTCCACGGGACGGTCGATCGGCGAGGCGCCGATCGCTTCCGCCGACGAGGCGCGAGCCGCGGTCGAAGCGGCCGCAGCGGTCGAGGATTCGTGGGGGTCGACCCCGGGTCATCTCCGCGCCAAGATCCTGCGCGCCGCCGCAGCTCGTCTGCGCGAGGACCGGGAGACGATGGCCCGCCTCATCGCGTCGGAGGTCGGAAAACCGATCACGGATTCTCGTGTCGAGGTCGACCGCGCCGTCGGGGTCTACGAACTGGCCGCCGAGGAGATCCGTCACCTGGGGGGAGAGAGCTTCCCCGCGGACGCCTACGAACGGCCGGCGGGAAACGAGACTCGGTTCCTCTTCACCGTCCGGGACCCGATCGGAGTCGTGGTCGCGATCGGGCCGTTCAACTTCCCGCTGAACCTCCTCTCGCACAAGATTGCGCCCGCGCTCGCTGCCGGCAACCCGGTCGTCGCGAAACCGACCAGCGCCGCCCCGTTCACCGCGCTCCGCCTGGCCGAGCACCTCGCCGCGGCGGGCCTGCCCGCGGGCGTCCTGAACGTTGTGGTAGGGCCGGGGCGAACGGTCGGGGATACCCTGGTCGAGCATCCGAGCACTCGACTCGTCACGTTCACCGGCTCGACCGAGGTGGGCAAGGCGATCGCGGAGAAGGCGGGCCGGCATGCGAAACGGGTGATTCTCGAGATGGGCGGGATGGACCCGTTCGTCGTGCTGGACGACGCCGCGATGGACGTCGCGCTCCCCGCCGCAATTCGAGGGGCGTTCGGATACTCCGGGCAGGTCTGCACCGCGTCGAAGCGCATCCTGGTGCAGGATTCCATCGCGGAGAAATTTGCCCGGTCGCTCGCCGAGCGCGCGAACGCGCTCCGGGTCGGTCCCGCCCTCGAAGAGACGACGGAGGTCGGTCCCCTCATCGATGGCGCGGCGGTCGTGCGAATGGAGCAGCTCGTGGCGGACGCGCGGACCCGGTCGGCCAAGGTCCTCGCCGGAGGCTCCCGTCCCCCGAGCGGTCCGGGAAACTTCTACCGGCCTACGGTGATGGACGAGGTCCCCGAGGACGCGCGGGTCGCGCGCGAAGAGCCGTTCGGACCGATCGCCCCAGTGATCCGGTTCCACGACCTCGACGACGCGGTACGGATCGCGAACTCCACGCCCTACGGTCTGCAGGCCGCTGTCTACACCCGCGACATCGCCCGCGGGTTCTCCCTCGCGAAGCGGATCCGGGCGGGCGGGGTCCATCTCAACGACCCGACCAACCTGCGGTGGGACGCGCTCCCGTTCGGGGGCGTGAAAGAGAGCGGTCTGGGCCGGGAAGGACTGCGCTACGCGATGGAAGAGATGACCGAAGTGAAGCTGATCTCGGTCAACTTCGCTTCGCCCTGACCCTCAGTCGCTGTCCTCGTCCTCGAGGTTGCGGCCCGGGAAATCCGGGACCACGGGCGTGGGGATCGCGTGCTCCGGGGGCGGATGCAGGTACGTGGAGGGCGCCGCGAGGTGCGGGACGTGCGGCGAGGTCGCTGCGGGCCGCTGCGGCGCCGAGTCGAAGCTCTCGAGGGCGTCTTCGAACGCCCCGAGACCCCGGTCGAGCAGTTCGTCCTCAATGACGAGCGGTGACATGAACCGAAGCACTTGGTCCCAGGCGCCCGAGGTATGCATCAGGACCCCTCGGGCGAGGAGCGCGGAGCGCATCGCCTTCGCGCGGTCTCCCCACGGCAGGCGGGACGCCCGATCGTGCACGAACTCGACCCCGATCATGAACCCCTTGCCGCGGACGTTCCCGATCGCCGGATGACGGTCCGCGAGGGAGTGGAATCGCGAGAGAAGGTGGGCGCCGCGGGCCCGAGTATGGTCGACGAGGTTCCCGTCCTTCAGAACCCGTATCGTCTCGGCGCCCACCGCCAGGGCGAGCGTGTTCGCCCGGAATGTACCCAGGTGGAATCCCCTCGGAAGTTCCTTGACCAGGTCCGAACGATATGCGACGACGGCGAGCGGGATCCCGCCTCCGATGGTCTTCGCGATGCACAGGATATCGGGGGTCACCTTCGAGTGCTCGACCGCCCACATCTTCCCGGTCCGGCCGAGCCCCGTCTGGATCTCGTCCACGATGAGGAGGATGCTGTGTCGGTCGCAGAATTCGCGAAGCGAGGGGAGGAAATCGTCCGGGGGCACGACATAACCCCCCTCTCCGAGGATCGGTTCGACGAGGATCGAGGAGATCGAATCGATGCCCGAATACGGGTCGTTCACGAGGTGCTCAAGATAGGATATCGTGCCCGCCGAACCTTCGTCGGCCCCGAGGACCGGCCGGTACGGGTCCGGGTAGGGGACCCGGACCACGGTTCCCCCCCCGAAGGAGGAGGTCGAATGGTAGCGACGCCCGCTCGTGAGTCCGACCACCCCGCCATGAACGCCGTGGTAGGCGCCGGAGAACGCGACCGTTCCGCGCTTTCCCTGCGCATGGTCGGCGATGTTGACCGCCGTCTCGACGGCATCGCCGCCGGTAACCGAGAAGAAGATCCGGGCGTGACCTCGAAGGTGTCCCGGCAGTACGCTCTCGAGTTCGCGAAGGAAGTGGATGCGTGCCTCCGTCGGGAGCTCCAGGGTATGCCAGATTGCTTGGGACTGGGCTTCGAGCGCGGCCACGAGGCGAGGGTGACGGTGCCCGAGATTGAGGACACAGATGCCTCCCACCCAGTCAATGAACCGGTTTCCGTCCACGTCCTCGATCGTAGCTCCCTGGGCGACCTTCGGTGCGATGGGGAAGTAGTGCGGGTAGCCGATCGCGTCGGTTTCGAGTCGCGCCTGCTCCGAGAGCAGCTCCCGAGATCGAGGACCGGGGGGCGGAACGACGATGCGTGGGGCGTCAGGGAAGCTGAGCCAGTCGCTCTTCGCGGTCATGAGCCTCTACCGCCGACGGAATGCCCTCCGTTCCCTAATAAGACTCGGCCGACACCTCTTAGCGGAGAGTCCCATCCCCCGAGGAGCAGACCGAGATGACCGGAGCCGTTTCGCCTGTGGACACCCATCTTCACCTGAGCCGCTGGTGGCCCGATATCCGGTCGACCGGTTATCGCGCGGACCTCGATTTTACCGTGAAGGGTCTCCTTCACGAGATGGATGCCGCGGGAATCGACCGGGGAATTCTCATCCAGGTCAACGATGCGCCGACGGTCCGGGAAGGTCTGGTCGAGGCTCGAGGGCTTGTGGCGGACAGTGGGGGGCGGCTCCGTCTCGTGTCGACGGTCGATCCGACGGAAGGGCCAGAGGCGGTCGCCGCGCAGATCGCTCTTTGGGACGGAACACCGGAGCTCGCGGGAATCAAGCTCTTCCCTGGGTACCGGCCTTTCTATCCCCACGACCCCCGACTGGATCCAGTCTACGAATACGCACTTCGACGGAAGCTCCCCGTCCTCATCCACACCGGCGACACCATGGACACGAAAGGGCTCGTCAAGTATGCCCGTCCCGTCGAGGTGGACGAAGTCGCCGTTCGATTCCGCGAAGTGCCGATCGTTCTCTGCCACTTCGGAAACCCGTGGGTCGATGAGGCGGCGGAAGTCGTCTACAAGAACCCGAACGTCTACGCCGACACCTCGGGCCTACTGGCGCATCCGTCCCATCCGCTGTTCGAACGGATGGTGGAGCTCTGCCGGCGACGGCTGCTCGAGGGGATCCTCATGGTGGGCTCCGCCGAACGTATTCTCTACGGCTCGGACTGGCCGCTCCTCGACCTCAAGGTCGCCCTGGAGCTGGTCAGTTCCCTCGACCTCCCCGAGCGCGACCGGGCCGCGATACTCGGGGGAAACGCGCGACGGCTCTTCGGTCTCCCCGACGCAGGGCCGGCGCGGACCGGTCCGTCTTAAGCCGACGGGGACTCGCCGCACTGGCTCAAAGGAGCTAACCCGGGAGTTTGGTCCGATGGACGGGGACGAGATCCGGAAAGTGGTCCGGGAGACGAACTATGTCACCTGGCGTCGCCAGGGAGGCTGGGACCCGCTCGTGATCGCCCGGGCGGAAGGCTCTCTCTTCTGGGACCCGGCCGGCAAAGAGTACCTTGACTTTTCCTCGCAGCTGATCGCTACCAACCTCGGCCACGGGAATGCGGCCGTCGCGGAGGCAATCGCGGCCCAAGCGAAATCGGTCGCCTACGCGGCCCCCGGATTCGCGACCGAAGCTCGCGCCCGAACAAGTCTCGCCTTGCTCGAGGTCCTGCCGAAGGGACTCAACCGCTTGTTCTTTTCCACGTCCGGCACCGAGGCCAACGAGGCCGCGCTCAAGATCGCACGGGCCGTGACCGGCCGTACGAAGGTGATGGCCCGCTATCGATCCTACCACGGGTCGACTGCCGCCTCTATCTCGGTCACGGGAGAATTTCGACGGCGCGCGATCGAGAAGCTCGAGAAGGTGCCGGGCACGGTGTTCGCACCGGACTGTTACTGCTACCGCTGCCCGTTCGGCCTAACGTACCCCGATTGCGATGTGGCATGCGCCGAGTACGTCGATTACCAGCTGTCCCGAGAGGGGGACGTCGCGGCGATGATCGTGGAGCCGGTCGTGGGCACGAACGGCGTCCTTGTTCCGGTTCCGGAGTACCTTCCCCGGATCCGGGAGATCACGAAGGAGCACGACACGCTCCTCATTGCGGACGAAGTGATGAGCGGCTGGGGACGCGTCGGCGAGTGGTTCGCGGTCAACCGGTGGAACGTCGTGCCGGACATCCTCACAACCGCGAAGGGGATCACGGGCGCCCAGATTCCGCTCGGGTTGACCGCCACGACCACGGCGGTCCACGACGCGTTCCTCGAGAACTACTTCCCCCACGGACACACCTACGAGGCGCACCCGCTCACCCTCGCCCCCGCCGTGGCGGCAATCGGTGAGTATCGCCGGCTGAATCTTCTCGAGAAATCTCGAAAAGACGGGGAGTACTTGCTCGCTCGCCTGCGGGAGATCCAGGACCGCCATCCGTCGGTCGGGGAGGTCCGTGGATTGGGACTTTTCGCCGCCGTCGAGCTGGTGAAGAACCGGACCACTCGGGAGCCGTTCAATACGGAGGACGACAAGATGGCCGGCCGCCCGCTCGTCGTGGAACAAGTGACCGCGGCGATGATGAAGGAAGGCGTGTTCTGTATCGGATGGGTCTCCCACCTCATCGTCGCGCCGCCACTGATCGTGACGCGGGAGGAGCTCGACCATGGGCTCGCCGTTCTCGACAAGGCCCTCTCCGTCGCCGATGCGAAGGTCAGCTCGTCTCCCGCCGCGTAGCGGAGCTCAGAACCAGCGCGATGTGATGACCTTCTTGCGGGTGTAGAAGTCGATCGCGTCCCGGCCCGCCGCGTGCAGGTCGCCGTAGAAAGACCCCTTCCAGCCGACGAACGGGAAGTAGGCTTCCGGAGCCGGGATCCCGATGTTGACCCCTACCATCCCCGCTTCGATCCGCCGCGTGAACTCCCGCGCGGCCTTTCCGTCCTGGGTGAAGATCGCCGACGCATTGCCGAAGCGAGATCGATTCGCGTTCTCGATGGCTTCGTCGAGAGATTTCGCCCGGATGACGGAGAGTACGGGGCCGAAGACCTCCTCCTGGGCGATGGACATTTCGGGGCGCACCTGGTCGAGGAGAACGGGAGCGACGAAGTACCCGCTCGAGCCGGGCGGCGCGGAGCCCCGCGCGACCACTTTTGCCCCGGCCGCCTCCCCATCTCGGATCCATTGGAGGATCTTGTCTCGATGATCCGCCCGTATGACTGGGCCGACCTCAGTTCCCGCGATGTCCCCCGGGCCGACCGACAGATTCCGGACCGCCTCGACCAGTCGCTCCACGAGCCGGTCCGCTCCCGGTTCGACCGCCTCGACAACACTGCCGGCGAGACAACGTTCACCGGCCATCCCGAACGCGCTTGACACGATCGCCGGCACGGACCGTTCGAGGTCCGCGTCCGGCATCACGATCAAGTGGTTCTTGGCGCCGGCGAGCGCCTGCACACGTTTCCCGTGGGCCGCCGCCGTCGTGTAGATGTGTCGCGCGGTGGGCGCAGACCCCACGAATGACACGGCGCTGATGCCCGGGTGAGTCAGTATCGCGTTGACCGCCTCCGCGTCGCCGTGCACGAGATTGAACGTGCCGGCGGGGAACCCGGCCTTCTCGAAGAGGGGCGGAAGAAGCGACGAGGACAGCGGCACCCGCTCGGACGGCTTCAGGATGAAGCAATTTCCGCACACGAGCGCGAGCGGCGCCATCCACATCGGGATCATGATCGGGAAGTTGAACGGGGTAATCCCGGCGACCACTCCGAGCGGCTGACGGACAAGCGTCGTGTCGACCCCGGCAGCGACGTCCTCGAGGAACGACCCTTGCATCGTGGTCGGGGCGGAGGCAGCGAAGTCCGTGGCCTCGATGCCACGGCGAACCGACCCGCGCGCCTCCTCCCAGGTCTTCCCATTTTCCCGCACGATCGAACGAGCGAGAGTTTCCGCGTTTTCCTCGAGCAGGTGACGTAGGGCCAACACTCGGCGCGCGCGGTCCGGTACGGGGACATCTCGCCATGCGGGGAAGGCTGCGCGAGCGGCTCGGACGGCGGCATCGACATCTTCTGCCCCCGAGCGCGGGACCCGAGCGAGGACGGACCCGTCCGAAGGATCGAAGACGTCGAGTCGTCCCGTCGCTCGGGCGCGGACCCAGCCTCCGTCGACGTAGTTCTCGAGGTCGGCCGCCACGCCCATCGATTCCTTCTGTACGGAGCCCTCGGAGGTTTTGACCGTGGCGGGGGTGACTCCAGGGATTGTCCACCGGGACTCCCTCGAGCAGGCGTTTTGTAGGGGTCTCCGCTCTGCGACCACTGGGTCCCTTCGGGGAACCCGCGAGGAGTGTGGGAACGTGGACCCTCGATTCCAAGCGGCGTTTGCCGAATATGAGCGTCGTACTCCTCGTTCCCGAGAGATCTGGGAGCGAGCCCGCAAGTGGAGCCCTCTCGGCGTCCACTCCAATTATCGCTTCCTCGACCCGTACCCCTTCTTCGTCAGCCGCGCGAAAGGAGTCAGCCTCTGGGACGCGGACGGAAACGAGTACCTCGATTTCAACATGGGATTCGGCTCGCTCCAGAGCGGGCACGCTCACCCGAAGCTCGTCGAAGCGCTGACCCGTCAACTCGAGAACGGCAGCGTGTACGGGTACGAGTGGGAACGGACACCCGAAGTGGCCGAGCGGATATGTCGCCGATACGGAATGGCCAAGGTCCGGTTCAGCACTACCGGGTTGGAGGCGACGCATCATTCGATCCGATTCGCCCGTGCCTACACCAAGAAGCAGTATGTCCTCAAGTTCGAAGGGTCGTACCACGGTTCGCACGACACGTTGCTCGTGGGCGTGAAGCCGCGCCTTCAGGTCGCCGGACCCCGAGAGCACCCGAAGTCAGCGCCGGCATCCCCGGGAATTCTGCCCGAACTCTCCGAGAAGACCCTCGTGGCGCCCTTCAACGACCTCGAGGCGACGCGAAAGATCGCCCTCGAGCACAAGGACGACCTCGCGGCCATCATTGCCGAGCCGGTTCCGATGAACATGGGATTCATCCTTCCCGAGGACGGTTTCTTCCCCGGCCTGCGGGTACTGTGTGACGAGCTCGGAGCTCTCCTCATCTTCGACGAAATCAAGACCGGCGCGAAATACCCCCGGGGCGGCGCCGGCCGTGTCGGCGTGCGGCCGGATCTCATGACGCTCGGAAAGTCGATCGCTTGCGGCGTGCCCCTCTCAGCGATCGCCGCGGGCCCAGGGATTCTCGACGAGGTCGGGCCTCGCAAGGTCGCGCACGCCGGGACGTATAACTCGAACCCGTTGTCCATGGCGGCCTGCCTTGCCTCGCTCGAGCACATCCTGACGGACGAAGGTCTGGAACGGTCCGCGCGGTTGAACGCTCGACTCGCGAAAGGGTACGCCGAGGTCTTCGATGACGCAGGGGTGACCGCCTTCGTCAGTGCGGACGGAGTTTCCGGCACGGTCTTCTTTGCCGACCACCCGGTGCGCAACTGGAGGGATTTCCTGACGGTCGACGGAGACCGATCGATGCTCTACTACTACCACTCCCTCAATCGCGGCCTGATCCCCAGCGGGACCGGTCCCGACGAGCAGTGGACGATCTCGGTCCAGCACACGGACTCCGACGTCGACCGGCATCTCGAGATCCTCGGAACCGTCGCCGAGCATCTCGCGGGAACTCCGCAGGCGGGAGAGATCGAGGAATCAGTCTAACCCAGTGATGTGTGAAACCTGCCGAGATTGGTCCATCTAGTGAATCAGTCGGTAGGGAGCTCAGGGCGCCTTGGAGAGATGGGTGGCGGACTGGGCGAAGGCGTATTTCCATCCGTCCGGGAATCGGACGTACGTGTCGCTGAACCAGCACCAGTACTCGAACGGCGTGCCATCCTCCCTGCCTTTGGCCCATAGCAACGCAGTAACGACCGCAGTATCTCCCCAGACCCGAACGGTGCGCTGGGAGTCGTCCTGACGTTCGTAAACAATCCGACCGCTCCGCGCTTCCGCCAGCAGGTCCTCCTTCGTGAACACCTTTCCGGAGCCATTGACCAGTACGAAACCTCGCGCGAGGATCCGTTCCATCGTGGTCGCGTCGTTCCGGGCCACCGCGGCTTGGTATTCTTCGTCCAGCGCCGCTACCGAAGCCTGATCCTTGGTCGTCATTCGGACCCCGGCCGTACCGCCGTGCGGTTCTAGTTATACTTTCGAACCGCCCGCGAAAGAGCCGGCGGTCCGACACCCCCGAGCACAACTTTCCCGGTCGACGGTCGAAAAGCCGCCCTAAGGAGGCTATAACGACCGATTCGCTAGCGTTCTCGAATGTCCTCCCAAGCCGAGAAAGCCGAAAAATTCCGTGCCCTGCACCACGGGCCCCATCCGCTCGTGCTTCCCAACGCGTGGGATGTCCCGAGCGCCCGAGTTTTCGAGGACGCGGGCTTCCCCGCCGTCGCGACTTCGAGTGCGGGACTCATGGTCTCGCTCGGGTACCCGGACGGGGAAGAAATTCCCAGACGGGAAGTGGCCGCGGTCGTCGGACGCATCGCGGAGCGATTGTCGATTCCTCTGAGTGCCGATGTGGTCTCGGGGTTCGGGCGGACTCCTCGTGCGGTGGCTGCCACGGTCCGCATGATGATCGAAGCCGGAGCGGTCGGCATCAACCTCGAGGACCTCGACACCCCGACCGGCAGTTTGCATCGGCCGGCGCTCCAGGTCCGGAAGATCAAGGCGGTCCGGGAGCTGGGAACCGCGATGGGTATCCCTATCGTCATCAACGCTCGAACGGACGCACTCCGGCATGCGCCGGGCGACGAGCGCGAGCGCCTTCGAGAGGCGATCCGTCGCTCGACGGCGTATCGGGACGCGGGAGCGGACTGCGTCTACCCGATGGGGTTGACCGACGCCAGTTCGATCTCCACGTTCGTCCAGGCGCTCGGTTGTCCGGTCAACGTGATGGTCCGGAAAGGACTCCCGACGGTGGCTGAGCTTGAGGCGTTGGGCGTGAAGCGGGTGAGCTTCGGTCCTTCCGCGTCCTACGCGGCGCTCGGACTGCTGAAACGAGCCGGTGAGGAGATCCTTACTCGGGGAACGTATGGTCTGTTGACGGACGGGGCGATTACGTTTGATGAGCTTAATCGGCTGGCCCAGCCGAGGACCCCCCCGACGAGCTGAATCCCCGACGGGTAGCCAGACCGATTACCTGGTCCCTCGGCCGCCACGAGGGGGATGCTCCCGGCGGGATTTGAACCCGCGTTGGAGGGTGTCCTCGGCATCCCGAAGGACACCTCGAAGGCCCTCTATCCTTGACCGGACTAGACTACGGGAGCACCGAATGGGCGCGGTGGCGGTCAGGCGGATGACCCGCTATGGAGCTTTCGCATCGGTGGCCGTAGCTAGGGAGCGAGTTCCCTCACCCACGTGCCCCGCCGGGAGAGGGCACGGGGCCTTCCAAAACGTACGGCCGCGTCGTGTGCCGGGGTAGATACTCCGACCGTCGTTGTCCGGTGAGCGCGTAGATCGTCTTCTCTCCCACCTTGCACGCGTTGTCGGCGATCCGTTCGAAGTGGCGGGCGACCAAGAGGTCTCCCGCGAGACGTCGCGCGAGCGCGGGGTCCTTCTCGAGGTTCGCGATGATCAGCTGATTTGCCTGTCGGTGCATCGTGTCGACCGCGTCATCCCGCTGGAACAGGTGCCGGGCGAGCTCCACGTTGTCGTGGTTCAGCGCGTCGATGGTTTGCCGGATCATCGATTCGACCGTGTCGTCCATCTGTTGGAGGAGGGCCCGGAGCTCGGCAAGCTCCTTCGGCGGGCCGGAAGAGGTGATGCGAGCCATGTCAAAACCGAGCCGGCCGATCCGGTCGAGGTGGGTCGTGCTCTTGAGGAGGCCCGCGGCGGTCCGGAGGTCCACGGCCGCCGGTTGGCGCAGGACGAGGAAGGCGATGGTCGCATGCTCCATGTCCTCGTCGAATTGGTCGAGCGGCCCGGCGCGGTCGAGGACTTTCTGCGCCGCGGCGAGGTCGCCTGCATCGTAGGCGCGCCAGCCGTCGTGGACCATCCCGAGTGCCCATCCCCCCATTCGAATCGCCCGGTCCTTGAGGTGGCGAACCTCGAGGTCGTAGCCGCGCGGTTCGCCCGTGTCGGCAAGGGGGTCTTTGTTCATCCGAACCTCCCGGTGATATACGACTCGGTCAGGTGCTCCTTCGGTCGTTCGAACACGTCCCCGGTCGGGCCGAACTCGATGAGCTTGCCGAGGTAAAGGAACGCGGTGTAGTCGGAGACCCGGGCCGCCTGCTGCATGTTGTGCGTCACAATGATCACCGTGTAGTCATTCTTGAGCTGTGCGATGAGCTCCTCGATCTTCGCTGTCGCGATCGGGTCGAGAGCCGAGCAAGGCTCGTCCATCAGCAGGACCTCGGGATTGGCGGTGAGGGCTCGCGCGATGCACAGACGCTGCTGCTGCCCGCCCGAGAGCCCCGTCGCCGCGGAGTCGATCCGGTCCTTCACCTCGTCCCACAGGGCGGCCTGTTTCAGCGAGCGGATCACTGCGGCGTCCGTCTCCTCGCGGGAGGGGCGGCTGTTGAACCGCAACGCCGCGGAGACGTTGTTGTAGATCGACATCGTCGCGAACGGGTTCGGCTTCTGGAAGACCATCCCAACGCGACGTCGTACGAATGTCGCATCCATCTGGTAGAGGTTCTCGCCGTCCAGGAGGACGGACCCCTCCACGCGGGTCCTCGGAGTGGTTTCATGGAGCCGGTTGAGGCACCGGATGAACGTCGATTTGCCGCACCCGGACGGGCCAATGATCGCGGTCACCTTGCGGTCCGGGAACTTCAGACTGATGTCCTGGATCGCGCTCGTTTCGCCGTAGAACGCACTCAGACCACGCACTTCCATCTTGGCCGTTTCGTCCGCGAGCGCCATGGCTGCCTACCCCCCTCGCATGCGTCGAGCCATCCGGTCCAACACCAGTCGCGAGGCTACACTGAGCACGAGGATAATGAGTACGAGGAGGAGGGCCGCCGCCCATGCTAGGTTGGCCCAGTTCTGGTACGGGTTCGTCGCACCCAACCATATCCAGTACGACAGGGAGCATCCCTCGTCCTGGATCCCCTGGAGGGAGTGCGCGCATCCATTCCCCAAGAGGATGAGCAGTGGGGCGGCTTCGCCGGCCGCTCGCGCGATCGCGAGGAGGATTCCGGTCACTATCCCGGGGAGAGCGCCGACGAGAACGATACGAACGGACGTCTTCCACCGCGAGATGCCGAGCGCGTAGGCGGCCTCGCGCACCGAGTGTGGTACGGTTCGCAGCGCCTCCTCGCAGGCACGGGTCACGATCGGAAGCATCAGCACCGCGAGGGCGAGCGACCCCGATAAGGTGCTGAACACGATGGCCGGATCGTAGAGGATGAGCAGGGCGTAGACGAACGCTCCTGCCACGATCGAAGGTACCCCCGAAAGGACGTCCGCGACCAAGCCCGTGATGCGGGCCCACCGCCGTTGGCCCCCGTACTCGACGGAGGCGATGGCCGCTCCGATCCCGATCGGCACTGAGAAAAGAGCCGCCAGACCGACGAGAATCAGGGTTCCCTCGATCGGTACGACGATGCCCCCCTGGTGACAGGTAATCCCGTTCCCCGGGGTGCAAGGGTACGGGATTCCTTGCGTGAAGAGGGCGACGTTGAAGACCGAGCCCCCGAGGAGGGCGGTTTCGTAGATGATCCAGACAAGGGGGGTCGCCACCACCACGATCGAAAGCCCCGTCAGCACGACCATCCCATGGCTGAACCACTTGCGGCGGGTCGCGCGGTCGAATGTCATTCCGCCCCCGCAGCAGCACCGGACTGGAACCGGTGCAGAATCGTTCGGGCGCCGAGGTTGATCGCGAGCGTGATCGCAAGGAGGACCAAACCCGCCTCAAGCAACGCCGAGATGTTCAGGGGGCCCGTCGGTTCGAAGAAGCCGAGGGCGATCCCGCCCGACACCGTCTCCCCGGAATCGAACAACGAAGTACCGATTTTGTCTGTGTTTCCGATGGTGAGCACGACGGCCATGGTTTCGCCAAGCGCCCGACCCAGCCCCAGGACGATCCCGCCAACGATTCCGCTGCGCGCGTACGGGAGCACGGCGCGCCGGGTGACCTCCCAGTCGGTCGCTCCGAGGCTGATCGCTGCCTCCTTCTGGGCGCGCGGAACGGCGGCGATCGCGTCCCGACTGAGCGCAGTAATCGTGGGAACGGCCATGATCGAGAGGATGATGCCCGCCGTGAGGAAGTCCACCCCGAACGGGGTCCCGCCGAAAAGGCCCGTCCAGCCGAGCCATGTCTTGAGAAACGGTTCGGTGTAGTTCCGCTCAATCGGGACGAAGAAGATGAGCCCCCAGAATCCGTAGACGATGGAGGGGATGGCAGCCAGGAGCTCGATCAGCTGTCCGACGGGGCCTCGGAGCCATCCGGGTGCATGCTGCGTGAGGAAGATGGCGGCGCCGAGTCCAAGCGGGACGGCGAGGAATAGAGCGATGGCGCTTGTGATCAAGGTCCCGTCGAGGAACGGGAGGATTCCGTAGACGTTGTTGTTCGGATTCCACGTCGTGCCATAGAGAAATGAGAATCCGAGGGACTGGATTGTAAAGCGCGACCCGTAGAGCAGTACTACCACGAGGGTGACCATCACACCGACGACCAGGAGGGTCGCCGCGATCACTAAGGCAAGGAACGTCCAGTCCCCGAATCGCGGGACCTTCCTCGGCGTCGCCCCTTTCGACGGGGCCGGGAATGGGTTGTCCGGGTTCATTCCATCGTCCCCCGGACGAGATGCTCAGGCTTTAGCTCGTTCCCGTCGTTATCACGTCGGCACGCACGAAGTGAGCTTCGCGCCGTTGTAGGTGATCGAGTTGATTTCACTCACGTCGAAGGCCGCGGTCGCCGACACCAGCGGGATGTAGTAGAGCGGGGCCGCATACAACTGACCCGTGGGACTGACCATCCACGCGAGCAGGTCCACCAGCGCCTGCGCCTTCGACTGGCTGAAGGACGAACCGTAGGCCGCCCCCAGGTCCGTGTAGACAAACACGTAGGTCAGAGTCGCGATGGGATAGTCGTGCGCCCCCGGCGCGTTCTCCACAGTGACGTTGTACCAGTCGCCCGACGGCGAGGGGAAAACGACGTTCGAGTCCGTGATGGCCGACGCGATGTTTGTCACGTTCGCGACGACGTAGTTCCCCGAGGGGTTCTGGACCGACCCGAACGCGACGCCGTTCGTCAACGCGTAGTTGATGTCGACATAACCGATCGCGTCGGGGGTGCCCTTCACGGCGGTCGTGACGCCCGAGTTGCCTGGCTCGCCATGCCCGGCCGGCCAGTTGATCACCGTGGAGTGGCCGTAGCTTGCCTTCCACGTCGCGTTCGACAGGGAGAGGAAGCTCGACCACGCGAACGTCGTCCCGCTGCCGTCCGAACGGTGTACCACGTAGATGGCCACGTTCGGGAGCGTGACACCCGGGTTGATGGCCTGGAGCGCGGTGTTGTTCCAGTTCGTTATGTCCCCAAGATAGATCGCCGCAAGGATCTGACCCGTGAACTTGAGGGTCGCGCTGATGGGTAGGTTGTAGATGGGTACGACCCCTCCGGCGGACTCCGGAATCGTCAGGACGCTCGAGGGGAGAGCTGTTCGCTGGGCTGGGTTCATCGGAGCATCGGAAGCGCCGATTTGGACGGTCTTCTGAGTGATATCGGTGATGCCCGCGCCGCTTCCGACGCTGGCGTAGTTGTACGTGCTCGCGGTGTACGCGAGGGACCAGGCGACCATCAACGGGGCGACCAGAGTCGAGCCGGCGCCGTCGATGGTCTGTCCGCTCGGAACCTTACACGTCCCCGTGCTCGAGGTGCTCGCGGGCTTGAACCAGCCCGCCCCATAGTAACCCCCGAGGAGAATGATGATCACGACGATCACCACCCCGACCACTACGTAGGCTGCCGTTCGGCCCGACCCTTTCTTCCGGACGATCTGGTCGCCCGTAGCCGTATTCGTACTTTCGTTCGTTCCGCTCATCTGTTTGTGTTCTCCTTGTTTTCCCGGCGAACGTCACGATCGAATCTCGATGGGCAGCCCCCGAAAGGGTCGCCCCCACCGACGGTCAACGACCGGGCTGACGATTCGCCCGTGCCATGCATCAGCCGATAGGACCGAGAGAACCGTCATATAGATATTCTAAGTAGAATATAGTGTTAAACACTCTCCATCATATAATCAATAGAGTCGAACTTCGCCCTCGAAACATTCGGCGAGCGCCGACAGCCGCTTCGGCATGTCGGTCTGGTCACCTACACTTGAACGAGGGGCCCGTGCGACCTTCGTCCCCGGTGCCCGATCGTCTGAGAACGCTCTTGACCCGGGGGACCGTCCCGGTTTGCACGACGCGGTGGTTGGTCCGGTTCGGGTACGACGGGACGGCGTACTACGGTTGGGCGCGGCAGCCCGGGTTGCGGACGGTCGAGGGAGAAATCCTCCGGGCGATCAAACGTCGAGGGATCGAGCCGTCCGTACTCTCGCCCGAGATTCAGGTCGCGAGCCGAACGGACCGGGGAGTGAGCGCCGTCGGGAACGCTCTCGTCCTCAGTTCGACGCTTTCCCCGCCCGCCCTGCTGCGATTCCTGAACGGTGCCGAGCCGGACATCTTCTTCTCGGCGGTGTCGGCCGTGCCCGAATCTTTTCGGGTCCGCTCGGCCACGCGGCGCGTCTACCGGTACTTCCAAGCCGAGGGAGACCACGATTTCCGGAAGTGGAGGGCCGTGGCGGGACGTTTCTCGGGTCGGATCGACGTTCGCTCGTTCGGCCGGGCCCAACCGACAGGAACTCCGGTCTGGCGGACCATCGAATCCGTCACTGTTACCTCGCGTCCTGGTGGAGCACTGATCGAAATTCGCGCCCCCTCTTTCGTCTGGGGGATGGTGCGTAAGATCGTGGCGGCTCTTCGCGAGGTGGACGGCGGGCGAGTTTCGATCGACCGTCTGGACGCGGCGTTGCAGGGCCGAACCCGTCTGACTCTTCCGATGGCCGAACCCGAACCGCTCGTACTCTGGGGCGTCGAGTACGACCTCCCCTGGGAATACTTCTGGGCGGGACCAAATCGGCGCCAGCTCGCTTGGGAGAAGACGACTCGAGAAAACCTGTGGGCACGCCGAGAAATCCTTGGTATCTTCACATGGCGAACCTCGACCGAGAGGAAATGATCTTTCTGGCCGGATCGGGCGTGAGCTAACCGACCCGTTCCCAGCGCTCGAGCTTCTGCACAGCGCTCAGCGTCGATCCGCGCTGGATCTCCTCCCGAACGCGGTTCTCGTGTTCGAGGACATCCAACGCTCGGTTCGCGATCTCTTGAGCCCGTTCGCGCGGTACGACGACGATCCCGCTCACGTCCCCGACGATCCAGTCTCCCGGGCGCACCCGCTGGCCGCCGACCAGGACCTCGACGCCGATCTCCCCGTGACCTTTCGGCTCGCCCGCGTTCGGGCTTACCGACCGGCTGAACGCCGGGAACCCGATCTCGAGGATCGTGTCGAGGTCGCGCACCGCCCCATCGATCACCACGCCGGCGACCTGGCGACCGTGGGCCGACCAGCTCGCGAGCTCGCCCCAGACCGCGGTCGTCCCGCCGCCGGCGTCCACTACGATCACGTCGCCGGGACGGCCCGGTCGATCGCCTCGACCGGCTTGGCCCAGTCCCCGTCGCGGGTCACGACGGTCACCGCCGGACCGACCATCCGCACGGTCGAGTTCTTTAGGTGAGGAAGGAGCCCGTGCATCCCTCCCTGGCGCATCATCGCGTCCGTCACGTTGGGGCTCGAGACCTTCAGGAAGGCCGCTCGAAGGTCCGCGGCGCCATACCGACGAAAGTGCTCGGAAGGAATTTCTTTCTGTGTACGGATCGCCTCGACGATCCTTCGGGTCGCCTCGGACATCTTAGGGCTCTTGGTGATCGCACCGCCCACGATCAGGATCCCGGCACCGGCACGCACGGCTTCCGCGACGCTTTCGCTCGTGAGGCCCCCGGCGACCGCGACCGGGATCGGGGACGCCTTCGAGAGCTCGGCCAGCACCGCGAACGGGGTCTTTCCGGCCATCTGCATGTCGATCCCAACGTGCCAGCAGACCGCCGCCGCGCCGAGCTCGGCGGCCCGCTTCGTTCGAGCGACGGGGTCGGCGACCCCGAGAAGGTCGACCATCACCTCGGCGCCGTAGAGCTCGCCGCCTCGGACCGCGTCCGCGATCGTGTCGTCGTCCGCCGCGCCCAGCACCGTGACAATGTCGGCGCCGGCTTTCGCGGCGATCTCGACCTCGAAGGCGCCCGTATCCATCACCTTGAGGTCGGCGACGATCCGGTGGTCGGGGAACGCCTTCTTGAGCTCCCGGACCGCGTCCAATCCCTCGCTCTTGATGAGCGGAGTTCCCGCCTCCACCCAATCGGCTCCGCCCTCGACCGCCTCGCGGGCGGCCAGGAGAGCCCGCGAGAGGTTTTCGAAGTCGAGCGCGACTTGGAGAACCGGTCGGTCGAGTCGCATGCGACTCCGAGTGGCCGGTCGACTATAACCGTGCTCAGGTTGCGGTCCCTCGTGCGGCGGCCGGCTCGGGGGTCGGTTCGGCTGATTCATGGGGATGCGCGTCGCTTCGACCGAATCCCGAGCGGATCGGTCCATCTCGTCGTGACTTCGCCTCCGTACCCGATGATCCCGCAATGGGACAACCTCTTTCGAGCCCTAGGAGCGACCGATTATCGAGGGATGCTCCGGGTGCTGTCCGACGCGTGGGCGGAGTGCCACCGGGTTCTCGCGGCCGGCGGGATCCTCGCGGTCAACATCGGGGACGCGCTGCGTTCGGACCGCGGCGAATTCCGTCTCTGGCCTAATCCGGCGGAGACCTTGGTCGCGGCCTCGGGTCTCGGCTTTGTTCCGCTCCCCTACGTCCTGTGGAAGAAACCGACCAATCGCCCGAACGCGTTCCTCGGGTCGGGATTCCTCCCTCCGAACGCGTACGTCACTCTTGACTGCGAGTTCGTTCTGCTCTTCCGGAAAGGAGCGCTGCGGCGTTTTCCGCCGCATGACGCGACCCGGCTCGCCAGTCGGTTCACCCGATCCGAGCGGGATCGCTGGTTCAGCCAGGTCTGGACCGACATCCGCGGAGCCCGTCAGACCTCTCCGCGCGGGCGGAGCGCCGCATTCCCGCTCGAGCTCGCGGAGCGACTCGTGCGGATGTTCTCCGTGGTGGGCGACACGGTCCTCGACCCGTTCGCCGGAACCGGCACCACGCTCTGGGCCGCAGCCCGTTGGGGTCGAGACGCGATCGGGGTCGAATGGGACCGGGCCACCTACCGAGCGCTCGAAGCGAGCGCTCGGAATCAGAAGTTCAAGACCCTGGTTCGGAGGGAGAGCCCTGGGCCGGCATCGGGGGCGGCTCGGCGCGGTGGGCGAGTTCCTCGTCGACGGCAAGCTTGAGGTAGCGCAGCGCGGAAGCGCTCAAACGGTCCATGTGCAGCAGCAGGTAATGGAGGTAGAGCCGTTCCGGTCGGTGGGATGGGCCCGGGACGTGCCCCGGGAGCGGTCGGTGTCGGTCGATCGTCTCGGCGTGGTTCTCGTGATCGGGCCCGTGGAATTCCCGCCCGGTTGGTCCGACCAGCGGCGGATAGAGATGATCGACCGGATCGTATGCCTCGACCAGCGGTCGGGGGGGACGCGCCGGTTCCGACCGGATTCCCAGATCTCTTCCCTTCAGGTACGGGTGCACGGGCCGCTCCGGGTCCTGCAGTTCTCCGATCGGACGGCCCGCCACGTCCTCGACAATGGTCTTCAGGCTCCAACTCGTCCGGCGGCGCGTCGGGCCGGTGATCGTTGCCTCCGCGCCCACGTTCTCTCTCCGGCTCACGGACCCCTATAAACCTCGCTTTGGAGGGGCAGCCGTCCCTTCCGGGGGGACCCGGGGTTGGCCCAGAGTCGACTCCAGGAACTCGTACTCCGGAGTCGACGCCACGATCGCGAGGGGGAGGTGGAGTTCTCCTACTCTCCAGAGCGATTCGGAATACCCCGTCTCTCGCGGAAGGCGAGCTTTCGTTAACCACTCGGCCTCCGCGCCCGTGAGACCGAAGAACGATCGAGCCTCGGCCGAGACCTCCGGAAGGCGAAGAAATCCGGTCGCGTACAGGTTGCGCAGGAGTGACCGTCCCGTTGGTCGGACCAGAAAGTCTTCCGGACTCTGCGAGAGGATGAGGAGTCCCGCCTCAAAATGCCGAACATGCCGTACGACGCGATCGAGGAACTCCTCGGTGGTTGCGTGCCGGGCGAGAATGTGCGCTTCATCGACCAGGAGTAGCTTGCTACCGGGGCGATTGGCCATTCGTCCGTACGCCCAGTCGAGGACGTAGGTCAGATGGAACGGCAACTGGTCGTCCGGCACGCCTTGGAAATCGACCGAGACTACCGTTTCCGTCGGACGCGCCGTAGTCAATCCATCCAATGCCCGGAGCGAACCGGAACGGAACACCTCGAGCAAGGTCACGAGCCGGGTTGAAGGGCCGGCTCGCTCGACGACTCGGGCGCGAAGGTCGGTGAGCGTGGGCACTTCCGGGCCTCTCTCGTACAGCTGGGTCACGGCCGCGTCGAGCTCCGCGGCTTCCTCGTCCCGCAAGCTCGGAAAGAGAGCCCGAATCATCGTGCCGACTCGTGCCGCCTTCTCTCTCCGATCGCCTCGGGTGGTCACGGGGTCGAGCGGGTTGAGCCGGCCCCCGGCCCCATCCGCGACCCGGATGACCGATCCTCCGAGGGCTTCGACGAGGCTCGAATACTCTCCGAGGGGATCTAGGATCGCAATCGAGGTGTCGGGCCGCAGCCACCGGGTTCTTAGCAGCAACAGTGCCGCGGCGAATGATTTTCCGGCCCCGGTCATCCCGAAGATTCCCCAGGAGTGGCTCGCATGGGACCAGCGATCGACGAAGACCGGGCTCGCGTCGGACAGGGCAAGACCGAGTAGAATACCGCCCGGTTCGATTAGGGTCTCATCGCCGAACGGGAAGAGCGAGGCAAGACCATCGGTCGGCAGCGTGTGCCAATACCCCATGGGTCGGGGCTCGGTGCTCGAGAGGTCGGGAGGTAGAAGCGCGTCTCGGATCTCGTACCGAGGGACTCGTGAACGAAACCCAATCGCCGAGAGTCGCTCCGAAAGTCGCGCACGTTTCGCCTCGACGTGCGGTCGAGTGGGGCCGAGCGCGACGAAACGAAGCCCGACTTTCCACAGGTCCTGCATCCGCCGGGCCACTGCGTGACCCAATTCCTCGGCACTCGCTCGCTCTACCTCGAGCTCGGCCCTCTGACCCCCATTGCCCCCCGCGGCGAGCTCGGCCTCCGCCACGGCTCGAGCCCCCTGAACGAGCTCCAGGGCATGTGTCGACGAGATCCGATGGGCCTCAACCAAGAACTCCAGTGTCTCATTTGTCGGCAGAATTCGGCCGAGGAACCCGAACGGCACCTCGGGCGGAAATTGCCGCACCAACAGTGGAGCACGATAGCTCCGGCCGACCCGCCACCAGGTCGAGGCTTCCCTGGGAATCGGGGCACGAATCCGACCGCTCATGACTGCGTGAACACCGGTTCGCGGAACGCGGGACGAGCTCGCCCGACGGCGAACAGCGGAACGAGGCTTCCGGCAAGCAGGAGACCACGGAAGGGCGCGAGGAATGGGGGAGATGCCAGAAAGCCCACGCTCGCCCCCCCGAGGATGCAAAGGGCGACGACCGACCCAGCGCCGAAGCCAATCCGAGAAAGTGAACCCCGCCGTCGAGCGAGGGAGAGCCATCCTGCCAGCGCAAGAGCAGCGAGGGTCGCGGTCGGCGCGACGAGGATCGGAACCAGCACGGACAATGCTCCACAGACCACCGCCGAGCCGACCGCGGCGCCGAACGCCTCGAATTCGAAGAGCCGAGGAGGAACGTTTCCTTCGATCACGCAGAACGCACCTCGACCGGCCAGCCAAATCGGTGCCCCCCTTCCACCAGCGCCCGGTCGCGGAGGCGCGTCGGGCGGATTCCAAGGGAACCCAGCCTCTCGATCAGGTTCGCGACGCGCCCCTCGAGTTTCGTGATGGCGTCTGGACCCGTTTCGAGTGTTCCGACGACGAAATACACTCGGCGCAGGAGTCGACGCCGACAGAGCAGGGTGACCAGCTCGGAGTAACCGGAACGAGCCGGACCCTCCGGACCATCACCGGTTTGGCTCGCGGGGCGAAGCGCCTGGGATCGTATCGGCGTCGTGGTCGAGAGAAACGCGAAACTGTCGGTGGTGGAACGGATCAGTTCGCGATAGATTTCGAATCGCCGGACCAACTCGTCCGGAGGCAGATAGGCCACGGGCGTCCCCCCCGTGCGAACCACGGCCACGTATCGATGGGGTGCGAGCTGAAGGAGTCCCTGTCGGACGAGCGGGCGGGTCATTGGTTCCTTCACCGATTTCCCCCCTGCGAGGGAGCGGAACTTCCACTGCACCAGGGCGAGTAATCGCTCGTCCAAGGACTGACCGTCCGGACGCCACACCGACACTGCGAAACCCGCCAGGACGATCGGCAGCCACACCCACGCGCTCGCGAACGGCGAGAGCAATGCCCCTGCGGCGGCATATGTGACGAACTTGAGGGCATCGCGGGAGGAGGGAAACGGTCCAAGTCGCATACGACGATCGAGCCGTTCGGGAAGACCGATCGAGAGGGTACCGGCCTCGGAATCGGCCATATCATTTCGAACTTCCTCGATGCAACGCGGGTGGAGCCGCCGGTGCGCTGGGTTCCGCGGAAGGTCGCAGGTGCTGGACGAGGTGCCAGGCTCCATGGCCCAGAAGTTCACCTACGGCGAGCGGAGCAGCTGCCGGTGCGGCGGCCGACCCGGCAGCCCGGGTCACCCCCGCGAGCGAACGCCCGACCGAACCACTTGATCGGGCCCCGGTGGCTATCGGCCCGAGGGTGGAGGTGGCGGCGGATGGGGCGACCGAGAGACCGCGTTGAGCATTCGAATGCACGACGCTCGACGCTCCCGCGAACCCGAACGAGGCTACGTGGGTGCCTGCGAGGGAGAGAAAGTACGGCGAAGCAACGGCCACGGCGAGGTAGGAGACCAGCATGACGGGATTGGGACTGCCGACGGCCAGTTCGAGAGGAACGACCATCACGCACGGCAGAAAGGCCAGTTCGCCGAAGAGCAGCCATCCTCTCCGGGCGAGCGGGGAGAGGGGTCGGAGAGGCCACAGCAACGTGAAGATCGGCAACAGCACCAACAGTACGGCGAGGACCGCATCCCGAATTCCTATCGCGAGTAGGAGGGCGAAGACGGCCCCGAACTCGGCGAGCGAGAGGACGAACGCGAGAGCTCCGTTGTCCCAGGAGAAGGAAACTTGCCCCCAACCGGCAAGATTTACCCAGTGTTGCCAAGCCCCCCCGTCCCACCCCGAGACCACGGGGTAGAGGCTCCCGGCGACGCCCAGGATGGCGCCGGCGATCGGGACCGTGAAATTCGCCCCGACCACGCCAAGGACGAGCCGAGGGAGCAGAGCGTCGAGCGATTCCGCCCACCGGGTGACGACGGATCGAGAGAGGTACAGGATGCCCACCCCAAGAGCTACGAGCGCGACCGCTGGATCGACCACGTTCGAGAGGATGAACTCCGAGAACCGGGCGGCGGTGGCAAGATAGCTGGCGTCCCCTCCCGAACCCAGCAGCGAAGGAAAGAGCGCGCCGGTTTGGAGTTCGGGAACGAGCAGATTGTCGTAGGTGGGACCGATGATCGCAGTGAGGATCGCGGTGAGGTCACCGAAGAGAAGGAAGAGAATGGTCCGTACCAGGTCACCTAGGTCGAGGGAGGGAATCAGCACGGGATCCCTCTAGCTTCCGGTCAGAACCCAGTGAGCGAGTCCGTAGAGCAGGCCGGTGACCGCCGCCATGAACAACAACGTCCCGATCAGAGCATCCCGAGCCCGGTCCTTGGCCTGGATTTTCTTGGTGATGTCGTTCGAGAACCAGCTGATCGCCACCCGGGCCCAGACCAGCGCGAGAATCCCACTGCCCGCTAGGGCGACTAGCTCGACCAGTCGATTGATCGAGGTGGTGAAATTGCTTACCGGCGTCGCGGGGGTCGCATCGGAGGTCTCCAGATGGGTCGGGGGGATGTGAGGGAGGTGAACCACCGGTGTCGGAAGCGCGGTTGCGACGATGAGTAGCACGGCGATGGCCCGCTTTCCTGAAGCCAGAGACGGCCAACCTTGCGTTAGCGACCGGTTTCGTGCGACCACGAGAGCACCTCCTCCCCGTCCGCCCCGCTTTCGGCGAAGACCTTTCGTTCGGTGACCAATCGATCGATGGTCGACCGGACAATGCCCAGTGGGACGCCCGCCTCTTCCGCGAGCAACTCCACCGTGAATCTCTCTGCACCATCGGCCGGCTCGATGATCCCCTTCAGCACCGCCTCGGGGTCGACCCTGGGAGCATCCCGTGAATCGACTCGGGCACGGCGGCGGCGAAGAACCAGGAACGTCCCGGCAACGCCGAGGGGGACCAGGACGAACGCGAGGAGCTCGGTCAGGTCCCCCGACGTCGCACTCGTCGAGTTATTGGACGATATTGGTGCCGTCGGCGGCGGTGGAACGGCCGCCGGAGGCGGAGGAGGCCCAGGGGCGGGCGGAGAAGTCAACACGACAGATAGATTCGTTCGGACGACTCTACCGAGGAGGTCGGCGAGCGCCACGTTGAGCCTAACCGTCTGGTTCCCGTCACTGGGAAAGATACAGCCGAATCTACCATCCGTCGGAAGGGTTCGGTTCCAGGATTCGTTGTCGCTGGCGTTGACATAGAGGTGAAATGGCGGCAACCCGCCGTCGATTGACAGGCCAATCAGCAGGGTTTCCTCGGGAGAGAGCGATCCCTGTGCCGCGGTGACCTCCGCTGAGAGGAGAGACACGAGCGCCACAGCGAGGTTCGACTGGCGGGTTACGCCGCAACTATCGGCCACCACCACTTGTACCGAAAGAGTTCCCTCACGGGGATAGAATCCGGTCCAGCCGAATCCTCCGTCGTTCTCCAACGTTCCATTCTCCGCAGACTCGTTCCCCGGAGGGACCGAAGGGACCACCCACCAGGCGTACGGCAAGCATCCGGAGAGTGCGCTTCCATCAACGGCCGCGACTGCACCATAGGAACGGAGAGTGCTGTCGCCACTGGCGTTGGATTCCAATGCCGGGTCGACTCGAATCGATGCCGTGTCGTTGATACTCACACTTCCAAGAGCATCGCTCACCCGGGCCCCGATCGCGAAGTCGCCGGCCATTGGGAGAGAGAATGAGAGGACCCCTCCTCCGCCGGTCCAGAGCGTTTCATCTCCACCCGAACGGTTTCCAGAGAGATTCCAAGCCAGTGAGATTGGGAAAACCCCTCCTTTCACTACGACTGGGATCTGGGCGACACCGGAGACCTCTCCAACAGCCCGATTGGGGCCGACCGAGATGCTGGGACGCGGATCAACCGACTCGTAGAGGACGATGCTGGCAGTGGGTCCTCCGGGGCGAGGCGAGTACGCCCCGAAGAGAACTTCCGCGGTTCCGGGCGCGGTGAACGTGCAAGAAAACGAGGTTTCGTTGGAGGTTAGCGGGCTCGCGGTGCTGACTTTTTCGGTCGCGTTCGAGCAGTCGAAGAGTGTGATTGCCCCCGGCGGCGGGTCCACAATGAGCCCGGCAAATTCGGTTGGCACGCCCACTTCTGCTCCGGAGTAGGCGGGAATCACCGCCACCTCGAGTCCGCTCCCGACCGAGAGCGCTTCATCCACCGAAGTATCGGCGACATCGCCGCCCGAATCGGTGGCCAGCAGGGTGGGGACGTATTGCCCCGCGGGAAACCCATGGCCGATAGAAAACGGTCCGGCCCCTCGAAGGACAACGAGCGAGTTCGTCCCGTCGCCCCAGGCGATCTCCACTTGGTAGGGAGGCTCCCCCCCGACGATCGTGCCTTGGAGGAGTGCTGTTTCGCCGGGGACTATTGGATTCGGGCCGAGCTCGACGCAGGATAACGAGAAGGATGCGACGATCGAAACGTTCGCTGCGCTCGATCGGTTGATGACGGTGTTCCCTGTTCCGCAGTCGAGCAATGCGCCCGAATTGATCGCCACGGTCACCGTGCCCGTGTCGAACGAGTCCGCGGTGAACGACGTGGTAGGGCCGATCGTGGAATTCAGGAATCCCGTCACGTTCCTTTCGTCAGTCGACCACGCGTACCACAGTGGGAGAATGCGACATTCAGGGGAGGCCGCCAACCAAACCGCTCGGAGAGTCAGATTGGAGCCAGATCGCATCCAGAACGAGGGGGGGTCGATGGTGAGGTTGGCTCCTTCATCATTCATCGGCAGATGCACGGCCGCCACGGCCGGAGATGTGGAGGGGACAGGAGGTGCGGACGGACCGAGGGCCCCGAGGAAGATTCCCACTAGGAGGACTGAGTCGATCGTGATTGGAAGCGCGGAACTTCCCCGAGCGACGTGGGCCGTCCTCAAACAAGCACCCGCGCCGAGGAGGTGAACGACCTACTTTGTGCGCCAGTTCCCGGCGGAGTGTGGAAAGTGGGCCGTTAGCCTCGCACCGCCAGCGCGACGTGCTCTCGGGAGAACGGGGAGAGGGCGGTCTCGTACGTGACCGCGAGGTGGGCCGCGACCAGCGCCGAGCGGGCTTCCCGCACGACGCTCGCCGTCGGGCGCCGCTGGGTGACCGAGCGAACCTTGAGCATCAGGACTCCTCGGCCTCCGGGGCTTAGGCACGCCCGGGCATTCTCCACGTAGATCCCGGCCTGATTCCGCTGCGCGATGTCCTGGTACAGGAGGTCGACCGCCCCCACGTCCGCCTGGTATCGTTCGGGCAGCTGGGCGTCGGCCAAGATGGGGATGAGCCCGGGTCGCGTCCGAGCGAGCGCGAGCAAGGGGGCGAACGATGTGGGGCTCTTTTCGACCGCGAAGATCGTCGCCTGAGGCCAGAGGTCGGAGAGGTGGCTCGCGGTCGTGCCGTGGGCCGCCCCGAGGTAGAGCACCGTTCGAGGCCCGCCGAGGACGTCCCCGGGAGCTCCTTTCAGGAGAAGAGCCGCGAGCTTCGACCGGAACGGGTCCCAGGCTCGATACTCGGTGCCGTCCACCGTGGAAAGCGACTCGCCGTAGACCGTCGTTCCCGGATTGCGGTTGACCGTGTAGAGGTCCCGGCCGTCCCGGAACACCCCTTCCCACGTCGCGGGCTTCACGGTTGGGCTAGGCCGTCCGGGCCAAGAACTCGACCTCGACGGGCGCGTTGAGCGGGAGACCGGCGACGCCGACCGCCGCGCGCGCGGGTCTCCCGGCATCTCCGAAGACCTGGACCAGAAGTTCCGTCGCCCCGTTCGCCACCTCGTGCTGACGACCGAAGCCGGGCGACGAAGCCACGAAGACGGTGACCCGAAGGAAGCCACGGACGTGGTCGACCGAACCGAGTTCGGCCGCGAGCGCGCTCAAGGCCTGGAGGGCGGTGCGGCGAGCGAGCTCCCGGGCGACATCGATCGAGACATCCCGGTCTACAAGTCCGGGATGAACGACGTTCCCTGCTTCCGTCACGATCTGCCCGGAGACCCAGGCGTGTTCCCCATCGCGCACGACGGCGGAGTACGTGCCGGCGGGTTTGGGCGGTGGAGGAAGGGTGAGACCGAGCTCCCGAAGTCGTTCGGAAGGGGTGGGGGTCATGGCGGAGGAGAGCCGTTCGGGCGAAAAACGTGTGCGCTCGGACGAACGGCGGTCTTATGACGGGATTCTAGCTCGCGCCAGCCAATGGCCCTCTTCCGTCGATTCCGTCGAGAGAAGGAAGAAGCACCGGAGACTGAGGAGCCATCTCCGACCGAACCGGCTCCGGATACGGAAGCACCGGCCGAGACCCCTTCCGTTCCTGCTGTCGAAGAATCGCCCCCAGTGAAGACGGTTCCCGAAGTTCCCGGGCCGGGTCGCATCCCACCCCCACTCCCCGACCGCCCGACCGAACCGAGCGCGCCCGCCGCGGCCCCGCTCGACGCGCGTTCGAAGTGCTTCGTCTGCGGAACCCCGCTCGAGGGTCGGACCTGCCCCACCTGTCGCATGACGTGGGTGGAGTGAGCGACCGCCCGACACGCGCCGCTGCGCCCGGGAGCTTTTGAGCCCGGTCCGTTCCACGAGCGGAACTAGCATGAGCACCTCCAGCACCGTGAACTCGGAATTCAACACGCTCGAACAGGCGATCGTCGATCATCTGTTCGTCCTCCAACCGTCGTACGCGGTCGGCCTCGGCCTGCACGAGTACGACGGCCGATTGCCCGACCTTTCCACAGCGGCGACCGACCGTTGGGTCGGCGGCGCCGACGCCTTGCTCCAGCGTCTCGCCTCCGTGGACCGCGCTTCGCTGCCGGCCGGGCGAAAGACCGACGGATTCTTGCTGGGCCTCCTTCTCGAAAGCCCGCTCTTCGACCTGCGCATGGTCTCCGACCTCGAACGCAACCCGATGAACTACCTCGGCGCTGTCTCCATGACGGCCTACCTCGCACGGGACTACGCGCCCGTCGAGGTTCGCGTCCGCGCGATGGTGCGCACGCTCGAGCAGGTGCCCCGCCTTCTCACGACCGGCCGCGAGCGCCTTCGCGCGCCGCTCCCGAAACCATTTCTCGACCTTTCGCTCGCCATCGGGGGCGGGCTCCCCGCCCATTTCACCGAGGCCGAGGAGTTTGCCGCGCGCGTCGAGCTCGGAGAGAAGGTCCGGTCGGCCCGGATTCCCGCCGAGGCCGCCGTTACCGATTTCCTCGCGTGGCTGCGGGAGCATCACCTTCCCCAGGCCGTTCCCGAGTTTGCCCTCGGACCCGCCCGCTATCAGCGTCTCCTGTTCGTACGAGAAGGGATCGAGACCGCCTTCGAGGAGATCCGGCGAGCCGGAGCCGAGGACCTCGCCCGCAACCAGCATCGCCTCGCGGAGATCGCGAAGGGCGAGAACATGACGGTCCCCGAGCTCCTCGAACGCCTGTACCAAAACCACCCGGACGCGGAGGAAGTGATTCCGACGGCCCGGGGGTTCGTCGACGAGACGCGCCGGTTCGTCGAGACGAACGCCCTCGTGACCGTGCCCGAGGAGGCTCGCTGCCGCGTCGAAGAGACCCCGGTCTGGGGACGGGCGCTCTCGACCGCGAGCATGAACCCTCCGGGCCCCTTCGACGCGACGTCTCCCGAGGGCATCTACTACGTCACGCCGATCGACGCGAAGTGGACGGACCGGCAGCAGGAGGAGTGGTTGCGCTCGTTCAACGTGCCGATGCTCAGGAACATCACGGTGCACGAGGTGTACCCCGGGCATTACCTACAGTTCCTGCACTTCCGCCGGTCGTCGGGCAGCCTCGCCCGGAAGGTCTTCCTCTCGCCGTCGTTCGTCGAGGGATGGGCCCACTACACGGAGCAGCTCGCGATCGAGAAGGGCCTGGCCCGCGAGAGCGTTTTTGCGGAGGCCGCGCAGCTCCACGACGCCCTTCTGCGCGATTGCCGCCTTCTCGTCTCCATCGGCCTCCACACGAGCGGCATGACGCTCGAGGCCGGAACGCAGTTGTTCCAACGGGAAGCCTATTTCGAGCTCCTCCCGGCCGAGCGGGAAGCGATTCGCGGTACGTTCAACCCCGAGTACTTCTGTTACACGCTCGGAAAGCTCGCGATCCTCAAGGCTCGCTCCCGTCTCCTGAATTCCGGGTTCGGAGGGAACCTGCGCTCTTTCCACGACACCCTGCTCGGCCTCGGCTGTCCCCCCGTCGGTCTGCTCGACTCGCTCCTTGCGAGCGCCCGGGTCGCATAGGTCGATAAACCCGAAGCGCCCGGCGCGGACCCACCGGCGATTTCGGAGCCGTTATGGGGCCGGTTCCCTTGGGGACCAATCGAAGATGACGATCCGCGCGATCTCCGCGGCCGTGGTGGTCTCCGACCGGAAGAAGTCCGCCCGGTGGTACGTAAGCACCCTCGGCTTTCGGATCTTCGACGACGATGTAGAACACTGGACGACCGTCGGAGACCGGTCGGGGAAGTTCCGGCTTCATCTGTGCGAGATGGGCGGCCGCGCGGGCAAGAAGCCGCCCAAGTCCGAGGTCGGCAACACCGGTATCCTGCTCGTGACGAACGAATCGTTCCCGGCCACCTGCGCCCGGTTGAAGCGCCGACACGTCCGGTTTTCGATGCCTCCCAAGAAGCTGCCGTGGGGATGGCTTGCGAAGTTCCTCGACCCGGACGGCAACGAGTTCTGGCTGATGCCCCAAGAGTGAACGGGGATTCTCGTCTCGCCGCGGCCTCTGCTCAGGGAGCCGTCGAAGCGGAACGTAGGACCTCGAGAAGCCGGGTTCCATCGGGAGTCCCCCATCCCGTGCAGGGGTCCCAGCCCGGAGCCGCCGAGTACCCGTCGTTGTTGCCGCTCGTCACGTCATGGAACGTCGCGGCGCCGGCCGGTGAGTAGAGCAGCGGGTTCACGTACCCCGCCGGGGCGCCGAGCGACTGGTTGATCCGGGCGAGAAGGGCGGCCCAGAGCGGGGCGACCGCGCTCGTTCCTCCGATGACGGTGTCCGTCCCGTCGACGCGGACCGAATAGCCGGAGGCCGGGTCAGCGTCGCCCGCCACGTCCGGTACTCCTCGACCGACGAACCCGTTCGGCGCCTTCGGGACGTTGGCCGGGGATTGGAAACTCGGGAGGGGAAACGCCTCGCTCACCCCGCCGCCCGTCACTCCTTCACCGATCGCGAGTTCGTTCCAGACCACCTCGCTCGCGATCTTCCCACCCGTGAGGAGCAGTCGAGTACCCCCGCACGCCGTAGCGAACGGGCTCGAGGCCGGAAAGTCAACGGTCGGAACGCCGGTCGACACTCCGTCGCTGGCCCCGTTGTCTCCGGCCGCTACGAGGACGCTGACGCCCATGGTCGCGGCGTCCTCACAGGCGGCATTGAGCGCGGCGCGCGCCTGGGCCGTCCAGGAACTCTCCGGACTGCCCCAGCTGACCGAGATGACGGAGGGACGGTTGGTTGTGTCGTGAACGGCTTCGTTGAGACCGTCCAGGAATCCTCGGTCGGTATTGGGAGCAAAGTAGACGACGAGGTGGGCCCCGGGAGCCACCGCCCCCGCGACCTCGATGTCGAGCTCGACCTCTCCATCGGGACCGTCGAGATTCCCGGTGGGGGCGTTCCCGGCTCCATCCACCGATACCGCGGTCACACTCGGAGTGGGAAGCCCGAGCTGACCGAAGTAGCTCGTCAGGTCCGAGGGCGAGAAACCTCCTCCGAGCTCGAGGAGGCCGATCGTCTCGCCCGACCCGTCGGTCCCCGCGGGGTAGTCATACGCCGCGGCGACCGCCGGAGGCGTGTAAGCCACGTCGGTAGCCGCGAAGGTCTTGTGCCGTCGGAAATGAGTTCGGGCCTGCGGGCGATTATCGAGACCGAAAACTCCCACCGCGATGCGCTCGAGTTCCTTCGGAAGCGAGAGGTATCCCGTGCGTCCGCGACAGCTGCCTCCCGGGTAGCTCCAACGCTCCAGCGGCGCGCCGAAGAGGGGCCCGAGGAGGCGGGCCGGCCCCGCGACTCGGAGAGTTCGGGCTCCGATCGCGGAGACACCCACCTCCAGGCCCTGGTCGCGGGCGAAGACCGTCGCCCGCTCGACGTCGGCCGGGTCGGCCCCGTGGTACTGGGCAAACGCCTCGCGACTGAGATAGCCGCGCTGCGACGGAGAGCGGCGAGCGAGTCGGACCACGTCGGGGTACCGCAGGCTCGCGAACTGGCGACGCAGCAGGATCGTGACCTCCACGCGTTCCGCCCCGTCGAGCGGCCCCACGCCGTGCGGCTCGGGGAGCGGGCTCCGTTCACTGCCCTCGAGTCGCATAGGCGCTTCTCACGACGGGCAAGGTGTCCCGCTTGCCCTTGAACCCTACGGGGGACCATGGAGGGTGCCGGCCGCTAACTCCGACCCTCCAACTCGCTCCGGGGCCGCACCATTTCTCCCGTGTCAGGGGATTAAATAGGCGTATTCCATCAACCTGAAAGGTGGTTCATATTTCAGGGAATCCCACCGCCCCAACGAACCCGGCGTCGACTGTACCCCCGACGGCCTCTCCCGCGAGTCCGGCCGCCAAGAAACGCAGAATCTCTCGAGCCACCGCCGCCATCATCGTGGTGGTGGTCTTGGTCGCCGCGGGCGTGGGAGGGTACTTCGTCTACCAGTACGAGACCTCTTCCTCGAGCAAGAACACAATCACGGTCGGGATGCCGCTCCCACTCAACTCGCTCATCGGACAGAACATGCTTGACGCGGCGCAGCTCGCGGTCGGCCAGATCAATGCGGCCGGGGGCGTGAACGTCGCCGGAACGAGCTACCAGTACAAGATCGTGACCTACGATACCGAAGAGGCCGACCCGTCCATCCCGATCGCGAACGGGATCGCGGGTGTCACCAGCCTCATCTCGAGCGACCACGTCAACTTCCTGATGGGAGGATATCGGAGCGACGTCGTGCTCTCGGAGCTTCCGATCGTCGCCCAGGACAAGGAGCTGTACATCACCTTCGGCGCCGACACCGGGATCTCGCAGTACGTGGCGAACAACTACTCGGCGGGCGGGGAGTACATCTTCAACGGATTCCTCAACACCACCAACCAGAACGCCCAGTACGGGGCGCTGCCCGTTTTCCTCCTCGAGGCGTACAACGAACGCGCGACCACCCATTTCGACACCAACGTCACGAACATCGCCGTCCTCGGAGAGCAGGCGGCCTGGACCGAGGCCGACATCGGCGCCGGCGGTCCGGCCTCCCCGCTCTGGCCGGTCCTCAAGTCGGTGGGCTTCAACCCGGTCTACATCGAGCAGTTCCCCCTCTCGCCCTCGGGGGGGTCCTACGATTCGCTCTTCTCGACCCTTGCAGCGGACGGGACGCAAGCGATCTACATGCTGGCGGCCGGAACGGAAACTCCGCTGCTGATCTCGAACTATGGGGCGTTCAACTGGGGCGCCGACACCGCGCTGCAGCCCGGAGCCGTACGGCCGCTCCTCCTCGGCGCGGACGTCATGTCCGAGTTCAACGGGACGAGCTCGACCAACAATTACTTCAAGATGACGAACGGCGCCTCGGCGGGCGAGATGACGTTCGGCTGGGGACCCACGCTCCCGACCGCGATCACGGCCACGTCCATCCCGTTCTACAACGCCTTTGAGGCGGCGTATGGGATCAACCCGATGTTCGCGGACGGCTTCGTCTACTCGGCGTTCTACTACCTCGCCAGCGCGATCGAGAAGGCGGGGAGCCTCGCGCCCCTTGCGGTGATCCCGTATCTCGAGAAGACGAACTACACGGGGCCGATGGGCCAGGTCCAGTTCTCTTCGAGCCACGGGTTGCTCGTTCCGATCGACCCCAACCCCACCATCCCCGCCTTCGGGATGCAGTGGCACGCGAACGGGCAGCTGTACCCGCTCTGGTCGTCCCTCTGGTCGACCCCGAGCTTCCTCGCGGCCGATACGTTC
Source organism: uncultured Thermoplasmata archaeon (assembly GCA_963730815.1). Lineage (GTDB taxonomy): Archaea > Thermoplasmatota > Thermoplasmata > Lutacidiplasmatales > UBA184 > Lutacidiplasma. The sequence continues at coordinate 283,434 of CAVSTD010000003.1, forward strand.
CAGCCCGGGTCGACGGTCTCGTTCGAGAACTACCAAGCGCCGAACGGAACTGAGGTCGGCAACGGGGACTTCACGGTAGTTCTCTAGGCAGAAGAACACCGGTCGGACCCCGGCCACCGCGGGAGGGGCGTCGCTTGGTCGGGAGCATTCTGGCCCCCGTCGTCATCTACGGCACGCTCTTCGGGTTCACGTACGTCCTGCTCGCCCTCGGGTTCACCCTCCTGCTCGGGATCTCCCGGGTGCTGAACCTCGCGTACGGCGCCCTCTACATGGTCACGGCCTACATGATCTTCTACTTCGCCGTGGAGCTCGGGATCAATCTGGTCGTCGCCATCGTGCTGGCGATGGCGATCGCGGTCGCGGTGGGGGTCGCGATCTTCCTCCTCTGCGTGAAGTTCGCCCCTGACCCGATGCGATTCCTCGTCGTCACCCTGCTGGTGGCGCTCTTTCTCCAGTACCTCTTCGCGTACCCGCCCCTGTTCCAAGGCGAGACGGGGCTCATCATCCCGGGGCTCATCCCGACCCACGAGATCTTGCTCTACGGCGTCTCCGTGAGCCCCGTGTACCTCTGGACCGCGGGGGTCACGATCGTCGTCTTTCTGGGCCTCTGGGGCTGGATCGAGTGGACGAGCTACGGCCGGACGGTACGGGCGGCCGCCGAGGACCCCGAGACCGCGTCCCTGTTCGGCATCCGGGTGCGTACGGTCTACATCGTGGTCGTCGCGGTCTCCTCCGCGATCGTCGCCCTCGCTGCGGTGCTGATTGTCCCCGCGCAGGAGGTCACGCCCACGATGTGGGTCGAGCCCTTCGTGATCGCGTTCGTCGTCTCGGTCATCGGGGGACTCGAGAAGTTCAAGTGGACGCTCCCGGCCGCGTTCCTGCTCTCGTTCAGCCAGTTCTACGTCCAGTTCTCGTACCCGACGAGCTCGAGCCTCTCCGACATCGTCGCGTTCATCGTCGCGATCGCGTTCATCATCGTCCTCCCGAGGGGGATCGGAGGGATCCGGCGTGGCCGCTGAGGTGGTTCGCCGAGCGTCCCGCGGCCGGCTTCGGCTCCTTCGGGCCCTGCGCGACCCGGTGTTCCTGGCCACGCTCGTGGTCCTGGCCGCGCTGCCGTTCCTCGCGGGAACCACCTCGATGTCGTCCCTCGCGCTCTCGCTCACCCTAGCGTCCATCTACATCCTGCTCGCGCTCGCTTGGGACTTCTCCTCGGGGATGACCGGCTACCTCAACTTCGGCCTCCCGTTCTTCTTCGGGGTCGGGGCGCTCACGGCCGGGTACCTCTCCTGGCACGGCGACCGGGACGTGCCGTTTCTGCTGCTGGTCGCTTTCGGGTCGGGCCTGCTCGGCGGGTTCCTCTTTTCCGTGCCGACCCTCCGCCTGCGCGGACCGTACTTCTCGCTCCTTTCGTTCCTGCTGCCGTTCCTCGGAACCGATTTCGTCGCCGCCTACTGGGTCCAGCTCCACTGGCCGACCGAGGGGTTCTACGGCCTGCCGTTCCTCGCCCCGACCTACGGGGGAATGCTCCTCCTACTCGTGATTGCCGACGCGGTCGTACTCGTCGGGTTCTTTGTCCTTCGGAACTCGCACTTCGGGCTCATTCTGAGGGGCATCCGGGACGACGAGGACGCGCTCTCCTCGCAGGGGATCTCGACCTTTCCCTACAAGGTCGTGGCGTTCACGCTCGCGAGCGGTGTCGTGGGGTTTGCGGGGGCCTGCTACGCGATGGTGAACACCTACTCGGGGATCGACGCCTTCGGTTTCGACTTCATTCTCTTCCCGATCCTGATCGTCCTCCTCGGCGGCACGGGAGAGCTCGTCGGCAGCGTCGGGGCCGGGCTCATCGTGGTCCTGATCTACGAGTACTTCTTCCCGATATTTTCTGACCTCACGCTTCTCCTCTTCGTGGTCGCGGCGATCATCCTCGTCCTGTTCGTGCCCCACGGGATCATCCGGCCCCTTCGCCGATTCATTCGTTTCATGACCACGGAGGAGCCTACGTGAACCTGCTCGAGGTCGCGAACGTCACCTGTTCGTTCGGGGGCAACCGGGCCCTGGACGACGTGTCGTTCGAGATGTCGGTGGATGCGCTCGCGATTGTCGGGCCGAACGGCGCCGGCAAGACGACGCTCCTCAACGTGATCGCGGGCGCGCTCCACCCGGACCCGAGGAAGCTCAAGGGGAAGAACAAGGCGAAGATCCAGTTCCGTGGCCAGAACATCACGCGACTGCCTCCGTGGCGGATCGCCCGTCTCGGGATGGTGAAGACGTACCAGGTGGTGCGGCCGTTCCGCTCGCTTACGGTCGAGGAGAACCTGGAGCTGTTCGCGAAGATGCGGGGCGGGGCCGACGTGGACCGCATACTGGCGGCGACCGGCCTCACCGAGGTGCGCGGCCACCCCTCGGGCGTGCTCCCGTTCGGCCTGCTGAAGCGGCTCGAGCTTGCGAAGGCACTCGCGGCGAGCCCGGACCTCCTTTTGCTCGACGAGCCGATCGGCGGGCTGAGCCGTTCGGAGGCCGAGGGCCTCCTCGCGACGCTCGTTCAGCTCAAGGCCGCCGGGACCCGAATGGTCGTGGTCGAGCACCGATTGGGGGAGATCCTGCCGGTCGTCGACCGAGTGCTGGCGCTCGACCGCGGCCGCGTCATCTTCGACGGGACCCAGTCCACATTCTTCGACGACCCGGCCGTGCGCACGGCCTACCTCGGGAGGGCGGATGCTTAAGGTCGAGGAGCTGCGGGCGGGCTACTACGGCTCCGTCGTGCTCGACGGGATCTCGTTCGCCTCCGGACCTGGCGTGACGCTCGTGATCGGCCCGAACGGGGCGGGCAAATCCACGCTCGTCCGCTCGGTGGTCGGACTGCTCCGCCCCGTGGGGGGACGGATCCTGCTCGACGACCAACCGATCCACGAGCTGCGGGCCGAGCAGGTCGCCGACCTCGGCATCGCGACCGTGCCCGAACGGGCCCGCCTGTTCGGCGACCTGAGGGTCATTGACAATCTGCGTCTCGGTTCCCGCCTCGCCCAGCGGCGCGGTCTCGAGGTCGATTTCGAGGCCGACCTCGCGATCGTGCAGAAGCTATTCCCGGACCTCGTGGCCAAGCTGCGCGAGCCCGCGCACAATCTGAGCGGGGGTCAGCAGCAGATGGTCTCGATCGCCCGGGCGATGGTGGCCCATCCGAGCCTGCTCGTGATGGACGAGCCGACCACCGGACTCCATCCCACCTTGGTCAAGGAGCTGATCGTGAAGATCGAGGAGGTCGGTCGCGGTCTGCCGATTCTGCTCACCGAGCAGAACGTCCTGCAGACGGTGCCGATCGCCCAGCATGTCCACGTGATCGAAGCCGGTCGGATCGTGCTTTCGGGCAGTCCGGCCGAGATCCTGTCGGACGACCGGGTGCAGCGGGTCTATCTCGGCCAGCACGGGGCGCACCCGGAGAACGAGGTCATGATCGGAGGGTGAATCAACGATGCCGTACGCACACCGAGGCGAGAGCGAGATCTACTACGAAGCCCGCGGAACGGGTCCGCCGCTGCTCCTCCTGGAGGGGCTCGGCTACGGGCTCTGGATGTGGCGCGGTCAGTCGCCCGCGCTCGAGGACCGCTTTCGGCTCCTGCTCGTGGACCACCGGGGGGTGGGTCGAAGCACCCCCCTGACCGGACCGTATTCGATGAGCGAATTCGCCCGCGACGCGCTCGCCGTGCTGGACGCGGAGGGAATCGACCGGGCAGCGGTCCTCGGCCCGTCCATGGGGGGGTTCATCGCGCAGTCGATGGCCGCCCTCGACCCGGGTCGAGTCACGGGAATGATCCTGGCGTGCACTTCCTCCGGGGGTCCGACCTCGCAACCGATTCCCCCCGCGACCTGGGCCGAGATGACCCGGGTGGTCCCCAACGAATCGGCGATCGACCAATTGCGCCGGACGATGTCCCTGGCCCTTACCCCGTCGTTCCCCCGGGACCACGGGGCGGAATTCGAGGGGATCATCGCCGACCGGCTCGCGTCCCCGACCGACCCGACGCAGTGGACCTTCCAGGCGATGTCGTCGCTTACTTTCGACGCTCGTGAAAGCGACGCGCGCCTCACGGTCCGGACCTTGGTCACGACGGGCACGGAGGACCGGGTCGTTCCCTGTACGAACTCCTTGGCCCTCTACAAAACGATCCCGGGCGCCTCGATCGCCCTCTTTCGGGGGCAGAACCACCTGCATCTGCTCGAGCGGGCGGAGGCGTTCAACCGGATCGTGGAGGAGTTCCTCCTCGCCCCGACCGACGCGCCTCCGTTCGTGCGGGAGGTGGACTGAATGAACCGACCCGGTGTCGTCTCCTACGGCCTCTACCTGCCGCGACGCTGGGTCAGCGCTCGGACCATCGCCCGCCAGTTCCACATCCCCGAGTCGGTGGTGGTCCAGAAGCAAGGATTCCACGGGAAGCGCGTCAGCGCGCGCGCCGAGATGCCGAGCGCCATGGCCCTCTCCGCGGCGCGCTCGGCGCTTTCGAAGGCGCGCCGGCAGGGGATCGACCCCGCCGATATCGGTCTCGTGGCCTGGTGCGGTTCGCAATGGAAGGACTACCACGTCTGGCTCGCGAGCGCCTATCTCCAGGACCGGCTGCATCTCCCGAAGGCGTTCGCGTTCGACCTGTCCGCCATGTGCGCCGGGTCGGTGTTTGGTCTCTCGCTCGCGAAGCGGTTTCTCGTGGCCGACGGCGACCTCCGTGCGGTGCTCCTCGTCGGGGCCTCCAAGGAGTCGTACCTCGTTCGCCCCAGTGATTCGCAAGGCCGATGGATGGACAATTTCGCCGACGGGGGTTGGGCGGTCGTGGTGGCTCGGGACCACCCGAAGAACCGAATCCTCTCCTCGGAGTTCCTGAGCGACGGTTCGATCGCGCTCATGGCGGCGGAGCGGAACGGCGGCGCCCGATTCCCGACGTCCGATGCCTACTCGCGGGCCGGGCGCGCGTACCTGGAGGGCCTGATGGACGAAGCGAAGTTTCGTCGCATCATCGAACGGGTGTCGGGTCGGAACTTCGAGACGGTGATCCGTCGGTCGATCGAAAAGAGCGGACTCGGACCCGCGGACGTCCGTCTGCTCCTCCTGAACCACATGAAGCGCTCGTTCCATACGACGGTCCTCGCCCACGTCGGGGTCGACCCGGCGCGCTCTTTCTACCTGGAGGATTTCGGCCACACCCAGTCGGCGGACCAGTTCCTGGCCCTCGACCAGGCCCTTCGACGCGGCCAGTTCTCCTCGGGGCCGGTCGTGATGGCGGCGGCCGGAGCGGGCTACGTCTGGGGTTCCACCGTCGTCCAGTGGGGGTAGACCGTGCGGCTCGACCTCTCGGCCCGCTTGGCGGCGCGCCACGGGAGCCGCGTGGCCTTGACGGACGTGGCTCGGGACGCCACCCTCACGTTCGCGGAACTCGAGGAACGGGCGGCCGGCGCCGCCGGGCGGTTGCGAGAACGAGGAGTTCGACGCGGCGACCGCCTCTCGGTACTCTCCGGCCCCGACATGAACGTCGTGATCCTCTTCTTCGGGGCGCTCAAAGTCGGCGCCGCGCTGGTCCCGCACAACCTCCGGCTCGCGGCGCCGGAACTGGCCGACGAGGTGGGCCGGGTGCATTCTGCGATGATCGTTCGGGGACGGGGCACCTTCCCCGAGATCCCCACGACCGTGCTCGCGGGCCACCGGCGGGTATCGCTCGACGAACTCACTCAGCCCGGCGGCACCCCTTCGAAGCGACCGGAGGAGCCGACGGACTGGGAAATCCCTGCGCTCGTCCTGTTTACGGGCGGTTCGACGGGCCGGCCGAAAGGAGCGGTTCTTAGCTTACGAGCCGTCCTGTCGAACGCCCTCACGACCGTGGAGGGCTGGAAACTCCAAGGGGACGATTCGACGATCCTGGTCTTCCCGATGTTCCACACGGGCGGTTGGAACGTCCTCCTCCTTCCGCTCTTGATCTCGGGCGGTCGGAGCATCATCCTGGAGCGGTTCGAGCCGGTCGAGATCCTCCGCCGGATCGACGCGGAGAAGGTGACGATCCTGGGAGGCGTGCCGTCGATGTTCATCGACTTGGTCGGCCGACCCGAATTCGCCCGCGCTTCGCTCGCCTCGTTGCGGTTCGCAAAGAGCGGGGGCGGGAACTCGCCCCCCGCCGTCGTGAACGCGTTCCGCGAGCGGGGGATCCCGTTCTACCAGGGATACGGCCTCACGGAAGCCGGACCCAATTTGCTCTACTCGACCACGGAGGACCTCTCCCGTCCGGGTACGATTGGAAGGCCGAACCTGCTCGCGGACATGAAGCTCGTGGACGAGCAGGGCCACGACCGCGACGTCGGCGAGCTCCTCGTCAGCGGTCCGGTGCTGTTCTCGGGATACCTCGACGATCCGGCCGCCACCGCCACCGCGATGAGCGGGGAGTACGTCCGCACGGGGGACGTGCTGCGCCGGGACGTCGACGGATTCTACTACTTCGTCGGGCGGACCAAGCTGATGTTCAAGTCGGGCGGCGAGAACGTCTATATCGCCGAGGTCGAGGAGGCGCTCGAGTCGCACCCGGCGGTGGCCGAGGCGGCCGTGATCGGGATTCCCGACGCCCGGTGGGGTGAGGTAGGGTGCGCCTTCGTGCGGCGCGCGACGCCGGTCGGGGAGGAGGAGGTCGTGACGTTCCTTCGAGCCCACCTTGCCCACTTCAAGGTCCCGCGGCGCTTCGTCTGGCGCGACGAGATCCCGCGGACGCCGGCGGGAAAGAAGGATTATCCCCGGTTGCGTCGCGAGGTGGGTCCATGAACCGATCCTCGTCCCTCACCGCGTCGTCGTTCCGCACTCTCGCCGAGATGCCTCCGACCCGGCGCGGGCAGCACACCCGGACGCGACTCATCCGGGCCGCCGAGACGGTGTTCGGGGACGTCGGCTACTACGATACGCGGGTTTCCGAGATCACCCGGGAAGCGGGAGTCGCGTCGGGGACCTTCTACCTTTACTTCACCTCGAAGGAGGAGCTCTTCCGGGCTCTCCTCGCCTCGCTCAACCACGACCTGCGGCGCACCTTGAGCGAGCGGACCGGCAAGCTCCCGACTCGGGCGGCCATGGAGTCCGAGGGCCTGAGGCTGTTCTTCCGATACCTGCGCCGACATCGCAAGCTCTACCGGATCGTCCGAGAGGCGGCCAGTGTGGATCCGGCGCTCTATCACGAGCACGTCCGCCGCATGGCGCTGGGATACCAGAAGGGATTGGCCCGGGCCATGGACTCGGGGGAGCTCAAACGAGCCGACCCGGAGCTCCTCGCGTACGCACTCTTGGGGATCGCCGACTTCGTCGCGACCCGCTATGTGATCTGGGGCGACGGGCTGACCGAGGCGAAAATCGACCAGCTCGTCGAGATGATCCTCCACGGCCTGGTGGCCGATGGCGGGGGAAACGGAGAAAGCTCGCCGACCGAGTCCGCTCCCCCGGTCCGCCGACGCCGCCCCGCCCGCTCACGTCGATGAGCGAGTATCCTCTGCCGTTCTCCGAGTTTCGTCCCGGCCTCGAGTTCGCGACTCCCGAACGTCGCGTCACGGAGGAGGACATCCGGGCCTTCGCGACCCTGAGCGAGGACCACAACCCGCTCCACGAGGACCCCGAATTCGTCCGGTGGACGCGATTCGGGACGATCGTCGCGCACGGGGCGCTGACCTTCTCGATCCTGACGGGTCTCTGGGATCGAGCCGGGTTCATGTCCGGGACGGTCGAGGCCTTCGCGGGGGTCGATGAGCTGCGGTTCCTCCACCCCGTCCGCGCGGGCGACCGACTTCGTGCCCGGGTCCGGGTGACTCGCACCGAACCCCGCTCTCACGGAGGTCTTGTCACCTTCGAGAACGAACTTCTGAACGATCGCGACGAGGTCGTTCTCACGTGCCGTGCGGTCGCGCTGATACGAGCCGATCGTCCTCCCGGACCGGCCCGGCTCCGCCCGAATCCACCCTGAGCGCGGCGTCCTACGGTCGGTCCGCCGACCGTGTGAACAGGATCCGGGAATCAAGAAGCCGGGCAAGATCCGGCATGGCTCCGGACCGGGGCAAAGACCGGAAGTCGTTTCGGTACGCCCGGAAAACGCCACGAGCGTACCGGGACTCGTGGAGCGCGTACCGAGAGATGTGGGGGCTCTACCGTCAGAGAAATCTCGTTTTCCGGGCATCATTCTAAGAACCCCTTTCGACCATGCTCGGTGCATGCGCGCCTCTGCGAAGACCTCCCCCCGAACCGACGGATGGAAACCCCTACCGGACCCCGAAGGTCGTTACTCCACGGGCATCGCGGACTTCGACCGACTGCTCGGAGGAGGATTCCGCCGCGGCAGCTTTGCGCTGTTCACGATGGACGAGACCGTCGGACTCGAGGACCTGGACCTTTTGCTCTTTCCGACGTACCTGAATATCCTCTATCATTCCCGGGGCATCATCGGGGTTCTTCCTTCCCGTGATTCTCCGCACGATTTTCGAGCGCGGATGACCCGCTACGTCACCCGGCGCCGATTCGATAGCCGGGTCCGGATTGTCGACTACGTCGGAGAAGACGAAGGACCCCCGTACGTCGTGAACCTCGCGAGCCGAGGGACGGTCATCGATACCACCTCTCCCACCGCGAGGAAGAAGGCAATCGCCAAGATGGAAGAGGCCGAGCGGGTGGTCCAGGGGGGTCGCAAGAAGACGTTCCTCGAGACCACGGCGTTCGAGGTCTTCGAGACCCTTCTTGGGGTTGACCGGGCCCTGAAGATGTTCTTCTACGGGGTGAAGCGGACCCGAGCGATTGGAAACCTCGGGATCGGTCTTCTCGGATCCGGCCTCGGGTGCGCCGCCGGTGTGCGACGGCTGACGGACACCGAGTTCGAGCTCCATCGGGACGAAGTAGGACTCATCATCCGGGGGGTTCGGCCCGCTTTCTCCGGCTGCGTGGTGACACCGGACCTCCAAGCCGGCCCGCCGCATGTCGCCTTCGTTCCCCGGCCCAACTGAGGGGGAGGAGCTCGAGAGAGATGATGGTGCTCCGGAACGTCGGCAACGAAATCCACGAACTCAACGCCCGCATCGGGGGGATCGCGACCGCGCTGGTCGCGCGCAACGGTGTGGTCCTCTTCGCGGACCTCCCGGCGGGGGTCCCCTCCGAAACGTTCGCCATCATGTGCGCGACCCTCTTCGGAGCGGCGGCGACCGCCGGCGCCGAGCTGAACCGCCGTCCGCCCGACCGGATCCTCATCGAAGGCAGCGATTCCACGACGGTCCTCGTCGGGAAGGGCGAGAAAGCCCTCCTCGTGGCGGTCGTCGACCGGTCGGTCGACCTGGCCCGGGTCCTCGAAGAGGTCGGGAAGCTCGCCGAGCGTCTCCTCTCGAGCTAGTTCGTCGTCGCCCATCCCCGGGCGGGGTTCAGCTCGAGGGCGGGGGTGGGACCGGTGGTTGGGTCTCCTGCCAGGGCTGCGGAGGCGAAGGTCCCGATGATGACCCCGCGCCCTGCCGCGGCCGACGGGCGAAGTAGACCATGCCCACGAGGAAGATCACGGCCAGCGCCGCGGCGACCGCGATGAGCGCCCAGGCGGTGTTGCTGATCCCGGCCGTGCCCGAAGAGCTCGAGCCCGAGCTGACCGCGCCCAGCGCGATCAGCACCGTCGCGGTCGAGGAGGCGTTCACCGTCACGTTGGTGAAGTAGGAGAGGTACCCGGCATCGGTCGCCTCGATGGACGTGCGCCCGGCGGGGACCGACATCGACACGGCACCGTTGGTGAGCGTGACGGAGTGGCCGTTCACCCAGACGGAGGAGCCCGAAGGCGTGACGTTGAGGTCGAGCTGTCCGAGGGGTACGGCCGTGAAGAACGCGAAGGTGATATCCACGACCAGCGCGGTTCCCGCCACCGTGAACTGAGAGGGTGCCGCGGTCACCGTGTAATTCACCGGAGCTCCCACACTGAGAGGGAAGGTTCCGTTCGGAGATTCGACCCCGATCGAGGTAGAGTTCGAGGTCAGGAGCACAGCGCCTTCCGTAACATTCCACGGTAGGTGGGCCTTCAGTCCCGTCTCGACGAATGTCACGGAGTAGAGCGAGAACGGTACCAGCGGAACGTAGTCCCCGCCGACCGTGATCGCACCAGTGTTGTTGTACGGCAGCAGGCCGAACGGAGCCAGGGTCGTGCCGTAGTTGGACCAGTAGTTCCCGCCCTGGTACGAGGTCCCGATGATGCTGCCCGTCAGGTTCCAGCCGTTCACGATAGCATAGTTCGTGGCAGGCTGATCGCTGACGTTCCAAGAATCGGTGTACGCGACCGGGGAGCAGTACCCGTACTGGTCGCACGGGAAGGGGTCGTAGTTCGGGGTGATCGCCGGGATCCCCACCTCGAAGAGGTTGTTGTAGACGAGGTCCCCCGACTCCGTTTCGTTGACCCCAGTGATCCACGATCCACTATCGTCCACGGACGCCGGGTTCGCGGCCGCGGTGGGGGTCGCGAGGAACGAGTTGCCCCAAACCGTGTTGTTGGTGCCGCCGTAGAGCAACAACGCATTCCCCTCGTCATCGAAAGTGTTGGAGGCGACCAGCATGTTGGTGCAGTTCCAGAGCATGACGGAGCTCTCGGGGAATTGAAAGAGGAACGCGCTCATCCAGCCCGAGATGCCTCCCGCGCGGACGAGGGAGACGTTGGACGCGTCGTAGAACTGCAGCTGGAGGTCGTTGGTGAGCGGTAGACCGAGGGCGGCGATGTATCCGGCGGCGAAGCTCCACGAGGGCAGGTTGATCTCGAACGACGGGGGCGTCACCTGCGCCCAGGCGGACGTGCCGGCGAACAGGAGGCCGGGGAAGATGGGGAAGAGGTAGTCGTCCCACTGGGCGAATTGCGGGGATAGCGATCCCACCTGGTTGTTGAGGATGATGTACGGGTTCGCCGCCGTCCCGGCGCCCGAGGACGAAATGGCACCCAGTTCGCCATTAGTGAACGCGAAGAGAGGAGTGTACACCCCGCGCGACGCGTCGGCGACGAGATGGACCGCCGGAAGGGTGACGGACGCGGTGGCGGTCACCACACGGCTCGCGGGGTCGAACTCGCTCATCAAGAAGTTGAGGAAGTAGGTGCCACCGGTTGGGAGGAAGAAGGTCGTGGTCCCGGTCGTCGACGTGGGCACCCACTGGGCGGTACTGTCGTTCTCCGTGGTGCCGACATTCACGAAGAGGAACGAGTACTCCGCGACGGGGTGCACCGTGACCGTGTCGGCCACGGCACCGAGCTGGGCCGAGTAGTTCCAGAGGCCCCCCACGAATCCAGGGCCGGCTCGAACCAGGCCGACCGGGTTCGCGCCTCCGCTCGAGTAGACGAGCAAACCGACGGCGGTCTCGCCGGTCTCCTGACCGGCGCTGTAGGCCGAAGGTACCTCCTTCATTTCCCGCGCGGAGGCGTTCCAGGTACTGCAGAGAGATCGTCGCGTCGGCGGCGAGGAAGGCCGTGGTGTCGCCGTCGTCGTTGCCCAGGATGTCGATCTCCATGTCGTTGATGAGGCCGATCGGGTCGTAGTTGTACCCGTCCGCCTGGTAGTAGGGGGTCGGGGCGGCGGCCGTCGGGGTGTCGACCGAGGAGTTGAAGATGAGGTAGTCGAAGGAGTTCGACTGCCGGAACGTGTCGTTCGAGACGGTGTAGTTGAAGTAGAGCGCGGGGCGGTCGGCGATGGTCGAGGTGTTGAGGTAGAGCGTGAGGGCGAAGGGGTAGCCGATGGTGATCGTAGGGCCGTAGCCCTGGTACAGGGCCGGGAAGTCGGCGAATGTGCCGTTGGGGCTGAATCCGTAAACGCTGCTGGTCGGGAAGAGACCCGATGGGCTCGAGAAGTTCCACACCTCGTCCCCAAAGACGAGCTGCTGGGTGCTGACGGTGTAGCCAATGTAGTTCTGGCTCCAGAACTCGTACGACGAGTTCCCGAAAATGGTGACGCCGTTCACGACGGAGTTTAGCTGGATCCCGTAAGTATCCGGGCCGTCGCCGTCGACGTAGAGCGACTGGAGGTTCGTGATATTGACCGTGCCCGCGACGCTCGTGGTGTTGAGCGCGTAGGGGACGAGCGCGCCCGACCGGTTTTCGAGACCGATGTCCGCGACCCCCATCGGCGCCGGGGCTTGCGTGTAGGACGGTTGGATCGGTTGCGCGGTGTCGGTGACCGCGCCAGCAAAGTTCGGGAGATGCACGGTGGCGGGAGAGATGCCCTTCGAGCGCAGCAGGTCCTCGACGGCGAGCGCCTTCGCGATCCCAGTCGCCGAGGGCGACGTCGTTCCGTGGGAGGCGATGACCCGAGAGGCGCCGGTTGAGGGTCTATCGTGACTGGCGGTCGACGTGGCTCCGCCCGTCGCGGAGAAGCCCGCGACCAGCCCAAGCGAGCCGAGAACGACCACGACGACTACGGCGACCGCGAGCCCCGTCCGAGGCGACCACCCCCGCATACCGGCTTCGGAAGGCGAGATGGGGATAGCCTTTCCGGAGGAGATGGACTCCATCGGCGCCCCTGACCAGCGTCGCTGTGAGAGATCGGTTCGAAGGACGGAAAACGGGACGTCGTGTCACGAAGCCGGTCGGTTCTCTTCGCCGACCGTGATGACCACCTTTCCTCGGGCATGTCCTTCGATGAGATACCGAAGAGCGTCCGGGACCTGGTTGAACGGGTAGCGTCGGTCGACCGCCGGAACCACCTTTCCGGCTTCCATGAGCTCCTTGAGGGCCACCAAGTCCCCGGTCCGGACCGAAGCCACGAAGAACTTCACCTTCGGACCGACGATCCGCGACCCCATCATCGTCTTGAGCATTCGAGGGAGGACTCGGCCGATCGACCCCGGCCCGGCACCGATGGCCAGCAGCACTCCGCCGGGACTGAGGACCCGTCGGTAGGCACTCAAAGCATGGTTCAGTTGAGTGTCGCAGATGACGTCGTAGTGTTCGCCGCTCTGGGTGAAGTCCTCTTTCGAGTAATCGAAGACCCGGACGGCCCCGAGCGATTTGACCATTTCCACGTTCCGGGTACTGCAGACCGCGCTCACCTCCGCACCGAGCGACCGGGCGATCTGCACGGCAAAAGTTCCCACCCCTCCCGACGCCCCATTGATCAAGACCCGCTGGCCCGGTCGGACCTGCGCCTTGTCGCGAAGGCCTTGGAGGGCCGTGACGGCCGCGATGGGAACCGCTGCGGCCTGCTCGAACGTTACCGCGTTCGGCTTCAGCGCGACTTCCACTTGGTCGGAGATCGCGTACTCCGCGTACGCGCCCGCGCCCACGCCGAAGACCTCGTCCCCCACACGGAACCCCGTGACGCCCGCTCCGACCGCCTCGACGCGGCCGGCCAAATCGAGCCCCGTCCGCCCCGTCTTCGGCCGAAGGAAACCATGCCCTTTCCGGAAAATGAACGGAAGGTTCAGATTGTGTCGGTCGGCTGGATTCACGGAAGAGGCGTAGACTCGGACCAACATCTCGTGGTCGTCCCGAAATGCCGGGAGCGGAACTTCTCGGAGTTGGAGGACGTCCGGGGGACCGTAGCGAGCGAATATCCAGGCCTTCATGGTCCGTTGCGGGCCTGCGACGGGAGTCGACACTTCCTTCCCCGGCCCGGGATGGGATACCAGTATTCGAGTTCTTGGAGGGGGGAGTACGAAACGAATCCAGTCCCTATCTGCGAGTTCTCCGACAGCCCACTCCAGTGTCGGAGAGACCCCTCACAAGGGCGAGGGCCTGCGGATTCGAAAAAGATACTCGTCGCCCCAAGATCCTTTGAAGAACTCGGCCTTCCGGTCCACTCGGACCAGCTCGAACCCGAGACGTCGAACGAGACGTACCGACCGATCGTTCCGGGTATCGATTCGAGCCTCCACCGAATCTAAGGTGCCTCGCGCAAAGAGGTGCGATAGGAGGGCACCGAGTGCCTCCGACGCGAGACCCTGCCCCCAATAATCGGGTCCCAGGAGATAGGCGACGGAGGCTCGTCGGCTGCCCGTGTCGATTGTCGCTTGAAGGGTTCCCACGTAATCTCCCCTCTTCTTGAGACGGACGGCCCAGTTGAGGAAGACCGCGTTCGAAGAAGGGCCGGGACCCTCCAAATAACGGGCAAAGAGGGTCGCCAAGCTTTTCGCGGAAGATGGCGGCTCGTCCGAAATGAACGTGTAAATGCGCGGGTCTTTGAGAACCGGGTACAGCCGGGTGGCAAGCTCGATCCGTAACGATTCGATCACAACTCGAGCTGTCTCGAGAGGGGTGGATGGCGCGGGGCTCTCGTCGGGCATGAGGCTACCGCCGGACGGTCGTCATCTTCTCCATAGCGAGGAGGGTCAACACTCGGGCCGGACAGGACGCCGGCCGTCATCAAGCCATAAGACTCGGGTCCTTCCGAAATCCATGACCGGGGGTCGTCCCATCGATGCGGACGGTGGGCGGGGATTGTCTCGGCGGATGCGGGACCGGGGCGGTCCGCCTTCCCGCGCCCCCGACATTAGAAACCGGTTCGAGGCGCGCACCCCGTCGAAGCCGACATCCCTATTGGAAGCTGGCCGATCGCTGCGAGAGCCGTGAGCGCGAATCTCCTGATCGACGGCATCGTCGTGTTCGCGGTCGTGGCGGTCCTCCAACTTCCGGGCAAATCAAATTTCGGGGTCATCACCCTCTCGACGCGACACCCGCATCGGGACGTCTTCATCGGCGCCTCGGTGGGCCTCGGGGCGGCGACCGTCGTGTCGGTCACCCTCGGATACGGAGCGGAGACCGTTCTCGCCCCCTACCTGTTCTGGGTCAAGGTGGCCGGGGGGCTGGTCCTTGTCGGGTTCGGCATCCGCGAGATCCTGCGGGTTCCGGCCCCCGTGCACGAGCCGGGCGAAGGGACACCGGCGATGGCGCACACCGCCGGACAGGTTCGAACGGTCGCCCTCGGGCTCGCGTTCCTGCTCGAGATGGGGGACAACACCCAGATCCTGACGATCTTGTTCGTGGCCTCCACCGGCAATGTCGTGCTTGTTTTCGTCGCGGCGACAGCGGCTTTGGTCGCAGTCACGGCGCTGTCGTCTCGGGGGGCAAGATACCTTCAGCAGCACGTCCCCGAGGAGCGCCTCCGGGTGGTGTTGGGGGGATTGCTCATCGCGGTGGGTCTGCTTACGATTCTCTTCACCGTCCTTCCCTCGCTGATCCCGTTCTCCGTGTGAGCACCTCTCCGAGTCCCGGGCGGAGACTCCGCCGAGGCCGTACGCTCGCTAGGCCGGAGGCGTTCGAAGGGGAACGGGTCAACCCGGGTCACGGGGCGAATCGACGGAAGAAACTGTACGGATTCCAGGTGGGTCGCGGGTCGGCGTCGGCGACCCGGGTCACGAGCGCCCGAAGGAGATCGGTGAACTGCGCGGCGGCCGGGAGGTCAACCGGTTGGTCGAGACCATCCGCGGGCCCATGGTACCGCTCGGAGAGCCATGTTTTGGCCCGTTTCTCCTCGGCCGACCCCGAAACGTAGCCGAACGAGCAGGAAAGGGCCGGGACCCCCACTTTGATCAGGCTATACTGATCGCTCCGGATGAAGAGCACGCGGTCGGGTTCATACTCCACATGCGTCTCCACTCCCCGGAGCCCCGCGACAGCGCGAATGTCGTTGCCCAAACTGGATTCTTCCAGCCCCTCCACCTCGAGGTATTTCAGGGCGAAGAGCGGGAGGAACATGTCGAGGTTGATGTTCGCGACCAGCGAGCCGGTGACCGTGGGGTGCGTGGCAAAGTACTGGGAACCGAGGAGGCCTTTTTCCTCGCCAGTGACCGCAAGGAACAGGATCGAACGTCTCGGCCGGGTCGCGGATTCGTGCAGGGCCCGCGCGACCTCGAGCAACGACGCGACGCCCGAGGCGTTGTCCATCGCCCCCCGGTAGATCGGACGGTCGTTCGCCGCCGGCCCGATTCCGAGGTGGTCCAGATGGGCGCTCAGCACGACGTACTGGTCTTTGAGTACCGGGTCGCTGCCGGGAAACACCCCGACGACGTTCTGGCACCTCGCCTCCCGGCGAGCGAAGGCGACTCGAACCCGGATCTTCGCGGCCAACGGAAACCGGGGCAGGGAAACCTCCGAGCCGAGCTGGGTCACCATTTCCTGAAAGGTGTGCCCGCTGCCCGCGAAGAGCTTTTCGGCCCGCTCGGGGTTGAAGAGGATGGTCACCGGCAAAGGCGCGAAGACCTCGGGACCCGGGTCGCGCAACTCCATCCTCGGTAGAAGGAGCCCCTCGGCCATACGGGACCACGGTAACTCGGGGACCTTGGGGTTCGGGATACCGACCCAGCCCAGGGCCCCAGCCCTTTTCAACGCCCGAGAACGCTCCTCCTGCGACTGATAGTGGGCTCGGACGGGGCCAGGAATGACGGCCGGCCCGCCTCGAACGAAGACGACGATCTTCCCCCGCACATCGTGGCCGGCCAGGTCGTCATAGTCCAGGTGGGGGATCGTGAGACCGTAGCCGACGAACACGGCCTCGGCTTCCGCGGTCGCCGCGGTCTGCGAAGAGACGGCGACCACGGCATCCTCGCCGAGCGCCAACGGATCCGTCCTCCCGCCTCGAATCAGCTCGACGGAGCTGCGGGCTTGGTCGATCTGCGTCACCCGAAAATCCATGGGTTGGCGGAAGCCGCTCGTGCCCGCGGGCCGCAGCCCCGCCGCGCGGAACTGCTCCATCACGTAGTCGGCGGCGCGTTCAAATCCGGGGCTTCCCGTCTCGCGGCCCTCCATGCGGTCGTCCGCGAGAATTCGGACATGGGACCACCAGCGTCGGCCGAGCGCGTCCCAGTCGGGCCGCTGCGCGGAATCAGAACCACCGGCGACGGTCAGAGCGAAGTACGGAAGGAGTCGGGAGCGATGCTTCACGTCGCTCCCTCCAAGGCGGGCGGACGGATGAAAGTAATCGGCCCCAGGGAAGTCCGGTCCGACGCGCAAAGCAACTGAATACTGCGTCCACCCCTTTCAGGACACCGAACCGGTGTGCTCCCAATGCCTCAGGGCGGGGTGGTGAGGTGGCCCGGAATAATGTCTCCGATGTAGAACCACGCCGCGATCGCCGCCAGGAACATGAAGATGGGGAACCACACGGTCGCGAGGTACACCCAGTACGGCACGTGGTACCGTCCCGTCGTGGGTCCCTCGCCTGTGGCCTTGTTTTCCCCAGTCTCCTCCGAAACGGGCTTCATGCTCAAGGAGAGTGTCGGGAAGGTCGGGCCCGGGTGTTCGAGATAATAATCCACGGTGAGCGCGGCCGGGAGGGAGAAAACTCCCGCAACGGCGTACGCGCCGTAAAGAAGGAGGGTTTCGAGCGGGTCCTTCGTGAGCCCGAAGGTGCCCGAGGAGGTTAGGGTCGTGTACCCCCACCACCCATACCAGGCGACGATTACCCCGGCGACGAACCCGAATACGCCCGCGTACTCGAGCTTGAGTCCAAAGTATCCGACGATGGCGTAGACGATCATGACCATCCCGAAGAGCGAGATTGGGTCTCCGAAGAAGATGTTGTAGGACCCGAGACCGTCCGCCACCAAGTAGGGCCACGTGAACTCGGTGAAGAGGCCCAATGAAAGAGCCACGATGCCGATGATGCCGGCCGGAACTGCGGACGACTTGATGGTCGCCCGTACCCGAACCGGGTCGTTCCGGAGGATGTGCCAGAACATCCGAATCGAGGCGAGGGTCAGGACTGCGGCGCCGGCGAGGATCAGAGAGACAACAAATCCCAGGTCGTCGATAAACGCCATTTTTTCTTATCGTTCCTGGACTCCCGATCTTTGGTCCGGATGGAAGCCCCGCATATTAACGATGGGTCACCTTAGAAATCCGGCCATCGGGCGGGGTGGGCCGTTCTTCTTGCACGGACGTGAAGCTGGTCGGAACTGTTGAGTCAATCGAAGTGTCGGAGGGGGGATTTCCGAAATAGTTCAAATCCCCGACGTGTCGGCTCGAGCGAACTGGCTCGAACTCTTTGCCAAGCGCAGGTCCGGTAGGCGAGGAAAATCGGACCCGATTCGAGCCCGTAGATTGCGGTATAATGCCTCCGTTCCGACGACAGGTACTCGGAATGCAGGAAGTCATTCCGACGGCGGGACCCCGCGGAGCGATGCCCTCTCGCGGCGGTGGGTCTCAGGCCGGGATGAGGCCCAGGCAGACGGCCGCGTACGGCGTCGGAGAGGCAAGCGTTGCCGTCACCGCTGTTGGGGCCTGAGAGGGAAGGACCCCGTACTCCCCTACGAGCGAGCCGCTATTCGTCGATACCTCACCGGGTAGGATTGCTGCGGCAATTGGAGAGCTCTCGGGAGTCAGTGAACTCGATTGGTACACGCCGGTCATGGTCACCGCAATCACAGTCTCGGCGGTCTCATAGGTGGCTCCCAGATCGCAGACGTCCATGGTCGTGGAGACCGCGGAAACCCCGTTCCCGTCTCCCATCGCGAAGATGCTCGGGAGCGAGGTGACCGCCAGGCCGGTGAAGTCCTCCAGCGAGACGTCCGCGATCGCCGGGGTCGAGTAGTTGAGATACACCGTGACGGTGGCGGTCGCGTTCATGACCCAGTAATAGAAGCCGGCCTGCACGGACGGTGTTCCGAAGTTCTGCTTCGTGTATTCGTTGGCAATCGCGAACGGGTATCCGTGGATGCTTATCGTCCCGACTACGCCCTGCGCCTCGCTGTACCCGAACCCCATGAACAGGATCGAGTTCGCCGCCACGGAGATGGACTCCGTGCACGGCGAAGTGGAACACTGGACCGCGGCGCTAGAACTGATGCCCGACGTTGACGACGACGGGGACTTTTGCTCAAACGCGCCCAGTCCGTACGGCGCTGGGGCGGCGACATAGGTGAGAACACCCGCGAGGACGACGACGGCCACGATGACCGTGGCGTAGACCTTCCGTCGGTCGCCGGCACCTCTAGGAGGAGGAACAGCTCCGGTCGCCACCCGTCGCACCTCCGCGCGTTGCTGACGAACGGTGCAGGTGTAGTTAGCCCTTTGGTGACGGAAGGGCGCGAGACCGAGAAGGTACTCGGAGCAGGTCTACCCCCGTCGTGCGGACTCCTACGCGGATCCGGCGACACCTATTCTCCGGTCGATGAGGTGGCAAGGGAAATGGTGGAACGGCAGATCCTCGGCCCGCGGGAGACATAGTCTCCGCATCGATTCACCATCACGGAGGGACAGACCTTCGAAAGGTGTCGGAGGGGGGATTTGAACCCCCGACCCCAGGATATCTCCCGGGACGCCTCGCGCGTCCCGCTATGAGTCCCGTGCTCTACCGGGCTGAGCCACTCCGACAGGGATCGGACGCGTCATCTCGCGCCCTACCGGGCTACGCCGCCGGTCCCTCGCCCGCATCGGCCACGGAGGCCTCCTCGGGGGGCGTCGACGGCTCGGTGAGGGCGGTCGGTTCGGGTCCCGGAATCTCCTCCGAGATCTGGCCGAGGACCTCCGAACGCCGGATTTCGATCTTCTTGAGCGGATAGAGGGTCTTCAGCCCGTGGGCGAGGACCTTCGAAAGGTCCCCCTGGATGATCTCGCGGACGAACTCGGGCGAGGTCCGCAGCTGGGCCTCCTCGAGAAGTATCTGGACCATCTTGTGGCGAAGCTCGGCGCGCAGCCGGGTCTGGAGACGCTGCTCGCCCACCGCGACCGGCTTCAGGATGATCTGGACACCGTCCTTGGTCATGACGGTCAGGGCGAGGTCGATCTTCGAACGCTTCCGACGGGCGAGCCGTCGGACGTAGTCGCTCGTCAGGTCATGCCCGATGAACCTCGCCTCGGCGACGCCGTCGCCCGAGACGCGCTCGATGCGGAACCGCAGCTTCACGTGGGCCTTGCCAGAATCGCCCGATCCCGACAGCTCGGGGAGCGTGGCTTCGAGCGTTCGACCGACCACCTGCTCGGGCTCGGTCGCGACCGTCTCTCCGAGTTCGACGTGCTGGAAGAGGCCGGGAGCGCGGACTTTGTAAAAGTGCTTGGAGCGCCACTTGTCCTTGACCGTACGGGCCAAGGCGGGCTTCTTCGCTCCGGACTCCTTGTCGGCCATCGTTCGCGGGGGCGCGGACCGGGGAACGCTACTTAAAAGTGCCTCCCCGTCGGGCGACCACCGGTCGTCGCGGCCGGCGCCCGGAGCAGCGGCGTTTCGGCAACACTAATTAACCCGACCCCAACTCCGCGCGCCATGGCGGCCTCGCCTCGCACGGCAGTGCAACCGGGAACCCGAGCGACCGCCGCCGACCTGAAGGCCGCCAAGGCACCGGTCGAGAGCCCGGCCGAGCGGTTTCGCGACGAGACCCTCCGAACGATCGACGCCCTCCGCGCGAAGGGGCTTGACCGGTCCGATGCGATGCGGGCCCTGTTTCCGCGGACCGTGCTCACCGATACCACCTACGAGGACGTGGTCACGGCCATCGTCTCGGGCGCGCACCTCCTCTTCTTCGGGCCGTCCGGCGCGGGAAAGACGAGCCTCGCGAAGGAGCTCTGGAACCTCTTCCCGAAAGGGGTCTGGGTCGTGGACGGTTGTCCGGTCCTCGACCATCCGCTCTCGCTCGTCGACCGAAGTGCGGCGGCTCGGTTCCCGCCGTGTCCCATTTGCACCCGTCGATTCGCTCCCGAAGGCGACCCCGCGCGCTTCGACGCAAGCACGGTCGACCCCGCGAAGGTCCCGGCCGTCTTCGCGCTCCTGCGCGAGGGGTTCGGGTTCGCGCGGCTCCAGGGGAGCTCCGAAGTGTTCCCCGACCATCTGACGGGCAACATCAATCTGCGGAAGCTCGAAGAGATCGGCGACCCGATGAGCCCGCTCGTGCTCGAGCCGGGCAAGCTCCTCCAGGCGAACCGTGGCTTCCTCCTTGTCGACGAGATCGGGAAGCTCCCGCTCGGCACCCAGAACGTCCTGCTGCAGGCGCTGCAGGAGGGAACCGTCACGCCTTCCAAGTCCCGGGAGAGCTTCCCCGGCTCGTTCGTGGCGGTCAGCACTTCGAACCTCTCCGACCTCGACAACATCAACGACCCGCTTTCGGACCGCCTCACGAGCCTGCACGTGGGCTACAACGCTCGGCATGCCGACAACCGGCAGATCGTGAACCTCGCTCGAGTCGACCTGCCCTCGGTGTACGTGCCGGAGGTCCTCATCGACGCGGGAGTGCGTGTCATCGAGTCCTGGCGCCTCAAGACAAGCGAGGACAACCCCGACATCGGGGAGGTGGGATCGAACCGTACGCTCATCGATGTCACGGCCCGCACGGCCGCCGTCGGGACCCTCGCCGGGAACGTGCCCCCGACGAGCACCGACCTGAAGGCCGGCCTGCTGCACGCGATGCGCGGACGGATCCGCGCTCGCAGCGGCGACTCGTTCCGCCAGAACGAGAAGCGGGTCGCGGAGTTCGTAGAGCAGTATCTTTCGGCCGCGCTGAAACGAAGCGCGGGCGTCTACTGGTGCCGCTTCTATCGTGGCGTGCTGAAGGAGAACTCGGGCGAGGCCGAAGCGCTGGTCGGCGAGGGGCGCCGGCTCAAGGACGACGAGGGCCTTCGCGCTCAGCTCGGCACGAACCCGGAGATCTTCCCTCAGTTCCGAACGTTCGCGCGCTATGTGGAGGAGCGCGAGCGGCCGGGACCCACGGTCTCCTCCGTCGTGGCCGCCACGAGCGTCTTCCGTCTCCTCGAGGAGTTCTCGCTCTTCTCCTGCAAGGAGGACGACGCCGACGACGCCCCCCTCAGCGACGCCGTTCACCTGCCGGACTGCACCGAATTCGCGGATGATGTAACCTCGGACGACCTGCTCGACGCCGTCGACACGGCGGCCCTCGTCCGCGCGCTGGCCGAGGAAGGGGTCGACGGGGCTCGTCGTCTGCTGCGGGAGCGTTCGGGCGACGACCCCACGCTGCGGGAGCGACTCGAGCGGTTGCGCGAACGCCTTCGTCGCCAAGGACGGCGCCGGGTCGAACGGATTGTCGAGGAGTACGACCAGCAGGTCGTCGCGCTCGAGGAGGTACGGCACCGCTCGGACGCCGAGGTGGCTCAGCAGATCGCGGAGCTCGAGGAGCGCTTGCGCTCGGCCCGGTCGATCGATTGGTCCCGCCTTCCGCCCGCGGACCTCTTGAGTGACGTCCAGAACGCCCTCCTTCTCCCGGACGCTTCGTGGAACCGGCCTCTGCCTCCGCCGGGTTTGCTCGCGCGCCTGCGCGCCGCGTTCGCCCGGTTTTTCGCCTGGCTTCGGGGACTCTTTTCTCGTCGACGCGCCCCCGCTCCGGCCCGGAGCCCGGGGCGTCGGATGGCGTTCGCGACCGCCGCGGCGGACGGCCGGACGATCGGCCCCTCCGAGCTCGGGAACGCCCTCGCGCAGCTTTCCGGCTCCGAGCAGCAGGAGCTCGCGAACCACGTCACGAGCGCCCTCAAATCGCGCGAGCGGGAGATCGAGAAGGAAGCCGAGGAGAAGCGGCGACAGGCCGAGGCCCAGCGGCGGCGGCTCGAGGAAGAGCGTGCCGAGGCCCAGCGACGCGCGGAGGCCGATGCCGAATCCCGGGTCCGGCACGCCGAAGAGCAGCGCGTCGAACGGGAGCTCAAGGAGCGAGGGTTCGTCGCCGAGCATCGGGGCGAACTCGTGGTCACCTACGGTCTCGTCGAGAGGTTCGCTCGTCTCCTGCTCGAAGACGAGAGCCAGCGACTCCCCGGCGACATCCGGATGTCGATGCGGGGAGGCGGTTCGACCGGGGTTTACGAGAAGGCCCGATTACGGCGCCCGGAGGAGATCGCGCACCTCGACGTGCCGGGCTCGCTCCTCGCGGCCCGCTTCACGGGGTCGAAGCACATCGACGAATCGACGAGCTACGTCTTCCGGGAGATTACGAGCGAGCGAGTCCACGTCGTGCTGGCCTTCGACCGCTCGGGCAGCATGTCCGAGGAGGGGAAGCTCGTCGCGGCGAAGAAAGCCCTGCTCGCGCTCTATGTCGCGATCCGCCGCCGGTATCCCGACGCCACGATCGACGTGCTGGCGTTCGACAACGAGGTTCAGGTCCTCGACCTGGTCGAGCTCTGGGAGTGTCGGGCCGGGGCGTTCACCAACACGGCGGAGGCCCTTCGGGCGGCGCACCTCCTCCTGCGAGCCTCCCGGGCCACTCGCAAGGAGCTCTATCTGCTCACGGACGGTCTTCCAGAGGCCTACTCCGACGAGGACGGGCGGGTCCGCAGCGGCCAGCTCGACGTGGCGATGGAACACGCTCTCGAGCGCGCCCGCGAGCTCGCGACCGTTTCGTCGCTCAAGAGCACGGTCCTCTTGCTGAAGTCGGAGCATCCCGAATACGAACCGGCCGCTCGCGCCATCGCACGCACCCTTCGGGGCGAGATGGTCGTCACCGACCCGACCCACCTCGGCGTCGAGCTGCTCGTTCGCTGGGCGCGCGGCGAAGAGACCGAACGGCGCCTCTCGCCCGCGGGTCCGACCGCGCCCGTGGCAGCCCCCTCGCCGACGACCGGAAAGAGCCGGGGCCGCCGCCGAAGGGGCGATCGTCGGATGGGCGGCTGACCGGCGATTCCTCTGCCCATCAACCTTTATCTCCCGACCCAACGCTGACCGACCGAACGACCATGTCCGACTCCCGCGAACAGGCCCAGTTCCGGGCCCACCTCTCCGAAATGCGACATGCCGCCGGCGGTCTCGGCCGCGACTTTGCGAACGAATTCTCCGACCTCGACCGGAAGATCGAGCGCTTTGGGAACGCGACCGCCAAAGAGGCGAAGTACTTGGGCCTCGAGATCCAGGACGATCTCTCCCACCTCGGCAAGACATTGGACGCCGAGATGCGCCGCATCCCTCAGCGGATTTCGGACGCGGGCGTCGCGATCGGCTCCGGGACCGTTCGCGCGGCGGGCGCCGCCCGAGACGCGGTCTACGCCGCGGGGAAAGCCGCGAAGACCGGCACGAAGAACGCCCTCGCTACGGCCGCCGGCGTCCGGAAGACCCCGATGCGCGAGTGGTCGCCGCCGGCGACGGACGAATCCCTGCCGTCCTCGGACGACCGCCAGTAGCCCGACCTTTACCGGGCCGACTCGAACTGGTTCGAAGCTCTTCGCGGACGCGTTGCGCCGCGACCCGGAGATACTCCCTATCTAGGTCGAAGCCGACGAACGCGACCCCGAGGCGCGCCGCGGCGACCGCGCTCGCCCCGATCCCGACGAACGGGTCGACCACGCGGCGGGTCCGCGCGAGCCCGTGCAGACGGATGCACCACTCGGGAAGTTCGGGCGGGAACGTCGCGGGATGCGGTCGGTCGCGGGTCCCGAAGCGGATCGTCGGGTACGGCAGGAACCAGGTGTTCCCGCGGCAGCGGCGGTCGCTCCCCGCGCCCCGCCAGCGCTGCACGTTCGACTTGTCGCCGTAGGGGACTCCGACCGCGAGGCGGTCGAGGGGCACGTCGCCCTGCCGCGTGAAGTGGAAAACGTACTCCTGCGCGCCGTGCACGTAGCGCTCCGAACGCAGCGGCTTATAGTGACCGAGCGCGAGGTCGCTCGAGAGACCGGCGGCGCGGCCCGCCGAGGCGCGGTCGATGGCGATCGACTTCACCCAGTGGAGGACGTTCTGCAGCACGAACCCGCGCGCGACTTCCCGCGCGACGTCCCAGGGAAGCCACGGGTCGGAAGGAGGTCCGCCCACGTTGAGGAAGAACGAGCCCCGGTCCGAGAGGACGTGCCCGACCGCTTCCCGGACGTCGCCGATCCAGCGGAGGTACTCCCCTCTCGGCCGGTCGTCTCGGTACGTGGAATAGCGGACCCCGAGGTTGTAGGGCGGGCTCGTGACGACCACATCGGCTTTCGTGCGGCCGAGCCGCGTCGCGAGACCCGCGACCGCGTCCTCGCAGTAGAGCCGGACCGACCGGCCCGGTCGGCCGAGCGGGATCTCCTCGAAGAGCGGCAGGGGTTCGCCTCCCCGGCCGGGAGGCTCTCGGACGGATAGGACTGTCCCTGGCGGCTTCGTTAGGGGCGCGCGGACGGGGGCGTCGAGGCCTTCACGCGCTGGAGCTCCGCGCGCGCTTCCGAAAGCGCCTTCTGCGGCTCCTTGTAGTAGAAGGCGACGAGCTGTCCCACGTCGCGGTGCGTGTACGGCTTCTGCCGGGTCGCCTGAGCGTCCTTCGCCATCATGAAGTCGAGGATCTCGACGCGATTGCGTACCTCGCGCTCCATCTCCTTCATCGAGAGGTTCTTCATCAGCGCGACCCGCTCGTAGATGTACGAGTGGCCCGAGTAGAGGAACGTGTCGTCCGACGGGTTCCAGGAGTAGACCGAGTTCGTGATCAGCTCGTTCGTCTCGGGGTCGAGACCGACGATCTCGGTGAGCGACTGCACGCGGCGCGTCATCTTCGTGCCGACCTTCACCTGCCGTTGCAAGAGGACGAGGTTGAGCGCGGAGACGAGCGAGCGCGGAAGCGTGATCGGCGGGTTCTCCATCCGGTGCACCATCGCGCTCACGCTCTCCGCGTGGAACGTCGTGTAGCAGGTCTTCCCGGTCGCCATCGCCTGGAAGACGATGAACGCCTCCGCGCCGCGCACTTCTCCGACCATCAAGTACTGCGGGCGCTGACGGAGCGCGGCGGCGAGGAGGTCGAACATGTCGATCTCGCCCGCGGCCTTGCCGCTCACGAGGTTCTTCGCGCCGAAGCCCGCCTTGGTGAGCGACGGCACCCAGTTCTCGTGCGGGAGGTTGAGCTCGCGCGTGTCCTCGATGGAGACGATCTTCATCTGCGGCGGGATGAACAGGAGCGTCGCGTTGAGCGTGGTCGTCTTCCCGCTCGCCGTCCCTCCGCAGACCATCATCGATTGGCCGTTCTCGATGGCGATCCAGAGGTACGCCATCATCTCCGGGCTCATCGTGCGGAACTTGAGCAGGTCGACCGGCGTGAACGGATTGTCGCGGAAGCGACGGACCGTGAACGTGCTGCCGCGCTTCGTCACGTGCTTTCCGAGCGTCGCCTGAAGACGCGAGCCGTCCGGGACGGTCGCGTCGAGGACGGGGCTCGCGACCGAGATATGCTTGCCCGAGCGCTGCGCGAGCCAGACGACGAAGTCGTCGAGCTGCTCCGCGGTCTCGAACTTCATGTTCGAGCGGATTGAGCCGTACTTCCGGTGGTAGATGTAGAGCGGGATCCCCTGCCCATCGCACGAGATATCCTCGACCTCGCTGTCGGTCATCGGCACTTCGATGACCCCGTAGCCGATGAAGTCCCGTTCGAGGTAGTAGAGGATCCGGCCCTTGGTGATGGGGCTCGGCGCGAGCTCCCACTCCTGGAGCTGTCGGTCGACCATGAGGCGAAGCTCGGTGCGCTTCGTCTCGGGGTCGTGCTCGGGAAGCGGCTCGAACAGGTCGACCATGACGGTCCGCAGGCGTTCGAGCAGGTCCCGCTCGATCCGGGAGAGCGGCGGCTCGATGACCTCGTAGAGGAACTCGTTGCGGACGTTGTGGAAGGAGATCCGTACGTAGGAAAACCCCGGTCGGATCGGCGCGAGGTCGAGCTCTTTGAGCGCCGGGTCGGAGAGCGGAGGCACCGCCGTCACTTCGCGCTCGGAGCCCTGGCCCGACACCCCGAGGCGGGCGAGCTTCACCGGTCGCGGCTCGGCGGAGCCCCGGCGCAGCGCGGCTCCCAGGCTCAGGAACGGAGAGAACTTCTTCTTCCGCTGACCCGAGGTGGGGATGGCGGTCCCTTCTTCTTCGGGGGCTGGTTCGATTGCTTCGCCGGCCATGATCGGTGCTTCCTTCCTCAGCAGCTCGGGGTCACGTTGAGCGGCGGCACGATGAACCGCATGATGAGCCAGCCGACCGCGAGCATGATCGTCGCGTGCTGGAGGCCCTCCGCGATGCGACCGTTGAACAGGACGCCCGCCATGACGCCGTCCCCGACCGCGTGGACGATCACCGCGACCATGAACGCGAGGAAGAGAACGGGAACGAAGGTGAAGGCGATCGTCGCGGGGCCTCCTCCGCTGGAGAGCGCGGAGCAGGCGGTCCCCTCACCGGCGGTGATCATCTGCGGCAGGAAGATCGCCGCCATGATGTAGATCGTGACGAGGAACACGAAGAACGAGATGTAAATGACCGTCACGTAGGTCAGCATCGAGATCTGGCGCGCCTGCTGGGCGAGCTGGGCCTCGCGGGTGTCGTGCGCCACCATCGTGAGCACGTCGGCGACGTTCCCGCCGGCCTCGTTCGCGCGGGTCACGATCGAGACGACGCGCTGGACGAGCGGGGTCGGGACGCGCTTCTCGAAGAGGTCGAGCGCCTGGGCGACGGGGACGCCCCACTCGATCTGGCTCGCCATCTTCTTGATCTCGTCGGTGAGCAGACCGTAGCGCCCGGTGCTCGCGACCACGATCGCGTCGGGCAGGGTCATGCCGAAGCGGCCCGCTTCGGCGACGTCGCGCAGGAAGTCGGGGAGCCGCTCCTCGACCTTCGAGATCCGCCGCAGCTTGGCGGTCATGGCGAAGCCGTACGGCGCGATGAAGCAGAGCAATCCGAGGACGAAGAAGTCGATCGCTGGGTTCGCTCCCGTCGGCTCGCCCGAGGCGATCGTGATGTTGAGGGTGCCGATGTAATTGAGCACGGCGACCACCCAGAAGACGGCGGCGACGATACCGCCCGCGATCAGGAGGAGCATCTCGCGGGTGAGCCCTTCCGAGGTGCCGGTGGACTCGACGGAGAGTGCCTTCACCTTGCGGACGGAGGCCGGAGCGTTCGCGGTCGCCAAGCTAGTTCATCTCCGACGCGAGCGTGTACATGAAGAAAATGAACCCGAACTGAGCGAGCGGGATCATCGCCCCGACGATCCCCCAGAGGACGTCGATCAGGAACGTCCCGCCGCCGCCGATGATCGCGAAGATCGCGATGATGATCACCAGGAAGAGCGGGAAGGCGACCACGACCGTCACGAACGTCTCGGCGAGCAGCCCCATCGTTTCGACGCGCTGGAGTTGCTCGAGCTTGTTCTCGCGCTCGAACTGCTCGGCCTTGAGCAGGAAGTACGGCTTCAGCTGCCCACCGCTCGTCGCGGTGGTGACGACGCCCTGCAGGAAGTCTTGGAACCGCTTCGAGGGGGTGCGCTGGGCGCCGTTCCGAATGGCGGTCAGGATGTCGACCCCGAGCAGCTCGGTGTCGCGGGTGATCCAGGCGGCTTCCTCCGCGACCTCTCCGTAGACCTTCTGCTGCCCGAGCTCCTTGAAGATCTGGTCGATGTTCACATCGGCCGAGCTCATCGCGGAGACGAAGCTCATTGACGGGGAGATCTTTCGGTCGATCTTGCGCCCCCGTTCCTTCGCCTTCGAGCTCGGGGTACTCTGCATGACGAAGAAGGTACCGATCGTGCCGAAGATCGGGAGAAGGACGCCGATGAGGATCCCGAGGAAGGCATCCCCGGCGTTCACGAAGACGAATCCGACCACGGCCCCCGCGACCACGGTCGCGATGGCGACGACGACGGTGGTCGCGTAGACCATCGCCATGTACTCGTCGGACCGCATCCGGATGTGCGCCTTGACGAGGTTCTCGTCGAGCGTCGGGTCCGGCGGACGGGAGAGGACCCGCGTGCGGAACGTGCTCCACGCCCACCGCTGGAACCCCGACATGCTCGAGTGGGTGGGCTGAGCGCCGCGCTTCAGCCGGACCGCCCGGTTGGGGGCGGTCGCGGGAGGCACGGCGGCGCCCGCTCGTGCGGTCGGAGTGGCGGCCATCGTGCTCACGCCCCCTTCGCCGGCGGCGCGGCCGCTTCCCGCGCCGCGTGCGCGGCTTGGACGCGTCCCATGACCTCGCTCGGGTCCTTGTAGTACTGCGCGATCGTCCGCCAGAGCTGCCGGTAATCGGTGGTCTTGCTCTCGACGAGCCACCGGATGACCTGGGTCCGCCGCTGGAACTCGGCGTCCATCTCGTCCGTCGTGAAGTTCTTGAGTTCCATGATTTTGTCGAAGAGGAACGAGTGGCCCTTGAAGACGAACTTGTCGGTCGCGGGGTCCCACTCGTAGACGGTGTTGGTGATCAGCTCGTTCGTCTCGGGCTCGAACCCGACGATCTCGAGGACCTGCTTCAGGCGGCGCACGACCCCCTTGTCGGTCCGGGTCTGGATCTGGATGATGACGTTGTTGAGCGCGGAGAGGAGAATGCGCGGGGTGTTGATCGGCGGGTTCTCGAGGCGGTTCACCATCGACTTCACGCTGTCCGCGTGCATGGTCGAGTAGGTGGTGTGGCCCGTGGCCATCGCCTGGAACATCGTGTACGTCTCCTTGCCGCGGACCTCGCCCACGATGATGTAGTTCGGACGCTGCCGGAGCGCAGCGCGTACGAGGTCGAACATGTCGACCTCCCCGGCGGCCTTTCCGTCCGACCCCCGGTCGCCGGTCCCGCTGCGCGTCGCGCCGGGGATCCAGTTCTCGTGGGGCAGGTTGACCTCGCGGGTGTCCTCGATCGATACGATCTTCGCGGTGGGCGGGATGAAGAGGGCGATCGCGTTGAGCGTGCTCGTCTTCCCGGCCGCGGGACCGCCGCAGACGATGACCGACTCGCCCTGTTCGGCCGCGAGCCAGAAGTACGCGACCATCTCCTCGTTGGCGGTTCCCATGGCCACGAGGTCGACCGGGGTGAACGGGCGTTCTTTGAACCGACGGATCGTGAAGCTCGCTCCCCGGGTCGTGACCTCGCGCCCGTAGGTCGCCTGGATGCGGTGGCCCTCGGGGGTCGTCCCGTCGAGAATGGGCGCGGAGACGCTGACGGCCTTCGTGCAACGCTGCCCGAGCATGACGATGAACGAGTCGAGCGCTTGCTCGTCGGCGAAGACGACGTTCGTCTTCACCGATTCGAACTTACCGTGGAAGATGAACAGCGGGACGTCCACTCCGTCGCACGAGATGTCCTCGACCTCGGGGTCGAGGATGAGGGCGTCCACGGGCCCGTAGCCCACGAAGTCGCGAAGCGTGTAGTAGATGATCCGCTCCATCGAGATGGGGCTCAGCGTGATCCCGCGGCTGCGGAAGTACTCGCGGGCCTCTTCGCGCAGGTACGCTCGCTTGTCGGCGAGCGTGAGGCCGCCGACCTCGCTCCCGAGGATCCGGGTGAGCGTGGCCTTGAGGTGGTCGACGAGCTGCTTCTCGTGCGCCGAGAGCTGCGGTTCGATGACCTCGTAGAGATACTCCTTGTTGCGGTCGTTGTAGGTCACGCGCGAGTACGAGTAGGGAGGGTTGACCGCGCTCACCTCGAGCTCCTTCATCGTGGGCTCGAGGAGGGGAGGCATCGCGGTGATGAACGTCCCGGGAAGTTCCGTCGGCTCTTCGGCCGGAAGGGCCGGGCCCATCGGGCCGAGGGGCGAGGTCGTGCTGGCCGCCGAGGTCGCGCGGGGGATCTTGACCCGGAAGGTTTCGCTCGCCATCGGTCCTAGGTGCCCCCGATGCCGACCGTCACGGTCACTCCGGCGTAGAACATGGTCGCGAAGTTGATCTCGTTCACGTTGACCACGAGGATCGTGGTCGCTCCGTTCGGATTGGAGCAGCTGCCCACATACGGTACCGTCTTCGCATGCGTGACCGGGTTGGTATAGTTGTAGCTGCTCACACCATACGTCGGGGTCAGGACATACGACAACCCGCTCACCCCCATCTCGTTCTGAAAGAACGACGACCAGGCGCACGGGTACTGGGTACCGATCTCGAAGGTGTAGTTGAACGGTCGAAGGGTCGAGGTGCCGGCGATCGCCTTCCCGTTCGAGGAGACGTCCTGGGAGAACCGGAGGTGGCTGTAGACCTCCTCGGAGCCCTGGCCGATGACGCTCGTGGCGTTCCCCGTGAGCTGGAGGAAACTCGAGGAGACCGAGGTGTTGCCGGAGTTGCTCGTGACGTTGAACGGAGGCGCGTAGGCCATGACCTGGTAGCCTCCCGATTGGGTCTGGATGATCCCGTCGGCTTCGAAGTAGAACGCCGAGTACGAGTAGTAGCGGTTCGGCAGCTGCATTTGGAGGACCCCCGTGGCGACCTTTTGGTAGTACCCGCCCGAGCCTCCCGGTCCGGTCGAGAGGGTCTCGTTCTCGAAGACACAATAGGCCGGATTCACCGGCTGGCCATAATTGGCCTTGGTCGCCCCGGGGACGCCGGGGGCGTAGAAACTCGCCCCATTGACACCCGGGCAAGTCGACGGGATGAACGTAATCGTCCCTTCGGTCGGTTGGGCGAGGAGCGGAACCCCGGCGGAGCTGATCGTGAAGGCCGTGCCCACGGTCGGCGGAAGTCCGAGCGCGTACTGGGTGTCGATGCCGCTCTTGAACTCGATGAAGGACGTCGCCGCCGCGTTGGTGAAGGCGGCCTCGTTGTCGTTCATCCAGAGGGGCAGGTACTGGGTGAGAAAGATCCCGAACAGCGCGAAGAAGACCAGCAGGGACAGCAGGGTTCCCACGACGGCGACGACCCCCCGCTGGTTCGAGCGGAACCGGCGCGCCCGTCGATAGCGGCGCGCCGACCTAGAAGCTACCCTTCCCCCCATCAGATGGACCGCGACCTAGGGCGCACGACCCCAGGCAGCGTGAATTAGGCCCGATTCGGGTATAAATAAGTGCGCGGCGGACACCAGGAATAAACCGGCCCGGCGTCGACCCTAAAGCCCCCATCCTCCTACCGCGGGCGATGACCCTCCGCGAGATCTCGCTCACGTTGCCCAATCGGCCGGGGGCGCTCGCGGGCGTGGCGCGGGCCCTCGCGAGGGTGAGGATCAACCTCGCAGCGATCAGCGTCGACTCCTCGTCGGGAAAGGGGCGCGTCCGGCTCATCGTGAACGACCCCGATCGGACGATGACCCTCTTGCGCGCGGCCGGCTACATGGTCGAGGTCCGCGAGATGATCGCGGTGCGCCTCGAGGACCGGGCCGGAAGCTTCCTTCGGGTCCTGGAAACGCTCGCGAAGGAACACATCAACATCCAGAGCGTGGCGATCCTCGTCGCCCGGGAAGGCAACCAGACGTTGGTGGCCCTCTCGACCAACGACCTCGCCCGGACCCGGAAACTGCTCCACCGCGCGGGACTCGCCAGCCGAGCGGCGGAGCGTCTCGTTTCGAACGACGACCTCCTCGCGACGGCCCCTACCATCCCCTCCGAGTCGGTCGGCCTTCTTCTCTAGCGGTCTTCGCACAAACCGTAAGAAGGCTTGGCCCTCCGGGGAAAGTCGCGCGGTTGTGGTCTAGCGGTTAGGACGGTAGCTTCCCAAGCTACCTACTCGGGTTCGAATCCCGACAACCGCATTCGTCCGTCCGGCGGGACCAATGCGAACGGCCCCCTCCGGCCGATAGCGCCCGACGAGCCGGGAGCCGGCATCCGCTCGTATTGGGGGTGGCCGAGTCGTCGAACGTCCAAGAAACGAGCCCAAGTCGGAGTGTGCGACCAGGATTCGGTCCAGCGAATTCTTCCTCCGACATGGAATTCGGGAACCGGAAGGGCCCTCTACGAAGCTGCTCGTTCGGCCGGGTCGACGCGCAGACCTCGGTCAGATCGCGGAAGTCTACAACTACTACGTGGAACGGACCGCGGTGACGTTCGAAGTGGAGCCGGTCCGCCCGACCGACCGCGTCGCGTGGTTCCGGGAGCATTCAGAAGGGGGCCGGTACCGGTTGCTCGTCGCGACCGACGGGAGGGACCGTCTGCTCGGGTGGGCGACCAGCAGCCCGTTCCGTCCTCGCGCCGCCTACGCCACTACGGTGGAAGCTTCCGTGTACTGTCGACCGGAGTTCGTGGGCCGCGGAATAGGGTCCCGTCTCTACGTGTCCCTCTTTGCGTCGATCCAGCAGGAAGACATCGAACGAGTCGTCGCCGGCATCACCCTCCCGAATCGCGCCTCCGTTCCGCTGCACCACCGCTTCGGGTTCCGACGCGTGGGAACGTTTCACCGGGTCGGGCGCAAGTTCGGTCGGTACTGGGACGTCGCTTGGTTCGAGCGACCCCTGCATCTTACGGAGTCCGGCGGAGTCGACCCGCCGTTCACTTCTCAGGTCCCGGCTGCCTGACTCGAACAGGCGACCTGAGGATATCCACGGGGGCTGCCGGAGCTCCGGCAGTCTCGCCTACAGTCCCCCGCTCTACCACTGAGCTAAGCCGGGACGGTCTGAGGAGCGGCAGACGACCTATAAACTCTCGCACGGCTCGGCGGTCCCCCGTCACACCATGCGCGTCATCGAGCACCGTCGGCACAGTCGCCGGGACCCGGCCGGCATCCACCTGAATGCGGCCGGGCTCGAGCTCGCTCGCCGCGTCGCGCCGACCCTCGGTGCGTTCGACCGGGTGGTGACGTCCCCCAAGCCCCGCGCCGTCGAGACGGCCCAGGCGCTCGGATATACCGTCGACGCCGTGCTTCCCGAGCTCGGCGTGATGCCCGACGACGTCGGCATCGCCGTCGACGAGCTGCATCCGCGCTCCTTCGGCGACTACGTGCGCCTGACCCAACGGAGCGAGGCGATGGCGGAGTACGCCGACCAACAGGCCCGGCTCATGCGCGAAGAACTCGAGCACCTCCGAGACGGGAGCCGCCTCCTCATGGTCTCCCACGGCGGGATCATCGAGTTCGCGGCCGCCGCGGCCCGACCCGGCGACGCGAAGAGCTGGGGCGCGCCCGCCGGGTATCTTGAGGGATTCCGGCTCTCGTTGAGCCGGGGGGAATGGGTCCGCGGCGAGGTCCTCCGAGCTCCGAGCTGATTCGGAGCCCGTGCGTTACTTGAGCGCCCGCCGCACGCGCGCCCCGACCTCGTCCGGAGTCCCGCTCGCGTCGATGCCCCGGAGAAGGCCGCGTTTGCGATAGTATTCGAGCAGCGGCGCGGTCTGCTCGGCGTAGACCTTGAGCCGGGTCGTGACCGCCTCGGGGCGGTCGTCCGGGCGCTGGATGAGCACGGTTCCGTCG
Source organism: uncultured Thermoplasmata archaeon (assembly GCA_963730815.1). Taxonomy (GTDB): domain Archaea; phylum Thermoplasmatota; class Thermoplasmata; order Lutacidiplasmatales; family UBA184; genus Lutacidiplasma. The sequence continues at coordinate 317,327 of CAVSTD010000003.1, forward strand.
AGGTCGCACCGGTCCGCTACCTTCGGCGGCTTCGACGAGACGTTGTAGACCGACTGACATTTCGGGCAGAGCCGTCGGTCGGAAAGCCGTCGGACGAGCAGGTCCGGCGAGATGTCGAAGGAGATCACTCGGTCGACCTCGGCGAAGCGGCCGAGCGCCTCGGCCTGGGCAAGGTTGCGGGGAAAGCCGTCGAGGAGGTAGCCCGCCTGGGCGTCGGGCTGGTCGAGGCGTTCGTGCAGGATTCGAAGGACGAGGTCGTCCGGGACGAGACGCCCCGCTCGAATGTGGCCGTCCGCTTCCACGCCGAGCGGGGTTCGAGCCGCTGCCGCGGCGCGAAGCATGTCGCCCGTGGAGAGATGGGGCACTCCGAGCTCCCGGGCCAGCTGAGCGGCCTGAGTGCCCTTGCCGGCTCCCGGCGGACCGAGGAACACGATGCGCTGCCTCGTCATCGGGCCCGGACTCTCGGCCGTCTACTAAGCCGTTTTCTCGTGAGTCGTGTCGCCGATGTGGCTGCCCCGGAAGGCACGCCCGGCGATGGCCGCCTCGAGGTTCTCGAGGTCGCGGCCGGATACGATGAACAGCGGAATGCCCGCCCGGGCGAGCGCATCGGCTCCGAGACGGTCGAAGAGGAAGTTCTGGCCCGCCTCGCCCGAGGTGCCTGCGTGGACCATCGCTCGGAACTCCGGCCAGCTGAGTCGTTCGAGGCGTCGAGCCCGCGGGTGCGTACGGGGGTCCTGCGCGTATACTCCGTCGACGTCGGTGGCGTTCACGACCCTCGCGGCGCGGATCCGGACCGCCACGAGCGCGGCCACTCCATCGGTAGTGTGACCCGGTTCGGTCCCGCCCAGGATAACTGGCGAGCCCGTGCGCAGTTGTTCGACCACGGCCGGGACCGTCGTGGGAGGGTGGGAAGGCGCCGGCGGCCCGATCCGGCCGGCCAGCAGGCGAGCGTGAAGGCGGGTGACCTCGATGCCGACCTCGTCCAATTCGACCTCCGTCAGTCCGAGCGTTCGACCGAGTTGAATGTACTCCCGAGCGGTCCGACCCCCTCCAGTGGTGACGACGAGAGGCCGTTCCGCCCCCAGGCGACGGAGGAGGTCGGCCAACTGTTCGAAGTATTCTGGGTCTCCCGTTCCCGTGAGAAGGACGGAGCCCCCGATCGATACCACGACGGGGGCCCGGGCGGAGGTCGGGGAGGTGGGCATCGGGAGAGGGAGGGCGTCTCCACTTTATTGCTGTCGGCCCCGACGGCGCCGGGTTGAATAGGAGGGCGGGGGTTCCGGGAACCGTGCCGGAGGACCTCGAGCGGGCGAAGGCGGTCGCCGCCCGCCACGCGGTCGAGCACCAGGTGCGCCCGGGGCTTCGTCTGGCGCTCGGCACGGGGTCGACGGCCGCGCAGGCGGTCCGCGCGATCGCCGAGCGGTTCCCAAACGGAAAGTTCGATTGCGTCGCGAGCTCGCGCGCCACCGAAGAGCTCGCCCGACAGCTCCGCATACCGGTCCGGTCCCTCCGGGGCGACGACAAGTTCGACCTGATGCTCGACGGCGCGGACGAGGTGACGCCCGCGCTCGAGATGACCAAAGGCGGAGGGGGGGCGCTGTTCCGCGAGAAGCTCCTCGCGCGGTTGTCGAGCACGGTGGTGATCATGGTGGACCCGTCGAAGCTCGTCGCCACGCTCGGGGAGCGGGCCTCGATCCCGGTCGAGGTGGTGCCGTTCGGTCGTCCGATCCTGGAGCGGGAATTGGCGGCCGAGGGGTACCGAGTTCGCCTGCGGTTGGGCCCGGACGGTCGCACGTTCGTGACCGACAACGGCAACGAGATCCTCGACCTCTCCCCGCGGGAGCCGATCCGGGAACCTTCGGCCGCCGCGGAGGCGATCCGACGCCACACCGGGGTGGTCGAGACCGGCATCTTCGCGGGCCTCGCGAGCCTCGTGGTGATCGGCTACCCGGACGGCCGGGTCGAGGAGCGTCGACCCCCCAAAGCCCGTCGCGGGTAACCGACCGCTCGGCGGGGAAGCGTCGCCGTTATCCGCCCCGAGGGGTGCGGTCCGTCGACCGCGGCCCGAGGCCGCGCCGAACTATGCAGGGCAAGTACATCCGGACCCGAATCGACGATCACGTCGGGTACATCGAGATCGGCAAGCCGAAGGCGAACACCTACGACCTCGCGATGATGCGCGAGATCGACGAAGCGGTGGAGGAGTTCCGGTTCGACGAGAACGCTCGCGTCATCGTGCTCACGAGCACGGTGCCCGGCTTCTTCAGCGCCGGCGCGGACATCGAGATGCTGAAGACGAGCCAGCCCGACTTCAAGGCGATGTTCTGCCTTCACTGCCAGGAGACGCTCAACAAGTTCGCGAGCACTCCGAAGATCGTCATCGCCGCCATCAACGGTCACTGCGTCGGCGGCGGGCTCGAGATCGCCCTCTCGACCGACCTCCGCATGATGGCGAAGGACTCCGGCAAGATCGGGCTTCCCGAGGTGACGCTCGGCGTCCTCCCCGGCACGGGCGGAACCCAGCGACTCCCGCGGCTCGTCGGGTCGTCGCGCGCGCTCGACATGATGATCACGGGAAAGCTCCTGACACCCGACGAGGCGCTCGACATCGGGCTCGTGAACTACGTGTACCCGAAGGAAACGTTCGCACAAGATGTCCAGGCCTACGCGAGCGCACTCGCGCACGGTCCCGCTCGCGCGGTGAGCCTCATCAAGCGCTCGGTGCTCGAAGGGGTCGAGATGCCGCTCGTCGCGGGCCTCGCGCTCGAGCGCGAGCTGCAGAACCGTCTCTTCGTCACCGACGATGCGAAGGAAGGGTTGGCCGCGTTCGTCGAGAAGCGGAAGCCCACCTTTAAGGGTCGTTGAACCCTAGGACGCTCACGACCTCATGCCCGAGTCCGTCCCGACCGTGAAAGCCCCGACCGCAAAGACCCTGAAGGAGGGCGGCACGATCGAGCCGGTCCGCGAGATCCTGTGGGGGTCGTCCGCCGGGGTGCGCAAGTACGAGACCGCGGAGGAGATCCCCTCCGAGATGCGCAAGCTCGTGATCAAGCTCATGGTGGTCCAGGCCGACACCGAGTTCGCATCGATCCAGCAACACCGACCTTGGCTCGACCGCGCGCCCACGCTCGAGGACCGGTGGATCGAGTCGCGCATCATCGCCGACGAGGCCCGCCACGGTCTGCAAGCGTGCCGTATCCTCCGCGATTTCGGGGAGGAGGGACAAAAGTTCATCGACGAGCTCCTCACGAAGCGCGAGGGCGAGCACAAGCTCGACGCGTTCAACATGAAGTTCGACCTCTGGAGCGACGTCGGGGCGTTCACCTGCTTCGTCGACCGCGTCGGCGTCTACCAGTTGCGCGCCTTCCAGGAGTGCTCGTACGGCCCGCTCGCCCGAGCGATGCCGCTCATGTTGAGCGAGGAGCAGCTGCACCTCAACTTCGGCGCGAGCGTGCTGCGGCGGATGGTCCAGGACGGGCCGAAATACTCCGGTTCCAAGGACGAGGCGCAGGCGGCCGTGAACAAGTGGTATCCGCGCGCCCTCGACATGTTCGGTCACTCGAACTCCGACACGAGCCGCCGCGCGATCGAGTACGGTCTCAAGCGATGGACCAACGAAGAGGCGCGGCGCCGCTTCATCGAAGAGGTCACCACGCTCGTCGCGTCCCTCGGGCTGGCCCTTCCTCCCCCCGAATTCGACCGGCACGTGCTCTAGCGCGCCGGAGCGTCCGCGCCCGGCTAACCCACGAGATGCCCGCCCGGGCCCGGCCGCAAGAGCAACGTCCGCTCCACGCCAGGAAGGCGGGCGAGCCGCCGGCGCACACTGGCCGCGTCCCGTCGCAACGTAAAGATGTGCACATGGGCTCCCGCATCGTGAGTATACGCCGAGACCGGGCGGCCCGCCTCGCGGTTGACCGCCCGCACCTCGCCCAGGATCGCTCGAGAGGTCGAAGTAAGATAATCGAGCGACGGCCGGGTCGTTTCGCAGACCTCCCGGAAACTGTCGCATTCCTCCATGACGAGCGGGAAGAGTCGCCGGGAGTCCCGCGACCCGATCGCTGCCCGGATCCTTCGTATGCGGCCGGGAAGCTCAGCGAGCCGGCGCCGGTACTGCGGGCTCGTCGCGACCGTGGCCTGCATCGCATCCGCCGAGCGGACCTCCTTGACCGGAGCCCCTTTCACGATCAGCACGAGGTCGACGAGCGCCGGCCAGTGGTTCGGCCCGTAGAGCGGCCGAGCGTAGCAATCGCTCCCGTCCGCTCGCGTGCCCGCGCGCCACTCCACGAACCCGCCGAAGACGGATCGGGAGGCGCTCCCCGAGCCGAATCGAGCGAGCCGCGAGAGCTCCCGACCCGAGAGACGGAGACCGAGAGCGGCCGTGGACGCACCCGCGAGCGCGGCGAAGCCGCTCGCGCTCGAGGCGAGCCCGCTCGCTGTCGGGAAGTTGTTGCGCGAGCGCACCTCGGCCCGGTGGCTCACGTTCGCCCGGGCGCGCACGCGGTCGAGGAAGCGGACGACGCCGTCTCGGGGACCGCCCGTCGCGACGGCGCCGTTGAGCTCGACCCGGTCGTCGGAAAGGTCCGGGTCGAAGCGCACCGTCGTACGCGACCGAAGCCGGTCGAGGGTCACCGAGATCGAGGAATTGTACGGAAGGGCCCGTTCGCGGTCGCGGACTCCCCAGTACTTCACGAGCGCGATGTTCGGCGGCGCCTCGTACGTCGCTTCGAGGGAGGGTCGCCGCGCCATCCGATGGGGGCGCACGGTTCCGCTCAGTACCTATCTACGACGGCCGCTCGCCCCGGACGTGACCCGGCCGAAGACTCCTCTCGAGCCCCATCCGACGGTGCCGCTGCCCGACCTGCCCCACGCCGCCCGTCACGGCTTCCACCACGAGGTGGGGTTCAAGATCGACTTCGAACGCAGCGGCCGCGGCACGTGCACCGTCACCGGTATCGTCGACCAGCGCCACCTGAACATCAATTCGGTCGTGCACGGCGGCGTCTACGCCACGATCCTGGACACCGCGATGGGAGCCGCGGTCCTCTCGGTGCTCGCCGAGGGCGAGACCACCGCCACCACCTCGATCTACGTCGAGTTCCTTCGCGCGGCGCGCGAGGGCGACACCCTGACCGCCCGCGGCGAGGTGCTGCGGCGGGGACGCCACATCGCCTTCGCGGAGGGGAACCTCTACGGCGAGGACGGTCGTCGCCTCAGCCAAGCTCGAGGAACGTGGTACATCTGGTCCCCTCAGGAGAGCCTCGAAAGGCCGGCTCGCCCGGCCAAACGGCGCGGCAAGAAAGCGGCGGACTAAGTTCCACTAACCGTTAAATACGAGATTTCGGTCGCACCGCTTGGCTGACGGCCAAAGCGGTGGGGAAACACCCGGTCCCATTCCGAACCCGGAAGTTAAGCCCACTGGCGTTCCGCGCGGTACTGAAGTGCGCGAGCCTACGGGAAACGCGGAAAGCTGTCAGCCTCCCCTCTCGTTCTTTCGGACCCGGATAACTTAATCGCCGGCCGCTCGTCCCGGGGTCGATGTGGCTCGGCGCCCACCTCGGAATCTCGGGAGGGCTCGCGGAAGCGGTTCGGGAGGGCAAGAAGATCGGCTGCGTCTCGCTGCAGATCTTCTCGAAGAGCCCTCAGATGTGGGGCGGCCCGCCGATCGCCCCCGCAGCCGCCGAAGCATTTCGCGCTGCCGTCGCGGCGGAGAACTTCCGGGCCACCGCGGTCCACCACGGATATCTTGCGAACCTCGCCAGCCCCAAACCCTTCATGCTGAAACGATCGCGGGCGGCGTTTCTGGACGAGGTGCGACGCGCGTATCTCCTCGGGGTCGACGCGCTCATCTTCCACCCGGGAGCTCACCTCGGGAGCGGGGTCGAGTCGGGCCTTCATACGATCGCGGAGAGCCTGCGCGGCATCCTCGAAGAGGTGCCCGAGAGCCGGGTCCGTCTGCTGCTCGAGAACGCGGCCGGCCAGGGAACGACGCTCGGCTCTCGGCTCGAGGAGCTGGCCTCCGTCCTCGCCCAGGTCGACCGACCGGACCGACTCGGGGTCACGCTGGATACCTGCCACCTGTTCGCCGCAGGCTTCGACTTCCGTAGCGAGCAGGGGTACGGGGAGCTGATGGACGAGGTCGAGCGAGTCCTCGGGGTCGGAACGGTCCGTGCCTTCCACCTCAACGACGCCAAGGCCGGGCTCGGCTCGCATCTTGACCGCCACGAGAACATCGGCAAGGGAGAGATCGGCGTCGAGGGCTTCCGACACATCATCAACGACTCGCGTTGGGAGGCCACCCCGGGCTACCTCGAGACGCCGCTCGACGACCGGGGGTACGACCGCTACGCGGCCGATTTGAAGACGCTCCGTTCGCTGGCCACTCTCGGCGATACCCCCGCGCCGGCCCGCAAACCGGCCCGGCGGAGCCGTGCGCGCGGGTCAACAGTCAAATAGCGCGCCCCACCTGCGCGCGCCGCGCATGCCGGAAGGGACACCGGTCGAGCTGGTTCGCTCGCTGGAATCGACGGCCCGGGAGATTCGTCAAGAGGTCATTCGGATGACGTACGCCGCGCAGAGCGGCCATCCCGGAGGGAGCCTCTCGGTGACCGACCTCCTGACGGCGCTCGTCTTCCACGAACTCAAGATCGACCCCACCCGGGTCGATTGGCCCGAGCGCGACCGACTGGTGCTCTCGAAGGGGCACGCCTCCCCCGCGCTCTACGCCGCGCTGTCGCTGCGCGGGTTCCTGCCGCGCGAGGAGCTGGCCTCCTTCCGCAAGCTCGGGAGCCGGCTGCAAGGTCATGTCGACCGTACCAAGCTCCCCTGCATCGAGGCCTCCACCGGATGCCTCGGGCAGGGGATCGGGATGGCGGTCGGGATGGCGCTGAACGCCCGCCTGCGCCGGGCCGACTACCGAACCTATGCGATCCTCGGCGACGGAGAATGCCAGGCGGGCCCGACCTGGGAGGCCCTCATGGCCGGGGGACATTACCGCCTGTCGAACCTCGTCGCGATCCTCGACCGCAACGGTCTCGAGACCGACGGAACGACCGAGTCGATCATGGGGATCGAGCCGATCGCAGACAAGTTCCGAGCGTTCCGTTACCATACCATCGAGATCGACGGTCACGATTTCCCCCAGATTCTCTCGGCCCTCGATGAGGCGCGCCGGACGACCGACGGCCCGACCGCGATCGTCGCGAAGACCGTGAAGGGAAAGGGCGTCTCCTTCATGGAAGGAAAGCATCAGTTCCACGGGAAGGCCCCCAACAAGGCCGAGGCCGAACAGGCGCTCGCCGAGCTCGCGCGCGTCCCCGAGGCACGAGCGTGAGCGCGGTCCTCGGCAAGGCGGAGAGCTTACGGGATGCCTACGGCAAGGCGCTCGTCGAACTCGGCGAGAAGGACCCCGAACTCGTCGTGATGGACGCCGACCTCTCGGGCTCCACGCGGACCATCCTCTTCGGGCAAAAGTTCCCGGACCGATTCTTCAACGTCGGGGTGATGGAACCGACGATGATGTCGATCGCCGCCGGACTCGCGCTGCAGGGACGGAGGGTCTACGCGAGCACTTTCGCGGTCTTCGCCGCGGGCCAAGCCTACAACTTCGTCCGCCAATCGATCTGCTACAATCGCGCGAACGTGAAGATCGTCGCGACGCACGGGGGTCTGCTCGTCGGGCCCGATGGGGGAACGCATCAGATCGTCGAGGACATCGGGCTGATGCGCGGTCTTCCGGGAATGACCGTCATCGTTCCGTCCGATGCCCCTACCACCCGGGCCGCGACGTTCGCGGTCGCGGAGCGGGACGGGCCGGCGTACGTTCGACTCACCCGAGAGAACCTTCCGACGGTCACCGACGGCTCCTTCGCCATCGGAAAGGCCGCCGAGCTACGGAGCGGCAGCGACCTCACGATCGTCGCGGTGGGCGCGCTGGTCGCCCGCGGCCTCGAGGTCGCGGAGGAGCTCGCCCAGGTCGGGATCTCGACGCGCGTGCTCGACCTCGCGTCCGTAAAGCCGTTCGATGCGCCCGCGCTCCTTCGGGCGGCGCGCGACACCGGCGCCATCCTGGTCCTCGAGGAGCACAGCGTGCTCACGGGGGTCGGCGCGCTCGTCGCGGCGACGACCTCCGAGAACTATCCCGTGCCGGTCCGTCGAGTCGGAGTCCCGGACGTCTTCGGCGAGTCCGGGGACGGCTGGGCGCTCCTCGACCGCTACGGAATGTCGCGCGAACGGATCCGGGACGAGGCGTGGGAGCTCCTGAAGGTCCGGGGCAAGGTTCAGTAGCCGGGACGGCTTCGGAGGAAGGTAGGACGATGCAGCTGTTTCTCGACACCGCGAGCGTGACCGAGATCCGAACGATGTGGGAGATCGGGATCCTGGACGGGGTCACGACCAACCCGACGCTCGTCGCGAAGGAGGGGCGCAAGTTCGAGGACTTGCTGCGCGAGGTCTGCGCCCTTGGGGTGCCGTCCGTCTCCGCGGAGGTCGTGGCGACCGACACCGAAGGGATGCTCCGGGAGGGCCGCCACCTGCGCGAGATCCACCCCGCGATCTACGTGAAGGTCCCCATGACGGCCGCCGGTCTTCGGGCGACCAAGGTCCTCTCGAAGGAGGGCACACGCGTCAACATGACACTCGTGTTCAGCGCGAACCAGGCGCTCCTCGCCGCGAAGGTCGGTGCCGCGTACGTGAGCCCATTCATCGGCCGCCTCGACGACCAGGGAGACGTCGGGATGGACCTGATCCGCGACATCGTTCAGATCTACCGGAACTACTCGTTCACGACGAAGGTGCTGGTCGCGAGCATCCGGCACCCGATCCACGTTCTCGAGGCCGCCAAGATCGGCGCCGACATCGCGACGATGCCCTACGCCGTGATGGAGAAGCTCGTCCAGCACCCGCTCACCGACAACGGTCTCGCCCGGTTCCTCAAGGACTGGGAGAAGGTCCCGAAGGGCTGAGCGCGAGCGGCGGGCCGACGGGTTATATCATATCGGGCGCCCCGCTACCTCGAGTGGCCCGTGACGACCGAAACCCCGCTCCTCGAGAAGTACCTCCGCCTCACGCGGGAGGCCCTCGCCAAGGTGACCCCGGCTCTTCCCGAGCGCTCGTTCCTGCGCGGCGCGAGCGACGATTTCCTCGCGATGGCCCGTTCCTACCTCGCCGACGCCGAACATTTCTCGGCCGCCGGCGACCGGGACAGGGCCCTCGCGGCCGCGAGCTACGCGCACGGCTGGCTCGACGCGGGTGTGCGTCTCGGTCTCCTGGACGGAGGGAACGATGACCAGCGGTTCACCCTCTTCCGATAGTTCCCGTCCGCCCGCGCCGGCCGGGGTCCCCGAAGCGGCGCTCGCCGGCATCGAAGCACACCTGCGCCAGCGCGAGCTCCGGCGCGAGGAGCTCTACCAGCGGGCCCGACACCTTCGCCGGCTGGCCCAGGCGACGATGTCCCGCCTGCATGCCGAGCGCGCGGTACCGCCCGCGGTCGCGGACGTGCGCCGGGACCTGGCGGAGCTCGCGGACTGGCTTCGCCGGGAGGGCCGGGGCGATGAGGGTCTCGCTCTCGACGCGCTTCAGGAGGGCGTCGAGGCGGTGCTGCTCGCGGCGGTCATCGCCGGGACCGCGCTCCCCGGCCCCTCCGACCTCGGGGTCGACCCCGAACCATATCTACTCGGCCTCGGGGACGTGGTGGGAGAAGTTCGTCGTCAGGTCCTCGACCGCCTCGCGCACGACGACCTCGCCGGCGCCGAGGCGCACCTCGCGCTCATGGACACGCTCACCCGCGACCTCCTCCGCTTCGATACGACCCGGGCGATCGTGCAGCTCAAGCCGAAACAGGATACCGCCCGCTCGCTCCTCGAACGGACCCGCGGCGAGGTCGTCATGGCGCGCCTTCACCTTCGGGCTCACGTGGCGAGCGGCGGGGCGCCTCGGGAGGGACGATGAGCGACCCCCGCCGTACGATCGCCGTCATCGGCGGTTCGGGCATCTCGGGGATCTTCGAGGGCGCTTCGACGAAGAGCCACAAGGTGGCGACCCCGTGGGGGGCTCCTTCGGGCCCGATCGAGGAGGGCCAGGTCGGCGGGGTGCGGACCCTGTTCCTCGCCCGCCACGGGCCCGGTCACACGATCCCGCCGCACCGGGTGAACTATCGCGCGAACGTGGACGCCCTCCGGTCGCTCGGCGCCCAGGCGATCGTGACCGTGAGCTCGGTCGGGTCGCTGCGCGAAGAGCTCTCGCCCGGCACGTTCGTTCTCCCGAACCAGTTCGTCGATTGGACGAAGCAGCGACCGACCACGTTCTTTGACGGGGGACGGGTCTTCCACGTATCGCTCGCCGACCCGTTCTGCCCGGACCTCGTGAAGACCGCCGCCGCGACGGGTCGAGAGCTCGGAAGCCCCTTCGCGGAAGGCAAGACGTACGTGTGCGTCGAAGGGCCTCGGTTCAGTACCCGGGCGGAGTCGAAGTTCTTCCGGTCGTTCGCCGACGTCATCGGCATGACGCTCGTTCCCGAGGTCACCCTCGCGCGCGAGCGGGCGCTCTGCTACGCCTGCCTCGCGATGGTCACGGACTACGATGTCTGGGCCGAGCGGCCCGTGGAAGTGAAGGAGATCATCGAAACCATGCACCGGAACGCGGACCGGATGCATCGGATCCTGGCGGCGCTGTTTCCTCGTTTGGCCGTGCCGCCGACGTGCGGCTGTGCGAACGCGCTCGACGACGCGGGAGTCTAACCCTTCGTCCTAGGCCGCGGGACCGCGGCGGACAGTGATCGGGATGCGGCCGGCGGCGAACTCGAGCTCGGCGATCTCGACCGGGTCGACCAAGGAGGGGAGCACCTCGATGAGGATCGGGGCGCCGAGCGAGATCTGGAGCGCGCGGGCCCCCAGGATGCGTGCCCGTTCGAAGCGAGTGAATTCCTCAGCACCGAGGGGGCGAGCCGTCGGTCGATCGGTCACTCGGTCGCTTCCCCCGGCCACCGATAGCGCGGCGGCCGTCAAGGGCTCGGCCACCTAGGGCATCGTATTTACGGTTTGCTCCGGTGCGGTCGTTGGTGGCGCGCCGACGCGCGCGAACAAGCGAAGATGAATCCACGGTCGCGGGTCCCCAACTATCGAGCGCTGCTCGACGATTGGGATGCTCAGCAGGAGAGCTTCAATCCCGACCGCGAGCGACGCTTCGACGTGATGTTCGACGTGCTGGCATCCACGCTGCCGAAGCGATTCACCGCGCTCGACCTGGGTTCGGGGCCCGGCTCGCTGAGCGCCCGTCTCCTACGCCGCTTCCCGCTCGCTCGGTCGGTCGCCGTGGACTACGACCCGGTGACCTTGCGTGTCGGTCAGAGCGCCCTCGGGAACTACCACGGTCGGCTCACCTGGGTCGACGCGAAACTGGGCGCTCCGGGATGGACGAAGAAACTCCCGCGCCGGAGGTTCGACGTCGCCCTCAGCACCACGGCCCTCCACTGGCTGACCGAGCGCGACCTGAGGCTGCTGTATCGAGACCTCGGAGGGCTCCTCCCGCGGGGAGGCATCTTTCTGGACGGGGACCACTTCCCGTGGGGACCGCGCTCGCAGGAATTGAATCGGGTCGCGGAGAAGGTGCGACGCGTTCGATTCGGGGGCATTCCCCTCGACCGGGAGTGGGTGGCCTGGCGACGCTGGTGGGAGAAGGCCGAGAAGATCCCCGCGCTCCGGCCGCAGTTCGAGGAACGCGCCCGCCGGGCGGCGGAGCATCCGAAACGTACCGAAGTGCCTCTAGAGATTCACGAGTACGCTCTCTGGCGCGCGAAATTCCGGACCGTCGGAGTGATCTGGCAGGACTTCACGAACCGGGTGCTCTTCGCCCGACGTTAGTCCGCGACCCCGAAAAAACGAACGAAAAACTAAGGAACCCCGCCAGGCTCTTCCGCCGATGGCCTCCTCTCGGCTCGCGTACCTGGGTCGATTGCTCCGACGCCTCTGGATCTTTCTCGCCGGTTACGCCGCCGTCGTGCTGATCGCTACCTTCGGTTTCTACTTCCTCGAGAGCGGTTCCCCGGGCCTCCTCAACTCGCTGTACTGGGCGATGATCACGCTCTCCACGATCGGCTACGGCGACGTCGTTCCGAACGACCCGCTCGCGAAGGTCTTCACGATCGGGATCGCCGCGACCGAAGTGTTCCTCGGCGCTTACCTCGTCTCCATCATCATCGCCGGCGTCCAGGAGGAGGGCCAGCACCGCGCCCTCGGCACGCTGGGCACGAACCTCTCCGGCCATGTCGTCGTGCTGGGCTACGGGCCGGTCGGCCGGGCCGCGGTCCGCGAACTGCTCGCCCAAGAGGAGAAGGTGGCGGTCGTCGCGGACGACCCGGCGGACGTAGCGAACCTTAGGCTGCTCGCCGACGACAAGCACCTCTTCGCAACGTACGGCCCGGCGGGCGACCTGGAGATTTTGCGTCGAGTAAACGTGCCGGGCGCCCTCGCGGTGATCGTCTGCACGCCGGACGACACCGTCACTCTGGTCGCGGCCCTCAACGTTCGGGAGCTCTCTCCGAACGGTCGGATCGTCGTCTCGGTCGGCCGGCCCGAGCTCCGGCACACGCTGCGCGCCGCCGGCGTGACGTACGTCACCTCCCCCGGCGATATGGGCGGTCGGATCTGCGCCGACGCGCTCGTTCCGGCCGGAGGTCGCCAACACGATCGAGGACCTTACGACGACCGAGTTCGGGGTGGACCTCGAGGAGTTCGTCCTTTCCGAGAAGACCCCCGTCTCCCATCAGCCCCTCCTCGAGGCGGAGCGGCTCGTCCGCTCGGCGAGCGACTGCCTCGTCGTGGGGTACGCACGTCCCGACGCGAAGGGCGAGTACCGGACGGTGCTGAACCCTCCCGCGTCATTCAAGTTCCAACCGGGGGACGCGCTCCTCGTCATCGGGACCCTCGAGAACCTGCAGCGGCTCCACCGCTGGCTCGGGGTCGACCAGGGCCGATAGTTCGCACGACCGAGCCCCGAGGGGCGGTCCTTCCCGGCGTGTCCTTCGTCGTCTACGCGTAGCCGAACTGGCGGCGGGCGAAATCGGTCATACGGTCGGGGCCCCACGGCGGCTCCCAGACAACCTCGACCTGCACCTTGTCGACTCCGCTCGCGTTCCGCGCGGTCGTCGCGACCTCGTTCGTCAGCGACTCGACCGCCGGGCACCCGGGACTCGTCATCGTCATTCGGATCGTGAGATTGCCCGAATCGTCCCAGTCCATCCCGTAGATCAGACCGAGGTCGATGATGTTCATCGGGATCTCGGGGTCGTAGATGTTGCGCAACGCCTCGTGGATCTTCTGCTCGAGGTCCGGACGCGCCGGCCCCCGGCCCGTCCCCGAAGCCGGAGAGAGGGACGGCGCAGGAGGGGCCGATGGGGCGGCGGGCGGAGTGGCCGACGGGAGGAAAGGCCCCACCACTTCGAAGCCGGTCTGCATCGCACCGGAGTGGTAGCGGACCTCGGCGTCGAGCAGGAACTTGAGGCTACTTTCGTCGAGCAACAGGGGGATCCCTTCGACCTCGACCGGCACGTCGCGGACGGACGGGTGGTCGATCATCATCTGCGCGTGCGGCCGCATGCCCCGTTCGACCCAGAGCCGTACTCCCGAGCCCGCCGGGCGTCCCGTGAGGGCCGCGGCAAGCGCGGCTCGGGCTTCGGGCGTGACCTTGAGCCGGATCGGGGGCGACTCGGGGGCCATTCCGGTTCGGTGCGAGGGGTCGGGGGTCATGGCACGTGCCTCAGGCCCCAGTAGGGCTCGCGGGGCCCTTTAGGTATATCGGCCCCGAACCGGCGGCTACCCGCCCGTCACGTCGTTCAGGAACTCGCGGATGGTTCCGACGAACTCCCGGGGTTGTTCCAGGATCGCCATGTGGCTGCTGCGCGCGAGAACGCGCAAGTGCGCCGGCTCGATCCGTTCGGCCATCTCGACCGACGGCTCGAGGAAGAAATCGTAGCGGCCCACGACCACGACGGCGGGCACCTCGATCTTGGAGTAGTACTTGCGGCCGTCCCAGCGAGCGATCGTTCCGTCGACCGCGAGCTCGTCACCGCTGCGGGTCATCATGGCGCGGTACACGGCCTGGCTGATCTTGGTCGCCTTCCAATCCTTGTGCGGCCCTTTGAGGAAGTGAGTCTGGTACGGCTCGAAGATGCTCGTGGCGAGTTCCTGGTAGTCGGGTGAGTCGAACGCCTTCGCCTTGGTGAGCTCCTTCAGGCGAAGCCGCTGACGGGGCGTAGCGCGCGAAATGACCATCCTATTCGAAGCCCGGAGCTCCTCCGCACTCCCGGCGGTCGCGCAGAGGAGGAGGGAGACGAGGTGCTTCTCGTAGCGGTGCGCGTACTCGAGCGCCACGAACCCGCCGGCGGAGTAGCCGAGCAGGTGCAGCTCGGTGATCTTGAGCGCGCGTCGGATGGCCTCCACGTCCTCGGCCATGTTGCCGATCGTGTAATCGCTCGAACGCTTCGGAGCCCAGCTGTGGCCAACCCCGCGGGGGTTGAACAGGATCACACGGAGGTTCGAGTTCGCGAGACGAAGCAGCCCCCGAAGGTAGTGATACGTCGCCCCCGGCCCGCCGGGATGGACGAGGAGAGTGGCCGGGCCTTTCCCTTGGGAGACGTACTCGAAGGACCGGTGACCCGAAACGGTCACTCGGCGCACCCGGGCCATGAGCAAGCGTAACGCATCCCCCCCAAAAGCGTCACGTCGCGGCACCTCCAGTGCGCGATGCCCTCGTCGGAGAGCCGTCCTGCGTAGTTTCACGTCGAGTTCGCAGACTCCGTCAGACGGATGCGCCGGCTCCGTGTCCCGGCGCTCGTTCTGGTCTCCGCAAGCCCTATTTGCGGTCCGGGTCCAGGTCAGGCGTTGATGGACGGAGCTCCGGCCGACCGACTGTCCGCGCTGGAACAGCAGATCGTCGCCCACCTGTTCGTGCTCCGCCCGACCACGGCGGCCTACCTCGGCCTCCACGAGTACGACGGTCTCCTTCCCGACCTATCGGCCGAGGCCACCGGTCGCTGGTCCGCCACCGCCAAGGAGCTGCTGCGCCGACTCGACGCGGTCCCGGAGTCCGACCTCACGGCCTCCCGCCGCCTCGACCGGAACCTCCTTCGGTTGCTGCTCGAAGGGAACCTGTTCGACCTCGAAGAGACCCGCGAGCTCGACCGGAACCCGATGTCGTATCTCTTCCATCCCGACCTCACGAACTACATCTCCCGCGACTACGCGCCCGTGGCGGACCGCGTCGCGGGGATCGTTCGGATCCTCGCGTCCATCCCGGCGTTGTTCGAAACCGCTAAGCGGCGGCTCGAGCCGGTGCTGCCGCGGCCGTTCGTCACGCTCTCGATCCAGATCGCCGGCGGTCTGCCCGCACATTTCGAGGAAGGCGAATCGTTCGCCGGCACCGGTTCCGCTTCGCTCCGGGAGGAAGTGCACAAGGCGCGCGAAGGGGCCGACGCCGCGGTCCGCGCGTTCGCCGAATGGCTCCGCACGGAACGGCTTCCGCGGGTCACCGACGATTTCGCCCTCGGACGGGAACGTTTCCAGCGCCTCCTTTGGGTACGGGAGGGCCTGACGACGTCGGTCGACGAGGTGCTGAAACGCGGTCGCGCTGACCTCAAGCGGAACCAGGACCGCTTGGCGGAGATCGCCCAAAAAGAGGGAGTTTCCGTCGACCAGCTCATCGCCCGGTTGTACGAAAGACATCCGTCGGCCGCCGAGCTTCTTCCGCTCGTGCGCCGGCTCACCGACGATACCCGGGAGTTCGTCCGCGAGAAGGAACTCGTGACCATCCCCGAGCCCGAGAATTGCCACGTTCGCGAGACGCCCCCGTGGGCGCGGGACCTTTGGACCGCCGCGATGAACCCGCCGGGACCGTTCGAAAAGCCCGTGGACGGGATCTACTGGATCACCTCGGTCGATCCGGCGTGGACCCCCGCCCAGGCCGAAGGCTGGATGCGCACTCTCAACCATGCGATGTTGAAGAACACCACGGTCCACGAAGTGTGGCCGGGGCACTACCTACAGTCCCTGCACTTCCGTAAGACCAGTCAGACGCTCGCCCGGAAGGTCTGGTTCTCGTACTCGTTCATCGAGGGCTGGGCGCATTACTGCGAGCAGGTCGCGCTCGAGGTCGGTTTCGATGGCCCCTCGACCTCGGCCGAGGTGACTCAGTTGCACGACGCACTGCTACGGGACTGCCGCCTCATCGCGTCGATCGGAATGCACACCCAGGGGATGCCGGTCGCCGAGGCGGCCCGACTGCTCCGGACCGAGGCGCATCTCGAGGACGTGCATGCGCAGCGCGAAGCGATCCGCGGCACCTACAACCCCGAGTACTTCTGCTACACGTTGGGAAAGCTCGCGATCCTGGACGCGCGGGCCCACCACCTCGCGACGAAATACCACGGGTCCCTCAAGGCGTTCCACGACACGTTGCTCGGATTCGGCACGCCGCCGATCGGATTCCTCGACTCGTTGCTCGCCGAAGCGCCGTCCTCCTCGTAATTCGGTCCGGGCAGCCGCCCCGAAAATCCTCCGGTCCGGAGGTCACCGCCGAAAACTCAGGAAGAATAGGAACCTTCAACAGGGAGATTCAGGCATTATCCTCACCACGATGAGCTCCCCGGGAACGGATGTTCGGAGCGCCGTGATACGCCTTCCTGGGCGCGGGGCTCGCTCATGAAGAACCGCATCAGGCTGGTCTTGATCGTCGTCATCATCGCGCTCGTCGTGGTGGCCGGGGTCACCTCCTACATCGTGTTCGCGCCGCCCGCGTCGAGCTCCGCCAAGAAATCCCCTCCACCGCCGCCGGCGAGCTGCTCTTCGTCGACCTCCGCTTCGTCATCGACCTCCGCCAGTGGGGTCAACGGCAATTGGACCACGTACCACGGGGACAATGTCCGATCCGGTTACGAACCGATGGCTGCGGTCACCGGCGTCCACTCCGAATGGACCGGGCCTACCCCCTCGACGGGCAGGTCTACGCGGAGCCCCTCGTGTGCGGGAATTCGGTTTTCGTGGCGACGGAAATGAACACGGTCTACTCCATCAACGCGTCGAGCGGCGCCGTTCTCTGGCACACGCACCTCGGGAGTCCCGTGCCCGGGTCGAGCCTCCCTTGCGGCGACATCAACCCGAGCGGGATTACCGGCACGCCGGTAATC
This sequence comes from uncultured Thermoplasmata archaeon, assembly GCA_963730815.1. Taxonomy (GTDB): domain Archaea; phylum Thermoplasmatota; class Thermoplasmata; order Lutacidiplasmatales; family UBA184; genus Lutacidiplasma. Next base: position 334,500 of record CAVSTD010000003.1, read on the forward strand.
GACCTCGCGAACCGGATCCTGTACGTCGTGGCCTTCCTCAACCCCGCCGACCATGTGCTCTTCGGGCTCAACATCGACAACGGGACCGTGATGTCCCAAGTTCCGGCCGACGCCCCGGGTTCCACCCCAACCGCTCAGCAGGAACGGGGAGCCCTCGTCTTCGCGAACGGGATGGTCTACATTCCTTACGGCGGCCTTTTCGGCGACTGTGCCAACTACCACGGCTACGTCGTCGGGGTTCCGGTGAGTGGCTCGGGCGGGCTGGTCTCCTATCAAGTGCCAACCCACCGGGAAGGCGGCATCTGGGGCGCGGCCGGATTCGCCGTGGCCGCGAACGGGGACCTCTACGTCGCGACAGGCAACGGCGATTCGTCGACCACCTTCGACCACGGCGACAGTGTCATCGAGCTCTCGCCGTCGCTCCAGGAACTGGGCTATTTCGCACCGACGAATTGGGCCAAGCTAAACCAAGACGACACGGACCTCGGCTCGCAGGCCCCGACGATCCTTCCGAACGGCGATGTTTTCCAGGTGGGAAAGGAGGGAGTCGGCTACCTCCTTTCCGGGACCAACCTGGGAGGGATCGGGGGCCAGATCTACAACCGGAGCATTTGCGGGGGAGGCTACGCAGGTACAGCGCACGTCGGCGAGTCGCTCCTGGTCGCCTGCAATGACGGGGTCGTACGGGTAAACATCGGGGCGGCCAACTTCTCGGTCGCGTGGAAGACCGCGGCGAGCTTCGACAGCGGCGCCCCGATCGTGACCGGGAACGTAGTCTGGGCGGTCGACTGGGACAACGCGTCCCTGATGGGGTTCAACTTCTCCACCGGGGCGCTGATCTTCTGGCTCTCCCTGGGTTCGGCGGAGCACTTCATCACTCCCGCCGCGGCCCCCGGGAGCCTGTTCGTCGGGGCGGGAGACCAGCTGGAAGCCTACGCGCTGACCTGAAGTCGCGGCCCGCCCGCCTCCCCGCTCCCCTACTTCTAAAGAATCGTCTCTGAAGCAAGCATCTATACTTCCTCGGTTTCGCCGGCTCGAGGAACCCATGGGCGAAGACCTTCGTACCGTCGCCGAGCAGCTGACGCGCGAGTTGGGGCTCGAGATGCCTCCCGTGCAGATCACGTATCTCGACCACCCACCGAAAGGCATCCCGGAGCACCCGGGCGGCGTTCCCTCAGTGTGCACGTTCTTCGCGTTCGGCACCCGTTCGGCGTTCTACGCCGGCCTCCCGAAGCACGAGGACTGCGAGATCGGCGCATTCGTCCTCGGGATCCCGCCCGAAGGCGCGGTCGGCGGCCGTCTGATGGCCACGATCGGGGACATGCAGAAGGAGGGCTACCTCAATCCGGGCGAGGAAGCCAAGGTCCCGCACAACGCGACCCCACCGAAGTACGTCGCGTACGGTCCCCTGGGGTCGATGTCGCTCGCTCCGACCACCGTCCTCATGTTCACGAATCCGCGCGGCGCGATGCTTGCGGCCGAAGCGGCCGGCTCCGGTCCGGATACCTGGGCGGTGCCGATGAACGGACGGCCGATGTGCGCGATCGTCCCGATCCTGAACCAGGGCGCCCCCGTCGCCGTATCGCTGGGGTGCGTGGGGTCGCGGATCTACACCGATATCGGTGCCGACAAGATGGTCGTCGGAGTGAAGGGCGACCGCTTGGGCGCGTTCATGAAGAAACTCGACCGGATCGTGCATGCGAACGAGTTCGTGAGCTCGGAAGACTCCGCCCGAAAGGCGAAGGCGTCCGCGTCGTTCCACGCGAGCGGAAAGTCCTCTTCGCCCCGCACAACCAAGGGCTGAGGGCCGAGCGCGCCCTCCGGCGAACGGTGTCCACTCCGCCCTTTCCCCCACTGCCGGCCCCCCACACCCGGGTGGGTGTGGGCGGGGTGCTCATCCGCAATGGCCGGGTGCTCGTGAACCGGGCGGTCTACCGGACCCGGTTCACGATCCCGAGCGGCTACGTCGACCCGGGAGAATCGCTCGAGCGGGCGCTCGTTCGGGAGCTCGAGGAGGAGACCGGCCTGTCCGTACGCGTCGGTCGGTTGCTCCTGACCCGCCACAAGGTCGTCGATGAGCTTCAGAGCGACGTGTACTTCGCCTTCGCTCTCGAAGTGAGCGACGGGGAACCCGTGGCCCGACCCCCCGAGATCGCGGAAGTACGGGAGGTCCCGGTCGACGAGGCCCTCCGGGCCGAGTGGATTTCGGAGCTCTCCCGGGTCGCGATCCGGCTCGGTTCCGAGAGTACGCCGGGGTGGCCGCGATCGGCCTGGAAGGGAGGCGAGGTGCCGGGGCTCGCGTCCGAGCTGTTCCACCCGGCTCGTTGATACGGCGCACGACTCGGCCGCGGTCGGATAATCCGCCGGGGACGGAAAGAACCGTCGCGGAGGAAGTCGTATGGGGTTCGCGGGGGGTAACCGGGCCGTGGCGCACAGCTCGAACCCCCTGAGCGACAGCTCCATCCAGGGCATAGGAATCCACCTCTCGGCCGCGGCGGGGAGAATCGACCTGGCCGCTCGTCGAAGCCGGAGGTTCTCGTGGTACTGCTGGGGGTTCCTGTTCGGCACCTACGCCGGATTGCTGGTATTCTCGATTCTGGCGACCCTCTTCCAGGTCGTCACCACGACCACCACTTCGCAAGGCGTCTCGGTCACCACGACGTATCCGTGGTGGATACTTCCGGTCTCCGCGGCGATCCCGGTCGCCTTGCTGCTCCTCGCCGTTCGTGAGGTGGTCCTGGGACGACGGGAGCTGCGGATGCCTCCGACATCGCCCGGAGCCTCCGAATTGACCCTCGGTTGGACCGAGACCGTTCAGCAGTGCCAGCGGAAGATCACTCACGCGAAGAGCGAGACCGAATGGTCGTTCGTCCCGCTCGTTCTGGGCCTCTTCAGCCTCGCCGAGATCTGCGTGTTCATCCTTTCGGATTCCATCTCACCGAACGGGAACATCACGATTCTGATCGCGCCGGTGGTTGGGTTAGCTTCCCTGGCCCTTCTCTGGCCGTTGTATCGAGCGGCCCGGAACTGGATCGGCTCCTACCAGGGACTCCTCGATCGCCAAGTCGGTGAGCTTGCGCGCCTGGAGGCCGAGTTCTTGTGGCGGTTTGCCGGGAACACACCGACGGCATGATGGACCGCCCCGACCTGTTCGTCATCGGACGACTCCTCGAGGGACTCGTTCCGGGGCCGCTCCTCCGGACCCAGCTCCAGCAGCGGGCGGGGGTCAACTACACCGTCTTCCAGCGGTATCTCGACTTCTTGCTCCGTCTGGGGATCGTGGCGGTGCGGCCGGGAGACGACGGTCTCCTCGAGCTGACCCCGAAGGGCGTGGAAGCATATCGATTCCTCTCGGAGGGGTTCGGGCGGATCTTCGGCATCGCCCCTCCTTCGAGGCGGTCGTAGACCGCGCCGGCAACCCACCGCGCCGGGTCGAGGCCGGGACCGCCCGAGGGGAGTGCGGGCACCGGGATTTGAACCCGAGTTATAGGCTTGGCAAGCCTATGTGATAACCAGACTACACTATGCCCGCATATACAGGCGGCCATACTCTAAATATCGCACCGATTGTTACCCCATTGTGTCCCGTGCTCCCATCGAAGAGTCGGTGAGTCACCGTCTCCACGAACTCCTGGCGGACCCCGACATTCGACGGTGGCATAAAGACCACCGCTCCGCGAGTACCGCTGACGTCCAGCTTGCCCAGCTCGAGTTGTTTTGTCGCCGGACCGGTGCGAGCCCTGGTGACCTGATCCGTCTCGGACGAGATCAGTTGTCGAGGAAGTCCCGCCGATTCCAGGATCTGGTTTCTCGGTGGGTGGACCAGATGCGCGGGGCAAGCCGTCCTGACAGTTACATCTCACTGAATTACTCCGCGATTCGGAGCTGGCTCAAGTACAACGACGCCGCCCCCCAGTGGAAGCCGGCCCTAATCGTTCGATCAGGGACCAGGATTGAGAGCGAGCAGGTCCCGACAACCGACGATTGGCGGCGGTTCCTTGGTTTGACCGATACGCGAGGCCGAGCCACAGTTCTACTGCTCGTCTCTACCGGCGTCCGGATCGGGGTTCTCGCGAATCGCTACTCAACGAACGGTCTGAGATTCCGGGACTTCCCAGAGTTCGATACAACCAAGCTCAAGTTCACGAGGGTCCCCTTCCTCGTGAAAGTTCCCCCAGAACTCAGCAAGACCAAGCGGCGATACGCCACCTTCGGCACGAGAGAGGCCGCAGATGCCGTCGAAGCCTACGTGGCCGAGCGGGCTTCGCGCGGCGAGCAGATCTCGCCCTCCAGCCCAGTAATTACCGTCGACAAGCGAGCTCGTTTCGACTTACGCCGCCGCTCTGCTGACGGGGCGGTCTTTCTCACGGAGGAGGGTCTCTCAACCGACATCAAGAAGACGTTGAGGGTGGCCATCCCGGAGAACACACCCCGACCCTATGTCACACGGGCCTGGAACTCCACCCAGCTGTTGCTCGCGGAGTCGAAGGGGCTGATCACAAGGGATGTTCGTGAGTCGTTGTTGGGCCATTCGCTCGGGGTGTCGGGGCGATACAATCTAGACAAAAAGTGGCGGTCGGACCTCGTGGAGGAGATGCGTGAAGCCTACCAACGATGCGAACCGTTCCTATCTACGATTCCCGTGAAGGACGAGCGGGAGACCCAATCTCGTATCGCGAAGGTAATGCTCATGGGGCTAGGTTACACTGAGGAGGAACTCACGTCGGTGAATTTCGACTCTCTCGATATGGCGACTTTTCAGGAACTCGTCACGAAGAAGGTTCCACCGGTTGGGTCGCCCGCGAGACAGCGTCTCGTCGACGCGGAGGAGCTACCCCGCTACCTCGAAGAGGGGTGGACGGTCGTCGCCGCGGTCAACGGTCACCAAGTAGTCCTGAATCCGCGGCGTCACGATGAGGCGGAACCATCCGACGACCTTGGCCGCGTACTCTTGACGGGGGATTTCGTCCGGCTCGCCTAGGATCAGGACCCTGAGCGGATGAGAGGGGTCGAGACTCTGCGCCATCGCTTTCATCTCGCGTAGGGAGACCATCAGGTCCGCGGCCCGCGAAACGCACGAGGGGGGATGGCGGCCGGGAGGACGATGTTAGGGCTCCCGCCCTGAAAGTGGTTGTTCCGCGGGCCATCCCGGTCGCCACCGATGTGACCGAGCGATCCCGGTCTAAGTAGCGAGCTTCCCCGTGGGGGGTGGAAAGTGCCCGCTTCAGACCACTCAGGATAGCCGACCGCAAGAAGAGTTCCTACGACTTCAAGCCGTTGGCAGGCTTGGAGTAACCTGCCCCGTCCCAAAGGACCGAATGACCCATGGTCGATGGCAACTTACCGCCTGAAACTCCGGACTCGCTGCGAGGAACTCGAATGACTCCGTCCGATACTCGCACGGCGGGCACTTCGTTCCGAGGGCCCGCGTAACTTCTGCTCGCCATCCTTCCACGACCCTCCATAGCTCCTGGAAGTGTTCCCTTTCGTGACAAACACAATCCTCACCACCGGCTGCGCCCTGCCCAACATGTAGGCCG
>CAVSTD010000004.1:0-62603 GCA_963730815.1 uncultured Thermoplasmata archaeon
CCCGCGACGCCGGGGGCCATTGCTCGTTCTATCTAAAGGCGCTGGCGCTCGCTGCGACCGCGACTAGAAGCGGTAGCGGTTGAGGAACGAGAGGTCCTCGATATGGATGTCGTTCTGGACGCGGGCGACCGTCCGCTTCTGCGAGAGGAAGAACGGGAGCACGCTGATCGTGAGGTCCCCGCGGGCGCGTACCTGCGTACCGCCCGGGACCTCGGCGTAGGAGACGTCGACGTAACTTCCCTTGGTCCACGGCCCATCGCTCTCGACGATCTCCCAGCGGGCCCGGTCGGGAGGTTGGTAGGCGATCTTCCACCGCGACTTCATCATTTTCCGGCGCACGTCGATCACTCGGTCCACCACGGTCTCCGAGGCCGTCCGGCTCACGGTGGTCTGGGATTGGATGAGGGGGTGGATCGTCAGGATCTTCTTGTCGTCCAGGTGGTCGTTGAGGAGTCTCCAGACCACGTCCCGGGGTGCCGAGATCAGCACCTCTTCCTCGTAAACGACCATCGCGGTCGGCTCGAACGATCTTCCCCATAAGAGCGTTCTCGCCGGGTGAGGCCCCCCGAAGGGACGCCCAAGCGCCGGGTTATTACGCGAGGGGATTCGTGGCGTCGCGGAGGACCATGAGCGAGCCATGGGCGGAGGGCGAGACGGTCGCCTTCAAACGGGCCGGAGCGCCGGCCCTCCTCGTCCGGCTTGCCCGGGGTCCCCAGAAGATCGGAGAGGAGGGGGTCCTCGACCTTTCCGGCGAGATTGGAAAGGACCCCGGTAGCGCGGTCACCTGGCTCGGAACGACGTACCGACTCCTGCGTCCCTCGCTTTCCGACCTGTTGGGCTCGGTTCGGCGCGGTGCGCAGATCGTCACGGCGAAGGATGCAGCGCAGCTCCTCTTTCTTGCCGGGGTCGGCCCGGGAGCGACGGTCGCCGAAGCCGGTGCCGGGAGCGGGGCCCTCACGATCGCGCTCGCCTTCGCCGTGGGTCCGACCGGTCGGGTCATCTCCTACGACCGTCGCGAGGATTTCCTCGAAGCGGCCCGGGCGAACGTCCGACGCACCGGTCTCGAGGGTCGCGTGACCTTCCGTCTCCGGGACGTGGCGACCGAAGGGTTGGACGCCACGGGGCTATCGAGCGTGGTCCTCGACCTGCCCGAGCCGTGGGCCGTGCTCGAGTCGGCCCACACGGCCCTCTCTCCGGGAGGATTCGCGGCGACCTACACTCCAACGTACAATCAACTCGAACGGACCGTTCGCGCCCTCCGGGAGTTTCGGTTCGACGAGGTTCGCGCGCTCGAGCTCTTGGAACGGGGCCTCCATGTCGGCGACGGGGGTACGCGGCCCGCGTTCGAGATGCTCGGCCACACGGGATTCCTCGCCACCGGGCGAAAGGTCGACTGACGATGGTCATCGCATCCCTCACTCTCGGCGCGATCGTCGGGGTCGTGCTCTCGGGCGCGTTCCTCTACATCGAGGTCGGCCGATTCGCCGAGCCCCAGGTTCCGGTCACTCGCTTTGACGAACGCAAGGTGCTCTTCGCGTACACGGCCGGGCTGTTCGTCGGGATCCCCCTCGCGATCGCCTTCATCCTGTTCGAGCTCTCGATGGCGAACGGGGCGCTCCTGAGTGCCCTCCTGTTTCTGGCCCTCCTCGTCGGAGGGGACGAAGCGGCGCAGTGGGGGCTGCTTCGGACCAAGTACTGGGGGTCGGAGCCGGCCCGCCCTTTCTACGTCACGGGGTATCGAGCGGCGATCGGGGGGATCATCTCGCTCGCGCTCGTCTCCCAATATCTCAGCAACCCGACGATCACGATCGACGGGACCGCTCTCGTCCTCCTCGAGTCGATGGCGGTGGTAGCGCTCCAGGTCGCCGGTTCGTTCCTGTCGCTCCCCCCCTCCGCGTCGAGCGGGCGGACCGGCGGCGGGGTCCTGGCGGGAGCGCTCTTCGGGGCCGTCGGGTTCTTCCTCCTCGGCGTGGGATACATCGGGGGGGAGGCCACCGCGTACGCGGGCGCCCTGGTCGCCCTCTTCGGCGCGTTGCTGGTCTACCGTCGACTGCGACCAATTCTGGAGACCGTGCCGGCTCCCTCGGCCGGACCGAAACCCCCCACCCCCGAGGAACCTCTCGCGTTCGGTCGGACCCGGAGCCCGGAATCGCTTCCCGAGGGCAAGCCGCCGCGCGACGGCGAGTGAAACCGGCCCCCGCTCCCCCGTCCCCCGGCGCCCGAGATACGCTTTTGAGCCGAACCGCCTCCCGCCGCCGGAATGGCGGCCGAGGAGAAAGTACCGTTCGAACGCCGTTTCCGCCACGGGCTGCGGACCTATCGGGCGGAGATCTCGATCTTCGTTCTCGCGGTCGGCGCGCTCCTCACGGTCTTCGCCGCAGGGTTCTTCACACCTCTTTCGAACCTTCCACCGTTCCCGACGATCAACAACGCGACGAACACCCCGAACGCGAACTACAACCTGCTCTTCGTGATCATCGGGCCGATCATCGTGATCGTGGGCATGTACATGGTCGGGGCCTACTTCATCGCCCGCCGCAAGTTCGAGCACCTCATGCTCACGAAGAGCAAGGCGGAGTTCCTGCGGAACATCCCCGACCTAGAGGACCTCCTCTGGGACCTCACCCCCAACGACGAGCTCCGCTACGAGGCGAAGCGCGCCGAGCTGAAGGTCCGTCGCTAGACTCCATGTCCCGGCGCCTCGGCCGGGTTAAGTACAGCGAGCCGGTCCTCGCCGCGTGAGCGCGGCCGGCGTCAGCAGCGAGGTCAAAGGATTCCGGTTCCGCAAGCTCGAAAAGCCCGAAGAATTCCGTCAGCTCCTCGAGGTACACAAGGCGGTCTGGGGCGATGAAGGGGTGCCGGTCACGCTGCTGCGCGCCCTCCAGGACAACGGCGGACTCGTCCTCGGGGCGTTCGCCGACATCTACCTCGCCGGCTTCTCCGTCTCCCTGATCGGCTGGGACGGGACGACGCTCTACCACTACTCGCACATCACCGCCGTACGGCCAGAGTTCCAGAACCATCAGCTCGGGTTCCGCCTGAAGAGCTTCCAGCGAGAGGAGGTCCTCAAGCTCGGTCTCTCGCAGGTCCGCTGGACCTTCGACCCGCTCCAGAGCCGCAATGCCTGGCTCAACGTCCGCCGGCTCGGCGGCACCCCGGACCGCTACCTCATTCACTACTACGGGCAAATGGCCGACCTGATCAACCGAGGCATGGAGACCGATCGGCTCCGGCTGCGCTGGGAGATCGCGTCGCCGCACGTTGAAGAACGCTTGGGAGGGAAGTTCCCGACCGCCGAGGAGGAGCGCGCCCGTTGGGAGCGCTCGGCCGCGATCGTAGAGACCGAAGTGGGCGACAAGGGTCTTCGGATGCCGAACGCGGTCACCGAGCCGAGCGCCGGGCTCGCCCACCTCGAGATTCCTTTCGACCTTCGGGCCGTTCAGGAACACGAACCGGCCGCGCTGCGAACGTGGCGTCACGCCGTCCGGGACGGATTCCGGGCCGCGTTCGACGTGGGCTACCGGGTCGACGATTTCGCCGTCATCACGACCGACCACGAGCGGCGGAGTTTCTACTTCCTGTCGCCGGCTCCGAAGGAGAATGCGTCGAGCACGCCGTCCTCCGCCCCAAGCGTATAAGGTCGCATCGGGCATCCCATCGGCCGGGGTCGACCGACCGTGAAGAACCCGCCCGCTCCGCGCATCTCATGGGTCCTCCTGGTCATCCTCGTGGCCGCCCTCGCGACGGGGGCCGCGGCCAGCATCCTCCTCAGCGCTTCGACCGCGCCCCCTTCCTCGCCCGGCCCGGCACCGCTCGTCGTCCTTCCGCTCTGGGTGTTCGCCGCCGCGTCGGTCGCGGTCCTGCTGTTCGTCCTCGGCGGCATGGTTTACTTCCGACTCACGTCGGAGGGGAACCCGATGATGAACCGCATCACCGTCGCCATCCTCGTGGCGGTCCTGATGGGGGTTGTGTTCGTTCTGGGAGCTCGCTTCCTCGGCGTCGGGGGACCGGTCGGGACGAATTCCACCGCGTCCGGTAGCACGAACTCTTCCGCCGGCTCGAACGCCACCCATGGGGGCAACGTCTCCGGTTCCGGAGGCTATCTCTCGCTCTTCCCGAGCCTGCCCGGCTGGGTCCCGATCGTCGTGTTGGGTTTTGTCTTACTGGTCGTAGTCGTCGTCCTGGTGCCCCAGGGCCGTGCGTATCTCGCCGACCGACGACTCGCGTCCCGGCGGGCCGCCGCTGAGCCGGTACCGGTCGGGGTCCGCGAAGCCCTGAGCCGCGCCTCGTCGGAGCTCGACCTCGGGGGCGACCCGCGCCTCATCATCCTCGCCCTCTACGCCGACCTCCTCGCGCGATTGCGACCGATGGTGACCGACCTCGAGACCAGCACTCCCGAGGAGATCCGCGCGGCCCACCTCCTCCGCTTCCGCGTCCGGCGGGAGGCGGCCGGTACCCTTACCCGCCTGTTCGAGGAGGCCCGCTATTCGACCCACCCGATGGGACCCGAAGCCGGCGCACGGGCCCGGGAAGCCGTGCGAATGGCGCTCGAGGACCTCGACCGACAGGGTTTCCCCGCATGAACGCGGGCCTGACCGTCCTCCTGTGCTTCGTGGCGGCCCTCGCGGCCGTACTGGCGGTGGTGGCCGGGACGAACGAGGCCCTCGTTCTACCGGAAGCGTCGGTCGCGGTCGCCGCGGGGGCGTTCCTGCTCATCGGTGTCTTGGAGGGGACCCGCTGGCCCGCGGGCCGACCCGCTCCGACTCCCGGGCCGGACCCGGGCCATGTTCGCACGCTCGTTCGAGGCCGGTATCAACGGTCGTCGGGATCTCATCACTATGCTCGACTACCTCGACCGATCCGAAAAGGGAGGACGCCTCGCGAACCGCTCCCCCGAGGCGGTCGCTCGGTTGGAGGCCCTCGGCCCGGACAAGTTCCGGGAGTATCTCGGCGAGCGCGTGAGCGACCTCGAGAGGCGGACGTGAGAGGTCCTCCCTTCCGTCCGCTCCGATGGCGCCCGCTCGCGCCGTTCCTGCTCGCGGTCGGTGCCGCACTGCTCTTCGCGGCGGTCCTGACCCGAAATCCGGTCCCGCTCTTCCTCGGATTGCCGCTCCTGCTCGCGCCGGTCGCGGTGGGGGTCGCCGGACCGCGCAGCGCCCCCCCGGTCCGGATCGACCTTGCGGTCCGCGGCTCGTCGGAGGAGGTTCGGTTCGAGGGAATCGTCGCGTCGGCACCGGGCCTTGACGCCCGGGACCTCGTGGTCGAGATCGCTCGTCCGGCGAGCCTCCGCGAGGCGGCCGAAACCGAATTCGACCGGTCGTCTACCGAGCTTCGGTTCCGTGCGAACTGGACCGCGCCCGAGCCGACGATCGCCGAGGTCAGCGTGCCGACGGTACTCTGGCGCGACCCGATGGGACTGGTGGAACGGGAGGCGGTCTCCACCGCCGCACCTCTCGTGGTGACGCGTTACCCGCCCGAGCTCCTGCGAATCGGCGCGGTCCACCTCGAGCGTACCACGCCCCTTCCGGGCGAGACGCATTCCCGCCGGGTCGGGGAGAGCGGAGAATTCCACGGCATCCGCCTTGCGCGGCCCGACGACCCCCCTCGGCAGATCAACTGGCGCGCGACCGCCCGAGCGGGGCGGCCGCTCGCGAACGAGTACGACCTCGACAAGACCGGCGACCTCCTGGTCCTGCTCGACGCCCGGCCGACTCCGCTCGGCCGAGTCATCGACGAGCGCCTCTTCTCGATCGTCCGGGCGGCGGCGTTGGGCCTCAGTGATTCCTTCCTGACGGTCAAGGCACGGGTCGGGCTCGGCGTATTCGGGGAATTCTTGGACGTCGTCCCGCTCGCTACGGGCCGGACCCATCGGATCCGCATCGAGGCGGCCCTTACGCAGGCCCATCTCGCCACGGTCGCCGCCCCCGCGGAGCGGTGCGCCGTTGCGGCCCGACGGTCGTTCCCTCCTGGCCTCACCACCGTCGTCTTCTCGAATCTCGCGGACGACGAGTCGAACGACCTGAGCCCGTACTTGCGGCGCCGGGGTTTCCCCGTGGTGGTCCTCAGTCCCTCTCCCCTGCCGATCGCCGCCGGGATGTCCCGGCTCTCTCGAAAGGACGAGGAGTTGGCGGCCCGGATCGCGCGGCTCGTGCGACGCAACCGGGTCGCTCGGGCCTGGCAGGAAGCCCCGACGATCGACTGGGACGACTATTGGTCGCTCGGACAGTTCGTCGACTTCGTCCGGCGGCCTCGCATCCGGAGGGCCGGGTGACGACTCCGGTGCGCCGCTCCGCAATCCCTCCCGTTCGCCTCATGTCGCTCAGTCTCCTGTTTGTCTCCGCCGCGGCCTTGGGCTACCTCTCGGGCTTTCCCGACGGACTCGGTCTCCTGGTCGCCATCGCCGCCGTCCTCCTGGCCGCGGTCCTTCGGGTGAGTTCCGACCACGACCTCGCCGCGTACGCGCCCGTACCGGCGCTGGCCGGTATTGCCGTCGAGGCGGCCGCGGCCCCCGTCGGTTTCGGAACGGAACTTCTCGCGGGGTTCGCGGGCCTCTGCTTCCTCGCTTGGCTCGCCGATGACCCCGCCCGACCGGTCGGCGGAGACCTCCGAGCGTTGCCGACGATCATGTTGCCCGCCCTCGCGCTCGGGATCGCCTGGTCGAGCGCCCTCTTCCTGCCCGCCGGGGCGGTCCCGCTCGGGGTCGCCGGTGGCCTGCTCGCGCTCACGCTGGCGGCGGTCGCCTTCCTCGTCGGGAGCCCGTCGGTCTTCGACCGGGAGGAGGCGAGAAGCTGATACGGGCGAGCCGGGTACCTCGCTCGGCGCGGCAACGCTGCGCCCGGGTACCGACGAAGGGTCCCTCTCGACTCAACGCGGACGGGTCGTCCGCCGAGGATGACGTGAGGACAACCCCGGTGTCCGACACCCCCAGCCGGGGTCAGACCCCGGAGAGGGCGTGCGCCTACCGTGAGGGAGGTCGTTACGGCTGGGGAATATTCTTCCCGCCCGGACCCCCGTCGCGCCCGGGCTCCGGGGGGTTCACCATATACCCTCGGACCGGTCCCTCGCGGGAGGGAGCAGTTTGAACCCGACCGACGCCCGGGCGCTCGCCGACCGGATCCGCGAGGCGGTGCACACCGCGGTCGTGGGTCGAGAGGTCGCGCTCGAGCAGGTGCTCACCGCGCTCGTCTCGGACGGTCACATTCTACTCGAGGACCTGCCCGGTCTCGGAAAGACGCTGCTCGCCAAGTCGTTCGCCGCCGCGCTCGGACTCGACTTCCAGCGCGTGCAATTCACCGCCGACCTCCTTCCGCACGACATCACGGGCGGGGAAGTGCTGGACACGGAGAAGGGAGGGTTCTCCTTCCGCCAGGGTCCCATCTTCACGAACGTGTTGCTCGCCGACGAGATCAACCGCGCGCCCCCGAAAGTGCAATCCTCGTTGCTCGAAGCGATGCAGGAGTACCAGGTAACGAGCGAGCGCTCGACGTACCCGCTGCTGCGACCGTTCCTCGTCCTCGCAACCGAGAACCCGCTCGAGCTCGAGGGGACGTACCCGCTTCCCGAGGCGCAGGTGGACCGGTTCCTGATCCGCCTGCAGATCGGCTACCCCACCCCCGAGGAGGAGCGGACGATCCTTGAGCGGCGCCGGGTCCGCAAGGTGGAGAACGTCGACGTCCCGAAGGTCGCGGACGCAGAAACGTTCCTCGGGCTCCAGCACGCGGTCGAGGAGATCACCCTCGACCCGAGCCTCACCGAGTACATCGTGGAGCTCGTCCGCGCGACCCGGCGCGACGCGCGCGCCGAGGTCGGAGCCTCCCCCCGGGGTTCGCTCGCCCTGCAGAAGCTCTCCCGGGCCCGGGCGTTGCTCGACGGGCGGGACTTCGTGGTCCCCGACGACGTCAAGGGGTATGCGATCCCCGCGCTCGCGCATCGGGTGATCGTGAAGCCGGAGCCGTGGATCCGCGGCGTGCGCGGGACGGACATCGTTCGGAGCGCGCTCGATGCGACGCCCGTCCCCAAGGTCCGCTGACCTCGGGGGGAGCGCAAAGGGTTTTCAGGGCGACCCCGGTCGGTCGCGCGATGCCGACGCAGCGGCTGGTCGTCGTCGCAGACCCCATCGACCCGGAGGCCCTCGAGCGACTCGGGGCCGGCCCCTGTCGTATGGTCGATGCGAGCGCGGACCCGGCTTCCTTGCCCGGCCATCTCGCCGAAGCTTGGGGCCTCATCGTCCGCAGCCGAACGAAGGTCACGGCCGAGCTGCTCGCGAAAGCGCCGCGCCTCGAGCTCGTGGCCCGCGCGGGCGTCGGGGTCGACAACGTCGACCTCGCCGCGACTTCGGCGCGAGGGATCCGAGTGGTCAACGCACCGGCGGCGGCCACCACGAGCGTGGCGGAGCTGACGGTCACGCTCTACTTGCTCTTGGTCCGAGAACTCTATCCGTCGATCTCCTCGGTCAAAGCCGGCAAGTGGGAACGGGGCACGCACGGCCACGAACTCTCCGGCCGAACGGTCGGGTTCGTCGGATACGGTCGGATCGCGCGCGAGGTCGCGCGTCGGGTGACGCCCTTCGGGGTCCGCACCATGGCGTTCGACCCGTTCGTCCGCAAGGCGGTCGACGCCACCGAGATCGTCCCGCTCGAGCAGCTCCTCCCGGTCTCGGACATCGTGAGCGTCCATGCGGCGCTGACGCCCGAGAACCACCACCTGCTCGACGCGCGGGCGTTCGCTCGAATGAAGCCCGGTGCCTGGCTGGTCAATGTCGCGCGCGGCGCCCTCGTCGACGAGGCCGCCCTGCTCTCCGCCCTCGCCTCGGGACACCTCGGCGGGGCCGCGCTCGACGTCTTTGAGGTGGAACCTCCGATGAACCGAGAACTCCTGGCGCGTCCGAACGTGATCCCGACTCCGCACCTGGGCGCTTCCACGCACGAGGCCCAGCAACGCGCGGGCACCGACACCGTGGACGAGGTGCTCCGAGCGCTGCGCGGAGAACCCCTGACGGCGCTCGTCCCGGCCCCGGGAGGTGCGCGATGACGTTCGACCCCGAGACGACGACGTTCCTCATCGCCGGTCCGGTGCGGATCCACCCCCGGGTCCTGCGCGCGATGTCGATGCCCTCCCTCAATCACCGAGGGGACTACTTTCACGGGATCGTCGCCGAGATCCGAGAGCTCCTGCCGGTGCTCTTCGCCGCGAAGGGCCATCAATTGATCCTTTCGGGCAGCGGAACCGCCGGCCTCGAGGCCGTCTACTCCTCGCTCGTGCCCAAGGAAGGTCGGACCCTCGTCCTCACGAACGGGAACTTCGGGGAACGGACGGACCAGATCGTCCGAAGGTACTCGAACTCCGTGACCACGCTCTCCGCCCCGTGGGGCCAACCGATCTCCATCGATTCCGTCAACAGCGAGCTCGCGAAGGGGGACGTGCGTGCGGTCTGCGTCGTGCACAACGAGACGAGTGTCGGGATGGCGAACGACCTTCGGTCGCTCGCACCGGCGATCCGGGCCTCGGGCGCTCTGTTCCTCGTGGACGGCATCAGCGCGGTCGCTGGGATCCCGATGCCGATCGACGAATGGGGGGTCGATGCCGTCGTCGCGGGCAGCCAGAAGGGACTCGCGGCGCCCGCCGGGCTCGCGCTCGTGCACTTGTCCGACCGGGCGGTCGCGGCGCTCCACCCGGGGTCGTTCTACCTCGACCTGGCCGCCCACCTCAAATCGCTCGAGAAGAACGACACGCCCTGGACCCCCGCGGTACCGCTCTTCCTTGCGCTGCGCGAAGCGCTGCTTCTCCTCAAGGAAGAGGGGCTCGAAAACCGCCTCCAGAAGACGCACCGTCTTGCCGAGGCGTCGCGCGCCGCGGTGGATGTGCTCCGCCTCGAGCTCTACCCGGACCGACGGCACGCTTCGGACACGGTCACCGCGGTGAAGAATCCCACGGGAATGGGCGACCCCGAGTTCCGCAAGGTGCTCGAGAAGCAGTACAACATCCTGGTCCAGGGAGGGCAAGGCGCGCTCGCCGGCAAGATCTTCCGGATCGGCCATATGGGGATCGCGGATTGGCCGGACCTCCTCGTCACGTTCGCCGCGATCGAGCGGATCCTGGGGAAGGCGGGTCGTCTCCCGACCCCCGGCGCCGCGCTGCGCGAGGTTGTCGAGCGGATGCCGTAGGGGTTCCCGAACCGCCTAGATATCGACGATCACCCGGGCCCGGCCGCCGCCGACGTCGAAGACCAGGTCGTGGAAGGTCACCGCCTTCACCTCGGTCCGAGACGTGTGGCGCTCGGGGTCGAACCGCTCCCCCGAGACGCTCGCGACGATCGCGGTGGGCGGGTTCCCGACCGGGTGCGCCCGGATCTCGCGTCCGATGAACTGCTCGGTCTGCTCCAAATTGAGAAGCTCGGTCAGGAACGCGACCACGAGCCCCGTGGTGTCCTCGCCCGAGGCGCTCACCGCCCGTTCCTCGGTCCGACGGACCTTCCTCAGGTCCGTCATGAGGGAGTAGAGCCCGAGACCCAACGCTTCGAAGAGGGCGGCGGCCGACTCGCCGCTCGCCCAGACCCCGACGTCGGCGGTGGTCGGGAAGCTTCCCCACCGGCGGGAGCGCTTTTTGCGGCGGTCGTTCGCCTTCGTGCTGTCGGGGACGCCGGAAGGAACTTTAAGCGGCCGGGCACTCCTCTTCTTTCTTCCCATGCGCGCGACCTTCGTCCTGCCTACGCTCAACGAAGCGCCGTCCATCGCGCACGTGCTGCGTCTCTTCCGCTCCGCCGCCCTCGAAGCGAACGAGACGATCTTTCGGAACCAGCCGTTGGAGTGGGAGATCCTCGTCGTCGACGGGGCGTCCGAGGACGGGACCGCGGCGATCGCGGAGGCCGAGGGCGCCCGGGTCCTGATCGAGCGTCGTCCGGGGTACGGGCGAGCCTACCAGACCGGGTTCGCCGCGGCGCGAGGGGAGGTGCTGGCGACCTCGGACGGGGACGCGACCTACCCCGTGGAAACGATCCCCGGTCTCGTCAAGAAGCTCCTCGACGAGCATCTCGACTTCCTCACGGGGAACCGCTTCGCGTATCTCGACCGAAAGTCGATGACGACCGAGCATCGCATCGGGAACCAGGTCCTGAACCTCTTTCTCGGGCTCGCCTACCATCGGTACCTCAAGGAGATCCCGGGGCAGACTCTCGAAGACAGCCAGAGCGGCTTCTGGGTCCTGCGCCGAGACGCCCTCGCGAAATTCCACCTCGCGGAAGAAGGGATGGCGTTCAGCGAGGAGCTGAAGCTCGAGGCGATCCTGCGCGGCGTGCGCTTCCTCGAGGTGCCCATCCAGTATCGGGAACGCTGGGGACCCCCGAAGTTGTCGAGTTGGCGGGATGGGAGTCGGAACCTCCTCTTCCTCGCGCGGAAGCGTCTCGCGGTCGCCCTCGAAGCGAGGAAGGCCGACCCCATGTCGCTCGCGAACGGCAAAAAGGACCGAGCCGCGCCGTAGGCGCGCCTTCGGACTACGCCGTCTTCCCCGAGCGTTCCCGCGACTTCACGCGCAGGCCCTTGTAGCCGCACCGGCGGCACTGCACGGCCTTCGGCGGGTTCCGGGCCGAGCAGTTCATGCAGATCTTCTTGTTGAGCAGGCGCTCGACCGCCTCGGGAAACGGCATGGAGAGGAGGCCGCTGACGCGACCTCGGATATAAATCGTCAGCGCCGCCGCGGCCGAAGAGGCTTTCCGCGAGGGCCGCGCTTTTGCCCTCGTGCTCTCGATCGAAGAGGGAACGGCCGCCGTCCGGGTCGCCCGACGAGCGCTCGAGGAGGCGTTGAGCGCGCCTCGGAGCCGGGACCTCCCGAAGGAGGCCACGAGCGTGAGCCTACCGAGCGTCTTCGACGAACCCCGGGGAGCTTTCGTGACCCTGAAACGATACCCGGACGACGCACTCCGAGGCTGCATCGGCTACCCATTGCCGGTCCTGCCCCTCGGCACCGCGATCGCTCGAGCGGCGGTCTCGGCGGCCGTGGAGGATTACCGGTTCCGGCCCATCCGGGCGCCCGAACTCCCCCGTCTCACGGTAGAGGTCTCGGTGCTGACGGTCCCGGTCCCGCTCCGTTTCACGACCCCGGAGGAAGCGATCCGAGCGGTGGTCGTCGGCCGGGATGGATTGATCGTCGAGGGCCTCGGGTCAAGCGGCCTCCTGCTGCCCCAGGTCGCGCCGGAGCAGGGCTGGTCGTCCGTCGAGTTGCTGGAGGGAACGTGCGAGAAGGCCGGCTTGCCCGCCCACGCTTGGCGGGACCCGCGCGTGACGGTCCGGCGGTTCGAGGCCGAGATATTCCGCGAACTGGCGCCCGCCGGTGACGTCGTCCGAGAGGTTCCGACGGGAGCTACGGTCGACGGACCATCCGCGCCGAGAACGTGACTCCATCGAGATCCCACTCCCGAACGTTGGTACCGGGGGGCAACGGAGTCTCGACGAGTTCGAACGGTTCCGCGAGAAGGTCGTGGGCCAGCGCGCTCCGCCGTGCGTCGAGAGCACGGTAGAGCGCTCCGGTGGCCGCGACGGTGACCGCGACCTTCTCCGTGTACTGAAGACCGAGGTCTTTGCGGGATTGCTGCAGGCGACGGGCGACCTCGCGCGCCAAACCCTCGGCGGCCAGCTCCTCGGTCGGCTGCCGAGGGAGCGCGGCCACCCACTTCTCGCCGTCTTCCCGGACGACCCAGGCCGAGTCGGGAAAGCGTGCCCGGTCGCCAGCGGGAACCCGGCGCACGCCCTTCACGTTGAGTTCTTCTGCGAGCAGTTCCACCCCGGCCGGACCGAGCGCGACGAAGGCGGGGGAGGGTTCCCCGAAGAGCACGAGCTCCGCGAGGGGGATCCGGGACTTCACTCCCGCGCGATGGCGGAGCTCGCGACCGATTTCGACGAGAGTGCGCAGTTCGGCCATCGCGAGCTCGAGAGGTTCGTCCCGAGGGGCGAGCGATCGGGGCCACTCGGTCCGGTGCACCGAGCCGTCCCGGTCCCGGTAGGCGCGCTCGCCGACCTCCTGGTAGAGCCACTCGGCCGTGTACGGAAGCAGCGGCGCGACCGTCCGGGCGAGACCGACCAGGCTGTAGGAAAGGGTCGCGTGAGCGGCGGTTCGGTCGGCCGACGCCGCATCGGCCCAGAATCGGGGCCGAGACCGACGCAGGTACCACGTCGAGAGGTCATCGACGAACGTCCCGACGGCCCGCGCGCCGTTCCCGATTTCGTAGTTCTCGAGGGCCCGCTCGACCTCGGATCGCGTCGCCTCGAGCCGGGAGAGCAGCCAGCGGTCGAGGAGACCCGAGGGAGCGGGTCGCTCCGCGACCGGCGCGAGCCCGTCGGCCCGGGCGTTGCCGAGATGGAACGCCACGACGTTGCCGAGCGTCCCGAGCGTGCGGGCGGACGTCTTGCGGATCGTGTTCTCGTCGCCCCGCATCGCCTCCGTGTAATCGTACGAGAGGAACGTCCAGCGCAGCGCGTCCGCGCCGTAGCGCTCGAGCAGCGACATCGGTTCGAGCGCATTGCCCTTGGACTTCGACATCTTCCGCCCTCCTTCGTCGAGCAGGAGGCCCGTCGTGAGGCACGTCTTGTAGGCGGGACGGTCGAAGAGGAGCGTCGCGATGACGAGGAGCGCGTAGAACCAGCCCCGGGTCTGGTCGAGGCCTTCGGCGATGTAGTCGAGTGGGGCCTTCGGGTCGAACGGACCGGGCTCGAACGGGTAGTGGAACTGCGCGAACGGAGCCGAACCGCTGTCGTACCACGCGTCGATCGTGTACGGTTCCCGTCGGGTCGCCCCCCCGCAGGTCGAGCATCGCACCACGAGACGGTCGACCGTCACCCGGTGCGGGTCGAACGGTGTCGGGAGCGGGCTTCCCGCGAGCTTCTCGAGCTCCGCGAAGCTCCCGACGCACGTGGCGTGGCCCGCGGTGCAGAGCCAGATCGGGAGCGGCGTCCCCCAGTATCGGCTCCGGGAGAGCGCCCAATCCTTGGCCTCCGTCAAGAAATTCCCGAACCGCCCCTCCCGCAGATACGGCGGCACCCACTGGACCGTCGCGTTGTACCGGACCAGTCGGTCGGTGGCCCGCGAAGTGCGCACGAACCAGGAATCGATCGCCCGGTAGAGGAGCGCCGAGTCGCAGCGCCAGCAGAACGGGTACGTGTGGCGGAGGGTCGTATGACCGTAGAGCCGGCCCCGGGTCTCGAGGTCCTTCAAGAGGATCGGGTCGGCGACCTTGAACGACTTCCCCCGGACGAGCGGGACCGCGTCGGTAAAGGCCCCTCGACTATCGAGCGGGTCGAACACCCCTACTTTCTCGCGCGCTCCGATCCGAAGGTCGTCCGGTCCGAAACTCGGGGCGATGTGGACGAGGCCGGTACCTTCCTCGGTCGTCACGAAGTCGTCGAGGACGATCCGGTACCGTCCGGGCCCGGGTCCAGGAGTGTCGAACGGCGGCTCGTACGTTCGGCCCGCGAGGGCCGTCCCCGGGAGGCGCTCGAGGACTTTCGCACCTTCGGGGAAGTACCGGGGAATGGCGACGGAGGCGAGCACCACGCTCCGGCCGTCGGCCGTCCGCACGACCGAGTATTCGAGGTCGGCGCGGGCCGCGACGAGCAGGTTGGCAGGAAGGGTCCACGGCGTGGTCGTCCAAACCAGGAGCTCCCTCGGGTCTCCGGAGGATCCGACGAGGGGGAAGCGGACGGTCAGCGAGGGGTCCGTCGTTTCGTGGTAGCCCTGGGCGACCTCGTGCGAAGAGAGCGGGGTCTCGCAGCGAGGACAGTACGGGAGAACGTAGTGACCCTTTTCGAGCAGACCCCGTTCGAAGAGCGTCTTCAGCGACCACCAGACGCTCTCCACGTACGACGGGTCCATCGTCCGATAGGCGTGTTCGTAGTCGAGCCAGTAGCCGAGCTGGCGGCTCATCTCCTGCCAGACCGACGCGACCTCGAGGGTCCCGGTCCGGCACTCCTCGCAGAACCGTTCCACACCGTACGCCTCGATCTCCTTCTTCGACTTGAGGCCGTGGCGCTTCTCGATCTCGAGCTCCACGGGAAGTCCGTGGCAGTCCCAGCCGGCCATCGGGCTCACGATGCGCATCCCGCGCATCCGGCGGTAGCGCAGTTCGGCGTCCTTGAGCACCCGGGCGATGAGATGGCCGAGGTGCGGAGCCCCGTTCGCCGTGGGCGGCCCTTCGGTGAACCGGAAGACGGGCCCGTCCGGTTGGCCCGCGAGCACCGACCGGGGGACGCCGGTCGCTTCCCAGTATGCGAGAACCCGGGCCTGCACCGTGAGCGGCGACGGCGCCTCCGAGGACTCCCCACCGACCGTCATGGGCGGCCGCGACGAGGCCGGGAAAGATAAAGGCGAGCGACCCGGCGCAGACTAGCGGGTCAGGCCGTACGGCCGCGGGCTCCGCGACTCGAATCCCACTCGGCTCGAGGGGTGTCGCCGTACGATCGTTCCTTCGTACTCGGTCACGTGCGCGGCGCGGCCGAGCGAGATCTGGGGGGACCGGACGAACTGCACGTCGACCCCTTCGAGCACGACCGTGTCGGCCTCGACCCGGCGGACGGTCACGGCCATCTGCCGGCCGAGGACCTTCTCGACAAGGTTCGGGAGCTTGGCACTCAGCTTGACGGTCGACGCCCGCACGGTCCCCAACGCGGAGGGGTTGGTGAAGTGCGCGGAAACGGACCGCCCCACGAGGTCTCCCGGGATCTCGGCCGTTCCGTTGAGCTGGAAGGCCCCGACGGCGAGCGACGGCGCGCTCAGGTTGCCGTGCACGGTCAGGGTCTGATCGACGGTGACCGCGCCGAGGACGTGCGAGGCACCTCGCAGGTCGGCTTCGACCGCATGCAGGGTGAGGGCCGCGCGGAGCTGTCCCGAACCGGCGAAGCTGCCCGCCACCTCCACCGGCCCTTCGACCTCGAGTGCGCCGTGGGAGCGGAAGGCGTTGGCCGTGAGTTTTCCTCCGATAGAGACCGTCCCTTCGGTCACCGCCTGTCCGACGTTCACATCCCCCGTCACCTTGACGGCCCCGCGGGCGGACCATTGCGCGGCGTCCACGGAGTCGCGACGGATGGTGCCCTGGTCGCGGATCTCCCCGGCGCGAGAGCGCGGTGCCGCAGCGGCGGCCGGCGCGGGTGGCGGGGACGGGACGGGGACGGATGTTGGGGGAGGAGAGGCCGCTGCCATGGGCATCCTAGCTTGGGCGCGACGGGAGCGAAGTGCGAAGTCGGCGGTGTTGGACCATGATGCAGAGGTTCTCGAAGACCGTCAGGCCTGCCGCCCGCGCCTTCGCGGCGGCCGGCGCGTTCTCGACGCCGAGCTGCATCCAAACGACCTTGTCGCCCCGCTGGATCGCTTCGTCCACGACGGGAGGGACCTGGTCGCTTCGACGGAAGACATCCACGATGTCGACCCGCACCTCCGCGGGGATCGCCGCGAGGGAGGGGTATGCCTTCTCGCCCAGGACTTCGGTGAGCATCGGATTCACGGGTACGATTCGGTAGCCCTGCGATTGGAGATACCGCGCGACCTCGTTCGAGTCCCGTTCGGGCTTGTCGGAGAGCCCGACGACCGCGATCGTCTTCGCGCGTCCGAGGACCTCGCGGAGCTCGGGGTCGGTGGCGTCCATCGGAGGGGGGACACGGGTCTCGTTCATGATGATGACGGGGGAGGAGCCGGTCGCGGCCGAAGCGATAAGTTCCACCGGTCCATGGCGGCGCATGTTCCTCGATTACGCCGGCATTCGGGTGACCCATCTCGCCAAAGCCATTCGATTCTACACGTCCGCGCTGGGCCTGGTCGAGAAACGCCGGGGGCGAATGGGCCACGGCGGGGTCTGGGTCCTTCTCGAGGACGGGGTCTCGCACCAGCAGCTCGAGCTCAACTGGTACCCGAAGGGGTCGAAGTACGCGGCGCCGTTCGCCCCGGGAGAGGGGCTCGACCATCTCGGTTTCCGGGTCGCCAATATCGAGTCCGTGGCGCGACGGCTGCGCGCGGCGGGGGCACGCAAGGTCGAGGAGATCCGGTACCGAGGAAGAGTGGAGCTCGCCTACTACGAAGGACCCGATGGGATCTGGATCGAACTGATCCTCACCGAGATGTCCTAGGAAACGACCGAGCGCCGGTCCCGGACCGGCACCGGATTAGGAAGCGCCCGACGCAGGCGCGGCCGGGTCGCCTCCGAGGTAGTGGAGCAGGCCGATCACCGCGCCCACGAACACGACGAGGTAGAGGGCGAGGAGACCCCAGACAAAGGAAATAAGGGTGAGGAAGGCGGCCGCGTCGTGGGCCCCGTGGAGGGCAGCGGGTACGACAAGGTTGCCGCCCGAGAACCGATATGTGGCCGCGAACGCGAACCCGAGCAGGAACAGGCCCGGGAAGATCAGCGGAGCGGCGGCTCCGTACGTCGTCCCGTAGTACAGGTGGACGCCGGCGAACACCACGCTGGTCCAAACCGCGGGCACCATCCAGGGACCCGACCGGTCGCGCCAGTATCCGAAGATGAACCCCCGGAAGATCGTCTCCTCGAAGGCGCCGATGACGAACGAGAACCCGACGAAGAACCAGGGGTCTCCGGTCGCCTGCTGGAGCGCGGGGTTCGGCCGGTTCAATAACTGGAGCGCGGCCGGGTCGACGATTTCGTAGACGATCGTGAGGGCGAAGATCACGAGGAGCGAGAGGAGCGTGAGCAGTCCGTAGAACCGCAGGCCGTGCCAGGTGGCCAACCCCATGCGGTGGCTCCAGTCCCGCAGCGGTCCTCCGCCCACGAGGAGGGAGAAGGCGATGATCGGAACCCCGTAGACCAGGAAGAGGTCGCCGGGAAGGTTCCCGTAGAGGACGTTGCTGGCCGGGATCTCCTCCGGAACGAAGTACTGGCTCAGGATCGCGAAGACCGTGATGAAGACGCCGAGGAAGTAACGGCCCATGGGCGCCGGGGCGCGGCCGGGTTCCGGGGTCCCCCATTCACCCGCGGCCATTTGCCTACCGTGCTCTCGGGCCGCTTATTCCCTCTTCGTAGCGAGGGGAGGGACGTCGACGGTTCTCTCGGCCGCTCGAAGGCACGCGAGCAGGTCCTCGAGGGTAGCGCGAGCGCTCGCGGCCGAACGGGCGTTGAGCCGGACCTCGATCTCGTTTCCCTCCGCCTCGACGGAGACGAAGGCGGGATTGTCCGCGCGGACGGCCTCGACGACCCGGTGGGCCGTCGTGGCATCGGGAAACGCACCGCGGAGCCGGACCGTCAGCTCGACTTCGTTCCCTTCCGAGTCGGGGGCGCCGATGGCTTCCCTCCTGCCGGCTGGGCTCCGGGTCCGCGACTGAGCGCTCCCGGTACGATCGGAGCGGTGTGGGTTCGACGTACCGATTCCGCCTGCGCTCGCTCCTTCAGGTACTTCACGATCGAGGGCCAAACCTTCCCGTCGTCCCGGGCCTTGTTCTCGAAGTTGTGCTCTCCGAGGAAACGGGTGAACGCCGCCTGGCTCACCGCGTCCCAGCCTCCGGTGAAACGACCGGTGTAGTAGCCGAGCACGCCCAGGTCGTGCTGGAGCCCGCGGGCGACGTCGCCCTCGATCACGAGGAGGGTCGCAGGGTTCTCGCGACTCAGGTTCGTCATGTCGTAGATCTGGAAGATGCGTTTCAGCTCCTCGATCGGGGACGGGTGCTCGTCCACCCGCAGGTCCACCCAGCGGTCGTTGCCTCCCATGTAGCCTCCGCCCTTCCGGACGACGTAGAGCGCGGCGGCCTGCATCCCCCTTCGGTCGCCGCCCTCGCGTTGTCCGGCGGAGAGCGCGGCGAGGAGCCGGTCGAGAATGTCCCCGCCCGTCGATTCGTAGGTGCGCGCCATCGCGCGGACGACGTCCGGTCCAAAGAGGATGTTCCCCTGACAGGCGAACCCCTCCCCCACCTCGTGGCCCGCCCAGTCCATGCACTTCGAGCCGGTAAAGGAGGCCGACCCTCCCTTCGCGTCGACCACGCCGAGTTGGCGTTCGTCCCGGCCCGAGTCGGCCTCGGTGAGGCGCCGAACGACCTCGGTGGCGGAGTGTCCTTGGCGGAGGAGGGCGAGCCCGTCCGGCCCGTAGGCCACGTTGCAAAGAGCCTGGGTCGCGATCGCTCCGACCCCGGCCTCGGCATACGGCACGACCGAGCCCACGGAGATGAATCGCGATTGCACGGCGACCCCCCAGGTGGCGGTCTCGCGTTCGAAGGCGACGATCGAGAACGTCCCGAATCGAGGAGGCGACATGGTACGGACGGAGTCCCCGTCGAATCTTAAGAGGGCGGCTTCTCCCGGTGCGTGTCGGCCCCGGTGACCCTCTCGACCTCGGAGAGGACGTCGTCGACGAGGCGGCGGCCGTTCACTCGGTCTCCGGCACGGAACGCCCGGTCCGCCGCGCGGAGACGACCGACTGCTCCCTCGACCGGGTGGCCCTGGGAACGGGCGAAGCCGAGCAGCCGCGAAGCGAGGCGAAGTCGGTTCAGGTCCCGGTCCTCTTCGGGGGAGGGGGACTCCTCAGGTGCGCCCGTGGGTAGGTAATCCACGAGGCCCCGAGGCCACTCGGTCACTTCCCCCTCGCCGCGGTGGACGCGCCGGCGACCGCCCTTCGGCGGGTCTTCGGTCACGCCGCCCTACGCTTCCTCGGGCTCGGCGGCGGCCGCGGCCGGTGCCGGTCGAACGGTCGCGCTCTTCGGCGCCGGAAGCCGTCCATGAAGGCCCGACCAGATCGCGTCGATCTGTTCGTAGAAGGCAGCGAGTCCGCCCGGTTCCGCAAGATGGGTCGCCGCGACTTCGAGCTTAGGGGTGAGTTCCGCGGTATCGATGCTGTGCGCCGCCGCCCAATCGAGGCAGCCCCGGGCGAGCGCGAGCTGCTCTTCGGCCGTCTTGCGGGCCTTTTTCGCATCCTTCTCTGGGGGCGGAAGGGCGTGGTCGGGGTTCCAGTGCGGGGGCATGGGGGCGAAGATGAAGACCCGCAGCGAACGGAACGGCTCGGGGATGATGGGCCAACGCGGTTCGGCGAACCGAACCGATAGGCGGTCGAGCGAGGTGAGAGCGGCCGCGAAATCGCCCTGGGCGAACGCGGCCTCGGCCTTCTCGAACGGTCCGGTCAGGTCGGGGCTCGGAGCCCCTTTCCACATGTCGAGGAGCAGCGTGACCCGCATCGGGACCAGTCGGCGGAGCGCGACCTTCTCGGGGGGTTCGGGGACCACCGTGGCCGCGGGAACCTCGGGGGTCGTTTTGGGGGGGCTATTCGGAGCTCCGGGCATGATGGATCGCGAACGAGGGAGTTCAGAGGAACGCCTCGAACTCCTTCGTCACCTCGGGGTACTTCTCGTGGACCGCCTTCAAGATGTTGTGGACGCTCAATTTCTCGAGCTTGAAGTCCTGGAGCGCCTCGATGACCTTGTCGAACGTCTCGTCGCTCAATTGGACCAGCTTCTCCTTCGCGAGCCAGTTGCGGTAGAGCTTTTCTTCGAGAAGCGCGCGCCAGCCCTTCTCGTACTTCTGGAAGTACTCTTTCGTGGGCGTGCCGGCGTGCACGGCTTCCGCGGCCACGGTCCCGCAGATCTTCCCAGCGATGCAGCCGTTCGCGATACCGCCGCCCGTGAGGGGGTCGATCATCCGGGCCGCGTCCCCGACGATCATGATGCCGTCGCCCGCGGTCTGCTTGAGGGGCGCGGAGATGGAGACCCCACCGCCGACCATGTCGATCTTCTTGCCCTTCGCGTACCCGGGATGGTGGTCGATCCACCGGTCGAGGAACGTGCGGGCATCGGCCATCGCCTTCACCTGGCTCACCTGCACGCCGATCCCGACGTTGGCAAGCCCCTCCCCCTTTGGGAAGATCCACACGTACCCTCCCGGAGCAACCTTGCCGAGGTAGAAGTCGCAGTAGCGGACGTCGGAGTCGACGTTCGTCATGCGGTACTGGAGACAAGTATCCATGTCGCGCATGGCGATGTTGGTCGGGATCCCCGCCCAACGACCGACCTGGCTTTCAAAGCCGTCGGCGGCAATTGTCACGGGGGCGCGGATCTCGAACGATTCACCGAAGCGTTTCGCCTTGACGCCGACGACCTTCCCGTTCTCCTTCAGGATCGAGGTCGCGGCGGTCTTGAGGACGACGTCCACGCCCGCGTTCGCCGCGTCGATCGCGAGCTGCTTATCGAATTCGTCCCGCTCGACGACGTAGCCGACTTCGTTGCCCGCGTGCTTTTCGTTGATCTCGAAGACCGTCTCGTTCGGCGAATAGATCCGGGCGCCCTCGACCTCGACGTTGATCCAGCGGCCGGGCTTGATCCCCACGTCCGCGAGCCAGGACTTGCTCATCCCCTCGCCGCAGCGCACGGGGCTGCCGATCTCCTGGCGCTTCTCGATCATCAGGACCTTGGCGCCGCTTTTCGCCGCCCACTTCGCGGTCATGCTGCCGGCGGGGCCGGCGCCAATGACCAGGACATCGGTTTTCATGTCGGGTACGGGCATCGTAGCCTCCGAACGCTCAGCCGATCTCGATCGCGCCGACGGGGCAGGCCTTCACGCAGATCTCGCAGCGCGTGCAGACCTTCTCGTCGAAGGTGATCCGGGTTTCGTCTAGGTAGATGCAGTTGAGCGGGCAGATCCCCACGCACGCTCCGCAGTAGATGCAGAGCTGCCCCGACGACTCGATGTGGAGGTGCTTCTTGTTGGGCATCGCCCGACCTGGGTTCGCACCGGGTGGGACGATATTAAAGGCTATCCCGGACGGAAACCGGGTCGCGCCTACGCGGCTTTCGGCGCCGTCACGCGGTGGGGTTGCTCGTGCTCGGCGAGCCATCGTTCGGCGTCGATCGCGGCCATGCATCCGGTGCCCGCCGCGCTCACGGCTTGCCGGTAGCGACGGTCGTGAACATCCCCCGCCGCGAAGACCCCCTCTACGTTGGTGCGGGTCTCGTGCTCGACCTTGACGTAGCCCTCCTTGTCGAGGTCCAGGACCCCGCGGAAGACGTCGGTGGCCGGAACATGGCCGATGGCGACGAACAGGCCGCCCACCTTGAGCTCGTGAACGGCCCCGGTCTTCAGGTTCTTCACCCGGAGCCCCTCGACCGTTTCCTTTCCCAAGACCTCTTCGACCGCCGAGTCGAGGAGGAAGGAGATCTTCGGGTGATTTCGGGCGCGTCCGAGCATGATCGTGCTCGCCCGGAACTTGTCGCGCCGGTGGATGATCGTGACGTGGGTCGCAAAATTCGTGAGGAAGAGCGACTCCTCCATCGCGGTGTCGCCGCCGCCGACGACGGCGAGCTCCTTTCCCTTGAAGAAGAACCCGTCGCAGGTGGCGCAGGCCGAAACGCCGTGCCCCTTGAGGCGGTTCTCGTTGGGAAGGTCGAGCCATCGCGCGTTCGCGCCGGTCGCGACGATCACGGCGTCCGCCCGCACGGTGCCGTTCGTGCCGGTCTCGAGGACGAACGGGCGATGCGAGAAATCGACCCGGGTCACGTTGTCGTCCACGAACTCCGCTCCGAATCGGGCGGCCTGACGTCGCATCCGGTCGACGAGCTCGGGGCCCTGGATCCCTTCGGGGAAACCGGGGTAGTTCTCGACGTCCGTGGTGATGAGGAGCTGGCCTCCGGCGGGGACCCCGGTGATCACGAGCGGTTTCAATTCGGCGCGTGCCGCATAGAGGGCGGCGGTGAGCCCGGCGGGGCCGCTGCCCACGATCGCGACCTTCACCGCGCGGCGTTCCCCGGCCATCGATAGACCACGTTCGGAGGGGGTTAAAGCCACAACGCCTACGGTTTCGCCGGCTTCCCGGAGTTACCCCGACCGGCGGTGTCGAGCCCCGCGTAGGCGGATTGGAAAAAAAGGAGCGGCGGGGCGTCCCGGCCGAACTTTAGGTCCACGACCTCACCGAGGAAGAGGACGTGGTCGTACGCGGGAATGCGGGACATCATCCGGCATTCGAGCGTAGCGAGGGTGCCGTCGAGCAGGGCGAGGCCTGTCGACCCGCGATGGACGGCGACCTGGGCGAACTTCTCCGCGGGAGAGTTCGGGAGGGCGAACCGCTCGCTCAGCGCGCGCTGGTCCGCCGCCAGGAAATTGACCGCGAAGAGTCCCGTGCGCTCGATCACCGGGGTCGTGTCGGAGTCCTCGGTGAGACTCACGAGGACGGAGGGCGGGGCGAGGGAGACGGAGAGGAACGCGTTCACGGTGAGACCGGCGTCGAGTGGCCCGTCGCGCGCCGTGACGACCGAGACTCCGGTCGCCCAGCGGGCCATCACGTTTCGGAACTCGGACCCGTCGACCTTCGGCGGAGAGGATGAGGTCTTCATTCGTCCCGCCACTTGAACAGCCGGATGGCGAGAAGGAACACCACGATCGAGCCGATGAGCACGACCAAGAGGTCGGTGAACGCCCGCGCGGTGTTCGAGAAGAGCATCACCTGGTTCATGCCGTCGATCACGTAGTAGAGCGGCAGGATGCGGGCGAACGCCTGCAGGCCCGGCGGCATGCTCGAAACCTGGAAGAACGTCCCCGAGAGGAACATCATCGGGAACGTGATGATGTTGCCGATCAGCGCCGCACTCTCGGGGGTCTTCGCCACCGACCCGGCCAACATTCCGAGGGAGACGAAGAAGAACGGGCCGACGATCAAGAACGGAATCATTCCGGCCGTGAGCGTGACGTGGGCCCCGAAGAGGAAGATCCCCGCGCCGATCATGATGGCGCTCGTCACGAACGTCAACGCGACGTACCAGAGGATCCTTGAGGTCAACCACTCGGCCCGGGTCAGCGGAGTGAGCGAGAGCTCCCGGAAGATCCCGTCCTTCCGGTAGGAGGAAGCGATGTCCACCATCGAGAACATCGGGCTCGTCAGGATCGCGAATCCGATGAGGCCGGGGATGAGGTAGTCGATGTACGTGTACACCTGGCTCCCGACGTTATGATTGGAGTAGCCGACCGTCTGCAGGCACGACCTGCCGCAGTTGAATCCGTCGACGACCCCCCGGAGAGCGCCCAGGACCGCGCCCGCGGTCGAGGCGTCCTCGGGATTCGTGTAGACGGTGAGGTTCACCGGCGTATGGTTGAGGTAATCGTTCTGGAACCCCGCCGGGATCACCATGCCGGCCGAATCGCCGTTCTGTCCGAGGTAGGAAGAGAGGTTCTGGGCGCCGACCGAGACGACCTGGACCTTGACGACCGTGGTGTTGTTGAGCGCCGAGAGGAACGCCACGCTCACCGGGGTGAACCCGCCGCCCGGAGCGTGGTCGTCGTTGACGACGATGAGGGTCGCCGTGGTGGTGGCCGCGCCGGAGAAGATCAGCCCGAACAGCGAGATGAGGATGATCGGAAAGATGAGCGAGAAGAAGAGGGCTACCGGATTCCGGAAGTAGGTTCGAGCGACGATCTGGAAATCGGCGCCGACATTGCGCATCCTCATGGAGCGGCCCCCGTTTTGAGCGCCCCTTCGTCCATCTGACCGACCAGGCGGACGAAGACGTCCTCCAAGGTGTCGTTCGTTGTCGTGAACGAACTCCAGGGGAGTCCGCTGGCTTCGATGGCGGTCAGGATCTTGAGGGCGTCCCCTTTGTCGTTCAGGGTCACCGATACTTTGCCGTCCTCCTCGACCGCGGAGGCGCCGAGGTTCATTCGGAGGTACGTCGCGAGCGCCGGGCTCCCCTCCACGGTCATGCGCGCGGGCCTCCCGTGCGCCCGGATGATCTCCGCCGGGCTACCGGCAGCGATGATCTTGCCGTGGTGAATGATCGCCACCTGGTCGGCGAGCATCTCCGCCTCCTCGAGGTAATGCGTCGTCAGGAAGACCGTGCGGCCCTCGTGTTTCAGTTTTCGGATCACCGCCCAGATCGCCCGGCGGGCGGTCGGGTCGAGGCCGGTGGTCGGCTCGTCCAGGAAGCAGATCTCGGGGTCGTTCGTGAGCGCGAGGGCGAGGCCGAACTTTTGCTTCTGCCCGCCCGAGAGGGTATCGTATCGGGAGTTGGCCTTGTCCGAGAGCTCGACCTGTTGGAGGAGAGCGCCCGGGTCGGCCTTCGTTCCGAAAAGGGCACGATAGTACACGATCGCCTCCTTCGGCGTGATCTTCTCGAAGAACCGGAAATCCTGCGGGATGACCCCGATGCGACGGTGGAGCTCCGTGCCGTCGGTCCACGGGTCGAGGCCCAGGACCTTCACCTCACCGTCGGTGCGGCGGCGCAAGCCCTCGAGGATCTCGGTGGTCGTCGTCTTGCCGGCCCCGTTCGGTCCGAGGAAGGAAAAGACGGTGCCCGGTGCCACAGAGAATCCGATTCCGTCGACCGCCGCGAGGGTCCCGTATCGCTTGACGAGGCCGTCCACCTCAATCGCTGAGGGCATCAGTCCGTCCTGTGTCCGAAGAATAAGAAGGCTCTGGCCAACGGTCCCGGCTGTCGACGATTTAGGTTGTTGAGGGGTGGGCAGGCAGGTCGACCGAGCCTCCGGGAGGCACGACCGCGTTCCCTGCGCGCAAGCTCACCTGGAGGGGCTGGGCTCCGGACCAGGAGATTCGCGTTCGCTTCGGCGTCCAATCCAGCGCTGCGACTCCCGAGCCGACCCTCAGCTGTTCGAGCGATGCCGAATCCCAGTCGAGCGGGAAGCAGGGGGCGACCTCGAGGCGCGGTACACGTGCGTCGACCGAGAGTCCCCAGAGGCGCTCGAAAAGAGTCGTCAGGAACGGTGCGACGCTGAAACCCAGCAGAAAGCAGGAGTCGAACGCCTCCGGCCGGTCGCCCCGGTAGCACTCGTTGGCCCATCCTCCCTCGGCGTCCATCCGCTCTCCGATCGTTCTCAGATACCGCATCCCGAGCGCGGAGTCTCCCACCGCCAGTGCCGCTTCGGCGGCCCAAGCGGTGGCGATTGTCCACACCTCTCCGTCGTGGTACGATTGCGGGTCGTATCCCGGATCCTTCGCGGACAGCGTACGGACCCCCCACGGCGTAGTGAGGTCCTCCTTTGCCGCCCGCTTCACGATAGCCTCACACAGGTCGCGGTCGAGAATGCCCGAGGTCACGGCGCGCAAGGCGTTGGGTCGCAACCGGGCGACCGGTTTGCCGCCGAGACGGGAGTCGTAGAGATACCCTTCTTCGGACCAGGGATAGAACTCCCGGACCGACCGCGCGATACGGTCCGCGGCTTGCACCCAATCCCGCCCCGGTGTGGGATTCGCCCCTCGGGCTTGGAGTTCTGCGGCCGCGAGCAGGGCTTGGCGCCAGAGGACCTGGACGTCGATGGCGTGCTCCCGACGATTCACCGAATCCCAGATCGTGGTGTCGGGGGAGTCGATGCCGTACCGGACGCGACTGAGCTGCTCGGTGGCGGTGGCGATTTCCTCGGCCTCGCCTCCGTGGCGGAGCAGCCCCGTGTCCGGGTCGGTGCGGGCCTGCCCCCATCGGAGGATCCGTTCGATGACCGTCGACCACGCGGCCGCGGTCTCCGCCTTGCCGGAGTGACGAACGTACTGGGCGACGAGACCGGGATAGTAGAGGGTCGTGTCCGAAGTTCCGTAGAGAAAGATCGGTCCCGGAGAGATCTGCATCGGGAGCTCTCCCGGCTCGCCGCCGAGCATCGGCACCTCCGCGCGTAGCTGGAACCGGAACACCGAGGCGAGCGACTGTGCTACCCAGTCGAAGTCTCCCAGCCACAAAGTCGCCGGCAGCATCCACGCGAGGTCGCGGCACCAGATCGAAGAGTACCACGGGTAGCCCGCGACCAACCCCGTCAGTCCCTCACCGGGAGAGGTGTACAGTCGACGCAGAGCCGCCCGCGCAAACTCGTACGCCCGTTCGAGCGCCGGGTCGTTCGGGAACCGGAGGATCGGTGTGCTTTGTTGCCAGGTTTGATCGGCTGTGTCGATGGCCCGCGCCGCGGCGTCCGGGTCCGAAAGCGCGGTGTCGGCCGCACTCGTTGGCCCAAGGTCCCGTTCGAGTCCCCCCGAGAGGAGGAACGAGATCACCGCGGGATGGCCCGGGGTCACGGTGAGTTCGTGGTGCGAGGCAATCTGCTCGACTGGTCCCTCGAATCGTCCTCCCGCCCAGGCGGCCCGGTTCAGGAACATCCGGGAGGGAGGGAGGCTTGAGCGATAGTCGAGGGCGAACCCCCGCTGGCGTACGGTCAGTCCCCGGGATGCGGTCTCTACGTGGAACGACGTGGGGCGGATCCCTTCGACCAAGACGGGCAGTAGGAACGGTGCGAACGTGCTCACGAGGAGCAGCGACGCGGCGGGTCCTTCCGGGACCGAGAACGACAGAGTGCGAACCGCCCCCGAGGGAGAAGGGACGGCGGTGACGTCCTGAACAAACTCGAACCGACCCAGTCGATGGCGGCTGCGCCAGCGACCGGGAGCTTTCTCGACGTCCACGAGACAATCCGGTAGGGCGGTGACCCCCGACCCGGCCGAAAGGGAAAGGCGCCACGGGCCCGAGAGCCGGATCAGCTGCCCGTAGACCCCGCCCCAGTCGATCACGGCCCCTCGAGTCTCCCGAGGGAGCTCGAGGTCGCCCCGACCGTCGAGGAGGACGGCGGACGCGAGACTCGTGAGCAATACCGGCACCGTGGGCGGTGGATTCGAGGGCGAGCCGACCGAGGTTTTCACGGCGGAGCCTCATTTCGCGGGGCTTCGGTGAATTCGAACCAGACCAACGGTGGAATGGCGACATTTTGGAGTTCCAGCCGGACCGTTACCTCTCGTTCCGCGACGGGCGCAACCCGGTCGAGCCGTACCCGGGTGGGGTCGCCGGGACGAAGCTCGAGAGGCGCGGACCGGCTGATCTCGGCGGCGCTCCGCCAGAGCAGAGGTGAGCCCGTACCCACTCGTACTTGTCCCGCCGGAACCTCGACTCGGTCCACATAGAGACGCAGAGACGAGAACGCGCCGACCCGAAGCGGTGGGTTCGCGAGGGTGAACGAGAGCCCCTCGTCCCTTCGAACGAGGGACCTCGGCACGTAGACCGACTCTTCGACCGATTCCGCGACCCAGAGAAGCGCCTCGAGTGAGTGGAGGCCGAATTCCCGGCCGACCGAGAGTCCCTGCCGGACCATCGAGAGGGCGGGCCCGAGCCGGTGGTCGCTCATAGGAGGTCGAGAGTCCGGTGCGTCTTGAACGTTCGGACAGGTCCGGAAGCCTCGCGCGCCTCCGCCGACTCACGAGTTCGCCGTTGCTCGGCACGACCGGCGGTTACGCTCTTTGCAAACGCGGGCGGAGACGAAACGCTTTATTCCGTTCGACTCCCCCGAGGTCGACCCGCGGGTCCCCGAGCATGGTTCGTCCTCTTTCGGAGGCGCTGCGCGCCTCTCCGCTCCTCTTCGAGCCGGTTCCGTCGCCCGCCCGAACCCCCGCCCATCGCGTCGAGGAGCGCACGTCCGCGCTCGTCTGGTTGATCGAGACGGTTCCCCGGCTCGATGCCCTCGACATTCCCGAACTCGTGGACGAGAACCACGAAGGACAGCCCCACTACCGGTCGGGCGACCTCTCGGCGTACGCGCACGCGCTCACGGAGCGCACTGGGCGCGAGGTCATTCTGAACAAGGTCGTGGCGCACCTGGCCGATTCGAAGGCGCTCGAGCGATGGGCTCAGGAAACGGTCGAGCGCGGGATCCGGCACGCCGTCCTGGTCGGGGGCAGCAGCCGATACATCCCGTATCCGGGACCTCCGGTCGCGGAGGCGGACCGGATCTGTCGACCGATCTTCGCCGCCGCCGGGGGAGCGATCGGCAACATCGCGATCCCGCAACGGACCGGGGAAGCGCACCGGATGCTCGCCAAGACCCGGGCCGGGGCGTCGTTCTTCACCACGCAACTCTTGTTCGACGCCGAGGCGGCGCGCAAGGTCCTGCAGCAGTACGACCTGCTCTGTCGCCAGGCCTCCATCCCTCCCGCGGCCGTCCTCCTCAGCGTCGCGCCGATCGCGGACGACCAGGACGCGGAGTTCGTCCGATGGCTGGGCGCCGACCTTCCCGACTCTGCGGAACGCACCATCTTAGGTGGGGAAGAGAGCGACGCCGCCCGCCGGAGTGTTGAGATTGCGGTCTCGGTCTGGGAAGGGGTCGCGAAGATGGCCCGTGCGGAGCACCTCCAGGTTCCTATCGGCGTGAACGTCGAGCAGGTTTCGGCGCGTCACCTCGAGGTTGCCGGGACGCTCCTTCTCGAGCTCGCCCGACGGATCGACGTGCCTCCCTCGTCGTAGGTCGAACTCCCGCGCCGTTCAGCGGGAACGCGGCCGTCAGTCCACGGGGACGCCTTCCTCGAGGAACGGCAGTCCGTCCAGCTCCACGGTCGCGCCGGCAAGCGTCGTGAGGTAGGAGAAGCGGCAGGGATTGCGACCTCCGAGCGAACGATTCCCGCCCAGCAGAAGGCTCACCGACCCCATGGCAACATCGGCCACCTCGGGCGCGCGGGAGATCGCAGGGTTGACGCCGAAGGTCAATGCCCCGGGGATCTCACGACCCCGTCCTCCCCGGGCGTACTCGCGCGAGAACGCCGCACCGCCTCGGTCGAACGAATACTCGGTAAGTCGACCGTGTCGGAACGAAAATCGAGCGCCCAGCGCGACCGGAGGGTCTGCGAAGCGGTTGTAGGTTTCTCGATTCGGCTCCCAAACGCCGTCGGCGACCCCGGGAACGAGCGGAACCGCCACCACCCCCGTCGGGATCTGAGTCCACAGCCGGCGGCGCGACGGTCCGCGCGGTCCACCCGACCATCCTCGACCACGGGGGGGGCCCGCAACACTTCGACCGTGAGGTCGGTCCCGTTCGGATGGTGAAGGTGAACCTGGCGGGCGCGATGCAGCCGTCGGACCAACCGACCGGCCGCCCGGGCGAGTC
This sequence comes from uncultured Thermoplasmata archaeon, assembly GCA_963730815.1. GTDB lineage: Archaea > Thermoplasmatota > Thermoplasmata > Lutacidiplasmatales > UBA184 > Lutacidiplasma. The sequence continues at coordinate 29,813 of CAVSTD010000004.1, forward strand.
GGTCGGGGGCGACGAGACTTCCCTGGACCAGTTCCCGTTGCCACGCGTCCCGGTCCACCCCGAAGCGGGCGGCCGCCGGGGCGGTCGCCGCGGCGACCGCGATGCGCGCCGCTCGGAGCCCCGCTCGCCGCGCCGCCCTCCACCATCCCGCGCCGTGGCGACCCAGCACCGCATCCAGTTCCTCGGCCGAGAGACCCAGCAGACGGGGGAAATGCTCGGGGCCCGGGAAGTAGACGTAGGCGTCGCTCGCCTCTGCGATCGCCGCCGGAGCGCTCGGAACCGTACGCGAGCCCGACTGGGCGAGCGAGCGGAAGAACGCCGCTTCGTCCTCGACCACGAGCGTCGGCTCGCATCCGCGACGCCGGGCCTCGAGCACGAAGGCCCGGGCCCACGGGAGCGCGTGGTCCCAGGTCTCGACCGTGAGTGTCTCCCCGCGCCGCACCGCGAGGCACTGGTCCAGGACGACCTGGGCCAACCGGTCTTCCGGGCGCGAGCGCGTGGGGCGCGTCACCCTCGGCCGCCGTGGGGGTGATGATGGCCCGTCCGGCCGCCGGCGACCGACGGCGCCGTCACGAGCCATCCCCCGTCGAGGACCCCTTTCACCCCTCGCAGGTCCTCGGCGGCTTTCTCGATCTCCCGTCGCCGGCCGAGCAGCAGGACCACCTCCGCGCACGCGTCCCCTTCGAGGTGAACGTGCGAGGTCGACCGGACGTGCTCTCCCCAGCGGTGCTCGGCGGCCGTGAGGCGCTGGAGCACGTTCGGGGTGTCGTGGCGGTAGAGAAGCGCCACCACCCCGAGCGCGTCGGAGTCCGGGTCCGAGAGCGTCCGGTCGGACACTTCTTTTCGAATCAAGGCCCGGATGGCGTCCGACCGGCTCGGGCTGTTCCGCTCGCGGACCCACGCATCGAGCTGTCCCAGCAGCTCGGGTTCGAGCGAAACACCCACGCGGACGACGCGGGACGTCATTGTTCGGACACCGGAGCGGCGGGAGCTCGTTCGGGTCCGGTGGTCGGTGGCAGCCGGGGTGGGAAGCCGATCTCCTCGTAGCCCCGTCGTCGGTAGATGGCCATGGCGACGAGCCAGGTGCCGACGAAGAGGGCGATGATACCAAAGCCGACGTACTGCCAGGCGGCCTCACCGTTGACGGAGTTCAGGCTGTTCCAGAACGGGCCCGAGAGGCCGAGTTCGGCGGCCACCACGGTAAGGACCTCGAGGGTCCCGATGGCGAAGGCCACCAGCACCGAGATGATCGTGATGGTCAGATTGTAGTACACTTTTCGGATCGGCTTCAGGAACGCCCACCCGTAGGCGTAGCGCATCGCGATCCCGTCGGTGGTGTCCACGACGACCATGCCGCAGGTGAACAGGAACGGCATGAGGAGCGCGGTCCAGACCGGAACGGGGGCCAGCCCGGTCGACAGGCCCAGCGTGAGGGCGATCACGGTCACCTCGGTAGCGGTGTCGAATCCGAGCCCGAACAGAACGCCGACCGGATACATCTGCCAGGGCCGGTTGACGATTCGGAAGAGGCGGCCGAAGTAGCGGTTCATGAAACCGCGCTTGTTGAGCTGCTCTTCGAGGGCTTCCTCGGAGAGGTGCCCCGCCCGAAGTCCCTGGAAAATACGGTAGATCTCGAGGACGATGACCAGGTTGATCAGCCCGATGATCCAGAGGAACGCCCCGGAGACGATCGTGCCGAGGACCGAGCCCACTGTGGCGAACGTTCCGTAGGTATGGTTCACGAAGTCGAACGCGAAGACCAACGCGACGATCATCCCGATGACGATGGTCGAGTGGCCCAGAGAGAACCAGGTCCCGACGGTGAGGGGGCGTTGCTCCTGTTGGAGGAGCTTCCGGGTGGTGTTGTCGATCGCCGAGATATGGTCCGCGTCGACGCCGTGGCGGAGCCCCAGCGTGAAGCTCAGGACCCCGAGTGGCAGAAAGAGCGCGTAGGACTTCGAAACCACCAACAGTAGCAGGAAACCGACCGTGGTGGCGACCGCAATAACGGCGTAGACCACTACGATGAGGAACTTCTCCCGGAGGGTCAGAACCGCAGAGCGCGCCGGAGCCAACGAGCCGGGCGGCAGGGTCGAGGAAGGGGCGGGCCCGCCCATGTCCGGACCTAACCTCGGTCCCACATAACGGTTATGTCGTCTTCGGAATTCGTGCTACTGAATTTCAGTCGCACCCCGTATCTTTCGTATTTTCGGTCGGACGCGCGTCGTTCTCGGAGGCGAGGAACGACTTAGGATACGGTCTTTGTCAGCGCCCCCAACGCGGCCGTGAGGTCGTCCTCTTGCAGGAGGAAGATCGTGTCGGTGTAGCAGGAGAGCGCCTCCACGATGTTGATCTCCTGCGAGGCGAGCACGCCGGCGAGATGGCGGAGGAGTCCCGGGGTCTCCTCGATGCTCTCGGGGCTGGTGACGGCGACCTCGACCAAGTTCTTGCGGACCGAGATCAGCTGGCTCTCCCGCAACCGACGAAGGACGCGGGGCACGGAGTCCTCGTCGACGATAACGACCGTTCCGCGGGAAACCTGGATCACCCGACAGAGGAGGTTCTCGTCGAGGAGCTCTTCGACCACGTCCCCGAGACGCTGGAGGACATCCGCCCCCTGGCTCAGCGTGACCGCGGCGACCTTCGTCCGAGTCTCGATGCGGCTCTTCCGCATCACGCGATGTACCCCCGCCTCCCGGGCGCTCTCCGCCCGCCCGTGCGGGTACCGGCGGCACGCCGCCAAGACCGCGTCGGTGCCCGGCACACCGAGGTCCGCGGAGACTCGCCGAGCGATCGCCGAATAGTTGCCGATCCTCATCCGGAGGGCGTCGCCGAGCGCGGGATGCGCGTCGAGATACTCCCGGACCCTTTCCGCAACCGACTCGTCGGGCATGATTGTCTAATTTCGGACACTTTGGTCCAGAACTGTCCGGTGACGGCCACACGGTATAAATCTCTGTCTCTCGTGCGTTTCGTTCTGTGAAGCGCGCTGCCGCGAAGCCCAAGGTCGTACTCGCGTACTCGGGAGGGCTCGACACCTCGGTCGCGATCCCTTGGCTGATGGAGACGAAGGGCGCGGACGTGGTGTCGATGACCGTCGATGTCGGTCAGCCCGTCGACCTCGAGAAGGTCCGTGCGAAAGCGAAGGCTTCGGGTGCCACCGAAGCCTACGTGGCCGACGCGCGCCAGGAGTTCGCCGAGGAGTTCATCGCTCCGGCCCTTCGCGCGAACGCTCTCTACGAGGGCGTCTATCCACTGAGTACCGCGCTCGCCCGGCCGCTCATCGCTCGTCACCTGGTCGAGGTGGCGCACCGGGAGGGGGCGGAGTTTGTCGCCCATGGTTGCACCGGGAAGGGCAACGACCAGGTCCGTTTCGACCTATCGACGACCGGTCTCGCCCCCGAACTCACCGTGATCGCCCCGGCGCGCGAATGGGCCATGACCCGAGAAGACGAGATCGTCTACGCTCGCGAGCACGGCATCGTGGTCGACGCGACGAAGGCCTCGCCCTACAGCGTCGACGAGAACCTCTGGGGACGTTCTGTGGAATGCGGCATTCTCGAGGACCCGTCGGTCGAGCCACCCGAGGAGGCCTACGGATGGACCTGTGCACCTTCGGAGGCGCCGGCGAAGGCCCAGTACGTGACCATCGCGTTCGAGAAGGGGTTGCCCGTCGCGGTCAATGGCCACCGGGCTCCCCTCCACGAACTGATTGCCGGGCTCAACCGCACCGCCGGGGCGCACGGAGTTGGTCGGATCGACCATCTCGAGTCCCGAGTGGTCGGGATTAAGTCCCGGGAGGTCTACGAATGTCCGGCGGCGGTGGTGCTGATCGCCGCCCACCAGGCGCTCGAGGCCCTGATCCTCCCGCGCGACCTCCTCGATTTTAAGCGCACGGTCGAGCAGCGCTACACCCTGTTGATTTACGACGGCCTCTGGTTCACTCCCCTACGGACGTCGCTCGATGCGTTCGTCGAAGCCACCCAAGAGCGAGTGACCGGCGAGGTCACGATGAAGCTCTTCAAGGGGTCCGCCCACGTCTCGGGGCGCCGCTCCCCGCTCGCTCTCTACCAGCCCCAGCTCGCGACCTACTCCTCCGGGGATGAGTACCGCCGACAGATGGCGGAGGGGTTCATCTACGTCTGGGGGCTCCCGGCGCGAACGTGGGCCGCCGTCGGGGCCCGGGCCCGGCCGAAGGCGGTCAAGACCCCGGACCTACGGACCTGAGCGCGCCCGGTGCGCACCATTCCATGACCGATTCTTCTCCTGCGCCATCGTATGTTCGCACACCCCAGGCCGGGTTCCTGGCTTCCCTGTCGGTGGACCGATCGCTCGCGCGCTTCGACCTCGCGGGCAGCGTAGCGCACGCCGAGATGCTGGGTCACGTAGGGTTGCTCTCTCCTACCGAGACCGGCCGGCTCTGCGAGGGTCTGCGAGCAATCGGCCGGGAGATCCAGGAAGGCTCGTTCCCGTGGCGCGACGAGCTCGAGGATGTGCACACCAACTTCGAGGTTCGACTGACCGACCTCGTGGGGCCTCTCGGCGGGAAGCTCCACACCGCTCGGAGCCGCAACGACCAGATCGCCCTGGACGAGCGACTCTACCTGCGGGCCACGGTGGACCAGGTTGCCACCGCGCTCGTTCGCCTCGAAGAGCTCCTCCTCGCGAAGGCGAGCGTCGAGGCGACCGTGCCCATGCCGGGCTATACTCACCTCCAGCGGGCCCAACCGGTCACGGTGGGCCACTTCCTACTCGCCCACTTCTGGCGTTTCGACCGGGACCTCGACCGACTCTTCGCCACCGCCGAGCGCGCGAACGTGAGCCCGCTCGGGGCCGGGGCGCTGGCCGGCTCGACGCTTCCGGTCGACCCGGCGTACACGGCACAGCGACTCGGGTTCGACCGGTCCTTCGAGAACTCGATGGACGCGGTGAGCGACCGGGACCCGTTCGCCGAGCTGCTGTTCGACCTCGCCCTGCTCTCGGTCCATGCGAGCGCCCTCGGGGAAGAGGTCGTGGTGTTCGCATCCAAGGAATTCGGGTTCCTCGAGCGGTCTCCGGCCCTCGGCTCGGGCAGTAGCCTCATGCCCCAGAAGCGGAACCCGGATGCCGCGGAGCTCGTGCGAGGGAAGGCCGGACGAACGATCGGCGACCTCGTGGCGCTCTTGACGACGTTGAAGGGCCTGCCGCTCGCCTACGACCGGGACCTTCAGGAGGACAAGGCCCCGGTCCTCGACGCCGTCGGAACCGTCCTCGGAGTGTTGGACGCTCTCTGCGTCGTGGTCCAAGGCATGGAGTTCGACCATGCCCGACTCCTGGCGGCCTCCCAGGACCCTGAGTTGTTCGCCACCGACATCGCGGAACGGCTCGTGGCCCAGGGGGTGCCGTTCCGAACCGCTCACGAATCGGTGAGCCAGCTCTATGCGGCCGCGGCCGGGCCGGTCAATTCCGCCTCCGTGCACGCCGGCCTTCCCCTGCTTCGTTCTCAGGATTCTGGACTTCTCGACCCGACGGCGGCCCTCGCTCGCCGCGATTCGCCCGGCGGACCGGGTCCGCAGGCGGTCGGCCGTCAGGTCGTTTCCGCCCGTGCCCGACTCGCGGCCCGGGTCGCTTCCCTCTCCTCGCTCGACCGCAAGGTCGCGCTGATCGAGGAGCTGCTCGAAGAGGAACGAAAATGACAAACTGCCCAGAGTGCGACGCGAAGGTAGAGAAACACGGCATGGTGCTCGGCGAGGTCTTCCCCTGCCCGGATTGCGGAACGGAACTCGAGGTTCTCGGGAACGCGCCGTTCTCCTTCCAACCCGCCCCGAAGGAAGCCGAGGACTGGGGTGAGTAACGGGGTCCGGCTCGGGGTCTTCTACACGATCATCCGCCCCGAGGAAAAGGCGATCCTCGCGGCGGCGGAATCGCGCGGAATCCCGGTCGTCCGGCTCGACGACGGCGTGGTGACGTTCGGCCTCGAAGCGCCCGCCGACCTACCGGATGTGGTCCTGAACCGTTCGGTATCCCACACGCGGTCGCTCTACGCGGTGCACTGCTACTCGGCCTACGGCGTTCCCACCGTGAACACCCCGGCTGTGGTGGAGCTCGCGGGCGACAAAGTGCTGTGTTCGCTGCGGCTCGCCGCACGTCACATTCCGACGCCCCGCACGGTCGTGGCGCTCTCTCCCGAAGCGGCGATGACCGCGATCGAGCAGATCGGTTATCCGGCGGTATTGAAGCCGGCCATCGGCTCCTGGGGTCGTTTGATGGCCAAGGTCGACAACGCCGAGGATGCGCTCCAGATCCTCGAGCACAAGAGCGCCCTCTCCTCGCCGATCCACTCGGTGTTCTACGTCCAGGAGTTCGTTCCGAAGCCGGACCGGGACCTTCGGGCGTTCGTGGTCGGCGGCGAGGTCGTGGCCGCCATGTACCGCAATTCGGTCGATTGGCGGACGAACGCGGCCCGAGGCGCGTCCGCCGAGGCAGCCCCGCACTCAAACGAGCTCGTGGACCTGGCGCTCCGCGCCGCCGAGGCAGTCGGAGGCGGCGTTCTGGCGGTCGACCTGATGGAATCGCCTTCCGGCCTCGTCGTGCACGAAGTCAACCCGACCCCCGAGTTCAAGACGCTCGCCGCAGCAACGGGCGTCGACATCGCCGGACGAGTGGTCGACTACGCGGTCGGGGTCGCGCGGAAATGAAGGTCGCGATCGTCGGCGGATCCGGCTATGTGGGCGGCGAACTCCTTCGCCTTCTGCTCCGTCACCCCGAGGCGGAGGTCGCCCAGGTCACCTCGGACTCGATGGCGGGCCGGCCCGTCTGGCGGGCGCATCCCAACCTTCGCAAAGCGACCTCTCTGACGTTCAGTCCCCATGACGAACTCCGTCCCGCGGACGCCACGTTCGTGGCGACGCCGCACGGCGAATCGATGGCGCGGATGCCGAGCCTCCTCGAGACCAACGAGTTCGTCGTCGACCTGGCGGCGGATTTTCGGCTCAAGGACGCGGCCCGCTACGCCGAGTACTACCCGACCGCCCACGCCCACCCCGAGCTCCTCGCGAAAAGCGTCTACGGACTCCCCGAGCTGCACCGTTCCGAACTGAAGAGCGCCCGGTTGATCGCCGTTCCCGGGTGCATCGCCACGGCCTCGATCCTCGCGTTGAAACCGCTCGTCGACCGCGGATGGGTCGAACCCCGGCCCGTCGTGATCGACGCGAAGAGCGGATCCTCGGCGAGCGGCCAGGACACCGGGCCGGCGGGACGGCACGCGGAGCGCTCGGGCGTGATGCGGGCGTACGCCCCCGCCGGCCACCGCCACACCGCCGAGATCGAGCAGGAAACGGGCGCGCGGGTCGCTCTCTCCTGCCACGCGGTCGAGGCCGTTCGGGGGGTCCTCTCCACCGTCCATGCTTCCGTCAACCACGTGGTGGACGACAAGGAGCTCTGGCGGACGTACCGCTCCGCTTACGGCGACGAGCCGTTCGTGCGGATCGTTCACGAGTCCGACGGGATCCACCGCGAACCCGAACCGAAGATCCTTTCGGGGTCCAATTATTGCGACCTCGGGTTCGCGTCCGACCCTCATGGGGACCGAGTGGTCGCCCTTGCCGCCCTCGACAACCTGATGAAAGGGGCCGCCGGCAACGCTGTTCAGTGCTTCAACATCCGTCGCGGAATTCCGGAAACGACCGGCCTCGAGTTCCTCGGCCTGCACCCGATCTAGGACCGCTCCGTGACGCTGGTCGTGAAGGTCGGGGGCGCGGCGGGCAACTCCCTCGACCCGGTGATCTCCGACCTCGCCGGCCGGAAGGACTTCGTCCTCGTCCACGGCGGTTCGAAGGAGGTCGACCAGCTCGGAACGGCGCTCGGACAGCCCGCCGAGTACTACACGTCCCCGAGCGGCGTCGTTTCTCGCCGCAGTGACGCGGCCCACCTCGAGGTCGTGGTCCTCGCGCTCGCGGGAAAAGTCCAGACGGAGATCGTCGCCGCCTTCGGCCAGCGCGGGGTCCGGGCGCTCGGTCTCTCCGGTGTCGACGACCGTCTTCTGGTCGCCCGTCGCAAGGAAGGAACGAGGGCGGTCGTCAACGGCCGCACGGTCCACCTCACCGACGACCTCTCGGGAAGCGTCGAGAAGGTGAACGCCGATCTCCTGCGTCTCCTCCTCGAGGCTGGGATCGCACCGGTCGTGGGACCTCCGGCCATCACCGCCTTGGGCGAGGTAGTCAACGTCGACGCGGACCGGGCGGCGGCCCAGGTCGCGGTGGCCCTCGGGGCCGAGGCGCTCTTACTGCTGACGAACGTTCCGGGTCTCCTGCGCGACGCAGAGGACCCGACCTCGCTTATTCCCCGAGTCAGCCCGCAAGCGTTCGAAGAAGCGCTCGGGTTCGCCCGGGGTCGAATGCGCAAGAAGCTCCTCGCGGCGCGCGAGGCTCGCGAGGGAGGGGTACCCCACGTCGTGATCGCTCCCTCCGGGGGATTCGCTCCCGTGGAAGCCGCCCTGCGCGGGCAGGGAACGGTGTTCGAATGAGCGGCGCGGGACCGCCCGCGCCGAAGGAATTCGCGGCGTCCACTTCGAAGCGCCTCACCCTCGTCCGGGGAAGCGGCGCCCACCTCTGGGACGAGACCGGTCGCACGTACATCGACCTCGGAGCCACGCACGGGGTCGGCAACCTGGGTTCCAGCCCTCCCGAGGTGGTGCGCGCGATCGAAGCGCAGGCCAAGGAGCTGCTCTACCTGGGGAGCGGATACTCCAACCCGGTCCGCACCGCGTTCATCGACCGATTGCTCTCCTTGCTGCCGCCCTCCTTCGGAAGCGTCTTCCTCTCGAACTCGGGGACCGAGGCGGCCGAGGCCGCCCTCAAAGTCGCCCGGTCCGTCACGGGCCGCATCAAGGTCGTCGCCGCGATGCGGGGATTCCACGGACGAACGATGGGCGCCCTGAGCGCCACGTGGCGGCGAGAGCTCAAGGAGCCGTTCGAGCCGCTCGTGCCAGGGTTCGTTCACGTCCCGTTCAATGACGCCGCCGCGCTCGAGACCGCCGTCGACGAGACCACAGCGCTCGTGCTGCTCGAGCCGGTCCAGGGCGAAGGCGGGGTCCACGTCGCCTCGGAGGGATACCTGCGCGCAGCCCGGGTCGCCACCGAGCGCACCGGGGCACTGCTCGCGTTCGACGAGGTCCAGACGGGCCTCGGCCGGACCGGTCGTATGTTCGCGTTCGAGCGTTGGGGTGTCGTCCCGGACATGCTCCTGCTCGCCAAGTCGCTCGCGGGCGGTCTTCCGATCGGAGCGACCGTGGTGGCGAGCGAACTCGTTCCGCGCTTCCGAGGAAGCCACCACTCGACATTCGGAGGGAACCCATTGGCCTGCGCGGCGGGTCTCGCCGCGCTCGACCTTCTCGTGCGCGATCACCTCCCCGAACGCGCCGAACGTTTGGGGACGCGAGGACTCGCGCAGCTCGCCGCCCTCCCTCCCGAGAAAGTCCGGGAGGTTCGCGGTCTCGGCCTCATGATCGGAGTGGAGTTCCGGGAAAAGGTCGCGCCGTACCTCGCGGAACTCGAATCCCGAGGGTTCCTCGCGATCTCGGCAGGGTCGACGGTGATGCGTCTGCTGCCTCCCCTCGTGATCACCGAGGACGACTGGAAGGCCGGCCTGACGGCGATCGCCGAGGTGGTCGCCGGTGGATGATACTCGGGTCCTGGAGCGGCTCGTCCGGAAATACAGCCCCTCCGGAAAGGAGGCGAGCGCCGTCCGGGAATTCCTCCGTATCGCCCGGGAACTCGGTTACGCGGTCCGAACGGATGCGGTCGGCAACGGGATCGCCCGCCGCGGACGGGGCCGCCCCCGATTGGTGTTTCTCGGCCACATCGACACAGTAGAGGGTCGGCTACCCGTACACCGGAGGGCAGGCCGTCTGTACGGTCGAGGAACCGTGGACGCGAAGGGGCCGTTGGCGGCGGCGATGCTCGCCGGCTGCGGGCTGGCGGGCCCGGGGGAGTACGTGGTGGTGGCCGCCGTCGGCGAGGAGACGGACAGCCGGGGCGCTCGGCACCTCCTCGCCCGTCTGCGGCCGAATGCGGTGATCGCGGGCGAGCCGAGTGGCTGGGACGGGGTGACGATCGGTTACAAAGGGGAGGTCCAGCTGGAACTCACGTTCCGCGGGGGCCGCACCCACTTCTCGTCCCCGTTCCCGACCGCAACGGACCGGGCGATCGACTGGGTCGGTGCGGTCCGCGCGTTCGTCGCCGAACACGCGAACGAATCCTCGTTCCGCTCGCTGACCGCGAAGGTGATCGAGGTCGATAGCCGCCGGAGGGGCGATGAGGAGACCGCTCGGGTCACCGTCGACTTCCGACTCCCACCGACAATATCGACCCGGGAGCTTCTTCGGTCGTTGCCCCGCGCTGCGGGGGCGGTCCGGCCCGTGGTGAAGATTCGGGTCGAACCGATCGAGGTGGAGCGGACCAATCCGGTGGTCGCGGGCCTGGTGGCCGGGGTCCGGGCCGCGGGCGGCCGTCCGACGCTCTGGCGGAAGGGGGGGACGTCCGACCTGAACCTCGTGGTGCCGGTATGGCACGTGCCGGGTGCCGCCTACGGCCCCGGCGAAGCCCGGCTCGATCACACCGACCGAGAGTCGGTCTCGCTTACCGAGTTCGCGCGTTCGGTCCGCGTGCTGCGCTTCGCGTTAGAACGACTGCGGGCCGAGGGGCCTACTCTTCGACGATCGGTCGGCGGTGCTTGACAAAGTCCCCGCCCCGTAGTTCGCGCATCGCTTCGAGCAGCTGAGCCTGGGTGTTCATGACGATCGGTCCGTACCAGGCTACTGGTTCGTGGAGGGGGCGTCCCGAGACGAGCAGGAACCGAGCGTCGTTCTCCAGAGCATGCGCCCGGACCGGTCCGCCGGGGCCGAAGAGGGCGGTCTCACCGGCCTCCACGGACTGTTCGTCAGCCCCGTCGAATCGGACGTTTCCCGTGACGGCATGAGCGAATGCGGTGTAGCCAGAGGGAGGGGTCAGCTCAAAGGAGCCGCCGGCCGGTACGGTGACATCGAGGTAGGTCGGGTCGACCGGGATCCCCTTCACGGGGCCTTCGGTGCCACGGTAAGTTCCCGCGACGACCTTGACCCGACTGCCGTTGTCCGTCGTCACCTCGGGGAAGTCGGCTTTGGTCAAGCCGCGGTACGCCGGCACGGACATCTTCTCCTTCGCGGGAAGGTTCACCCACAGTTGGAAGCCGGACATCGTGCCCTCGCTGCGCTTCGGCATCTCCTGGTGGATGATCCCGCTGCCCGAGTTCATCCATTGAACGTCACCGGAGCCGATGACCCCGGCGTTCCCGAGGGTGTCGCCGTGCTCTACCTCGCCCTCGAGAACGTACGTCACGGTCTCGATGCCGCGATGCGGGTGCCAGGGGAAGCCGGCCATGTAGTCCTCAGGGTTCGAAGAGCCGAATCGGTCGAGCAGGAGGAACGGGTCGAAGAGCGGCACTTCGTTGTTCGAGAACGAACGTCGAAGTCGGACTCCAGCTCCTTCGAGGGTTGGTACGCCGGGGAAGCGATGAACGATGGATCGGGTCGGTTCGGGCATTGTCGTAACCTCACTCTACTCAATTACCTTAGGTTACTTAAAGGGGAGGGAACGGGCGGGTAACTTCGGGTCTCCTCTGCCGCCGAGAGGCGCTAGATCAACGTGGAACTGGGTCAATGCCCACACCAACCCGAAGCCGAGGGAAGCCCCGGAGATCGGTCCGGCCGCCCATCCGAGGAGGATGCTGCGGATCGGCTTCCACAGGACGGTCGAACGCCGCCGCGCGATCCCGGCGCCGATCATCGCCCCGACGAGCGCTTGGTTCATGGAGGTGAAGAGCCCGAACGCCACCGAAACGAGGATCACGGTCGATTGGGCGAGCTGGGAGGCGGTGGCCATTCGCGGGTCGAGCTCGACCAGGTCGAACGCGACCCGTTGGAGCAGGGGGCGACCCCACGTCAGCACTCCGAGGGCGATGCCGAGACCTCCGACCACGCCCGCGAGAAAGAGGTCGAAAAGCCCCGTCTGAATGAGGCCCCCGGAGGCGTTCGAGACATCGTTCGCCCCCATCGCAAACGACGCCGCGGCGCCGACCCCGACGAGGCCAAGGACCGCGGTCCGCCCCAGGGCCGGACGAAGGCCCGTCGCCGGGGACGGGGTCGGAGGTCGGTACCGGTCCGCAGCCCGAACGAACAGAAACCCGAGGCCGAACGCCGCGAACGGGGCGACCGCCCACAGGACGACGAGCAATCCGATCGTATTCCAATGAATGGGAATTCCCGCCGCTAGGCCCGCGCCCACGGTGGCGAACACGAGGATCTGGATCGTCGATGTGGGGATCGTGACGAGGTTGTAGACGCTGGTGAGCGCGAAAGCGCAGGTGACGATCGCGAGCGCCACCCCCAGGGCGACCGTGCCCCCACCCAGAATGCCGTGACCGACGGTCGATTCGACCTGGCCGCTCGCGAAGGCCGCTCCGACCAAGGCCAGGGAAGCCATCAGGAGGAGTGCGTGCCACGGCCGGATCGCTCCCGCTGCGTAGGGCATCCCCATGCAGGCGCCGGTATAGTGGGCGCCGATGCTGAAGGCGAACGCGAACGCGACGGCGACGAGCAGGTCCGCCGTCAGCGTCAACGCCGTCGGAGAAGCTGCCGCGAGTATAATCCCACGGGGAGGTGGAACAGTTAGCGCGAATCGTTTCGAGCGGAGCCGAGCGACTCAATCCGCTCGAGGGGTCACCGGCTTCTTTCGGAGCGACATCTCGAGGTCGTCGAGCTGACTCAGCACGACGGCCGGCGGCGCGGGCTGGGCCGCTGCTGCTTCGAACTCTTCGGGGCTTTCGTCCCAGACCTCCTTCGGATACCGGCGGGGCTCGGTGGGGCCGGTCAACGATTCGTCCCACGTGCGCGCGTCGACGACGGGGCGACCCGGTGTCGACAGGGGTGCTGGACCTGTGGTGACCGAGGCGCCGGGCGCTGTCCCTGCGGCCGACACGGGTACCCCCGGCCGCTCCTCGGGGGTCGGTCCGGGGTAGCTCTCCCGGGAGCGACCGAAGAAAACCGGAGTCTTTTCCTTGGAGCGGATCGGTGTTAGAGGCTTGACAGGAGCGGACGCAACTTCACCGGGAACCTCGAGGGCGTCCTCGGCGAAGAGCGCGACCACTCCGGCGGAGAGTCCGGTGATTCCGAGTGCCATAAAGAGAATCCACGGCCGGAGAAGTACCGCTCCGCTCGCTCCGAAATGGGTGGTGGTTCCGGCGAAGTAAAGGTAGACCGCGAGTCCGGCACATAGGATGCCCACGAGGAAAAGGGGCAGCGCCGCGGAGACCCTCTCGCGCCACGACTCCGGCTCGGTCTTCGCCGGGGGGATCGAACCGGACGAGTTCATGGACAGCCTGTGGTCGAGGTGCATCGATTCAGTGTAACCTCGACGCTGGTCACGGTGGGTAGCGCGGCTCCGAGGTCAACATACAGCCGAAGCGTGATGGTGGAAGTGGCGGCTCCAGTAGCGACCCCCGTCGAGAAGTACCCGTTCCCAAACACCCACCCGGTCGTGAGGTGGACCGCGACCTCCACGTCGAACCCCACCGCCGGTCCGGCGGTCCCGGGTTGGACGACGGTGAAAATCACGCGCTCGGTGTAGTCCCGGGCCGGGAGGGCGGGAGCCGACGCGGGACGGTACCTATCGGTGCAAGCCACGACGCAGGCCGCGAGAACGACCGGCGTCCCTTCGAGGCCGCGGGAGGTCCCTTGGACCCCGGCCGCAGCGTATCCGGGAGCGCCGCGTAGGTGGACCAATACTTGCGCCCCGACCGTCACCGGGGGCGCCGCGAGGGGAGCGGTTTTGACCGTGAGGTAGGGAGAACCGGAGAAAGTGCGAACGGTGGTGGCGGCCGACGCGGACGCCGGGATGACGACGAGCAGCAGGAGGATTGCCAGACCCAGCCCGTGCCACGGCCGTCTCGAACTCCTCATGGACCCAGGTTCAAACCGTAGGGCGCCACCCTGCCGATCCCTTGGACCGGCCGAGCGTTAAAGAGCGGCAGAGGCGGTGGATCCACCCCGCCGGAGCGAGGAAGGGGTTCGGCGGTCGCGCGGTAGACGGCGGTTCGAAGATGCCGAGCCCTCGCTAGGGGCAGGCCGTCGCGCTCGCACACTGGTTGAATACCACTGAGAGCGAATTGATCACGGGGGCCGTGGTCGTCCCAAGGTCGACGTAGAGGTAGACCGGGATCGTTTCGGCCGGCGAAGCCGAGGAAACACCCGTTGCGAGATACCCTTGGACGACGACGGTTCCGGTCGACGCCACGATGGTGACGGAGAAGTCGAACCCGAGGCTCGTCCCACCGGTCGCGGGCTGGATCACGTCGATAACAAACTGCTCACCGTAATTTCCCGTCGTCTCGGTGGCGGGGTTCGCGGTGCGGAAGTTTTGAACCGCGCACGAGGGAGCGGCGCAGTTCGCAAGGGTGGTCGGATTTCCTTGAAGTCCCACCGTTCCGACCTGGGTCCCGGCCGTGGCCGCACCGGTCATGCCGGCCGAGAGGACCACAAGCTGCTCGGATACGATGGAGCCGATGTTCGAGAACCCGCCCGGAGTGGGCGTGTTGGTCACGTTCGAGGATTGACCCGGGCTCAAGGTCGTCACGGTCGTGGCGGCCAGCGCATAGCCGCCGATCATCGCGACCATCAGCGCGGCCGTCACGAGATAGATCGTTCGATACTTGCGTCGGTGTTCCGCCATGGTATCAACCCAAGGGCGGTGTAAAAATGTGTATGTATACGTATTTAAACGTACTCACGACCGACGGAAAGAGCCAGTTTACTTCGAACCCGGCAGGACGGCGATGGCCGCGCTGTCCTGCTCGAACTCGAGCGCGAAGAAGCCAAGCACCGCGGCCTCTAGGCGGACGGCAGGGATCGTGGGGGACACAAAGTCGCCCACGATCGTGACCCGGGTCTTCGTCCCCCGCGGCCGGTAGTATACGAAGAACTTCGAGCCGGCGAACGGTCCTTCGGGCACCTCGTACGCAATCCCGAACAACGGGAACGAGGTCCATCGCATGGTGAAGCGTTCGGGCTTACCTTCGAAATCCTGCTCCCAGCTGTACTCTCCCGAATTCGCCGCGAGCGTCTTTCGCGATGCATTCCGGTGCTTGTGCGCCTCCGTGTGCGCGTCCTCACTGGAGAGAAACCGCCACACCTCCTCGAGCGGAGCGTTGTAAACGCTCCCCTCATCGCGGACGAAGACCACGAATCCCTACATCGGTGCGGCCAAATATCGCTAATGGGGGTTGGTCGGGTCGTCAAAGGCTCGAGGCGAGCGAACTCAGCTTCGTGACCGTGTTCCAGTTCCGGCTGGTTCCCCGAGTGCCCAGGTTCTTCTCGATGATTGCCGGGGTCAGGCGCGAGCGACCGGTCCCGTCCGGATAGAAGATGTAGGCCGTTCGGCCGGCTCCCCGGGCTCGCTCCCGTCCTTGGATGGCCGCTTCGAGACTCTTCCAAGCCTCGGGCGGAGGAGCCTCTTTCAACGCAAGGACCTGCAGGCGGCCGGGGTCGGTCTCCGCCTCCTGGACGAATGGGTTTCCCGCAACGACCGAGCGCCACTCTTGAGCGGTCCGAAGAAAGAAATCGGTGTGCACCCGAAGATCTCGGGCCATCTTCCCCTCGAGATCGCGTTCCAGCCCTCTTGGATCGCGTTCCTCGCAGCGGAAAACCACATTGCCGGACTGGAGGAGCGTCTGGACTTCCTCGAATCCCATTCGGGAAAGAAGCGCGCTCAGCTCCCCCATTTTGACCGGATTCCGGCCTCCCACGTTCACCGCTCGCAGGAGCCCGACGTAGACCGGCATGGGAGTGCGCGCAGCACGCCGCGCGGGATAATAGGGAATATCGGTCGGTGAGCGCGTCGAACGAACGATTCGAGCCGACACTCCGGTTCCCGCGACAGTCCCCCTCGGAATATCGATTTGGGAGTTGTTTTGAATGGAAATGCGTTGAACGGAACACTCCCGTGACCGCCTCCGAGCGCGACGTTCACGTCGCTGACGGCAGGACCCTCCGAGTGTTGGAGGAAGGAGACCCGCAAGGGCGACCTGTCTTCTTTCTTCACGGCTCGCCGGGCTGCCGGTTTCTATTCGAGGAGCAGATTAGCGACGCGAGTCGCCGCGGAATCCGTTTGATAGGTCATGACCGGCCGGGCTACGGCGGATCCACGCCTAAACCGGGTCGACGTATCGTCGATGAGGCGGCAGATGTCGCGGCCATCGCCGATGCACTGGGGATTGACCGTTTCGCGGTCTATGGTCATTCGGGGGGCGGAGCTCCGACGTTGGCGTGTGCGGCCCGCCTCCCCGATCGGGTGGTCGGCGCTTCGTGCCTCGCCGGGGTCGCCCCCTACCCGTCCGAAGGATTGGATTGGCTGGCGGGAGCGGGGGAATTGAACGTCGACGATTTCAAGTTGATGTTGAGCGACCCGGCTGCCTGGGAGTCGAAGACCGCCAGCGACGTGGCGATCATGGCGAAAGAGACACCGGAGGAGGTCGTCGCGTCCCTCTCGAGCTTGCTGTCAGACGTCGATCGCGCCGCGTTCACCGGTAAGGCGGTCGAGTTCTTCATGAAGCAAAGTCGAGAAGGGTACAGGTCCGGCATCTCGGGCATGGTCGATGACAGCCTTTCTGACGTTACCCCTTGGGGATTCGAACTCTCCGATGTCCGCGTTCCATTGCAGATTTGGCACGGCAAGCAGGACAAGTTCGTCCCGTTTTCTCACGGGGAGTGGCTGGCGGCGCACCTTCCCCAGGCCGAGATTCACTTGGAGCCGAGTGAGGGCCACATTTCGCTGATCTTCAACAGAGTCCCGTCGGTCCACAAGTGGCTTGCCTCGAAGTTTTAGAGGGCTCTACTCCCCTACCTTGGGCCGGTTCACTGGTTTTCTTCCCGTGCCGTCCTCGATCTCGGCTGTGGGCAACGTGCGTTGCACCCACGGTCCCGGGACCCGTTCAGGCGCTTGGTTGATGTATCCTAAGAGACTAGTTTATTGGGGTCATGACCGCAGTCTCCCGGAGGAGCCTGAAGATTGTCGGGGTGGCGGCCGCGATCGGAACCCTACTCCTTGTTCTCGGCCTCACACTCTACTATCCCGCTCCGGTGCGTTTCTGTGCTTGCCCTATCGGCCCCGAGTTCGTGGTGGGAAACCCCGCTGCCGGCGTCTGCCCGTCCGCCGGAACCTTCGCAACCACCGGCTGTCTCGCGGGGGATTTTGTCTACAACCTCACGATCGAAGCCTCCACCTTCAACTTCGGTAACGTGCTCTTCCACGTCACTTCACGAAATGGCACTGTCGTGGTAGCGACCGGTGGGCAACCGGGATTCTCGATTCTCCATACGGGGGGGGCGGTCGCCGCCGACTTCCCCGCACCGGGAGGAGTCCTCGCGATGACCTCGGGGTGGTCGTATGCTCCGCGAACCAACAGTTCCACCCCCTTAACCAGCCTCTATTCTATTTTGGTGGACATGGGAACGTCGAATCCGGTCGAGCGGGGCTATTCATTCGTCGAGGTGGGCACGGGGGGAGCGGTGGGAAGCTCGACCCTCGCACTTCCTTGAATATCCCTTAGGAATAGGGTTTGCGAATCCGGGAAATCCATGAAGGTTTCAGGAACAAAGCCGCCCGAACCAGGGCAAGCGACGCGCGTGACGGTGGACGGCACCCCCGTGGCGGTGTTCAACATCGGCGGTCAGCTCTTCGGCGTGGACGCGAAGTGTACGCATGTAGGGGGTCCGCTCGATAAAGGGCCCGTGACCGGCACTACGGTTACGTGTCCGTGGCACGGTTCCCAATTCGACCTTAAAACCGGCGCAGTCGTTCGAGGGCCCGCTGGCCGACCCGTGAAGGCCTATCGGGTCCAGGCCGAGAGCGATGGACTTGCGGTCGACCCTCTCTGATTCCGCTTCGCGCCCCGCAAAGGATACCGGCCGAAACCGATCGATCTCCCACGGGAAGATTATTTCATCCGAATCTGCCTGACCTCGCGCGCGACCATGGCGACGAATCCACCGGCTTCCGTGTACGAGTTCCGCGTAACGTTCCGCGCGCCGCTGCCGTTCGTCTACGAGTGGTGCACCGATTACTCTCCGGAAGATCCCGACCTTGAGAAAGAGAGCTACGTTCGTAAGATTCTCCATCAGAACGCACGACAGGCGGTGTACGAAGACCTCTACGACACCCGGGACGGGTGGATGTGGAGCCGCCAGGTGGTCACGTTCCATCCTCCCAATCGGTGGCACGCCGAAGCCACGGGGAACCACCGGGATTGGAGCCTTGACTACCAGCTCAGGACTCTTCCGAGCGAACGGACCGAGCTCCGCTTCCGAGGGGAGCGTCGCCGGAAACCCCTCGGCGAGAAGAACCCTCCGAAGGCGCGCATGGAACGGGAGCTCCTCGCGGCCTGGAAGCACTTCGCGCACGCGCTCGAACGAGACTACCGGGCGAGCCACAAGCGTACGGCGCGTCGCCGGCGATAGACTCGTCGAACCCAAGCGGAGCCTCCGTGCAAGTGCAGTTGCACCTACCGCGAAGCCCGAGGGATTAACCGGGTCCACGGCATCGCTACGGGGATCCACGACGAGGGCACCTATGACGACGACCCGCAACGCAACCGTTCGGTCCGACAAGCCACGACGGATCCTGGTGGCCGGGGCGAGCGGCTTCCTGGGGCAATCGGTCGTTCGAGCCCTCGCGCGAGCTGGATACGACGCTCGTGGCCTGGTCCGCGACCCGCTCAAGGGAGATCGCGTTCGGGAGAATGGAGGCACCCCCGTGCTCGGTGACATCCTGGACACTCGATCGTTGGAGAAGGCGGTCGCGGGATGCGCAGGAGTGATCCACCTCGCGGCGAACCCACCGGGCGAAGCCGACCTAGTTCGGGTCAGGGTAGATGGAACCCATAATCTCGCACAGGCGGCGCGACGAGAGAAGGCGGTGCGTCTCGTGGTGGGTTCCGGTTACTGGGTCTACCGTGGTCAGTCGGAACTCATTCACGAGGACTCACCTGTGGAACCTCGCGGAGAGTCACAGATTAATTACGACGCCGAACGTGCCGGATTGGAGGAGAATTCGGCCGGCGGTCTGGAGGTGCTCGTCGTCCGACCGGGAATGGTGTACGGGGACGGCTCGTGGTTCCGCGGGTTGGCGGAGTCGATCCGGTCGAGGGAGTACCGGGTGGTCGGAAACGGCGCGAACCGCTGGTCCTTCGTGGACCGGTGGGACGCCGGTGTGGCCTTTCAAGCCGTCCTCGAGTCGGGAGTTCCGGGTGAGGTGTACAACGTGGTGGACGGACAACCCGCGCCGCTACGCGAGTTTGCCGATTTCGTCGCGGCCGAACTGGGAGCGCCTCCGCCGCCGAGTGTTGCAGTGGCGGACGCGGCCCGTGATCTGGGGGAGGTGGTAGCACGCCACCTCGCCGCCGACCGGCCGACGTCGAACGGGAAGCTTCGGGGACTGGGTTGGACGCCTCACGTCACAATGTACCGGGAAGGGATCCCTCGTATCCTTCGCGAGATGTTTTCCCCGAATCGCAGGACCCCGTAGGGGGGCGTCGCCGACCTCGAAACTCGGGAATCGGCTAGAGAGGCTTGGGCCGTTGCCGCTTCGGCGGTTTCTCGTCCATCCGACGGTAGGGTACCATCCAAAGACTCTCCAGGATCGCGGGCGCGTCCTTCTCCGCGGCCGCGCGCTCGGGCTCGGTGAGCGGGCGCGCCCTGAGACCGGTCCAGGCTACGCCGCCCAGGGCAAGCATGCCGGCCAGGAAGGAGGCGGTGTACCAAACGTCCGGATCCGAGGTGAGTCGCAATCCAAGCCGGTAACTGCCCAGGAGGACCCCCGTGACGAGGAAACACACCGTCGCGATCCAAAGAAGCAGCAGGAAACGGCGACGGCGCCCGGGAACTAGGGTGACCTGGGCGAACGCGTTGAGAATGTGGCCGAGTCTCGCATTTCCTCTCAGAAGAAAGAGGGTGAGCGCGCCGACCCCCAGCGAGACGAACAGAACGGTGATTCCCAGGACGTCCGACAGGTCCGCCACGGCCCGATATCTGCGGCCGGGCCACTATCTAAACCCGCCGTGAACGGCGCTCGAGGGACCCATGTCCCGTTCGACGGGACCAGGTCCTCGGGGAGGTTGGCCGGTGAACGTGAGCTGGCGCCTCCCTCGGACCCCCGGACGAGAGGGTTTAAGCCAAGTTCCCGGGTCGGGGGCACGAGTGTTCGCCGAGGGACCCTCCATCGGGACTTCGTCTGCTGCGCCGGATTGGAGACAGAAGTTCCGTCGGGCGCTGCCTCCCGTTCGCCTTCTCTGGCTGGTGCTCATCGGCCTCGGGGTCTACGGCTCGAACTACCTTGGAGGGCTGGGTGCGACCTCCTTGGTGGTCGCCCCGGTCATCGCGGGCATCGTCGACTTGGGGTTCCAGTCGGTCCGCTACAATCGGCCTCGATTCCCTGACGCCGCGCTCGCAACCGGCCTGTTCATTGCTCTCATCTTCCCCCCCAATGCGAGCCTGGTGCTGGTGGCGACCGTCGCCTTCGCCGCCGTCGCATTCCGACACGTGCTTCGCTACCGGGGTCACCCGTGGCTCAACCCGGCGGCCACGGGAATCCTTCTCGGGACGCTCTTTCTCGGGCTGGCGCCGGCCTGGTGGGTGGGCATCGGTCCGTACGGAGAGCTCGCTTTGGTCGCTCTCGGGCTCGTATTGCTGGCTCGGACCCCGCACCAGTGGCGACTCCCGGCCCTGTTCTTCGCGACGTACGGACTACTCAGTGTGGTCGAACATGTCGTCGCCGGAACTAGCCTCGACCCTCACGTGTTGCTGCTCCAGGCGGTCGACCCCGCCACCCTGTTCTTCGCTCTGTTCATGGTCGTCGAGCCCCGGACGGCGCCGGCCGCTGCCCACGAGCAGGTCCTGTACGCGGGGGTCGTCGGGGTTTCGGCGGCGTTCCTCCCCCTCTTCATGCCGAGCCTCGGGATCTTGGTCGCTCTCCTCGGCGGCAACCTCCTCGCCGTCGTTCTTCGCCGCCAGAACTCGAGAGTCGCGGTTCCCCGCCGCTCGCCGACCCGGTCGAAGAGTGGGGCTAAGCGCGCCTCGGGACCCTCTCCTATCCGGTGGCCGACGAGTTACCGGGTCGGGGCGGGCATCCTCTCTCTCATTGTCGTCGCGGCGGTCGTCGCGGCCAACCCGGTGGCGCACTCCGCCGTTCCGTTGATCCAGGCCCCGGCTCCGATCGGTGGGGGCGGGAGCCAGGCGAACTGCCAGACCGACAGCCCCTCCATCCCGGCCTCGGAACTCTCCCAGCTCCACAAGCTGCTGGGGCCCTCGGTCATCCTCTCGTACGATTCGTCCACCGGAGTAGTAGTCTTCTACGATCCGGTCAATCACGTGACCGTCACCGAGTCGGACCTCTACGAGGACTACGGTTTCGCAGAGTTCAACGGGGACGACTACGCGGTCAGCGGCTGCGCCGGATAGGCTGAATCAGGTCGCATCGGTCCGAACAATCGGCGCTCGGGACGAGATTTCCAACGAGCGGAGCTGGATGCAAGTGACATTGCACTCAGGTTAGGCAGCCCGCTGAGGTTCCGATACAGTCGGCTTGATGCGAGGGTCGGTTCGACCAAAGTTCACATACCGTGTAGGCGCAAGACTTTATGATGCATGCGCGCATGCAATCCACCGATGAGTGGCGCCGAGACATCCGTGAGAGTCTCTCGAGAGACCTTGCGCGACCTTGAACACCTCCGAGTCACGTTCAACGTTCGCACGGCCGACGAGGCCATCCGCAAACTGATTCGGGAGCGGAGGTCTCGAGCCCTAGACCGCCTTATCGGAAGTGCAAAGGGGCTCCCCTCGTTCACAGAGGCTGATCGGCTTGATTCTCACTATTGATACGTTCGCGTGGGCCGAGATGATCAAAGGCAGTGCTCTGTCTCCTCGGGCCCGGGAAGCGATGGAAGCCGCCGAGCGCTGCCTCACACCATCCATCGTCTTGGCGGAAGTGGCCTCCCTTTGCATCAGGAACGGGCTTACCGATCAATTTGTGGATCGAGAACTGGATGCCGTGCGTGAATCCTCTGAAATCGTTCCGATAGACGACTGGATTGCGATTGCCGGCGCTCACGGAACCGAGGAGCTTCGGGAAAGTGCCCGCGCGCGCAACCTTCCCCTTCCCGGTCTGGCCGACGGCCTGGTGTTGGCAACCGCTCGAAGGTTCCATTCCCGATTGCTGACTGGGGACCGCCACTTTCGCGAGTGTCCGGAAACCGTGTGGCTAAGCTGAACCGGAAAGGAGTTTCCTTGACCATCGATCAATCCGGTCGAACTGGGAAGACCCATGGGAAGTTGCATCCGTCCTTTCATGGATCGCGCAGTGAAGGTTCGGTCCGCAGCAAAGGGCCGATGAATGACGCCAACCGGTCGAGTCCCGCCCGCATCTCATCTTCGTCCAGACCGATGTAGTGGACCGTCTGATCCAGGGAGCGGTGCCCGTACAAATTCTTCAGCTGGACAAGGTCCATGCCCGCTTTGTGAGCCAGACGTCCGAAGGTGCGCCTCAAGTCATGATGTGAGACCCGCAGGCCGAGACCCGGAAACCCAGCGCGATCCGCGACTCGACGAAGCATCAGGTCGGCGCCGGACCGAGATAGTGGAACTACCATCGAGTCTTCGCTCACCTCCGAGGAAACTGGGCGAAGTGCTCGCGCCGTTTCCGAGAACATCGGGAGCGTGCGCCATTTCCCTCCGTTGCGCCCTTTGCCGAGGATTCGAAGGCGTTGTCGGGCGAAGTCGATGTCCTTAACCCGTAACCTTAGTACTTCGACACGCCGCAGTCCGTTGAACCCCTCTAAGGCAAGCAGGATTTGTTCGCGCCCGCGAGCCGCGCGATAGAGACGTGCAAGTTGTTCCGGGGCGAGCCATCTTCGACGACCGGTGGTTTCCGCGGGTACAGCCCAAAGCCCACGGTGTGCCGCGAGCGGGTTGTGTGCCCAGCGAAGGAATCGGCGCAATGCGTTGAAGTGGAGAGCAAATGTTGCCGGGCTCCAAGGCAAGTTTCCTTTGAGTTGTTCCACATGGTGGGCCCTCAAACCGCCGGGGCTGGAGGGCGGGGCAGTCACTCCTACCTTGCGGAGAAGCGACGGTGTGCGTTCAATCTCATAGAGAATTCGTGTTTTCCAGATCTCTCCAACGGATGAATTCGCTAGTTCTTCCTTTGCAAAGCGCTGAATCGCCCCCGACCATCGTTCCCCCGAGGGGGGACGCGAGCTACGGCTCTTCGGATGAGGTCGTGCGGGTCGTTTCACGCTCGAGCAGAGGCCCTCTGGCTTACCTGGCCACCGGGTCTAGTGAACACTGAAAAATGGGTTTGCCGGCCACCGGAACCCCCGTCGGCGGGAGAACGGCCTGAGAAACGAACGTAGTTGCGAGTGCCATTGCACCTACCTGCTCAGAGCTGGAGTCTTACAAAATCCCGAAAAACTCGTCAGCATCCACTCCCGCATCCCGGATGATTTTTCGTAGAAGTCCCCGCCCGATCTCCTCTCCCGGGTGGACCGGAACCACGGTAATCCGGCCATCGGAGTGCTGCATCACGAGGTGGCTTCCCTTCTGGCGTATCTCCCGAAATCCGAGCGAGTGGAGGACTTTCACTACCTGTCGAGCCGGGAGCGGACGGAGTCCGACCAAACTCTATACCTCGATTGTTTGGACCTCAACGAAGGATGGGCCCGGCTGAGGAATCGGACTTGCCTTGAGATACCCGGCGATGGCCTCCTTCATCCGCTTTCGGAGATCGCCGAGTGTTTTGGCCTGGGAGTGACAACCCGGGAGCTCGGGGACTTCGCCAACAAAGTAGCCATCCTCGTCCCGTTCGATGACCAAATGAAACGTGTGGCCTTTCAATGCCCTTCTCGAGTTCATCAAGAATTGCACTCCGTTTTAGGGTTTCGGCGGGGATGAAATGTGCTGAGGAACCCGACGGTCGTACATCGATTGGAGGTGTTCATCATCCCCATCCCGAATGAACGCGCCTGACTCTCGGTCTAGGTCTCAACTAACTCAAACCTAACTCGTTCACGAGGAGTGACTTCCTCAGCCATCGGCGTAGCCCCTTTCTGGAGGGAGCCTAAGAGGTAGTGCTCGAGAGCTTCGACGAAGTTCCGCTTGATCTCGGCGAGCGTCTTCGCCTGGGTTATGCACCCGGGAAGCTCTTCGCACTGGCCCACGAGGAAGCCGTCCTCTCCCTTCCAAATCCGAGCAGTGAACGCCACGGGAATTGGAGTAATCGCGCCAGTATTAACCGTTCTAACCTGACGAAGTGTGGCGCGATTACCTTGGGAGGAGCCAAGCCTACCAAGCCAGGATCAACGGTCACCTGACGGACCTCATCCGAGCATGGCACCAGGGGCATTTGATTACCGAGTTTACGGGCGAGGTAGGGGGAATTGGCGGATTGGTCTCGTCCCCCACGTCGTCCAAGGTCCCCTCGATTGGCACGTAGATGTAGCCATCCTCCGGTTTCTCGGCAAAGTTCAGCCAGCCTCCAGACGCGGCGAATCTCCGACGAAGGCATCGATTGCTCGGACAGCTGTATGCCATCAGACCGAACTCATTCTCGATCGCGTGTATTTGGCAAAATGGCCTGCGTTCGTGCGAGAATCGGACTCGGCCCGCACCTCTGACCAGTTTTCCGATCACGCCGTACCGAGTCGCGGGGCGGTGGCAACCGAGACGCCCCCTGCATTTCGTGCCCCTTGGAGGGAAACGGGTTCTCTCCGAAGTCGCCATCGAGTCCTCGGAGCTTCGCTTCGCAGCGGCGCTCATATCGAATAGAGGTAACACATTTATATGAATTTTCACTTGTAGTGAACATAGATGAAGCGACGTGGTGCGCCGCGCGTCACGGAAAGAGAGGATCCCCTCACCTTTGTCCTCCGGAATCGCCCAGCGCGCGAAATTCTCGAGAGGCTCAGCGGTAAGCCTTTGATGATACCCATTAACCTTCGGAAGGAGATCGGAGCCCATCCGGAAACGTTTCGTCGAGCCGTCTCGAACCTGGATGATTTTGCGTTGATCTCGATTCGAACGTTTCCCCGTCGTGCCTCGGAGCACCGTCCTCGCGAGAACCCTCTACGCCCGCCGACCGCCGTGAAACTGACCGAGAGAGGTGAGAACGTCCTCGAGGTCGCGAGGGGTGTGCGGGCCCTGGTCCAGCGGCGTGCAGGTCTGCTGCCTGAATCGAGCGCCGAGCACTGGTTATCAGCTCCAGGGACACTCGAGACTGCGAGTTCACGGGGCGCCTCGTGAGCACCAAGTACACGATCCGGATCACCAAGGACTTCCATCTGTACACAGACATGTTGGACGACTTTGACGGGTCGCACGCTTACTTGCGGATCGACAACGGGCTAGTGAAGCAGCTGTTTTTGGAGGACACTTGTAGTGGGCTGTCAGTTACCGTACGATTGCCACCTGAGGTCTTTCGAATCCTGACGAAGGACATTGCCACAGAGTTGAGACGGAGAGGTCGGCCCATAGATGCGAAGAAACTCTCGCGGAGATTCGAGGAGCTGCGTAGACTAGCCGCCTCGCGAGACGTCAAGGTCCGGAAGACTTCCCACCCGTACCCGCGATCCGTAGCACGAAGTTAGACTCCGACGCACTCTGGCCGGGAGGTCCGCCCGCCTCCGCTCTCAACGGGGCGCCTGTCGTGAACTGAGCCGTGGGGCGGGTTGTGGGGGCAACTTGCTTGAGGTGCAATTGGCGTTGCACCCACTTTCGCCTCAGCGAGGCTCCTCCCCACCAGCGAGAATTCCCGTTACTTTGGGGCCTTCGCGAACTCTCGGATTCCGGCCGAATCCTCGTTGAACGCCATTTCCCAGGCGCCGCGGACCATCGGCTCGAGCTGGGCCGCCGGCAGCGCCGACGATTGCATGTCCGCGTAGACCGAAACCTCGGTCTTGGGGCCGTGGGAAGTGTAGACCGTCATCATTTTCGAACCGGTCATCGGACCCTCGATCGCCTCCGCCACCATCCCCAGCGGCGGGAAGACGGTGATTCGGTTCGCGACCTTCACCCAGTTGCCGTTCATGTTCTGTTCCCACGAGACGACAAAGGAGGTTTCGGTCAGCGGCTTCATTCCCCGGTTTCGGGTGTTCTTGTGGGCAGTTCCGTGGGCCTCCGGGTGCTGAAGGTATTTCCAAACTACATCCAGCGGCGCGTCGAACTTGCTCCCCTCTTGATCGTTGATTCGGGCCATGGGGGCCCTAAGCCTACATGGTACCTGAAACCGGGCGACATTTCCAGCAGCCTCTACCGCTGTGGGTTGGCAAGAGCGGTTGGGCTCGAGGTGGCCGCGGTTTGCTTCGCCCCGCGTCGGGGAAGACGGGAATGTGACCCCTGGGCCAAATCGACCCGGTCCTGGTCAGGCGCCGGGTCGGAGGAAGATTACGCCGACTCTCGCTCGGGGGCGGTCTCGAGGTACCGAAAGGCGAGACTGCCCAGCACCACGAATGCCGCCGCCAGCGCGATCGGGACCAGGATCGACGCGGTCGCCGTCAGGGGGGCGGGGTACCCCGAGAGGGGCCCCGTCGTGAGTTCGGTCGAAAGGAAGTTCCTCAGGTAGAAGACGAGGGTCAACCGAGGTGCGGAACCCGGAAGGAGCGGGACCAGCTCCTCCCACAGAAAGCCGTAGAGGATGCCGATGAGGAGGGCCGCCCGGCTGACCAGCCCCAGGAAGAGGAAGAACCCGCCGTACGCTATGGCGGCGAGAGCGGCGGCGGCGGCCACCGTGAGGGGTACGACGGCGGGGTATCCGTTGCCCCCACCCAAACTGGCGACAGCGAGCGGGAGAAGGGCCGCCGGAATCACGAGGACCAGCGCCGCGGCGAGGGACCCGAGGTACTTTCCCGCCACGATCATTGGACGCGTGATCGACCGGTCCGAGAGATAGAGGAGCGTTTCGTTGTCGATCTCGTTGCGGAACTGCGCCACGGAAAGAACGAGCACGATCACCATCGTCACGATGGGGAGGGTGAGCAGCCCAAACAGGGCCTCGGCGGAATTCGAGAGAGTCGACGCCGCGGGATGGGTCGAGGCCACCGAGACCACGATCAGGGTCGGGATGAGCGCGAAGGCGCTCAGACCGACCAGTCGCCATCCCCGCAGGCTGCTGCGCAGAGAGAGCCAAGTGACCGCAACCAACCGGGTCCACTCCCCCGTCACCGCCCGCCTCCGGCCAGATAGCGGAAGACGGCGTCGAGGTTGTCGTCGGCACTGTGCACGGAGCGGACGTCGAGCTTCTCCGTCACGACCAACGCCGGAAGGGCGGCATAGAACGCTTCCGGGGAACGGGTGAGCACCCGGAGCTTCCCCGGGCCCGTGAATTCGATGGAAACGACGTGGTCCCAGGCGCCGAGAAGTTTGGCGACTCCGCGAGGGTCCGGCGTTTCTAGGTCGACCATGTGGGGTCGGGAGTCGATGAGGTCGCGGATCCGGTGGAGGTCACCTTGCGCGATTGCCTGTCCGTGCGCGATCATCACGATCTGATCGGTGAGCCGTTCGACCTCGTAGAGGACGTGCGAGCTCACGATCAAGTGATGACCGGTCGCGCTCAGCTGCCGCAGGAGGGCGCTGAGGTGCGCGCGCCCGACCGGGTCGACCCCGTTCAGCGGCTCATCCAGGAGGATCAGCTGGGGGTCGTGGGCGATGCACTGGGCCAGCTTGATGCGCTGGCGCATTCCCTTGCTGTAGGCTTTCAGCCGACGGTCCCGGGCTTCCGTGAGCCCTACGGTCTCGATCGCTCGGAGTGCGCGTTCCTGCGCCTCCGCCCGGGGGAATCCATCGACGCGCAGGAGGGTCGTGACGAAGTCCGCCCCCGTCATCCAATCGAAAAGGGAAGCGTGCTCGGGGCAGTAACCGACCCGTCGTCGAAACTCCCCCTGCCCCCACGCCGGGAAACCGAGGAGCGTGAGGGTTCCCGCGTCGCATCGAAGTTGGCCGGCGAGCAGCCGGAACAGGGTCGACTTGCCGGCTCCGTTCGGTCCGACCAGCCCGGTAATTCCCGGTGGAAACGCCGCGGAGAACCCGTTGAGGCCGAGTACCTCGCCGTACCGTTTGGTGACCGAGTCGGCGTCGACAATTCCCGTCATTCCCCGACCACCTCGACTCGAGACATCCTCCAGCCGGCGAAGACCGCAAAGAACACGCCGGAAAGCGCGAGGACGACCGCGGAAGTGGCGGGGTCGGTCGCATAGGGTCCCGAAATCCCGAACGCGCTCTGGGCCACACTGAGGAGGTTGGTGATCGGGCTCGCGTACGCGACGGAGGTGTTGCCCGTGATCCCCGAGACGAGTGGGGCGCCGATCTCGAGAGAAAGGACGACTCCAAAGATCGCGACGCCGGCGTAAAGCGCCCGCGTCGTGAGCGACGAAAGGGCGAGGGCCAAGCCGGTGAAGAAGATGCAGGCCAGGAGGCCCGTCGCTACGAACGCCCCCGCTCCGGTGAGGACGAGCGAGGAAGGAGCCCAACCCAGGACCAGCACCACCGCGAGCCCGGCGAGTCCCGGACCCACGGCCGCGATCACCAACCACGTGCCGGTGGCCGCCGACTTCGCGGCAAGGTAGTCGATCAGTCGGATCGGCCGGGAGAGGTAGAGCGTAATGGAGCGATTCCCCACGTCTTCGGCGAGGCCGCCCGCGCCGACCGAGGTCGCCACGATCAGCATGAGGAACGGCCAGGCCGGCGACGAGTAGGGAGTTTCGAAGGTCGCGAGCGTCACGGTGCCGGTGAGCGACGCGAAACTGGTGTTGATCGTAAGGACCAGGGTGATGGCGAGGTAGGTCAGGGTGACCACCGCCACGGTTCCCACCCCCGATCGCCGGTTGAATTCTCGATGAGCGATGGTCAGGGCACGGTGGATTCGGCCCGTCTTCGCGACCGGGGCGGCCCCGTACCGAGGAGCGCTGATGCTCATGGCGCCACCTGGTCCGGCGCCTCTTCCGCGAGAGATAGGAACAGGTCCTCGATGGTCCGGACGGAGGGGCCCAGATACCGGACTTGCCCGCCGGTCTCGTTCGCAACCTCGAAAATAGGTCGAGTATCGCCGGAGGGCAGTACCGACTCGGAGCTCTGAACCTTGGGTCCGTGTCTCGACGCCCTTCCGAGATAGCGCCGCGACGAATCCCGGAACGTCACCTCGGATGCGGATGACCGTCTCGGGCGTCCGACTCGACAGGAGCCGTGCCACCGGGCCCGCGGCGAGCAGCTTCCCCGCGTTGAGTAGTAGCACCTGGTCTACGAGTCCCTCCGTATCGGGAAGAAGGTGAGTCGAAAGGACGAAGCTTCGGCCTCCGAGGCGGGAGAGGGCCGCTACCAGCCCTAGCATCTCCTCTCGCCCCTCGGGGTCGAGGCCGGACGTCGGTTCGTCGAGAAGGCAGAGCGGGGGGTCGTGGACGATGGCCTGAGCCAGCTTGACCCGCTGGCGCATCCCGACCGAATACTCCCGGATCTTCCGGTACCGTTGTTCCTTGAGGCCGACGAACTCGAGCACTTCGTGCGCCCGGCTCATCGCGGTCTCCCGCGGGAGTCCGCTCACCCGTCCCATGTAGGCAACGAACCCCACGCCGCTGAGGTCCGGCATCAAGCAGTCGTGTTCGGGCATGTATCCGACCTGCTCCCGGACGAGGAGGGGTTCTCTCTGCGGGTCGCGGCCTAACACCGATAGGCTGCCCGAGGTGGGGGCCAAGAGGCCGAGGAGTAGCCGCAAAAGGGTGGTCTTTCCGGATCCGTTCGGGCCGACCAGACCGATCGTCCCGGGGGAAAGCTCTACCGAGAGGTTCGAGAGCGCTTCGACCGTGTCGAACCGCTTCGTGACGGAATCAGTCCGGAGTAGACTGTCCGTCACGCAGTGTCCATGTTCCCGGACTATTTGGCCGAGGGACGAAAGTGACAACCGCGATCTGGGCAGGGTAAGTGTGGGGGCCCTCGCACTCTTCGCGAACCCAGGAGCAGGCTACGATGGGTGTCGCTCGGGTGAGAATGTGTCTCCCGCCTTCTTTCCGAGCGGTGAAATTCACGGACCTCGAATGAGGGACTCTATGTCCGGCCGCGCCAATTCGGCCCGGACGTAGGCGATTCGCTCTCGAATAGTGACTTCGGTTCCGAACCGGAGGGCAATCTCGACCACCCCGTTCAACCGACCGGCAGCGACCCCATCGATCACGTTGGTAACGATCTTCTCGGCGTACGCTTTCCAACGCTTCGTCAGGAGTCGGGTATACCAGACCATCTCCGGCGTCGCATAGGCGATGCCGTCGATCTCGGTCGACCCCTCGCTACTGAGATACCGGAAGAACTCCTCCCCCGACTTGACTCCGGAGAACGTAGAGGCGTTGATCACGTCGAGCGGCACACCCCCGATCGATCGAATTCGGAACCGTGCGAGTTGCTTCTCCTCCCAATCCACCGTCAGTTCCTTCTCGTCCCGGAAACGTCCAATCGTCATCCCGAAGTCGTCGGTGGCGACCATCACGTCGACGTCGTGGGTGGTGGTGGCGGCCTTCTGCGCGATCGCCTGGCCGCCGATCACCACGTATCGAATCCCATGCCGTCTCAGGATCGCATCGGCGGCCCGGACCTCCGGCTCTGTCACGGAGGCGCTCCGAGGGCGGGGTTGTTCTTCTCCACCCAACGCAACTCCTCGCGGGGGAGCGGGCTCCCCACGACCGGGATTGCCGGGGCAAACTCCTGGAGCCGCACCTTGGTCGCCGGTCGCTCGAGGCCTTCGTTTCGGATCCGACGGTAGAGCTCGTTCACTTCGAGCTTCCGCCGATTCCTCTTCGCGACCACCCGAGCCGCCAAGGGGTCGAATCGAAGGAGGAGCGTCACGAGCTCCGTAACTCCGGGGTCCCGGAGGGCGTCTTCATCCCGTACAGGAAGGATGCGATATTCGGAAGACACCTTCGACACGAGCTCTTCGGGGAGGGCGAGCCACGGACGGAAGTGGACGGGGTATCCCGACCTGGTGACCCACTCTGAGGTAAGCAAGAACGCCGGAATCCGGTGGCGCCGTAATTCGTCGACGTCGCTGCTCGATCGGATTCGGAGCCGATACTCCTTTCGAGGGCGCCCTCGGACCCTGTTGACCGGTGACAGCATCTGGGCCGGGAGGGACCGTTCGCCGGCTTCCCGAAAAAGTCCCGCCTCGACCTTCATGCGGAAAGCGAGGTTTCTAGGAAGTATATATATTATGTTACAAACGATGATTCGGACTTGTGAGGGATTCGACACATTCCATCGGTCTACGGACGGTGTGTGAGTGCCGTTGCGCCCAGGCGCGACTCGCGAACCACTCGAAAGGGGTCAGCTCATTCCTATTCTACGTAATCAGCGGGGGATTGATGACGCATCTTTCATCCACCGTGAGCGAGAACGCAATTAAATATTGATAATGTATCAATACACTTATGGCCTCGATGAAACCTGACACCTCGGCCGGTTTCAGGCCCCGCGTTGCCCTGAGGGAGGACATCGTTCTGCCCTCAGTGGACTGCACCCGGACGGATGGTCGGCTCGACGCTAGCCTACTGTCCCCGGCCCTCCAGCAGGTGTTGCTACGTGTGGCACGCGTTCGGAACATTGTAAGCAGTATGCTCATCGAGGGGGAGAGGGTTGAACTTGGACGCGCCGTCGAAGTACTCGACACCGAGATTGCGGAGACACCCAATGAACGTGCTGTGCTCCAGCTGAGTCGCGTCTACGACCGAATTGCCCGAGGGAAGCTGCCCCCGCTGACGATTCCAAGTCTATGCTCCGTGCACAAGGAAGTGTTCGACGGAGTCCTACCGGGATCAGTCACGGGGACTCTGAAGGAAAGACATAATGCGATTGTAGAGGTCGGAACCGGTCGAGTCATTTTCGTACCGACTCCACCCAAGCGTGTCCAAGGTGAACTCACGGCCTTGATCCGTTGGTTCGAGGATTCCAGGTATCTCTACCCCGCTCCTATTGTCGCCGGCATCTTCTTTGCTGAGTTCCAAGCGATCCATCCCTTTATGGACGGAAACGGCCGGATTGGTCGACTGTTCAACCTCTCGCTGCTGGCTTCGCTCGGACTGAAGAACGCCCCACTAGTTCCCATCGACACCCAATTTTTCCTGACGCGAACCCGATATTACGACATGATTGCGACCACGAACTCGGGAGAGCGGTACGAACTCTGGTTGAGGTACTTCGTGAAGCAATTGCTCCGGGGGTATCGCGTGGCCGCGGCCCGGACCGATCTCCGACTCACAGTCGAACGATTTGAGAGTCGGGTCGTCAGGACCCTTCTCACGTGGGCGCTCTCAGGGAGCGGAGAGTGGTTTCGCCACGGTGACTTTCCGAATCCAGGGCAATTCAGCCTTCCCGCGGTCACGCAGTCACTGAGGCGGCTCAGCCAGGCCGGTATCCTCGAAGCAAAAGGGGAGCGAAGAGGTCGGCGGTACAGACTTAGCCCCACTTACCTCGCGAAGCTCGAGTCCACGGTGGGTCACGCTCGTGGTTGATTTCCACGAGGGCAATCGAAATCGTATCGATAACTCATGCTTTCTTTGCTGTTGCATCGATAGTAGCGAAGACCATCTGAAGGGGGCTCGGCCCGCCCCCTCGGGCCACGCTGATCAACACTCGATTCTAGAGGTGCAAGTGGGGGTTAGACCTGCCGTCGAGGCAAGGAGTGGCTTCGACGGGGGGAAGAATGTGTAAGTG
>CAVSTD010000005.1:0-10192 GCA_963730815.1 uncultured Thermoplasmata archaeon
ACCGAGCTTGCACCTACTCCTGAGGTCTGCATGCATCCTCCCAATGCCGTTACGGATAGGTCGGTTCAGCCACCGATCCATTCGGTTTCGGAGAGTCCGGCGAAGTGTGGGTCCCCCGTGAGGACTCTTGCACTCAGACTTCGGGCAAAAGCGAGAATGACGCCGTCGGCCAAACTCGGTGGTCCGAGCCTTTTCCGTTGTGCGTGGGCCCGTAGTGTCGAGCTAGCCTCTACCGATAGCATGGCCACCTCGATGTCGATCGGTAGAACCGTACTGAGGGCTGTCATCGAACGCAGGTGGCCCGCGATGCGACCGGTATCCGAGTCGTCACGCGCCAGCCTACGCGCGACCTCCGGGAGCACTATGTCGGGGCTGATCAGATCGTTCGGCTCCTCGAGGTACTTTCTAACTTCGGGACCGTGCGGGCCGGCGAGGAGGAACTCGACCCAGGCGTACGAGTCAATGATCAGTTTCAAGTCGATCGGCCTCCCGGAAAGGCCGGTACGGACGACTTGTCCTCGCACTCCCATACAGGCGGTCGACGAGCTCCTTTCGCTTGCTGACGAGCAGGAATCGAATCGTCTCGTCGGCGGTCCTCGTGCGAAGGGCACGCTGGAAGCGCTCCAACTCCGAGAGGGTCCCTCGGGACACTCGGACCGACGTCGACTCACCGACCATGCTATTCGCATACAGCATGCAGTATATGAAATTGCACGCCCCGCTGGAATGTGATCCTCCGAGTTCAACCAGGCTTGAGCCCACCTTCAGACGCGTGCGACCCCCCCGGTTCTGGAAGACGGCCCGATTGGGGGCGTGAAACACTTCGATTCAGGCGTGACCGATTTGCTCGAGGAGGTCCCCCAGCGTCCAGCGTTGACCCAGCGCAAAGAGTCCCGCTGTCCCGGGCGGGGCGCCCTGGGTGCACGAGACGTTCACTACCGAATGCCCCTCCGAATCCTGCCGCTCGATGTGGAGTAGGTAGTCGACATCCCGTGCATTCGCTAGCGGTGGGGTGGTGAGGGTGAAAAGGAGCGTTGTCGCGT
Source organism: uncultured Thermoplasmata archaeon (assembly GCA_963730815.1). Taxonomy (GTDB): domain Archaea; phylum Thermoplasmatota; class Thermoplasmata; order Lutacidiplasmatales; family UBA184; genus Lutacidiplasma. Next base: position 1,044 of record CAVSTD010000005.1, read on the forward strand.
ACTCGTTCACCGCCCGGATGAAAGGTCGTATACCGCCTTCCTCGGTTGGGTAGAGGGATTGAAGTCGGTCCGAGTTGGCGATCACGAGGGCGAGAGTCGGACTATAGATACTGCGCCCTTCGAGGATGCTGCGGGCCAGATTCGGCAGCCGCATAAAGTCGGCCAGAGCCTGCAACCGAGCGTTGGCATCGAGGTCCTCGCGGACGAACCAGGTCGCGAGATTCCCGAGGCCAGTCTGAGGAGCGAAGTCGGGCGGGTGCACGACGTACAGCCGATCGGGAGGGACCATGTCCACGATCGACCCCTCAATGGGGTCCCGGGTGTCCTCGGGATTCTCGATCTGGAGCCAGATTAGATCGGGGTCCACGCGGTGAGCCACCGCACGCGCGAGCTTGGCGCGGTCCCCCGGGGATCCACCCCAGATGCCGAACGATGTGGGGGATTTCCAATCCTGAGCGTAGACCCGGGCCGCTCCTGTCATGGTCGTCTCTTCCCCGATGATTCAGCTCCCCCATCATAAAGGCAAGACACACACTGTAGCGCCGTTTCTGCGACTCCGGACGGAGAATCGCTTACGGTTTGTCCGCGGCTTGCTGCCCCGCTCGCGGGAGATTGCTCCGCGCGATGGGGATAGGGCCTCTCGCGCGGAAAGTGCAAGTGTCCTCACCCCTCCCTGAATCTAGGGGGCCTCCGAGTCTGGGCCGCCGAATTGACTACGCGTAGATGGCGACCGCGAGGACTCCGGTCGAAACGACGAACGCCAGGCTCGACCAATAGGCCCACCGCCAAACGCCGGTGGACGCGTCCGCCGCCATTACGCGGCGGTCCGAGGCGATCGTTCCGAGGAAGACACCCGGTACGATGAGAACGAAGACCATCGCGACCATGAGCGCGAGGATCAGTGTGATCAGCTGGGGAAATAGGAGGGGGACGAATACGGCCGGAAAGCTCTCCGCGACGTAGATCCAGAAGACGCTTTTCTTCGGGAGACCCAGCGCCTCAGTCACACCCCAGGCACTGCCGAGGGAGATCACCACGAGCGCGAGGAAGGCAGCGGCCACGAGTCCCGCTCCCAACGCATAGGTCGCGTACTGCCCGAGTCCGGCGGTTAGGGCGTCTGCGAAGCCCGCACCGGAGGTGAACGTGAACGCCCCGCCGATATCCGCGCCGATCACGACCACAATCACCATCAGAGCCTCGCTGACGATCGCCCCCAGCAACGTCGATTGGCGTGAGATCGAGAGCGAAGTCGCTTTCGAGGCCGTCGCCGAAGATTGGAAGAACAGCATGAACGGCATCACGACGGCCCCGGCGTTCGCGGCCAGCAGGAGGTAGAAAGAGGGTGAGATCGAGCCCGCCAGCAATGGATAAGGAAGGAGTCCCCGGTGAAGCGCAACCGCGGCCAGCGAGACCACGACCCCCGCGGAGATACCGATGAGGACGCGCTCGACCCAGGCATACCGCCCGCGCGCGACCAGCGCGATGTGAGCCAGGAAGGCGAACGGCAGCGAGATAACCGGGGGAATTCCGAATAGACTCAGACCGAGGGCGATTCCAGCATACTCTGCGATGTAGGTCGCTACATCCCCCACGGCCATTGTGACGGCCGCGGCCGAGGCCAGGCGGCGCGGGAAGCGCTCCCGCGCGAGTTGGCCCAGCCCCTTGCCTGTGACGGCCCCGATTCGGCCGGAGGCCTCCTGGATGAAGAAAAGGGGGATGGTCAGAACCAGAAGGAACCAGATGAATTCGTAGCGATAACTCGCGCCGGACGCGAGCGCGGTCAGAATGCTGGCCGCGTCCACGTCCGCAATCATCACCAGCCAGGCGGGACCCCCTCGCCACCGTCGTGGTGCTCGCAGGTGGCTCGATATGGCCGGAAGGGTCAGCTTCCCCAAAGTGGGCGCAGAAGGGCCGGGCAGGACCGGGGTCGCCCTCCATTGCCGAACTGCCGATATGGAGCGGGGGGTGGGAATAACTCTTGGCACAGGCGACCCCTCAGACTCGCGGCCCCGTGGGTGCAAGTGAGCTTGCACACACTCCCACCTTTAGCCCCCTCGACTGTTCCGACGAAAAAGGCGACGTCACGAAACGCGCTCGAGGCCCTTCACCCTGTCAAAGTCAGTGTCAAACGAAGCAATTCTGTTGATCTTTCGTCGACCCATCAGGGTGACCGAGACGCAATCAGCGAGGGACAGTTTTCCATCGAATCTCAAGTGTGTCATCATCGCCTCAGCGAGTAAACCAGGATCGACAAATTCGATTTGGCAAGAATCCTGAAAGTACTCATACAACTCATGGGCGGGGCGTCCCCCCTTGCGGGAACCCACAATCGTGACGCTCTCGGCTATTACGAGGTCGCTTACGACAATGTCTGCCGGGAGCGATTCGAAAAGTTGCACCGCGCGCGCGTGCCACTGATCCGCTGAATCAACCCATCCGATGAAAAATGATGAATCCCCAAAGATCACAGTTGGCCTCTCTGAACCCGACGCTTGTCGCTGACTGCGTTTCCGCCGTGAGAAATCAGCCCCTTGATGTCTTGAAGAGTCTTCATGCGCCGAGGGACGACGACGATCCGCTTTCCCTCGACGATCCAGGTCAATCGGTCTCCTGCAGCGATGCCGACGGTCGCCCGGACAGACTTCGGGACGACGGTAAGGTATCCCTTCGAGACGCGGGATTCGCTCTGCATGCAGGTCCATAGCACTTTCAATATACTTAACGTTTCATATTACTATGGGGCATGAAATTACTAAAATCCACGAGGAGACGAAATCTTCCGAAGATGATTCACAACGCACCTAGATGCAACCAGGCATGCGTCTACCGAACTATCGGGGGCGCCCCTTCTTTCGTACGGGCCGAGAAGACAGAGTCCGGGTCGAAGAGGTTCGTTCACTCAGGCTCCGGAATGACCTTCGCGATTCTCTCGCGAAGCGAAGGCATTTCCAGGACCGCCTTCCAGAGTTTCTGAGGGTCAACCCGCCAATACTCATGCTTAGCGAAGGAACTGAATCCTCGCATAAGATTCCATTCGATCTCGGGGTGGCGCTTTCGGAGCCCGTTGGAGACCGCGCCCGCCGCCTCGCCTACCACTTCGAGTTCGCGAATTACCGCACTTTGACTCCTCCAAGAGCCCGAGAACCGCTCGTAGCCCTCTTGCAAGACCTCCTCAATCCGATCGACGGAACGAAGGATGTCGGCCAACCTTGGCCCGTCCGCGCGAGGGGTCGTCAAAGCGGGACCGCCTCGAACAGCACCTGAGGACGGATGAGCCAGTGAAGGCCGCTCGGTTCTGCAACGTCCACTTTTCGTTGAAAAACATCCTGGAGGTCGTTGAGGAGGCGAATGTGGTCAAACAGCGACGCTTCTGGGTCGAAATCGACCAGAAGGTCGAGATCGCTTTTCGCGGAGGCTTCCCCCCGAGCAACCGACCCAAAAACCCGGGGATTCCGGGCCCGGTGAGCCCTGAGGGAGATGAGAAGTTGTTCGCGTTTCGGGCCCACAATCTCTCGGATGCCGAGGCCCTTCCCGAGACGAATTGGCCGGAGCTTGGGGACATCCCAGAGCTTCGATTTGCACCGGGGACATCGCTCGGGCTCTAGGGCCCGCGTTCGCCACACGTAAGCGCAACGGAAACACCCGGCTAATCCATCGGGTTGCAGGATGTTTGTCACAATCGTTCTACGGTATGCAAAGTAATAAAAGTTACTTTGACGTGACCACCCTGTCGTGCCCGGCGTGCGGGGTCAGGAGGCGGGGCAATCAGGCTTGCACCAAATCCTAGCTAAGAGGCGTCTCACCCCTCTTCGGGCGGGCGGAGCTTTCGGAATCGAGAGTAGACGGCGACGTCATAGGCGATCTTTACCGACCCGGCGAGCGCGAACGGAGCGGCGATCCAAGGCCCTCCGGCGGCGAGGAATGACCCGGTGACGGGCGCGCCGAACGCCTGACAGCTCCGAGCAGCTGTCGTATAACCGGCTGCCGCCGCGCGGTCCTCGGGTGGCACTACGGCCTGCGTGTACGATTGGCGAGTTGGGACGTCCATCTGGGAGAGAGAAGCGCGGGCGATCCAAAGAGCGGAGGCGATTGGGAACGTCGGGGCGAACACGACAAAGATGAGGAATACGTTCGATGGAATGTGGCTGAAGACCATGGTATTGACAAGGCCGAACCGGCGGGCTAACGGAGCGGCGAGCACGAGCGAGAGTCCCGCAGCGAGATTGCTGAGGAAGAACACGAGGCCGAGGATGTCCAGCCCGGGATTGAATCGGGTCGCGAAGTAGAACACCACAAGGCTATTCACGATCAGACCGCCCGCGAACGCGTCCACGGAGAACAACGCCGAGAGTGAGTAGACGATCGGTCGGCTCGGGGGGGAAAGCGGGGACGGTTGATTCTTGACCGCGAGTCGATCCACGTCGCGCGACAACCCTTGGTAGGCCGGTATCAAACCAAGGCCAAGAAGGCCGTAGAACAGTAGGGTCGTGTCGTGCGGTCCGGAAGGCAGCCCTGAGAATGCGGCCCCACCCAGGGAGCTGAGCGGGCCGGCCGCCAGGGCCCCGACCGCGATTCCCACGTACCCGAGCAAGTTGTAGACGGCATACGTCTGGGTTCGGCTGCGGGGCTCGGTCGTACCCGCCAGCGCGGCTTGTTCCAGGGCTCCGAGGGGACTCACGTCCGCACCGCCAGCAACGATTCCTCCGAGGAGAAGGGCAGCCAGGAGGACCGCAGGGCTTCCGATGTCGGCCCAAAGGAGTCCCCCTCCCAACGCCAAGGCGAGCGCCGAAAGAACGAACACCGAACGCCGTCGCCATCGGAGTTCGAGGCGGGGCACCGCAATCGCCCATACTGCCGCTCCTCCGAGCGCGAGGCCTAGGAGGACCCCGATGACGAACGAGGAGTACCCGGCGCCTGCGAGATCCGCCGCGATGACGATCGAAAGGGCGCCGGCGCCGAACCCCCGGGCCGTTCGGGCTCCCATCAGTAGCCATCGATCGCGCCGGGCCAACGACACGGGCGGGTCGGTGGCGACCGGCGGTCGGGACGTACCGGACACTCTACTTCGTCGCAGGTGAGCCGGTGTGTTCGAGCGTGCCCCCCTGCTCCACCCTCCACCGACAATAGGCGTAGAGGGCATCGTAGAGCGGGAATTGGAGTCGCTGGTTCTCGAGGTCGTCCCGGGCCACGATCCGGAATCCGGTGGCGGCGGCCTCGAGCCCGGCGGCTTCGGGTTCGCTCCCCGACCCTCCGTCCGCCACCCGCACGATCTTCGCGAGGAGGAGCAGCGCGGGGTCCTCCAGTTTGTATTTTCGGATGATCGCGTCGAAACTCACGTACTCCTTGCCGCCTTCCTCGTAGTGAAAGAGCGCGGCGCCCGGTGAATCGAACGGAGTGGCGGGCCCCGTCTTGGCGACCGCGAGGACCTGCTCCTTCGGAACGTAGAGAAACTCAGCGTCGGGGTCGATGAATTTGCGGATCAGCCAAGGACACGCGATGCGGTCGACTCTCGCCTTCTCTCGGGTCACCCACTTCATGAGATCTCCCTGCCAAGGGCAGCGATGCGGAGTTCATCAGGGTACCAATCGAGACCGCACGGCAAGGAAATCGAGGAAAATCCCACAGAGGAAAGGGTTGGGCCTACGGGAAAGGTCAGCCTTACTTCTTCGGAACGAAGGACTTGAGCGCCTCGGTGTCCTCGTTGAACACCGTCTCGAGGTTCCCTCGGACCGCCTGCTCCAGCTGGGCGGACGGGATCTGCTTCGAGACGAAGTCGCCGTAGACGTCGATTCCAGTTCTGTTCCCCTTCGGGGTGTAGACATTGATCATCTTCGTGCCGGCCATGGGTCCTTCGATGACCTCAATGCTCATCGCGACCGGCGGAAAGACGGTGATCCGGTTCGCCGTCTTAACCCACTGGCCGTTCATGTTCTGTTCCTGGGAGATGATGAACGAGTTCTCCGCCAGCGGCTTCATCTGCTGATTTCGGGTTGACTTGTGGGCGGGGCCATGGTCTTCGGCCTCGAGGTACTTCCAGACCTTGTCAATCGGCGCTTCGAAGTGGCTTCCTTCGTCCTTGATGTGGACCATGGTAACGAGACCTGTCCGAAGCTATTTGAGCCGCAGGGGAACGAAAGTATAGCCGGAAACGACCGAGGTCCGCGGGGACCCGGGTCAATCTATAAGCCGCCGTAGATTCTCGGCAACTCGATGGCCCGGCCGAGTGCGCCCCCGACTTCCTTTCCTTCCCCCGGGGCGCCCCTCGTTCCGTTGCAGAACTGCCCAATCGCTACGACCCTCGGTACTCTCGGGCGGAAGTGGACGCTCACCGTCCTCCGCGACATCGCATTCTTTCCGGACGCGTCGTTCTCCCTGATCCAGAAGGGCAACCCGGGATTGCTCCCTCGAACGCTCTCGCTCCGCCTCAAACAACTTTCCGCCGAGCAGCTCATCGTCAAGAGTCCGGGAACCGAAGGAGGACGGCACCCCACTTATCGGCTGAGCCCCAAGGGCCTCCAGGTGTGGCCCATCCTCGCGACGTTGGCCCAGTATGGGACTCAGAACTTTCCCGAGCGCGTGTTCGCCGACGGGCGGGCCCGCGACCTCGAGGAAGTCTTTCCGCGGGGAATGGATCTCATGCTCGGTCGGTTCGCGAACTCGCCTCCCCGACCGACGCGGCCGTCTGCCCCTCGGACGTAACGGCTGCCGACCGCCGCGACTCGAATAGGTGCAATGTCCCTCGCACCTACCGAGCTACTCTCTCCGGTCGGTCAGGACCATTTCCTTGATCGCAGTGGACGGCGAATGGGGAAGAGGGTCCTCGACCCCGGTAAAGACGAATCCGCGATGCTCGTAAAGCCTGACCGCAGGCCCCAGTGCGGGGTTGACGAACAGACGGACACGCGTCGAGGGGTGGGCCTTGCGAACCCATTCAAGGAGGGCATCGAGCAGCTGTCCCCCGAGGCCGCTCCCGCGCTGTTCCGGCTCTACCCACATCGCCACGACCATGAGCGAATCCGCTTCGGGAATCACCGAGACCAAGCCGACGAGTCGGTCGTTCGTCCCTACCGCTACCCAGGTTGCATAATCAGGCGCGACGGCCGCGCGCTGCGCCCGTTCCGCCCAGAGATTGTCGGGATACGTGGATTCCCGCTCGAACGTACTGCCAAAGGCCATGGGGTCGGTGGCCAGCGCGCGCAGACGGAGGAGCTTGACCTCGTTCCAGTCCGAGGGATTGACACGGCGGATCATGACCGGGCTCCCGTGAAGATGTCCGGGGGGAAACGCTTCCGCATAGGCCGCAACGAGATTCTCATCGTTGTCGAACAGGATGTCGAAAGTGAGTAGTTGTCGTGTCGTGACGGACACGGCCGCTCGGGTTAGTTCCCCATCAATGGGCTTGCGCCGGAAATCTAGCTAGCCCGAACTGGCCGGAGGCGCCCTCTTCCGACGGCGGGCGACCACCACGACCACGGCCGCAACGACTCCTGCCAGCACGACGAGTCCCGCGACCAGTAGGTACAGCGGTTCCGTGGAAGCGGGTGCCAGGACGCGGGGCTCGACCGTAAGTGAGAGCGCGGAACTCGTTGAGGACCCTCCGTTGGAGTCCCGCACCGTGACCACAATGCCGAACGTTCCGTTGAGGGTAGGATTACACGATATGGTGGAGCTATTCGCCGAAGAACAACCGGGTGGAAGGCCCGTCCACGCATAGCTGAGGTTACCTGACCCCGGAGTCGCGCGGGCGGTTAGGTCGAACGTCTGCCCCACGAAGGGGGACCCTGAAGAAACCGTGGGGGTGGCCGCGACGGGGACGGCGTAGACGACGTACGGGATGGTGAGGTTCCCGGAGACATGATCTGCATCGGTCACGCTCACGGTGATCGAGAACTTCCCTATGCCCGTGGGAGTGCAAACCAGCTTTGACGAATTCTTGGACGAGCAGCCGGTCGGCAGACCATTCCACACGTATCGGTAACCTCCGATTCCACCCGAGACCGCTTGGGCCGAGTAGTTCACGGTTTGTCCGAGGTCCGCGCTCGCGCGGGAGGCCCCGATGCTCCCGACCGACGGGTCGGGAACGGCGATGAAGCTGGTACTCGCGGTGGCGTTACCTCCCAGCGTGTCGCGGGCGGTCACGCTCGGTTCGAAGGTTCCAGTCTTGCTGGGGGTGCAGACGATCGAGGGATGGTTCGCCGTGGAACATCCCGAAGGGAGGTTCGTCCAGGAGTAGTTGTAGATTCCAGACCCGCCCGTCACACCGAGCGCGGAGAGCGTGACGTTTCGGCCGAGGTCGATCGCGACCGGGGAGGACGTGACGGATCCAATCTTGACCGCCGCGTTGACGGTGAAGGAGAGGATTCCGCTGGTAACTTGCCCGCCGAGCGAGTCCGTGACCGACACGGTTACGGACTTGGATCCCGAGGCCGTCGGGCGGCATTCAAGGGTAGGGAGGTTCGTGGACGTACATCCTGCGGGTAGATTCTGCCAGGTGTAGCTGTACGGGCTCACCCCACCGCTCGCGGTGGCCGAGAAATTGGCTTGCCCCCCTAGATCGATGGGGCCGGCGGGGGTCGCGATGGGGATGCTGACCGACGGCCCCGTCGCGACGGTGTAATCGAGAGTCGAACTCGTCACCCCCCATCCATTCGAGTCGGTGACGCGGACCGATACCGCGTAGGTGCCCGAGGTCGACGGATGGCAGGTTGGCGAAGCAGAGGAGGCAGCGGTGCAGGGGGTTGGCAGGTGTGTCCAGCCGTACGAGTAGCCCCCCGAACCCCCTGAAGGAGACGCTGTGAAGGTGACCGCAGCCCCCGTTTCCACGGTGGTGGGGTTCGCGCTGGGGGTACCGACCACCGGGTCGGAATCCACTGTGAATTCGAGCGTTCCGCTCATATTGGATTGCGAATCCGAGTCGGTGACGGTGACCGAAACCGCGTACGTGCCCGGCGCGGTGGGCCGGCAGGAGATCGAATCGGTCGTGGAAGGCGAGCAATTGAGCCCTGCGGCCAAGGAGCCCCAATTGTAGGTGTCTCCTCCTGACCCTGGGTTGAGAAGGGTGGCCAGGAAGACAACCGATTGCCCGACATCGACTGCTGATGGGGTCCCCATCGGAGTCCCCACCGAGAGCCCGCAAGCTGAGGGAAGGG
>CAVSTD010000006.1:0-76481 GCA_963730815.1 uncultured Thermoplasmata archaeon
GGCCGACCGAAGGAAGTAACATACGGGGTTATTGACTGAGGAACTGTTTCCCTCCCGTGGATGACCTAGACCTCAGCATCTACCGCTGGATGTATCCCGGCGGTGTCTGGTCCTATTGGGGAATCGACCCGAGGATTACGACCGCCGAAATTGCTCAACACGTTGGCTTGCGTCGCAAGGCCGTGTGGGCCCGGATTCGGCAGTGGAGGCAATCCGGTCTCTGGCAGGACCCCACGGTTCGCCCGAATCCCGGTCTCTTCGGGTTGAATCAGTTCATGGTTGAGATACCAGTGGCGGACGCATCCCAAGGGTGGGCGGTGGTCGAGGAACTTGGACTCGTGGGTAGGGTTCTCGTCTCGAATGTCGCCTTCACCACCACGGGAAACGGTCGCAACGAAGAGGTCGTCCAGCTAAGGTTCGCCGCTGACGACCGGACGGAAGTCGACCCTGTCGTGCGCCTCCTGAAGAGAATCTCACCCACCGGGACAGTGTGGGGTCCCTACAGAGACATTCCCCCCCAGTGCACGCGGGAACTGAGCCCGCTCGATTGGCGAATCCTCGCTGTCATCGTCGCCCACTCCGGTGCCTCGCTCTCCCAGATTGCCCGCTTGGTCGGTGTGACGCTCAAGACCGCCGTTCGCCGCCGCTCCGCGCTGATCGAATCCCACGCCGTATGGTACCTCCCGAATATCGATTGGTCGCGGCACCCGAGCGTCTGCCTCACCCTATTCTGCCGCAATCTGCGGGATATGGATCGGGTCCGCGCCGAGTTGGATGATCGCTTCCCGCATTACCTCCCAATGTCGACGTCGGGTTTCGGATTTGTCCGGCCCATCTACGGATCACGGCCCCTCATGGTAGTCCGAGTCCCCGCCCATTCGCCGGGTGAGAGCCAAAGGCTCGAGCTGGAGCTCTCCCGGCTTCCTGGGGTGAACATGGTCCGACCCACGATCTGGGGTCCCTTCCGTTGGTTTCCCCATTGGGCGGATTCTCTGATCGCCGCGCACCTGGTCTCGAAGGGGACACGGCGCTCCGGCGCGGCCACTCGCCGCCGTGGGTCCGCTCCGGGGCGAAGGACTGGGCCCGGTCGGAAGATTCTAGGTTCCGCGCGCCCACGGCATCCCCGCGTCGGCAACGACTGACCGACCCCTCATCGCGCCGATTGGCCTGTCATCGCAGCCGCCGCCCAGGATATGCGGACAGTCGAGACGCCGCTTACCGGTCGGTTTCGCGTAAGGAAACCAGGGTTCTACTTCCTCGACAGCGTCCCGGGTTCGAGGGATCTCGACCATCTATGATGAAAACCGCGAGCCTCTCGCTAGTTGTTCTCTTTGTCTTGTCAGCACTTCTTGTCGCCTCGAGCGGTTCAGCCGCAGCCTCTTATCCGGGATGTACCCACACCTATTCGGCACCCCTTGCCCAACAATGGACCATCAACAGCCCGGGAATCTACTGCCTCAAAGCAGGAACGTACGATACTCAAATCACAATCACGTCCAGCAATGTCGTCCTGACGAGTGCACCCGGGACGGACCCGGGACAGGTCATCATCGAACCGTCGTCGGTCGTCGTGAACAACTATCTCGGTGCTTTCGGAGGCCTTCCCCAGGCCGCGATAGTCCTTGCCGTCAGCAGCGGAAGCGGCAGCAACCTGGCAAGCGTCAGCGTCACAAACCTAGTCATCGACGGTGCGGCCGCTTCTTCGTCAATGGACAACTTCGCTCTCTGTTCGACTGATTATGCCGGCATAAACTTCAACGGCGCCGCCGGCTCGATCTCGAACAACATAGTCAAGAACATCTACATGCCCCCAGACCAGGCCGGCTGCTTCGACGGCGGAGGCATCAACGGCGACACCAACAACATCGCCCCCACAGAAGCGATCACGATCGCAAATAACGTCGTTCCCAACTACAACGAATACGGGATCGCATGCTTCGGAGCGGGAGTCGAGTGCAACGTGCGGGAGAACACCGTTTCGTTTTACGCGAAGTATTCCACGCTCGCACCAGTGTTCCCTGCCGGAATCGCCATTCTATACGGGGCCGTGGGTAAAGTGTTCTACAATATCGCTAGCGGCAACGAGTGCAACCTACCCCCAATCTGCGGCCCGAACTATATCAGTCAATACCTGGGCCAAGGGATTCTCACCGAAGAGTCGGGTGCCGGCACGGTCGTGAGCGGCAACACGGTCTACGGCAACGACATTGGGATCTGGAATTACGATGACTCGGCGAGTTCTACGAACAATTTGGTTCTGAACAACCGGGGGGAGGGAATGGTGTTGACGGATGGTACCTATACACCGTTCGACAATCTGATTTCAGGCAGCCAGATCGGCATAGCCGTAAGCTCGGATGGTCTCGCTGACATTCCGACAGAGGCAGGCCTCATGTTCAACCACTTCATCGGCAATTTCCCGCAAGCGCTGGTGCAGGTGGTCGCCTACAGCGCACCCTATGCCTACTCTTATGGACCCTACGCAGAGCCCGTTACGGTGAGAATCGATGGATTCTCAGTAACAGTCTCCCCGGGTGCATCGGGGATTCCAACCTACGTCAACCTAACAAGTCTCCCGGACCCATGGAATTGCCCGGTCGGCGTTCTCGCGCAAGAAAAGATGGGCGTTCAACTGTTGGAGGTTTGCTCGAACACCCTCCAACTACCGTTGCGCGCGTAGCGATCGGCTCGGTATCAGTCCGATCGGAAGTCGATGAGTAACTAGGTCGTCCGACGGGTTCCCGGTCCCTCCGGCCATGTTCGACCCCGGAGGTTCCGGGGGTTCACGTGTTCGGAGCATTGACGGGTATGCAAACCACACTCAAAGGGGGCCTCTCCGTGGCGGGCAAGGCCATGCCCGACGGGTGGGACTCGTTTCTAAGCCAGGGGTTTTGTAACGGGGGGTCCGGCGCTCGCCGCGGCCATGTCGGTCCCGCGCGCTGATTGCGGTCATGTCATCGGCCGCGCGCGTCCTTCATGAAGGCGCGCGGCCGCGGAGCTATCCATAAGGGTATTACAGCTCAGGCCATGCCGGATTCTCGTGACGACTGCTCGGTCGTCTCGACACCATTCGTTCGGATGGGTACTTGTCGTCATTCTCATGGTCGTATCGTTGGCGGTCCTTCCAGTTGTGGCGACCGGCCGTCCGTTGGATTCAACCCTCGGCGTGGAAGTGCTAGGCACGGACCTGTCGAACCCACAGGGTTTCCCGGTGACCTCGATCACCGTGGGACTCGCTCCGTCCGATGCGGTCTATGACAGTGCCAATGGCTACGTCTACGTGTCCAACCAGGGGTCTTCCAACGTGAGTGTGATCAATGGTACAACGGTCGTCGGGTCGGTGTTCGTAGGGGGGGAGCCCGAGCAAGGAGTTTTCGACAGCGGCAACGGCTACGTGTACGTCACGAACTGCATCTCCGCCAATGTGAGTGTTCTCAGTGGTACAACGGTCGTAGGGTCGGTGAAGGTGGGCTCGGGCACTACCGGCTGCACCGGCTACGAAGCTACCTATGACAGCGGCAACGGTTACGTGTACGTTACGAGCTCGGAGCTCGGCAAAGTGACGGTGCTCCGCGGTACAACGGTCGTCGGGTTGGTGAACGTGGGGTTCGGTGACAATTACCCTACCTACGACAGTGGTAACGGCTACGTCTACGTAGCGTCTGGGTTTGCGCCCGCAATGGGCAACGTAACTATAATCAACGGCACTGCGATCGTCGGGATATTGCCCGCCGGGGTCGGTGCGGGTCCGTCCGCCTACGACCGCGGGAATGGCTTCGTTTACGTAGTAAACTACGGCTCCGGCAACGTGAGCGTGCTCAGCGGCACGAAGGTCGTCGGGTCGGTAAACGTAGGCAGCGTGCCGTTCCAGCTAACGTACGACAGTAAGAACGGCGACATGTACGTGACGAAAGATGGCCCCGGCAACGTGAGCGTGATCAAGGGCACGACACTGCTCACATCAGTAAGCGTGGGGCCGGCAGCGATCCTGGGAGACAGCCCGTCGTTCGCGGCCTACGACAACGGAAACGGCTACGTCTACGTGACGGACCAGGCCTCAAGTGACTTGAGTGTGATCAACGGCACGACCGTCATCGGTTCGGTTCCCATCGGATCCCCCCTATGGGCACCCCCGGTCTATGACGCCGGGAACGGCTACGTCTACGTATCGAACGGCGGGTCCACCGCGAGCATAATCGGGGCGACGCCTCCCTCATCAGGGTCCCCGGCTTCGTTCCTTGGTCTCCCGGCTACTGAAGGATACGCCGTTCTGGGAGGGGCCGTAGGGGTTGTGCTGGTTGGCACCGTAGTGGCCATTGTTTTGCTCCGCCGACGAGGGAAGACTTCCCCGAGTGCCGGGTCGTCCCCTTCAAGGCCGGGTGGGGGCCATCCTCCCATCCCGCCTTAGGTTGGTCTCGGTTCAGCCGTGCTGACCTCGTCGCGTCCCGCGCTTGTCGCGGCCAAGGTCATCGGTCGCGCGCGTCCTTCATGTTCCTCGCTTCCCGGTCGCGCCGTTGTACCCCGCGCCCGAGTCGAACGCGTGTCGCACCGTGGCCCGGACCCGCTCGCGCTCGGCGCACGTCTCGGCTTCGGCCGTCTCCGGGCCGACTGAGTATCCGCAGAGACGACACACCCGCCGACCGGCGGGGTCGGGAGGCCCGAAAGAATGCCCGGCGTCCGGCTGGGCGTTCACGACTTCGTATCCTTCAGCATCAGGGGCCGCCTCCGAACTCGGCGCACGAGGAGCACCGCCGCGGCGACCGCGAGTCCGGTGAGGAAGAGGGCGGCGACGAACGTGATGGGGTCATCTCCCTTTCGCTTGCCGGTCGGAACTATTGGCTTGCTGGGGCGGGAACTCAGGTGGAAGCCCTTGGCGAAGGTGTCGGCGACCGCCCGCCCCCGGCTACTGACCGCTCACTTCGAACCACACGGATATTGACGTCCGACTTGAATCTCCGAACCACCAACTCGGACCCCTGGCCGTGCAGGGCGACCAAGAACGCTTCCGCGTTCAGTCCGGGCCCATCCCTCCACTTCGCAACGAACAACCTTGTACCCTGCTGCCCCGGAATCGCCGACCCGCTCGCAACCAATTGCCGAAACGCGTCATCGGACAATGGCTCGAACGGCGTGGCCAGCATCTCACTTCTCCTCGGATAGCTCTGTTTGATCGTCTTCACTTTCTCACTCTGATCCGAGGATCACAGTTCTGCTCATCATGATCGGCACTCGAGCGAGACGCCGGGAGTAGATGAGGGTCCGTAGTGGCCGAGGATATCCGGAATGCCGGGATCGGGTGTCCACCCGCCGCCCTAAGCCTTGTACTGTCTCTCGGTCGACCCAACGACTCGGTCCTTCGTGGCCGGCGAGCGAACCCAACGAACAGGGGAGTCTACAAGGAGGAAATCGGGGGACGACCATCCGGCAAGTGCCGTCGGCGTCGGGGGAGTATCGGAGGTGGGGCGGGATCCGGCGAGACTGAAACGGGAACCGCGGTAGACGACCGGGATTTCTGGGACGGCCGGTTCGACGCCGGATTCGCTCGTCCCCGCTCGCGCCGCAAGAGACCGGCACCCTCGAGCTCCTTCGTGATCTTCTCGACGGCGAGACTGACGTCCGAAGGTCGGCGGGCCCCGGTGCAGACCAACTTGCCGCTGCCGAACAGGAGTACCACTACGCGTGGCTCTTTGAGGCGGCAGACCAGTCCGGGGAACTGCTCCGGCTCGTACTCAACGCGGTCGAGACCGAGGGTGATCGCGACCGCATTCAGGTTGATCTCGCTCTCCAGGTCGGAGGTCGCGACGATGTTCTGAACCTGAATCTTCGGGTGCATGAGAATCTTCTGGCCTCCCCTACGGATCAGCTCCGAGACCGTCCGGACTGTGTCGTCCACCTGCTTCCAGCTTTTCCCGCCAGTGCAAACAACCTTCCCCGAATGGAAGAGGAGGATCGCTGTCTTCGGTTGCTTCAGCCGATAGATGAGCCCGGGGAAGCGGTCGGGCTCGTACTCCGCGTAGTCGAGAGCGAGGGCGATCGATTGCAGGTCGAGTTCGGCACCTAGCGAGGTGGAGGCTACTACGTTCTCGATTCGAATTCGCATCGTGGTGAGATATATATAGTATTTAAACCAGTATTTAAAGCCCCCAACACTCCCCCCTATTGCAAGGCGTTCGAACCCGGCTTATTCCGGACGGTGGGTTCAGCGGGCTTCGAAAAGCGGCGATTACCAAGTCGCCGCCGGAATCGCCAGTTCCACCGTGGCGACGATCCCCTTTGGAACGGGTCCGTTTTGGCAGGGGGTTTCAGACCAATCGCTCCCTGCCCCGGCCGTGACAGATCGGACAGATCTCTTTGCGGCCGGCCCGTGTGAGCCGCCCCGTCCCGCCACATCGAACGCACGGTTGCGACGGGCGGCGAACCCGGTGGGCGAAGTTACGGAACTGGTCGCGTGAACGACCGGGTCGCTGAGGCCGGGTCATGGTTAGCAGTAACCTCCTGTCGATCAAAGCGTGGAATGGCTATCGCCGGCGGGAATCCGCGGACATCCCCCGCTCGCGTGAGCGGGGCGAGAGGTCCGCGCAAGCAATCCCCTCGGCGAGGAACGAGAACGGCCGGGGTCGGCCGCTACCGCTTCTTTGTCTTCTTCCCCTTCCCGCCCTTCTTCGGCATGTCATGTGTGATAGGCGCAGGGACTACTTCAGGCCCCACACCCCGTCGCGTTCGGGTGTCTTTTGAACGGCGAGCCGCGCGCTCATCGCGGTCGACCATCGAACGCGCGGTCCCTTCTTGAAGTTCGCGCGAGAACGGATTCCGAGACGTCAGCGCCTCGTGACCGAGTAGATCTCCAGGACGTTATTGTCGGGGTCTTTCCACGCGTTCGATGTGTACCAGCTACTTCCCATCCGCTGCCGGTGAGTGGAGTAAACAGGTCGGAAACCTCGGCGACGGAGCCCGCCCTCCAGATCTTCTACCCGTTTTGCGGAGGGAGTTACGAATGCGATGTGGTCCGAGATTGGGTCCTTGACCCCGTCGGTCGGAACGTGCGGCGGCTTCCTCGTGACCCTCGGGGGTCGGCCCACGGTGATCCAAATGGTCGTCTTTTCCTTTCGATAACCTAACCAGTTCGGGTCGTCCGGCGGAATTCGGAGGAAGCCCAGAACCGAAAGGAATCGATCGTAGAATCGCCGAGCCCTAACGAGGTTCGTGACTTCGAGATTGACGTGGCCCAACCGCACTCCATCCGAGAGCGACATCTTCCCGCGGAATGCGAGACAGCGCTTGAACGTTCGTTGAGCAGTCGTCGAACTCGCCCCCGCGCTTGTCGCGGTCACTGTCATCGGCCGCGCGCCCCCGCATCAAGCTCGCGGTCTCACGGAGCTCGACCGTTCACTCGCTCGCGGTCGCCCGCTCGGATCGGGCGCCCTTCGATAGATTTCCCGTGTGGGGGCGGTCAGGCGGTGCCCTCGATCAGTCGGAGGCCTCTCCAATGGAAGTATGCGACAGTCCCACCCAGGAGAATCAACATGCCCCCGGCGGTTCCAATGAGATTGATCGCGAGGCCGGCCCCAAATGACGCGGGGTAGTTCCCAGTCGAGTTGGCCCAGAAACTGAAGGCAGAGATGGCCACGACCGTGACGATGCCCGCCACGACAAGCACGAGGCTGAGGCGGTAGTCCAGCCTCCATGTGGAGAGCATGATTTGCTCCGACGTAGTCGCGTTCTGAGCGACCATGGGCCAAGTCGTGGTACGGATTCCGTGACCTTGTAGATTCCTACCGACCCCGGGGACGGGGACGATCCGCACGACGTCCCTGGAGGTTGGTCCAGGTCCTATCATAGTGTCTCGGCGCCCGCGCTCATCGCGGTCCGCCCTCGACCGCGCGGGTCGCTGATAAAGCCCGCGCGGCGCACTCGTGATATCTCGGTTAGGCATTCCGAGGCCTAGATGGACAATCTCGCGGCGGTGGGCGAGTACCTTTGAACGAAAGGGAGCCCTCTGGACCTCGAGTGAAGGGTCGGTTGCCGCGCACCTCCGCCGTGTGGGGAGAAATGGGCTAGTTGCCGAGTTTCGTTCCGACCCGGATTTCGATGTCGTCTCTCGCTATCTCCATCGAATGGTTGACGTACAGGTACCGTCCCCGACACGGGTTTTTCCGACTTCAAAGCGAAGGTGCAGGAGTCGACTTTTGGTCCGGCGCGTGTCGGGAAGGGAGCTCAGCGCCAAGTCGGCCTGGTCATTCGGGCCGCATTTCTAGCCTGCGGGGTTTCACCGTTCGGTGAACGTCTCGAGAGAGTTGCGGGCGCCCTCCCCCGGGGGTAACTCTCGGCCGGCTTTCGGGTCCGGTTCGTGGTCGCCCCTCGGTCTCGCGCCCTGATTGCGGTCAGGTCATCTGCCGCGCGCGTCCCACATCAAGCCGGCGGGGGCTCGCTCGAACTCGTCACTAAGTGCGCTGACCAAACGTGAACCCGGGTGTGTCGATGACGTCGAACGGGTTCCCGTCGGGATCGGCAAGGGTCACGAAGTCGCGGCCTTCCCGCGCGGGCTCCCTCATGGAGGCTCCCAAGCCCAGAAGTCTTTGGACTTCCCCCTCGGGGTCGGAAGAATAGAGGTCGAAGTGGAAACGATAGTCCTCACCGGGCCCCTCGGGCGCCTTCTGGAGAGAGATGTTAGGGCCCTTACCGTGAGGATCGTGGAGAATGACCCAATCCTCGGAAGGTGGGCGTTGGGATTCGTATCCGAGCGCTGCCTTCCAGAACGCGACCATCTTCGGAAATTCCTTGCATTCCATCACGATCGATCCGACCCAGAGCTTGCCCAGCCCGCTCATCGGGTTTCGAGAACTCTTCTGGGTATGTAGACGTCTCGCCCGTGTCTCGTCGCGCTTGCCCGCGCGCTGATTGCCGTCAGGTCATCGGCCGAGCACGTCCTTCATGATGGTCGCGCGAAGGACGGTTCTCGCATCTCTCAAAACTCACGAGGGGCGTCGCGCCAGCGCTTCGAGTTCCCAGGTCGAACCAGTCGGGGAAGGAGTGCAACCGGACCACTACATTCGCCTCGACCTCCTCGACACCCTCGATTGACGCAACGTACCCTTCGACTTCCTCCAAGTGGGCCGCTGAAGGAGGCATGACTAGGCAGAGGAAGCCGCCTGCCTCCGGCCCGGGTCCCGGCATCTCACCAAATGCGAGGGAGAGCGGGTATCTCGTCCGGATACGTCGCAGGATCGAGTTGCAATCGGTCCCGCCCGGAGCGTCATCCCGAGAAGGACCACTGGGTAGCTCAACGCCCGGAAGTCGAAAACCGGAACGAACCAGACGTCCCTGTTCTCGACGAGACTCGCATACCGCCGCGTCATCGTGCGCATCGAGATCCCGACCCGGTCGGCGGTCGTGCTCAACATCGCAGTCGGGTTTTGACGGAGGGCTCGGACGATTCGGATGTCGAGAGGCGAAAGCTCGCGCATTGGTGGCAGCACCCTCCAAGGCAGCGGTACGTCCACCTCCCGCACTCCGACCAGCCCACTGATGAGCCTGCGGGTTCGCTCCAGGGCGGCGGCGTCGGGGGTGACCACGCTGAACGTAATCCATTCCCCGAGGAACTCGACACCCCAGACCGCCCCCTCCAAGACTGCGAGACGGGAGAACAGCTCGGCCTTCGCGCGCGGATGGAGGACCCGGATGTTCAGTCCGGCCCCCTGCCAACCGAATAGCGAGGGGTTGACCCAAACGTCGTCACCGCCGAAGGAATCCGCTCTCGCTCCATGCCTTCAGTCGACCCGCGACCCGAGCTCGGCGGACGCGGATTTTTCGAGCAATGCGGGTCGCGTTCAGCCGGGGGTCAACTCCTGCCAGGGTGACCGCTCCCTCGCGGTACATCTCGCGGAGCATGTCGATGTCGAGTGTCTCGGGTTGTAACGGGGGCCGGGTCACGTCCCTCCGCAAGGACCGCTGCCTCCTTTGAGTGTTCCGACCTTGGTCGTCGAATTGTAAGAACCCGACAATCGTCAGCAATCGTTGTCGGGTTCAGACCAGGGTCCCGTCGGCGGATCTGACCCTTGGGACGATTTACAGGTATCTATGGAAGCGATGGACGAGACAGCCGCGGTCGATCTCCCGCAGCCCCCTACGAACGAAGCGCCGACCGAGGAAACTCGCACGAGGTGGGTCTTGACCGATACGATGGTTCCACCCCCCGGCGAGTCCACTCGAGTCGTAGTTGAGGGGAGAGCAGTCGCGGTCTTCAACGTGGGCGGTCGGCTCTACGGACTCGCATCGGAGTGCGGGCACAGGGGCGCCCCCTTGGAGCATGGTCCCGTCAAGGACGGGGTAGTCTCGTGCAGCAAACATGGCGCGCAATTCCGCTTGGATTCCGGGACTGTGGTCGGCGGGAACATATTCGTCCGTCGCTCCACCCGTCCAGTTCAAACGTACACGGTTCAGAGCCGCGGAGGCAACCTAGTTGTGGGCGTTAGCCCGCTCGAAGAGGGTTGATAGTTCGCCTCGCGGCCCTCTTCGCCGCGCGCTGATTGCGGTCGTGTCATCGTCCGCGCGCGTCCCACATCAAGGCCACGGTCGCGCTTCCGCTCCCTCGCTCGCGCACGCTCGCTCTGACTGGGCGCTTTTCAATCGGTTTCCCGTGTTGGCCCGATCAGGCGGTGCCCTCGATCAGTCGGAGGCCTTTCCAATGGTAGTAAGCGACGGTCCCGGCCAGCAAGATCAACATGCCCCCGGCGGCTCCGATGAGATAGATCGCAAGACCGGCCCCGAATGTCGTGGTGGAGTTCCCGATCGAGTTGGTCCAGCCCCCGAAGGCGAAGTAGGCCGCGACCATGACAATGCCCGCCACGAGAAGCACGAGGCTGAGGCGGTAGTCGCGCCTCCAGGCGGAGAGCATGAACTGCTCCGATGTACTCGCATGCTGAGCGGCCATGGGCCGGTTCTGGTAGGGATTCCGTGACCTTGTAGATTCCTACTGACCGCCGTGAACGCGGACGACGCGCAAGGCGCCCCGGGAGGTCGGTCCCGGTCCCCGCTCGCCTATCAGGCAGGAGTACCCGTCCCGACTATCCAGCGGATATTCGGGCACGTCTCGATCGACCAGACTCTGCACTACGTGGGGGTCGACCAGGAGGAGATGACCGAGGGATTCGCTGTTTTCGACCAGCACATGCGGGAGGCACTCGAAAACCCCATGTGCCGTTCCCAACGGCAATCGGTAGTTTGAAAATGGAGCGATTTTCTGACGTGAAGTGGGCCCGGCCGGATTTGAACCGGCGACCTCCCGGTTATCAGCCGGGTGCTCCAGCCAAACTAAGCTACGGGCCCGCTCGTCAGAGGCCTGGCCTCTGGCGGCGGCGTCACAACGGTGGCCCTACTAAACTCATGCGACCTCGCGCCCGAGCCGCCCAACGTCGGCTCGCGCCTAAGTCTTCGGCCCCGGTGAAGAGAACTTAACCTTCACGTCGATGCGTTCCCCCTTCAACTCGACCGTACCCGTCACCGGCGAAGGGACGAATCCGAGGGGTGAGCCGACACGGTACGAATGCGTACCTTTGTGGACCGTGAACATGATGACGTTCACCGTGGCGGACATCTCGGTGCCGTCCAGTACCACCGACCAGCGGGTACCGGCGGGAAGCCCTATTTCCGTGAAGACGATCGGGAATTTGTGCCGGCGGGCCGCCAGGAGAAGAATGATTACGACCAACGCTGCGGCTAGACCTCCGAGCAGGATGTACCCGTCCGATCCCGGGAGACCGAGGAAGCCGGTCGGGGACGAACTTGGCGGAGGAACCGCTGACGAGGGAACGCCGGTGAGGTTGAAAGGTGCCCCGGCGCAATCGGAGTCGCCGTCTATCGCCCAGAATGTGTAGAGTCCCGCCGCGTACCCCGACGGGACGTCGATGGTCGTGTTGAACCATCCCTGGGGGTCACTGGTGGAAGTGGTCCCAACGTTCGCGTAGGGCGATCCGGTAGCGTTGGCCCAATAGATCGTCGTGTCCCCGGTCGGAGAGAACGCTCGGCCCTGCAACCCGACCGGGGTTCCCGCCGCACCGTTCGCCGGGACCGGCGAGGTGACCCGGAGTTGTGCCGTCCACGAGAGGCAGCCGATCGAGGGCGGAGGGGTAGCCGTCAGGGTAAACGGATAGTTCGCGCAGGTCGGAGTTGTGGTGTAGTTCTCCAGAGACCAGAACTCATACGCCCCGGCAGTAAATGGGGCGGTCGTGTTTCGGGACGGCACTGTGACATTCACAAAGAAATGGACGGGAACCCCCGCAGGAATCATGGTTAGATAGAGCAGAGAGCCGCCCGAATAGTTCGCCATCCAGATTGTGAAAGAGCCCAAAGGACCCGAGGTCCGGTTGTAATAGCCCGAACCCTCGAGTTCGAAGACGGTGCCCGCGATTCCTGCGCCGGGAGCCGGAGGGTAGGTCGGAGCGACGATCAGGAGGGATGCCCCGTACCCTATGCAATTGAATTCGGGAGGAGGGGTGGGGGGCGTCACTGCGGACCTGATGCCGCTCGTGGCGTTGCGGGACGTCACGGGGCCAGCGTGGGTGGGTGCGACGGCAAAACTTGCGGTGAGAATCACTACGAGCGAGAGCACGAGAACAATGCGCGCCCAATGTGCGCGAGCCAGCTCGATCCGTGATGGTCCGAGCGACCTCCCGGCGGGCTTACCAAGCGGTTGCGTCAACCTCCTCTTGTCCGAGCGGAAAGCGCGGACCCTGCGGCCTCGATGCCTCGACATCTCCGAGGTCCCTCGACTCGATTCGCAGGTCCTCCTACCCTTTAAAGGGGCCATACCCCAGGGTACGGGGAAACATCGAGGGTTCTCGGCGCCCGACCTCTCCCGCCATATCGACCGTATCGCCGAACGCATCCGTTCCCTTCGGACCACCGCCGCTAAGGGGCTAACCCTTACCGCCCCCGGGGAACCTCGGGGCCACGGGTCCTTTCAGGTCAGAGGTTCGCGTACCAGTAATCCCCGGACACATCAGTAACCTCCGGGGTCGGGCCAGAGACAAGAATCCCGTGCGGTGGGACGTCCGCCGTAAAGCTGAACGATCCCGACGCGGCGGTTTCGAAGATGACTTGTTGGTAGCCCGAGCTCCGGATCCAGAAGGTGACGTTGTCTCCGCTGAGGGTATGCCACGACCCCACGACTTGGCTGTTGAATGGTGGGGTTAGATTTGCACTCGCGTCGTCAGAACGACTTGAGTCGATCTGAACGAAGAATGGGTGCGGGGATGGAGTGGCGACCTCCACTATGACGACCGCCGGAATCACCACCATCAAGACTAAAGCGACGATTACTAGGATGATCAGGTTTCGACCCGGGCGAGGTTTGGGCAGGGGCGAGGTGGGCGGCTTGTCCTCGGGGGGAGGAGTCCACCCGTCATTTACCTGAGTCGTGGGTTGGTCTGCGCCAGTATACGCCCCGACCCCTATGGGCTGGCGACCGACGTTAATCGCCACACCCGATTATGCCTCTTCTCCGATATGAGATGGGGGTCCCCGAGCTCAACGGGTGCGCGGTTTGTCTTCGGGCGAATGAGGCAGAAGGGCCATGTCCAATGTCGAGACCTGACTATGGACCGAGCAGAATGGGGGCGATGCAATCCACAAGGCCGGACGTCAGGAAACGCGCCTCGATTGGGGCTTCCCGGGGACAATCGGCCTTCGAGAGCCCTCGTCCCATCATTCACGCGGTCCGATTCCCAGGCCCGGACCATCGGGCAGAATGAGCCTTCCCTCCTGGACCGTGACTCCGCGGTACGGATCGTTCGCCACGAGGAGATTCCCGTCGAGGTCGGCAAAGTCCACTAAGGGCGAAAGATGCGCTGCCGCGGTCACGCTGATCGAACTGGAAATCATGCAGCCAAGCATGGTCTTCATTCCATGTGCCTTCGCCACATGAATCATACGGAGTGCCGCTTGGATGCCACCACACTTGTCGAGCTTGACATTCACTCCGTCGTAGGCACCGACGAGCCGGGGGATCGCGGCGGCGCTCACAGCCGCTTCGTCCGCGATGATGGGGAGATGCACCCGATCTCTCACCCATCTCGTCTCTTCGACCATTTCGGCCGGCATCGGTTGTTCGATGAGCTCGACTCCTTGCGATTCCAGCCAGTTGATCTTCCGGACTGCTTCTTCTCGGTCTTTCCA
Source organism: uncultured Thermoplasmata archaeon (assembly GCA_963730815.1). Lineage (GTDB taxonomy): Archaea > Thermoplasmatota > Thermoplasmata > Lutacidiplasmatales > UBA184 > Lutacidiplasma. The sequence continues at coordinate 14,173 of CAVSTD010000006.1, forward strand.
GCCCTCGTTGGCGTCGACCCGCAACGGCTTGCGGGTGGCGGCGCGCACCGCCCCCATCGTGGCCTCGTCGGAGCTCAGGCCAAGTTTGATCTTGAACACGGGAAACGCCTCTGCTTCGAGGATCTTTTGACGCGTCATCTCGGGCGTGTCGATCCCGATGGAGTAGGTGGTGATGGGTGCGTCCGCGGGGTCGAGGCCGAGAACGCGGTAGACTGGGGCGCCCAGTTTCTTCCCCACCCAATCCAGGGTGGCAATGTCGAGCGCAGCCTTGGCGGCAAATTGGCCGTCGATTTTTCGAGAGACGTTTGCGGCGAGTTTTTCAAATTGCCACGGGTCGACCCCCCGGAGGAAGGGCAGGATCGATTCGATCGCCGTCTGTCCGGCTCCGGCATTTTCCCGGTACCGGTCGATCGGCGCGCCCTCTCCGAGTCCGGTCACCCCGTCATAGGCGAGCCGGACGACGATCGTGTCCCGGTACGCGCTCGAGGACATCGTCGTCGTCCATGGGCGGCGAAGAAGGAGTCGCTGGATCTGGGTTTCCCATTGGCATTTGGCCGCTGCGTCCCGTCCCACCAACGCCGCGTCCCACCCTACCGGGCTGTCACTTATCGTTTGCTTTGACGATATCGGACGAAAGCGCTCGACAACACCGGATCTCGCGCGAGCCTTCGTCCGTCGCACGGTGCGCTCTGAAATTCCAAATGTGATTCGACAGAGGGTTCTATGTCGGTTAGTCGGAGGCCATCCATAGGCGCGCTCTTATGGTCCGGCGAGCGTCGGCTCGCCGCCTCGAGAAAACGATGACCAGCCCGTCCCCCACCCCTGCGGAAGCCTCGAACCCGGGCGAAGGCACGTTCGAGGACCTGCCGTTGCATTCCAAACTCCGTAAGGGAATCCAGGAGATTGGCTACCGAGTCCCGACCCCGATTCAACGGGGGACCATCCCTCACGCTGTCCTGGGGCGAGATATTATCGGCACCGCGCAGACGGGTACGGGCAAGACCGCGGCCTTTCTCCTGCCGGTCCTCGAGCGACTCCTCGAGGAGCCGAGAGGTCGGACCCATGCTCTGATTCTCACCCCGACCCGAGAGCTCGCCCTGCAGGCTGAAGGGTTCTTGCGAAAGCTCGCCGGCCATACCCACCTGCGGGGAGCCGCCGTCTACGGTGGGGTCGGCATGGCCGACCAAGAGAGAGCGCTGCGGGGCGGTGCGGAGATCATCATCGCGACTCCCGGGCGACTCCTCGATCACATGAGCCGGGGCTACGTGAACTTCCAGGTCCTCAGGATCCTCGTCCTCGACGAGGCCGACCGCATGCTGGACATGGGGTTCCTTCCGGACGTGCGGCGAATCCTGCAACGGTTGCCCAAGGTTCGGCAAACGATGCTGTTCTCCGCGACGATGCCCCCCGAGATCGTAGCGCTCTCTCGAGAGTTCCTCCGAGACCCCAAGATGGTCCAGGTCGAGGAGCGGACGGTCGCCGCGGTTGGAGTCACTCACTTGGCGCTGCCCGTCCCGTCGCACCTGAAGACCGACCTTCTTTACGAGCTGCTCAAGGACGAGATGATGAGCAGCGTGCTCGTGTTCGCTCGGACCAAGCACCGGGCCGACAACCTGGCCCGGCAGCTCGGCCAGCGCGGGATCAACGTTTCCGTCATTCACGGGAATCGGAGCCAAAGCCAACGGGTGCGGGCCCTCGAAGGGTTCCGAACGGGCGAGTACCGCGTTCTGGTGGCGACCGACATCGCTGCCCGAGGCGTAGACGTCAAGGACGTGAGCCATGTGGTCAACTTCGATGTTCCCCACGAACCCGAGACGTACATTCACCGGGTGGGACGTACGGCCCGGGCGCAACAGCGGGGAGATGCGTACACCCTCGTCATGCCGGAGGAGGAGCAAGACCTGGCTCGCGTCGAGCGCTTGATCGGCATGAAGATCGACCGTGCTCGGATCCCGAGCTTTCGGTATGATGCTCCGAGGACCGAAGCGTCGGTCCGAGGTCCCCCCCGGCAGCAGGGTCGGTTCCAACAACGGCCCTACCGCGCCCCGGACCGCCGGCGAAGGCGGGCCTAAAGGCCTCGACGACCCTCGACCCCCGCCGCCGACGGGATGGCTTTAAAGATTTGGGGCGGACGATGGGATTTATCCTATCTCCCGACGTCTATACTTGGCGAGTCACGCCCTTGAGCGAACGGGAGAACCTGTTCCGTCCCATCCACAAAGGACTCCGCTCGATGATCTACGAGCTGGGCCGTCGTCTCCAAACGACGGATTTCACGGACGAGGGGGCGACGCGCGCCGTGGTCAAAGACCTCCAGGAAAACCTCAGCCTCACGGTGGGCAACTGCATTCTTTGCCTTCTGCACGCGCACTCGACCCATGAAGAGAAGGATTTCTTTCATCCGCTTAGTTCGTTCGACCCCGACGTGGTCAAATTGATGATGGGGGAGCACCGCGAGATCGTGCAGGGTATCCGTCGCCTCGCTCAAACCTGCGGCGACCTCCTCAAGGAGACGACCCCTGCGCGGCGGATCGAGATCGGTGACCGGCTGAATCTGGAAGTGAATGACCTGTTCGCCTTTTACCTCCGGCACATGAACAACGAAGAAGCCACGATGGTACCTGTGATGTGGGAGCACTTCACGGACGAACAGTTGCGGGCGTTGCGTAACCAGTACCATACCAGCGTTCCGATTCGACGCTTGGAAGCGTGGATGCGCTGGACCCTGCCGGCGCTCAACCTCAACGAGCTCGTCGTCTTCTTCCGAGGGTTGAAGGAGGACGGCCCCCCTCAACTCTACGATTTGATGGTGCGTCTCGCCAACGAAACGGTGGACCCCACCCGCTGGGAGTCGGCACGAGATCGCGCGGGCCTGTAGTCGAGCGGGTTCTCGGCGACTCGTCATCCTCAAACTTATATCGCGGACGTCCGTCGCACTTCCATCGAACCTCATGGTCGACCCGGGTACGCTGACGATAGCGCCGACCGCGGGATTTAGCCCCGCGTTCCCAGAGGACGGACTCCTCGATGCCTATCGCCTCATGGTCCTCGCCCGGGCTACCGACGAACGTTGTTTGTCCCTCCAACGCCAGGGGCGCATCGGATTCTACGCGCCCTTGATGGGGCAAGAGGCCGCTCAGGTCGGCGCGAGCCGTGCTCTATCGCCCGAGGATTGGATTTTTCCGGCCTATCGAGAGCTGGCGGTAGCGCTGGCCCGCGGTGTTTCGCTGCGAGCGATCTTCGACCAGCTCCTCGGAAATGCAGACGACCTGATCAAGGGCCGACAGATGCCGAACCACTTCGGCTTTCGCGAAGTGAACTTTGTGGTCGCGTCAAGCCCGATCGGAACTCAGATCACCCAGGCCGTGGGCGCCGCGATGGCGGCCCAGCGACGCAAGGACTCCCTCGTAACGATCTCGTTCTTCGGCGACGGCGCGACCAGTTCGAACGATTTCCACGCCGGCCTCAACTTCGCGGGCGTCTACCAGTGCCCCACGATCTTTTTTTGTCAGAACAATCAGTGGGCGATCTCCCTTCCCCGCGAGCGCCAGACCCATAGTGCCACCCTTGCGGAGAAGGCGAACGCCTACGGCATTCCCGGCGTGGTCGTGGACGGGAACGACCTCAACGCCGTCTACGGAGCGGTGTCGGAAGCACGCGCGCGGGCCATTTCGGGAAAGGGTCCGACGATGATCGAGGCCGAGGTTTACCGATTCGGTCCTCATTCGACTTCGGATGACCCGAAGCGATATCGAACGGACGCGGAAGTCTCCGAGGCCCGCGAACGCGACCCTATCGGCCGCCTGAAAGAGCTGCTCATTACGAAAGGGCTCTGGTCCGAGGAATCGGACGGGAAGCAGTGGGAGGAGGTTCGGGCACTCGTGGCTCGGACGTTCGAATCTGCCGAGAAGGCGAACCCTCTCGACCCGCGCTCGATCTTCGACGATGTATTTGCGCAGTTGTCGCCCCGACTCGAGGAGGAGAGGGCCGAATACGACGCCCTCGTCCGAGAGGGTGTGATGAAGCCGTGACCGAGATGAACTTGGTCCAGGCGATCAACCGCACCCTCCACGACGTGATGCGGAACGACCCGAATGTGCTCGTTCTCGGGGAAGACGTCGGGGTGAACGGCGGGGTCTTCCGAGCCACCGACGGGCTCTTCAAGGAGTTCGGCGCCGACCGGGTGATTGATACACCCCTTTCGGAAACTGGAATCATCGGGGCGGCGATTGGGATGGCGCTCTACGGCCTCAAGCCCATTGCAGAGATCCAATTCTTGGACTTCATTTATCCGGCCTTCGACCAGATCGTCAGCGAGCTTGCGAAATTCCGGTATCGTTCGGGAGGCCAATACCCTGCGCACGTCGTGATTCGCACACCCTACGGAGGAGGCATCAAGGGAGGACTCTACCACTCGCAGAGTACCCGAGGCGTACTTCTGCCACACCGCAGGACTCAAAGTGGTGGTCCCGTCCACCCCCGCGGACGCGCGCGGGCTCCTCCTCTCGGCCATCGATGACGAAGACCCCGTTCTATTCCTCGAGCCGAAGAGGATCTATCGGTCCCTGACGGGGGAAGTCCCGGACGGGGACGCGCGGGTCCCCTTCGGCCGGGCCCGCGTGGCCCGCGAAGGCTCCGACGTATCGATCTTCGCCTACGGTGCGATGCTCCCCCTGGCTCTTGAGGCGGCCGAAAAACTTGCGCCGGACGGCATTTCTGCAGAGGTGGTCGACCTGCGATCGCTCGTGCCGCTCGACGAGAAAGCAGTCATTGACTCGGTCGAGAAGACCGGACGCGCGGTGATCGTCCATGAAGCCGCTCGGTTCTGCGGGTTCGGCGCCGAGCTGGCGGCCCTTCTCTCCGAGAAGGCTCTCTACTCGCTCAAGGCTCCGATCGTCCGGGTCACCGGATTCGACACTCCATTCCCGTATGCCCTCGAGAACGTCTACCTGCCGAATGCCGACCGCATCGCTCATGCTGCACGGAGCAGCGTGCGAGCGTCCTAGGTGATTTCGATGGTGTTCGAATTCCGACTGCCCGATATCGGGGAGGGCGTCGCGGAAGGAGAGGTGGTCCGTTGGTTCGTGAAGGCCGGCGACACGGTCCGGGAAGATGACCCGCTGGTGAGCGTGCTCACCGACAAGGCCAACGTGGAGATCCCCTCACCGAAATCCGGACGCGTCCTGAGTCTCCATGCTCAGGTAGGTGAGAAGGTCAAGGTCGGAGGTCTCCTCGTGACCATCGAGGCCGAAGGGGCCGCGAGCCCGAGCCCTTCCCGTCCGGCACCCACGCCGGCGGTCCCGCCCGCTGGGGCGACACCGGTTCCCTCGACCCCGCCCGGAGGAACCAGTGCGGAACGGGTCTCCACCACCCCTTCGTCCATTCTCGCCACTCCCGGCGTCCGTCGCCGGGCCGCCGAGCTCGGGGTCGATCTTTCCCGCGTGAAGGGGTCCGGCCCCGGCGGCCGAATCGTCGATTCGGACTTGGACGCGACGAAGTCAGAATCCGCCGCACCGACCTCCTCGCCGATGTGGCCGGCTCTTTCCGGTCCCGCAACGTCGGTTTCGAATCCTCCCGAGAAAGTCACTCCACCGCCAGCCAGTTCGGACGACATTCTTGAGCGGATCCCGATCCGCGGAATTCGTCGGGTGATCGCCGAACACATGTCCGAGTCCAAGCACCGTGCCGCTCACTTCACCTACGTCGAAGAGATCGACGTGAGCGAACTGGTCGTGCTTCGCGACCGGATGGCGAAGCACGTCGAGAAACAAGGGGTTCGATTGAGCTACCTCCCGTTCATCGTCAAGGCCGTCGTGGCGGGGCTCAAGGCCCATCCCAAGCTGAACGCTACGGTCGACGACGCTCGGGAGGAACTCGTCGTCCGTTCGAGCTACCACATCGGCATTGCCACCGCGGCGCCGGAAGGGCTCATCGTGCCCGTCGTCCGCAACGCCGACCGAAAGAGCGTCGTGATGCTTGCTCGGGAAATCCAGGACCTCGCCGAACGCGGTCGGTCCGGCAAGCTCTCCCGCGCGGAACTCATGGGAAGCAGTTTCACGATCACGAGTCTCGGAGCTCTGGGCGGGCTTCTCGCCACCCCCATCCTCAACTACCCGGAGGTAGCGATCTTGGGCGTGCACAAGATCCAGCGACGACCGATCTACCGCGCGGACGGCTCGCTCGGCCCCGCTGATATGATGAACCTCTCGATCTCGCTCGACCACCGGGTCGTGGACGGTTTGGAAGGGGCCCAGTTCCTCGCGCTGGTGAAGGGATACCTCGAAGACCCGCACCAACTGTTCGCTGAGCTCGCATGACCCCCACGACCCGGGTCAAGCCGCTCCCCTACGACTCGGCCGCCGTGAAGGAGGCCCTCGGACCGGGGGGATTGGAACTCCTTCGGTCGGCGTATCGTTGGATGCTGCTCGCCCGCACTCTGGATGCTCGGATGCAGGCCTTGCAGCGCCAGGGCCGGGTCGGGTTCTACGGAGCTGCGACCGGTCAAGAGGCGGTCAACGTCGCCGCGGGACTCGCCTCGGTCAAGGAGGATTGGGTCTTTCCCGGACTCCGGGAACAGCTCGTCGCCCTCGTACGGGGCCACGCTCTGCCCACGTATGTCCATCACCTGTTCGGGGACTCGAAGGACCCGGCCTTCGGACGGAACATGCCGTGTCATCCGAGCGCGCGCGAGGTGCACTACGTTTCGATGTCCTCGGTGATCGGGACACAAATCTCCCAAGCCGTGGGTCTCGCGTACGCGCTGAAGCAGAAGTCGGACCGAGCGGCGACGCTCGCCTTTTTTGGCGACGGAGCGACGAGCTCGAACGATTTCCACGCGGGACTCAATTTCGCCGGCGTGTTCGACCTTCCTGTGGTCTTCTGTTGCACCAACAACCAATGGGCGATATCGGTCCCCGTGTCTCGGCAGACCGCCGCCGCGACGCTGGCGTCCAAGGCGGCCGCCTATGGGTTTTCCGGTCGCCAGGTCGATGGAACGGACTTCGTCGCCTGCTTCCGGGAGCTCACTTCCGCTCTCGATCGAGCACGGACGGGGCATGGACCCGTGCTCCTCGAGTTCATCCTCTATCGGATGACCCCGCATTCGAGCTCGGACGACCCGTCCCGCTACCAGCCCGGGGATTGGGGGAGCCGGGCCGCCGAGCACGACCCCGTGGGTCGTCTCCAGGCTTGGCTGCGAGGCCAAGGTTCGTTGGCCCCTGACGAGGAGGCCCGCTGGCAGGAGGACGTCGATCGACAAGTGCGAGGGGCGATCGAGCAAGCCGAACGGACGCCGCCCCCGCCGCCCGAGTCGGTTACCGAAGACGTCTATGCCTCTCGTCCCTACAGCCCCGCGACTCAGGGAGGTTGAGGGCACGCACATGGCCGGAACGTTCTCTCGTTCGACCGAGGTGCTCGTCGTCGGCGGGGGTCCGGGCGGCTACATGGCCGCGATCCGGCTCGGACAGCTCGGCCGAAAAGCGCTCGTGGTCGAGCGGCGGGACCTGGGCGGGGAATGCCTCAATCGCGGTTGCATCCCGTCAAAGGCTCTCATCCATGCCTCGCTGCTCTATCACTCCCTCCGGAACGAAGGGCCGGAGATCGGCGTCACGGCGAGCGACCCGAAGTTCGACCTATCGCAGGCGATGCGCTGGAAGGACGAGGTGGTCGCGAAGGAACGACAAGGCGTGGCGTCCCTGCTCAAATCCGCCGGGGCCTCGGTCCTCATCGGAACGGTCCGGTTCACCGGACCGAAGAGCGCGGATTACTCCGCTCCCGACGGGGGTCATGAGCGCATCGATTTCGAACAGGCGATCGTCGCGACCGGGGCGCTCCACTCCGCGATTCCGGGATTTGAGACCGACGGCGATCGGGTGGTGAACGCCTGGGAGCTTCTCTCGCTCAAGTCCCTGCCGCGCTCGATGCTGGTCTTGGGCGGGGGAGTCTCGGGTTGCGAACTGGGAGAGTTCCTGGCGCGGGTCGGCGTGGAGGTGACCATGGTGGAATTGATGCCACAGTTGCTCCCCGGGCTCGAGCCCGACTTGGCCCGAGAGCTCACCGGCAGCCTCGAGCGCTTGGGGGTCAAGGTCCGAGTCGGGACCCGAGCGGTCGGGCTCCGGCGGGACCCCGATTGTCTCACGATGACAGTGGAGGGAGGAAGCGGACGCGAGGATCTTTCGGCGGAACGCCTCTTCGTCACGGTGGGGAAGCGGCCGCTGACACGGGACCTAGGTCTCGAGGAAGCCGGAGTGCAGTTCGACCCCAAGTCCGGCTTCATCACCGTGGACGACCAGCTTCGCACGAACCAACCCCACATCTTCGCTGTGGGCGACGTGGCGCGTCCCCCCATGCTGGCGCACAAGGCCTATCGGGAGGGGGTGGTCGCCGCCGAGGCGGCCGCGGGCCGACCGACCCGATTCCAGTTTCAGGCGATGCCGTCAGTCGTGTTCACGACGCCCGAGCTCGCCACGGTCGGCTACTCCAAGGCCGAAGCGGAGGCGCGAGGGCTTTCCCCCCGAGAAGCCCGGTTCCCCTACGCCGCGCTGGGGCGGGCTCATGCCAACCATGCCGTGCAGGGCTGGGTCAAGGTGGTCGGGGACGACAAGACCGGACTCCTCCTCGGGGTGCACGCCGCCGGGGCCGAGGTGGGCGAATTCATCGCGGAAGCCGCGCATGCCATCGAGATGGGTGCGACGATCCGAGACGTGGCAATGACGATCCACCCTCACCCCACCTTCTCGGAGTGTCTGCAAGAAGCCGCCCTGCTCTGGCTCGGGGAACCGATGCACGTCGCCCGGCGGAGGTAGGATGCCGGCGGTCGTGGAGTGGGGTCGGCGGGAGTATTCCGAGGCGCTCGACACGATGCGTTCGATGGTGCGGTCGCGTCGAGACGGGACGATTGACGACACCCTGATCCTCGTGGAGCATCCACCGGTGGTCACGGTCGGCGTGGAGGGGGACGACGGCTCTGCGGCCGCTTCCGGCCTTCCCGTCGTCGAGGTCGAGCGGGGCGGCCGGGCGACGTATCACGGGCCGGGTCAACTGGTCGGCTATCCGATTGTCGACCTCGAGCGCCGGGGGCGAGATGTTCGCCGTTTTGTGCACGACGTCGAGGAGCTCGTGGTGCGGGCGGTCGCCCCGTTCGGGGTCGTGGCCGGGCATGTGAGCGGTCGCCGGGGAGTCTGGGTCGCAGGCGAGAGGAAGATCGCCTCGATCGGCATCGCGGTGGATCACTGGGTCACCTTCCACGGGTTCGCGCTCAACGTCGACATGGACCTCGGGGCCTTCGATCGGTTCCACCCATGTGGGTTCTCCGGATCGGTGATGACCTCGCTCGCGCGGGAATCGGGCCGTCCGGTCCGCATCCCGGATGTGGCGCCCCATGTGGTTGCGGCGTGGCGCGAGCTTTTTGGAAAGTCGTCCGAGTCCAGTGCCGACGTCGCTCCGCGCGCTGAGGTTCCGGCCGTCCGGGCATGACGGGCGACACCGCCCGGCCCCGCATGCTCCTCGTCGGAGGGTCAAGCGGTCTCGTCGGGCGTCATCTTCTCTCGGAGTTCGGCCGGGACTGGCAGGTCGTCTCCCTGCACCGACGGGGATCGGCGACCGAGCGAGCCGCAGAGGGAAATTTCGTCCAAGGTGACGTCTCCACCATCCACGACTGGGCCGGGATCTTGCGAGGAGTCGACCTCGTCGTGAACGTCGCCTGGTACCGCGCCGGTTCGCTCCGTCGATTCCGTCCTCTCGCCGAAGGCTTGCTCCGAATGGTCGCCGCGGCCGACCGAGCCGAGGTGCCTCGGCTCGTGCACATCAGCGTTCCCGATTCTCCGAGCGCGCTCGAGCAGAAGCTCCCCTACATGACCCAGAAGCGCCGGGTCGACCGGGCGATCGAGGCAAGTGGTCTCGCATACAGCATCGTCCGTCCGACGATGATCTTCGCCCCTCGTGACAAGCTCGTCACGGTGATGATGCGGACGATGTCCCGCTACCGTCGGTTCCCGATCTTCGGGGACGGGGAATATCACATCAGCCCCCTCGCGGCGCCCGACCTCGCCCGCATCGTGCGGAACGAAGCGGCCCGGACCGACCGCCGAAACGTCACCGCGGGCGGACCGAAGCGGTGGCGGTACCGCGACTTGACCGACGCGATGTTCTCCGCTTTGGGTCTCCGTCCGAAGTACTTCTCCCTCACCGAACGCGGGGCGATTCGGCTCGCGAAGCTGCTGGAGGCTCTGGGTTCGTCCCTGCTCTACGCCTACGAGGTAGAGTGGCTTCTTTCGGACATGCTCGGGCTTTCCCCGTACGGTGACCTCGAGGGACCTCTACAACCCATCGAGCCGTTCCTCGCCGAGGAGGCGACCCGACTGCGGGGAGCCCGAATTGCCCGATGAGGTTAGTTTTAAGCCCGTCCCCCGCCATCGGTAACCTCAATGGAAGCAGTCGATCTCAGTCGGAGGCTAGGTGATTTTTCTCAGGTCGCCGCGGAAGTCCTCCGCGACGTCCAGGACGTCACGGAACAGCAAATTCGTCACTGGATCGTGAACCCGTTCCTCGTGGCGCTAGGGTGGGACCCGCACGACAAGAAACAGGTCTACTTCGACTTCTCCACGCCCGGGGAGCGAGGGCACATTGACTACGCACTTCTGAACGCGGAGGGAAAGCCCGGTCTCTTCCTCGACGTGCGGGAACGCACCGCCAACGTGACCGAACCCGGTTCGATCGTGGAGGCCGCCAAAGCCGCGAAGGTTCCGCTCGTGCTCCTAACGAATGGCCGAGAATTCTCCTTGTGGTACATCGCGCCGGACGAGGCGGCCGCTCCGCTCTTCGTCCTTCCGCTGAAGGACCTCTCCGACAACTCCGAAAGTCTCCTCGGGCTCACCGCCGAATACCGTCTGAGCGAGACGGGAACCCAGCAGCTTCGGCGGAGCGCGATCCGACTCGCGGTCCTTCAGATGCTGGAGGACAATGCGGAGAAGACGTTCGATGCGCTCGTCGACTGGGTTCAGGCGCAGGTCGCGCCCGGAGCCTTGGACGATACCACCCAGCAGGCGATCCGGGACGCCACGATGATCTGGCTCACCGAAGAGCACCTCACGATGCCGGCGTTCCAGCCGGCCGAGGGGAAGCGGATGCACGAGCTCAACCCCACGACGCCTCGCGATTGGGACCCGTTCCCTCGCGGACCATCGGGAACGTTCCAGTACAAGTACGATACCACCAAGACCCTGGACCTCCGCCAATCCGCGAAAGAGGTCCGAGAGCAGATGCGACTCCAGGGTCTCCGGACCCCGACGGCGACGAGCTTCGGAGGATTCTACCACGCCCTTCGAACCCGTGCCGGACTCTCGAAGTAGCGGTCCAGGGCCGCAAGTTATCGATCGTGTGTCGATTCGGAGCTCTCGCCCGAAGCCTCTCCGGGGGTAGAAGTCGCTTCTGAGGCCGGGAATCCTGCGGCGGGACTCCCGGACCCCAGTGCGATAGTTTCGTATCCCTGGTGAGGTATTGCCGGTCATGGCACCCACTGCGCGCGTCGACCCCTCGGGGTCGAATCTGTTGCTCGACATGGTCGAGGCCCTCTCGGACCGGCAAGGCGAGCTCGATATCCGGTTGGAACACCTTTCGCTGCGACTGCCCATGATTCCGGAATCGCTCGAGCTCAACGGACAGATCACGGTCTCTCTGCATCTTCGGGACCTGAGCGACAAAGAGAAGGCCGCTCGGGCCGCGAAGGAGATCCGGCTGCTCGAACCGTAACACGGTCCTGTCGCCGGCGTTCCGGCGAAACCGTCAGGTTTAATACGCATTAGTGCGCATTTACAGGCGAACGGGAATGGAGCGGCCCTCGCATCCGTGTCTCGGAAGCGGTTGTCGGCATCCGGAGTCCGAGCACGTGGCCACACCCGAGCTGGCGGGTCCGGAGGAGATGGTGGTGTGGTGTTTCGTATGCCGCCGCCACGAAACCCGCGGCTCGCGCCGATGGTTCCAACACCGCGAGCGCTCGGGCGTTTCGAAGACACGGGTCTTCGCGCCGCGTACTTTCTAGCCTTCCGGGCGCTTTAGCCGCGCCCTCAGAGGTGGGCCGCGAAGCTGCCCAAAATGAACCCGGCAAATCCCGACGCCAGTCCAATCGCTACCATCCGGAGACCGGCGCGCCAGATCGAACCGGTGGTGACGCGCGCCTCGTAGGTGCCGATCCCGAAGAGCATGATCCCGCTCAGAATGGTCGCGATAATCGCGGCATTTACCAGCGAGACCGCTGGAACGAAAAATGGGATCAACGGCACGAAGTGACCGAGGACCGTTGCCGAGCCCACGACCACGGCGCTCCGTCGCGGGGCTTCGGGAGGGATGTAGGAGAGGTTGAGCTCGAACGCCATCATGAGATCGAGCCATGCCTTCGGCTTCGCCTCGATCCGCTTCAGCATATCCTCGAGCTCGGAGCCCTCGTAGCCCCAGCCGCGGAGAATGACCCGGACCTCCTCGCGCTCGAGTTCGGGAACCTCGCGCATCTCCCGCTGTTCGCGTTGGCGCTCGGAATGGTACAGCCGCAGGCGCGAGTAGGTGGAGGTGTAGGCGACCGCTCCCATCGAGAGCGATTCCGCGGCCAACGCGGAGATGCCCGCGATGATAATGAGAGGTCTCGGGACGGGCGTGACGAAGCTCGCCGCTACGAGCCCGAGAAGGATTCCGAGAACGTTCACCAACCCATCTTGGCTTCCGAGGATGAAGTCGGAGAGTAACGTGGGATGGGGGTGTTGCTCGCCGTGAGATTGCATGGGCACGCGGGTCACGAGACGTGTCCGATAATAGTCTGCCGCTACCTATTCCCCGAGGAACCGAGGGCTGAACCGGGGCCTTAGGCGGTAGCGCGACGGACCATCCGCCGCGCGTCCGATACGATCCGCTCGTGATCGAAGGCGAGCGGATGGGCCTCGGCGAGCGGGACCCAAGCGGCCGAGGCAGCGTCGTCGTGACCGACGGGCTTTCCTCCTCGACCTCCCACGAGGAAGGCGACCGAGGTCGTCGGCTTTCGAGGATCGCGGTCGGGACCAGAATAGACCCCGACGATTTTCAGAGGTCGACCACTCAGTCCAGTCTCTTCCCGTAGTTCGCGCACGAGGGCTTCCTCGACCGTCTCGCGTTGCTCCACGAAACCTCCCGGGAGCGCCCAGGCGCCCCGGAACGGGGGCTTACCGCGACGGACTAGGCAGGATGCGACCCCGGCGGATCCAAACCGCGTCTACCGCCAAAGCCGGATTCTTGTACCTTGAGCTCACATCGGCCCTCAGGCGGAGCGACTATTAGGTTGAGCCCGACCGGAATCACCTATCGCGCTCCGCGCTCGACACCGAGGCCAGAGTCCTCTCGGCCCGTTCGACCGGGAAGGATTAAGTCGGTGGGCCGAGTCTCGACGACGATGCGAATCCTCCGGAGCAAGGCCCCACTGCGAATCAGCTTCGCCGGCGGTGGGACGGACGTCTCCCCGTATCCGGAAGAAAAAGGGGGGGCCGTGCTGAATTGCACGATCGACAAGTTCGCGTTCGTAACGTTGGAGGCCGTGCCGGACGGGGCAGGTACTACCGCGGTCGAGTCCCTCGACTACAACATGACGCTCAATTTCGAGCGACCTTCCGACCTGGTCTACAACGGCGATCTCGATGTGGTGAAGGCGGCTCTCAAAGTGCTTCGGCCCGGTGCCGGAACGCTCCGTGCGAAGGACTCGCTCCGCTTGTTTCTGCATTCGGACGCTCCTCCCGGAACGGGTCTCGGAACGTCGTCGACGATGTGCGTCGCGCTGGTCGGTGCTTTTCAGCATTATCTGCGCGAACCTTGGACGTCGTACGAGGTCGCCGAGCTGGCGTACCGGATCGAACGAGAAGAGCTCGGATTGAAGGGGGGACGTCAGGACCAGTATGCCGCGGCGTTCGGCGGATTCAACTTTATCGAGTTCTCCGGCGCGAAGACCGTGGTCAACCCGCTTCGGATCGATCCGGAAGTGATGAACGAGCTCGCGTACCGCCTGCTCCTCTGCTACACCGGCACGGGGCATTACTCGAACGACATTATCGAGCGACAGCAACGAAGTTACCTCGAAAAGCGCGTCGACACCGTCACCGCGCTCGATGCGACGAAGCGACTCGCCGTCGACATGAAGAACGAACTTCTGCGCGGCAATCTCGACGAAATGGGACGCCTTCTTGACGAGGGCTGGCAACACAAGAAGCAGTTCACCGAGGGAATCTCGAACGAGCGAATCGATTCGTTCTACACTCGTGCGCGCGAGGCGGGGGCGCTCGGAGGGAAGCTCCTCGGTGCGGGAGGCGGAGGATACATTCTGCTGTTCTGCGATGTCGCCCGACGAGCGAAGGTCGCGAAGGCCGTGCAAGCCGCGGGCGGCCGCGTCTCGGATTTCTCCCTCGAGATGGAAGGGCTGCAGACGTGGTCCGTCGTTTCGCCGAGTTGAGCGGCGACGGGGGGCATGAGCGCATCAGCCTTGTCGGGCAGGACGAGGGCCGGCGAGGACCCGGTGGCCTCGGTGATCTTGGCCACGTTGAACGAGCGGGAGAACCTGCCCGAACTCCTCGAGCGGTTGTGGCGCGTTCCGCTTCCGTCGTTCGAGGTCGTCGTGATCGACGACGGGAGCACGGACGGCACCCGCGAATTTCTCGCGGACGCGGCGCGCGCAGAGTCTCGCCTTCGCCTGATCTGGCATGAGGGAAAACAGACGACCCTCCGCGCGCAATGTCAGGGGATCGCCGCCTCTCGAGGGCGATTCGTGATCGTGATGGACGCCGACCTCCAGCACCCTCCCGAAGTCCTTCCGACAATGGTCCGGAGCCTCGAAAACGGTTCGGCCCTCGTGGTCGGGAGCCGATACGCCGAAGGGGGGTCGGTCGGCCCCCGCAGCGTATTTCGGGCCATCATCTCTCGAGGCGCGGAGCGGATCGCCAAGGTCTTCCTGCCCGAGGCCCGCGCACTCACCGATCCAGTGTCCGGTCTCTTCGGCTTCCGGCGGGAGGTCTTTCGCCCGCTCGACCCGCAATGGAGCGGATACAAACTACTCCTATTTCTCCTGGTGATGGCGCGGGGCCAAGGAGTGGCCGAAGTCGGGTTCCGATTCGAACTCCGAGGAAGTGGGGCGAGCAAGGTCATGCAGAACTATCGGTTCATTCGGTTCTTTCTCACCGAACTTGTCCTGGCTAAGCGATTGGAGAACTCCCTCACTCGGGCTTCCGCGCGCACCGGGTCTTCGGCGCGGTCCCCGCGATAGTCCGGACGGTCCGCCCGTCAGCAACCCCTATAACGACCGAGAAACGTTCCCGCGCGCGGCCGGCCCGGGGAATGCTGGGACAGGCCGTCGCACCGTAGGTTGCACTTGGGCCGGGGATCCGAGGAATGCGGGTACTCATCACGGGGGGATCGGGATTCATCGGACGGCATCTCGCCGAGAAGGCGGTCGGGCTCGGTCACGAGGTGGTCGCCACCTATCTTCTGCCCGCGGAGATCGATCGGCTTCCCCCGTCGCTGTCTCGCGTGCGGTGGGAACCTCTGGACCTCCGGGACAAGGCCCAGGTAGACAAGCTGGTGGACAGCGCCCGGGCCGAGGCCGTGTTCCACCTCGGCGCCCAGGCGTATCCCTCGAGAGCGTGGAAGGACCCGGCCGAAACGTTCGAGACCAACGTACTCGGCACGGTGCATCTTTACGAGGCACTTCGTCGTCATCCACCCCGTCAAGGAATCTTCCTTGCATCCTCGGCGGCGGCCTATGGGACGGTCGATCGACTGCCCACCAACGAGGATGCGCCGTTGCGTCCGGTCAACCCTTACGGGGTGTCGAAGGCTTGCCAGGACATGCTCTCGCTGCAGTACTCGGTCAACTTCGACCTCCGCATCGTGCGCGGTCGTCTCTTCATCACAACGGGACCCGGAAAGACTGGCGATGCCCTCAACGACTTCGCCCAGCGGGTGGCTCAGCTCGAACGGCAAGGTCAACCCGGGAAGCTGCGAGTCGGCAATTTGGACATTCGACGGGACATCTCGGATGTCCGGGACGTGGTCCGCGCGATCTGGATTCTTTTCGAGCGAGGCGACCCCCAGCAGCCGATCAACATCGGGGCCGGTGAGAGCTTCTCCATTCGGACGGTCGCCGAGTCCCTCCTCCGGCGCTCACGAGTGCCGTTGACCCTGGAGACAGACCCCGCCCTGCTCCGTCCGACCGACGAACCGGACATCCGCTCCGACATCGGTCGACTGCGAGCGTTGGGATATTCGCCCACGATCCCGCTCGACCGCACGATCGAGGACTCGTTGAATCACTGGCGCGAATTCTCGGCGAGTTGACGCAGCCGCTCCGAAGAGTTCTCCCCGGAGCGTGCGACCCGCGGGCGATAGGTTCTAAAGGGGCGAGCAACACTTCTCACGAGTATGGCAGCTGTTCAGGGCGCCGCCGCTCATTCCCGGTTCCGGGGAGTGGGTATGCCTGCTCCGGATTCTCCCGGTGGACTTGCGATTCTTGGGGCGATCATCCTCGGCACGGTGTACATTCTGCTTCTCGTCGGAGCCTACTCTGCTCTCTCCGCCGAGGCCCTTTGGATCGTGACCCTGAACCTTCTACTCGGCGTTGTGGTGACGTTGTTCATGGTCTCGATGATCGGCTCGGACCGGGCCCGCGCGACCGCGTTCGAGCTCGAGTTCGCTCGAACGGTGCAGGCCCACGTGGCCGCGGGAGAAACCTTAGTGGAGGCGAGCCCTCTCGGTGGAATCCTGAGCGGGTACGCCCGCGCCGCCGCCGAACAGCGACACGCGGCGCGCGAGCACGCCTACGCCGCCAGCCCGGCTCTCTACAGCACCGCGCTCGCCCTCGTCGCGACCTTACTGGTCGGCTTGGCCTACGCGGCCGGGGGCGAGGCGAACACGATCGGCCTCGGCCTGGTCTTCGAGTTGGGGGCTTTCTTCCTGCTGGCTCTCACGGCCGGGTCCCTTGCGCTCTCGGTGGGAAGGAATGAGGAGGTCATTGGATTCGACGCCTTCGTCCTTCGCCGATGGTACCAGGTCGCGCGACCCACCTTCCCATTGACCCACGCACTGACCGACGTGCCGTGGGCCGCGCAGGAGACCCCCTTGGTTCAGCCGTTTCCGTGGCAAGAGACCCCGGCGGCGGCACCCGTGCCTTCGTGAGTGAGTGCGTCAACTGGACTTGACTCGGGGCTGAAATAACCCCCGCGCCACAACTGGCTGGAACCGATTCGATGTGGGTGTACGTGGTCATAGCGTCGCCCTGCGGAGTCACGGATTCCATCGCCCGTGCCGTCGCTCGGGCGGTCGACTGGTCGTACGAACATCACGCTCGACCGGCGGATTCGGTCGACCCGATTGAAATCCGTACGCCCGCTATCGTTTTCCTGGGGGGCCCGACGCACCGGCGGGAGATGGGAGAATCGCTTCGGACGTTCCTCGACCGAATGCCGGACCGCGTTCTCACCCAGTGTCTTTTCGCCGCCTTTGATACGCGATTCCACGACTCTCCAATCGTCACGGGATCCTCGGCCCGTCATATTCAACGGGCGATCGAGGCTCGAGGGGGCCGAAACCTCGTGCCTGGCGAGAGCTTCTTCACTACCCGACGCGACGGACCCCTGCGGATGGGAGAGGTCGAGCGAGCCCGCGTGTGGGCAAGCACGGTGATCTCCGCAGCGGTGCGAGAGCTTCACGACATTGAGGTCCGGCCGGGGACGCTATCGACCTCTGCACCTCCTTCGTGGGAAGAAGTCCTGGTCGCGGTCCCTTCGTAGCGGGGTCCTTCCCGTTTCGAGTAGGCCGCCCCCAGGGGCCTCCTGGCGTATCTAGGGGGCTCGAAAGGGCGCTCCGTGTCCCGGAACGATCTGGTCCGCCACGGCCAGGACCCGTCGGCGCTGTCGCTCGAGCTCGCGTTCGTCGGCCGCGAGTGGGTCCGGCGTAGGACCGCGGGCATTCCACCAGAGATGAGTCAGCGCGACGACACCGGCCCGGGTCCCGACCAGCGTGGTGATGTCCTGAGGCGTGTGCCCGGGGGTTTCGAGCAGAATGACCGATGGGGCCAAGGCACGGCCTTCGGCAGGACGGGGGATCCACCGGTCCCGGTCATACGTGGCCCAAAAATCGTGGACCCGAGCGTTCGGGAACAGAGCGCAGTTGACCGTGTGATCGGGATGATGGTGCGATAGAATCACGTCGGTGATCTTCTCCGGTGGTACCCCGAGCCCGCGGAGAGGGCCGAGGATAGACGCGCGGGAGGGGACCATCCCCGGGTCGACGATGGCGCGGAGGGCGCCCTCTCTTACGTAGGAGACCGTGGACGCTACCCGCGGTCCGGCATACCCGCGAAACAGAACCTCGACGGTCGCCTTCGAATCGGGGAGATTGGTCGCTCGAGCGCGAGACATGCCTTCCCGAACGCGACGGGAAGATAACGGGCCACTCGAGACCAGAAACGAGTGCGGGATTCTATCTCGGGATCTCCGCCGAGAGGTAATCGGGGAGCGGGATGCCCGCACGCTCGATCACGTCCCGGCGGGCGGGCCTCCAGGTAGATTCGAGCGACCCACACGGTTTCCCGGCATCGGTGGCCGTGGTAGCGTGAACGCTGAGGCTAGCTTCGCCTCGGTGTACCAATCTCGCGGTGACCACGTGAGCGACCCCCACCCGAGGAAGGCGGTCCGCATGATACGTGATCGGGCCGTAGCTGACCCACAGCGCGCCCCCCAACGTCAACGCAGCCCAGTACGACGCTTCGTAGAGCACCGTGAAGTGAAGGCCGTGATGGAACAGTGTCGGCCAACCGATTTCGTCCGGTTTCGGGGTGAAATTCCCTTGAACCTCCGGCGTTCCGTCCGCCGTCCGATTCTCGCGAAAACTTAGTCGCAGCCCCCGGGGGTGGCGAGGACCACAGCCAAAGCACGGATTTTCCGGGGGATTCTCGAGGTCGACCATGGGGGCAAGACTCCGTCCGGGGTCAAGTCCTTTCGGGGGCGTTGGGGTCTCCCCCCGGACGGGCAATCCCCGCGTGCCGGGAAGAAGGGTCGAGTTGCGACTCTACCCGTACGAGGCAGGCCGGCCGCCCCGGTCCGTCCGCAGGTTGGCCCAGAACACCGTAGCGAGCGAGCCGAACAATGGGATGGCGGCCAAGCCACTATACGGGAAGCTCGGGTAGAGGTACCCCAGGAAGAGAAGGCTCACGAACCCCACGAACAGGACCGTCGCGAGTCCATCGGTCACCGCATCGGTGAGGGGACCGGACGAACGTTTCGATGCGGTCATGGCTGGCGCACGCTCCCCATTTCGCTTCGCCTCCTAATGTTTCCGGGTCGGCCAGGAGTTTACCTCAGGATGTGGTTTCGGGAGTCGAACACAGGTTAGCTCCTCCCTCGGTTCGGACCCACTGACCGCCTACGTCAAACGTCCTTGACCCCGAATAGAAACCCTCGCCGGTGGTTCGGTCCCCCATGGAAGCCGCGCCGATTCCCGTGTCTCACCCGGTGTCCCACGACCGGGCGAAGGTGTCAAACCTTCCCCGCATGAGGGGGATGGACCTTTTGGACACCCCTCTTCTGAACAAAGGGACGGCGTTCTCTTACGAGGAGAGAACGCGTCTGGGTCTGCACGCCCTGCTGCCCCCCCAGGTAGAGACTCTCGAGCAGCAGGTGATTCGGGCGTACGAAGCGTACGAACGAAAGACCGACGACCTGGAACGGCACATCTACCTGCGGGCCCTCCAGGACAACAACGAGGTCCTGTTCTATCGACTTGTCCTCGACCATCTCGAAGAGATGACCCCGGTCGTCTACACACCGGTCGTCGCGGCGGGATGTCAGGAATTCAGTCATATCTATCGCCGGCCGAGGGGGCTCTTCCTCTCCTATCCGCTGCGAGACTCCCTGATCGAGCTCCTGCGGCACCGTCCCAATTCCGAGGTCGACGTGATCGTTGCGACCGACGGGGAGCGCATCCTCGGTATCGGCGACCAAGGAGCCGGGGGTCTGGGCATTCCGATCGGAAAACTCTCGCTCTACACCCTCTTCGGCGGCATCGCCCCGGAACGGACCCTTCCCATCGTCCTCGACGTGGGGACGAACAACCCCGACCGCCTCAAGGACCCCGAGTACCTCGGTTGGAGGCACGACCGGATCACCGGTCCGGACTATTACTCGTTCATCAACCGATTCGTCCAGGCGGTGAAACAGGAGCTACCGGGCACCCTCCTCCAATGGGAGGATTTCGGAGTCGAACACGCGCGACCGATCCTGGAGATGTACCGCGATCAAATGCTCACTTTCAACGACGACATACAGGGCACCGGGGCCGTTGCTCTCGCGGTCGTGCTCTCCGCCTCCGAAGTGACCGGCGTCCCCTTCGCGGACCAGCGAGTAGCGATTTTGGGAGCCGGGTCCGCGGGGATCGGCGTAGCGGACCTACTGCGGGCCGCGTTCGTGCAATCGGGTCTCTCCGATACGGAGGCTCGCCGGCGCTGCTGGATCGTCAACCGGGGCGGGCTGCTCCACTCGGAACGAACCGACCTCAAGCCCGAGCAACGCGTCTACGCTCAACCCTGGGAGGACGTCAAAGCCTGGGCGCGGGCGCCGGGCGGGAAGGTCGGGCTCGACGAGGTCGTTCGGGAAGCGCATCCCACGGTCCTGGTGGGTCTCTCCACCCTCAAGAACGCCTTCACCGAGTCGATCGTTCGCTCGATGGCCCGGTGGGTCTCCCGACCGTTGATCCTGCCGCTTTCCAATCCCACCGTGAAGTCCGAGGCCCTTCCCGAGGACCTCGTCCATTGGACCGAAGGACGTGCCATCATCGCTACCGGGTCGCCGTTCCAGCCGGTGCAATACCACGACACGAAGTACGAGATCGCCCAGTGCAACAACGCCTACATCTTTCCGGGCCTGGGTCTCGGACTCGTCGCCGGACGCTGCCGTCGGGTCACCGACCCGATGCTGCTCGCCGCGGCGCGGTCGCTGGCGGCGCGGTCTCCGGCCCGGGAGGACCCGCATGCCCCCTTGCTCCCGCCGCTCCGCTCGCTGCGCGAAGTGGCCCAGGAGATCGCCGTGTCGGTCGCGTTGGAAGGTCAGCGGAGTGGCCTCGCTCCGGCCATGTCGGTGGACGAGATTCGCACGCGCATCCGCCAGACGCGTTGGGACCCGGAGTACCCGCTCTACGCCTAGAGCGATCCAGCGGTGTCCGCCCGGCGAGAGGAGCCACCCCGGGTAGCCCCGCGGTCGCGGCCTCGACGCTCCGTTTCCGATGCCGGCGCGAGGCTATTTGGGGTACAGACCTCTGAACCCTCCGAGTGGGTGAGAGTACGGTCGACCGAACCGGCCGGTCGCGTAAGAAGTCCGCCGCTCGTCAGCGTTCGAAGCACCGCGCGAAACGCCGCTCGACCCGCATCGAGCCGAAGAGCGCAAAGATGGTGTTCGCACGGCTCGAGGTGGACCTGGTCCACGAGGCGTTCCGGCGTCAGGGATTACCGTTCGTCCACCGACTCGAATCGATCTTCCGCGAACGGGAGGTCGTGGAGGTCGAAGGGCTCCTTCGATTGACCGCGGCGGTCTTGCACGCACTTTCCGTTCGAGGGTTCTCGCGGGTCGACCACTGGGAGGTCCGACCGGGAGGTTGGCTTCCTCTGCCGGAACCGGCGCACGAGCAGCTCACGGAGCCCGTGGGCCATCTCCTGAATGCCCTCCGCAGCGAGGCTTGGAGGCGGGTGGCGAACGCCCGTGCGTTTGCACTACGGCTTTCCGGGAGCGGCGACCTCCGGGCCGATGTCACGGTCCGACGAGTCCACCGCGAGCGGGGCCATGCGATCACCCTCGAAATATTCGGTCCGACCTCCGAACGAGACCTCGACGGTTTGACTCGGGAGTTGCGAGGGGACCTCGCAGTGGCGCGCATCCAGCGGGTGGCTTCGCGCGCGGCGTGACCGGTCCGCGTGACTTCGCCCGCCGGAGCGCGACCGCTCCTACCCTGAATTGATGTACTCGGATGCCTCCCCGAGGCCAGGATGCTCCAGATTTACCTTCCGGCGCTGGTCGCCGCCTTTCTCATCACCGTCCTCGAGATGACGGAGGTGGTCGCGCTCGTCTTTGCGCTGGCAGCGGACCACTCCACCGTCCGCCACGGGGCGCTCGGGGCCGTCGGCGGCACCGCGGTGGTGGCGGGCATTGCCCTTGGATTCGGAGCGATCCTCATCGCGTTTCCGAGGTCGTACCTTCTCTGGGGGTCTGCCTTCGTGTTGGCGGCGTTCGGGGTCTTCCTTTTCCGGAGCACTCTCAAGACGTATCGACGTCGCCGTGCGGCCGCGGGCGGGACCCCTCCCCCTCCCGCGAGCCACTCGGCCGCCCAGTTCGCGGGAGGGTTTTCGGTCGGCGCCGTCGAGTCGACTGAGACGGTGATCGTTCTGCTGGCCCTCGCCGCGGCAGGGTACGGATTCTCTGCCCTCGTCGGAGCCGTGATTGGCGGAGCCCTCCTCGTGTGCGTCGCGTTCGTCGTCCACGACCGTATCCGGCGGATCAAGGTGCCCTGGCTGAAGGTCGGGGTACTTCCGTGGTCTTCGCGTTCGCGGTCTTTTGGGGAGGCGAGGCCGCGGGAGTGAACTGGCCGGGCGGGGACCTCGTCCTCGTTCCCCTGGTCGCACTAGGGCTCCTCATCGTCCGGGGGGGAGTGGAGCTCGGTACTGCGCGCGTCCGGCGCACGGTCGTCGCCCGCCTAAGCAGGGTCCCCGACGCGGGGCGTCGAAGGGGTGGGGACCCGGGGTCCGGCCCGTCCTACAGCGTTCTTTCGCGGGTATTTTCCGGAATGTCCCCTGGATACGGAAGGGCATCTGCGGTCGAAGATCGGCATAGGTGGGAGCAACGGGGGCAGGGTGTCCGCCCGCGGGCGATTATCGAGCTCGCGATACGCTCGCACTCCTCGGCCGACCCGTGATGGCAGTCGAGGCAGGGGTGGGAGGGTAACACCGGACTCGACCTCCTAGCCTTTTGCTACCCGGGTCGGAGGGCTCCCTCTTTCCTCGGAGCCCGTCCTCTGGGGGCGGTGCTTCCGCCTCTTCGACCGTTTCGGTTCGGGGAGCAGCATCACGCCCTCGGTCGGGTCCCCGATCAAGACCCCCTCGCCCCGACGAAAGTCCCAACCGACCCAGGCGATTGTCACCGCGTCGAGCTCGTCATGAGTGAGCTGTCGCAAATCAAGGTCCCCCCCGAGACCCTTCCTTCGGAGCCCGCGTTGGAGCCGCTCCACGCCCGCCTTCTTCCGAGGTATCCCCCAAATGTCCTGCGCTCCCCCGGGGTATCCTTCCACGACGGGAAAACCTCGTTTAGAGAGCGCGCGAGAGAGCCGCATTCCTCGGACCGTGAGCATCCGCATCGGGCCGAGCGTCAGAGGGAAGAAGGGCACCTTGCGACGAAGCAGTTCTCGGTCGCACTCGCGAAGGTGAGGGCCGGAGCGGTCCTCAATCGTCTTCCGGCCCCGCGGGAGAGAAAGGGGGGCGTCGATCACGACGAGCCCGGGCCGCACCGCTTCCACGAAATCCAGGATTTCCCGGTCCGCGTGGAGGATCGTGGCCTGCAGACGGCGGGGGCCCCGAAAGGCGCAGGCCCCCGTGTCCCGACTCGGTGAACCGGCGAGGTCGAGGCCCACCACTACGAACCGAGATGCGAGGGGACGGACGGGCGTCAAATTGCCGCGGAGAAGCACGGTGCGCCATTAACCCCGGCCCTCCCACGGGTTCGGGCGCCTACGCGGGTCCTGAAAAAAAGGGAAGAAGGAAAGGGTTGGTCGCGGGGCTCCTTCTCGGCTTTAGACCGGGAGCACCTTCCGGCCGTAGTTCCAGTTGGTTAGGTCGGCCGTCGCGACGTACCAGGCCATCAGCCCGGTGAAGATGATCTCGCCGCCCACCGCCCAGTTGGCCGCCGCGTTGTTGGCGAAGGGGCCGCAAAGGTCCGCTGCGTCCGTGCATCCGCCCAGGTTAGCTGCCAGGCTGTAGAACTTCACCACGAGCAGGATGAACGCGATGAACAGGAAGAGGAACACCATCAGGATTCCCCATCCGTGCTTCGGTGCGTTGATCAGGAAGGTGAACGTAAACATCATCCAGACGAACGCAAACCCTGCTACTCCGTACAGGAACGGCGCGCCAGTAGGTATCTGGGCAGTGAACGTGGTCAGCATGAGCGTGAACGCGATCCAGAACGCTCCGTATCCCATGAACGCCGAGCCGGCGAACATGTTGCCTTTTCTCAACGCGATGAGCCCCGCGATCAGCTGCGCAATGCCGCCGAACGCGATGGCCATCCCGTAGACCACCCAGTTTCCACCGAATCCCGCTCCGTACGGGGTCGGTAGGTTAGAGAGACCGGCGATCATCGTTGTGGTTCCGAATCCCATCAGACCCACCACGGCCGGGCTCGCCCACCACTCAGGCTTCTCCTCGATTGCGGGAGGGGCCTCCTTCATTCCAGTCGCCGTTTCCATAGATTCGTCTGGGGCTGGCATGTTAGGGCGGCGCACGCTGTCCAAGTAGATAAAAGCCTTTTTCGAGGAGTTTATGAGGGTAGATGGCCCCGGAGGGGTCCCCGAGCCACTCCCGGTCGCTCTCGGGAGCGCGGCGGACAGGGTTAAGGGCCGGAACGCGTGAGCGCCGAGTGACGATGGAGGAGCGAACCGACCTCGAACGCATCGTATTCGGCAAGACCCGGGTCATCTTGACCCGCGACCTTTCGGTGATGAACCCCAATCTCGTCGCGGGGTCCCAGGGTCTGGTCATCGGAAAGCTGGCGTCCTACACCCTGAAAGTCTCCTTCCCGAAGGTGACCGTCGGGGTAAACTGGAAGGACTGCGACATCGTTGCCGGGAAGACCGGGATGCCGACCGACGCCGACCAGCCTAAGGTCGTGCCGAAACCCCGACATATGGGCGAAGAGTGAAACGGACGGGTCCGATCAGGCTGTCGGAAGCAACTTTTCAACGATCGAACCGACCTCTCCGAGGCGGTCGGTTTGGTAGCCCGTCGGGGGTGCTTCGGGAAGATCGGGAAAGAAGAGCGTTCGGTACCGGGCGCCGTAGGACCGTAGGCCGGTGAACAGGATGGCCCCCCGATATCCGGCCCGGCGGGCTCCCTCAAGGTCGGCCCACGCGTCCCCCACGTGCACGGCGAGGTCGGGAGGTTCGTTCAGTTGGCGAAGGGCGTAGAAGAAGATCTCGGGCGAAGGCTTCGTCCACGGCTGCTCGTCGCTAAAGACGTAGGTCTCCACGGACCGGTCGAACCCCATGGACGTCAGGGTGGGCCGGAGAAAAGCCCCCGGTTCCCCGACCGTGTTCGAGATCACGCCCACCCGATACCCCCTTTCTCGGAGGGTATCGGTGAGCTCGAGGGCGCCGGGCGCGATCCGGAACCGGGTCCGTTGTATCTCTTCTTGCAAGAGGACGAGGTACTTCTTCGGGTCGGCGTCCCGGCCGGTCTCCTTGGCCGCCTCGAGAAGCTGCTGCGCCGGCGTCACGGACCGGCCTTGGGACGAGGCCGCTACGGCCGCGGCATACGACCTTTCGAAGGCTCGAGCAAGCTCCTCGTCGGAGAGCTTCGCGGCACCGGGAAGGAGAGGGGCCTTCCGGAGTACTTCGCAGCCCATCGCGATCTGATGGGCCATGTACGCCTCCTCGGCGTCGGGGGGAAGGTAGATGAGAGTGTGCCAGAGGTCGAGCGTTACCGCGGGCATGAGACCGGTTTCCCACGTCGCCCCGGTATAAGGCGGCGCCGAGCATGCGGCACCGGCCAGGGCCGCCCTCAGGCCCTGCGCTCCCGGCCGCCAACTCCATAGTCTCCGTCGTCTCCCCCAGTTCCCCGTGTCCGCGACACGTCTGCTGGTGGCGCTCAAGCCTCGGGAGGAGATTGGCCGAGTGCTCCAGGACCGCCTGCCGGCAATCGATTGGGGGTACGCTTCCGAAGGTTCCCCGGCGCAGTGGACCGACGTGGAGGCGATGCTTCTCGGCTCCGTGGAGCGGGAATTGGTCGGGGTGGACGTCCGCGAACTCCCGCGGTTACGATTCGTTCAGCGGGTGTACACCGGGATGGACGGCGTGCCGTTCGAACGGTTCCCCGCGGGGGTCCGGTTCGCGGGAAACGTCGGAGGGTACGCGCCGTTCGTCGCGGAACACGCGGTCGCGCTTGCCCTGGCGGCCGCTCGAGAACTTCCCCGGGCCCATGCTCTGGTCGCGGCCGGGCAGCTTCGACCCTCTCCCGTCCAGCGGCTCCTTTGGAAGCGCACCGCCGTGATCCTCGGGTACGGGGAGATCGGCCGCGCGATCGCGGCCCGGCTCGGGGGGTTTGAGACCCGTATCGTGGGCCTCAATCGGTCGGGCCGAGCGGTTCCCGGATGCAGCGAGATGTTCGCCGCGAGCCGTCTGGCGGAGGCTGTGAGAGAGGGGGATTTCGTGTTCGACGCGCGTCCGCTGACGCGGGCCACGCAGGGCACTATCGACGACTCGGTCTTGGCGGCCATGAAGCCCAACGCGGTCTTCATCAACGTGGGGCGGGCCGGTACGGTCCGGGAGGAATCGCTGTTCCGGCACCTGAAGCGCCATCCCGACTTCCGCGCCGCGCTCGACGTTTGGTGGCACGAGGATTTCGCCTCGGGGCGCCTTGACAACCGCTACCCGTTCGCCGACTTGCCGAACGTGGTCGGGACCCCCCATTCCGCCGGCTCCGGGCCGGACGTGGAAACCTATGTACTCGAACGCGCGGTGGCCAACCTCGCCCGGTTCTTCGAAGGCGAAGAACCCCGCTACGTAATCGACCGGGCCGAGTACGAACGACCCTAGCGAGATCACGCCCGTCGACCCCTCCCGAGCTCTACGAGAGTACGCGGAGAAAAGGACCGGAGCGAACGCCGTTAGCGGGGAAGATGGACCTGGCCGCGACCGAGCTTCGGTCTACCGGATCCGCTCGAGCGAGAAGGAGCCGATGATTAAGGCCCGGTTGGTCGCGCGGCACTCGATCCAGTCCCGAGTCTGAACGTCCCCGAGACCCTTCACCGAGAGGAAGGTCTTGTCGCGATCCTGGCGGAAGATGATCGCGCCGTCCATGCGGCCGAGTAGGCTCTCGACCTGGGCCTCGGAGAGTGCCCCCGCCTCGAGCGAGTACATGGCCAGGGCCGGACGGGGCTTGAGGATCCCGACGATGTTCTGCAGGAAGGAGAAGCCCACCCGTTCGTCCCCGTGCGCGAGCACGGAAGAGAGACCCAGGAAGGCGACCCGGAACGGTCCGGCCTGGGAGGCCTCAAGGCTGCGCGCGGTGGAACCCAACGACGTCAGGATCCCGGCCTGGTCGTTCGCCCCTTTGACGACGGTCCGGTTGGCACCGCCGGTGCCCCCCGATCCCGACGCGTCGATCCAACGGACCATGCCCATCTGTTCGTATTCCCGGAACTGGGGAAGGACGATCCCCATCGCCGCGGCGACCTCCTCGGGAGACCTCGCCGCCGTCACTACCAGGACTGGCTCTCCCCGCTTGAGGCCCTCCGCTACGAACGAGTAGAGGACCACTTCCTTTCCGACGAACGCGTCTCCCAGCACGACCACGTGTGCTCGGGTTGGGAGTCCGCCCAGCAGGAGGTCGTCCAACCGGCCGATCCCCGTCGGAAGGCGGTCGGAGAATCGTCGTCCCACCGGGGCCACCAACATGTCGCCCTGCGAAGCCCCGGCTCCCGAAAGGTCGCGAATCCCCACGGCCCGGCCGCTCCCAGAACGTCGCGACGAGGTCGTCGACGGTCGGTCGAGTTCGTCGGCCGCGGCCATGGCGGCGAGTCCGGCGATCGGGAGGTCGCTCCCTCGGCCGATCTCCTGGCGACGTAAGCTCACTTCCGCCTCCGCAGCCTCGAGCGAGCGAGAGCGTTCGTGGAGCTCCTGCTCCCGCCGTTCGACCTCGGCAAGAAGGGTCTTGGTGCGGTTCTCGCGTTCCGCGAGGGCCGCCTCCCGGTTGGTGAGGGATTTCGTGTTGCGATCGAGATCCTCCGTCTTCTGGGCCACCGATACCTGGTCCCGCCCGAGCGAAGCGAGTCGTGACTCGTAGTCGTGGGCCGCCGCATCGTACTGGGTTCTTCGCCCATCCGCCGATTTGAGGAGGTCGGCGAGCTCGGCTTCGCGGTGCTTGAGGGCGGCCTCGCGCGACGCAAGGTCCGCCTCTTTTCGGGCCGCTCGAGCGAGCGAGTCCTCCGCCGCCTTCGCCCGTTCGCTCGCCTCCCGTGTCCTTCGTCCCAGCGCAACGTTCGCCTCGTCGAGGGTCGCTTTGAATTGCTGGAGCCGTACTTCCCGAGCCACCAAGTCCTGGCTGGTGGTGGAGGGACCGCCCGCCGGGGAAACCACGCCGGTCTCTCGGGCGACGACGGCCCCTTCGCGCCGCAATAGCTCGGAAGTCTTCTGGTCGATCTCCTGCTTGCGATTGACGAGCCGTGCCTCGGCCTCCTTGAGGTCTTGGGTGTGACGTTCCACTTCCTGCTGCCGATGAGTAAGCTCGACGTCCCGCTGGGTCAGGGCGCCTTCCTGGTCGACCAGGCGAGCCTCCCTCGTCGAGATCTGGGGGATCAGTCGCCCGATCTCCTGCTCTCGGAGCTCGAGCGCTTTCGATTTGTCCTCCACCTGGCGTTCCCGTCCGTCCATTTCGGCGATCTTGCCCGCCCACTCCCGTTCGCGGGTGGCGAGAGCATCCGAACGCGACCGGTAGTCCCCTTCGAGATCGTCGAGCTGACTGCGGGCCTCCTTGAGGGAGTCGTACTGGCGATGGATCGAGAGGTCGGTGTTCTCGACGGTGGCCTCGCGCTTGACCAGCGCCGCTTCCCGGAAGTGGAGGGCTTCCTCCTTTTTGGAGAGGTCATCCGCGAGCCGGAACATCCGACTCTGACCGGAAGTAATCAGCTCGCGCTGGTGCACCCGCGTCCCGGACGAGATGAGATGGAGGAACGAACCCGAGGTTTGGTAGAAGATGGCCGAGAGGAATAGACTCACCGCGAGGGAGTCCGCGACGCCTCCGGAGGTGGACGGGGGAAAAAAGACGAGCAGCGTAAAGGCGACCGGGAGGACGGCCGAGATCGCGCTCGCCCACTGCCGACCCGTCCAGGCGCTCCAGGTGAGGACGAAGCCCACCAGCGCGAGGCTGATGCCCGCGAGCTCGGCCACGTAGAACCATGGGAACAGCGAGATGGTCGCGAACGGGCTCTCTCCGGCGATGCGCAGACCGTAAACCACGGCCAGCAGGACATTGGCCGCCAAGGCGGCCACGGTGATCGAGAAGTGCTTCTCCCAGGGCCAGAGCTGGTAAACTTCCCACTTCACCACCAGACCAACCGCCGAGACTACCAAGCCGGCCAAGAGTGGGATGAGCAGGTAGAAGGTCGCCCCGAGCGCCGCGGCACCTTGGTCACTCGAGCCGAGCGAGGGGAGCGTGCTGTAGAAGAGAAGGATCAGCAGACCGTCCAAGGCCAGCAACGCAGAGGCGATGACCGTGTAGAGATGCGCGGAGCGGCCAATACGGAGTTGGAGCAGCGCGTCGTCTTTGGCGAGCTCCAGGTCTTCGGGAGCGGGTACGGTCACAGCCCGCGTTCCCGGAGCCGCCGGCTTGCCGGTCGACTTTTTCGCGGGCGCCGGCGCGGCTCCCTTTTTCGAGGAGTCCGGAGTATTGGTCCCCGTCACGTCCGGCATAGAGTCGACATTACGCCATGGGGGATGCGGGTTACTTAATCGTGCGCTTGGAGCCTGCACGGCGCGCCGAGAGAAGGACGGCTGCCGCCTGCTCCCACCGTTCCGGACGTCGACCGACTTCCTCTTCGAGCGTGAGCAGATGCTTCCACGACGCTTCGTCGGCCTTCACCGCATCGATTCTCCTCTGGTCGGGCCCGAGGCAGGGAGCCACAGCGACCGTCTCCGTGAGCTCCCAGCCGGCATTGCGCCAACGGTCGTGAATCTCGATCGCCGAGAATCGTCGGAAGGACCCTCCCGCGGCGCGACGGACCGGTTCGACCCGGAACGGTTCCCGGTCGAGCCGTCCGAGGACGGCCTTCACGGGCGCCCGCAAAATTCTTGCCACGCTCGTGGGCGGAAGCCGGGCGAGATAGCTCGAACGCTCTCCCGGCCCGGGAGCGATTTCAATCACTATGGAACCTCCGGTCGCCACGAGATTCTCAGCCTGAGTCAGCATCTTCTCCGCTTCGTCGCCGGCGAACCCGAGTGTATTGCCCACGGCCAGGACCTCGGACCATTGAGCGAGTTCGAGAGGCGGGCAGAGGGCGTTTCCGAGGACCCGGTCCGGCACGGGACCCACGCTAGCCGAGGCCGCCCACGTCTCGGGGATCAGGCTCAACATTTCTCTCGAAAGGTCGAGCGCCACCCGGCGCGCCCCTCCGCGTCCGGCGAAAGGGAGGAAGCGCCCCGGTCCCGAGCCCAAGTCGAGGACCCAGCCCTGGTCGACGGCGTGGCGGATCAAAAAGCGCTCGCGAAGCTCCCGAAAAAGGTCCCGCTGACCGGTCCCTTCGTACCGTCGCCACTCCCGATCGGCGCGGTAGCGGTCGACTGTTCGGAATCTCTCGGTGGGCGAAAGGGACTCGCGCGTTCTGGCGGGAGGGGTTCGTGGGGTTCGCGAGGGCACGCCGGTACGGGGGAAGGGGAACCGATAGCGTTTCCGCCGATTCGGTTCGAGGTGGACCCCTTTATAGGAGGGGCGAGTACCCGATTCGGGATTCCCGATGCCGTACTACGAGTGTCCGAAATGCGGCGGCGGTTACGTAATTGACGTTCCGCCGAGCGCTCGTCCGACCTGCGACCGCGACGGCGCCCGTTTGAAGCGGGCCAGCGACGCCTCGTACGAACGGAACGCTCGCGAGGAGTGATCCCTCCGTGGCCGCGGACGAGGCGCCCCCTCCCGACGTTACCTCCTCGGAGCGCTACGGTCCCCTCGTCCATCGTTCGGTGCGCCACGGCGCGATTCTGTTCCTCGTCGGCGCCGTCCAATTCCTGATCGGAATGGCGGTCACACAGATCGGCTACGGTTCATCGTACAGCCTAACGCAGAACTACATCTCCGACCTGGGCGCCATGAACTGCGGGACCTTCGGCGGATCCGCATCGTTGCCGGGTCACTACGCCTGTTCGCCCTGGCACCTCGTTTTCAACGTCTCGATCGTACTGCTGGGGCTTCTCCTCATCTTCGGGGTGCTCCTGATCCGGACCGCCTTCCCCGCGCGACGATCCCGGGCGATCGGGCTCGGACTGCTCGTCCTTGCCGGTATTGGAGCCATTGGGGTCGGTCTGTCTCCCGAGGACGTCAACATCACGATTCATTCCGTGTCCGCCTTCCTCGCCTTTGGAGGGTCCGGTCTCGCCCTCATCGTGCTCGGATTCGCGATGTTTCGCGACACGCGATGGGACGGCTTCCGGGCCTACACCTTCTTTTCCGGGCTGGTCATCCTGGTCGCCCTCGTCCTCTTCGCGACCCAGAACTACCTCGGGCTCGGGGTCGGAGGAATGGAACGATTGGTGGTCGCGCCCGTGCTCCTCTGGGCGATCGTCGTGGGGATCCACCTCGCTCGAATTCCCACGTTCGCGCCCCGCGGCCTCCCCAAGAGCACCGCGACGTAGTCACCGTGTCGGGACGGTCGCGTCCTGCGCTAAGCGGGGGTCGTCCAATTGGAATTCTTGCCCGCACGACTCGCATTTCCGGAAACAATGGACTGAGCCGCTGACCGGTTCGGAGAGCCGTCCGCCGCAATCGGGGCAGTGGGCGCGCACCGGCGGGCCCGGAGTAGTCGTCATTAGGCGGGGCGGCCCCCCCGGCCCACTTCGACTTTCCAGAAGACCGGTTCACTCCACCTTTCCAAAGTCCTTGATGTCGGCGGGAGCGGCCTTGGTCACGACCTTGCCCGTTCCCTGGACTTGAACTCGGATTCCCTCGACCACGTCCGGATTGGCGAGCGTGGTGATATCGCCCACTTCCATCGTGTTCGAAATGGCAGCCAGCACGCGTCGCATGATTTTACCGGACCGGGTCTTGGGCATGTCCGGAACGATCCGCACTGCACTCGGGCGCGCAATCTTCCCAATCTCGGTCTCGATCGCGTGGATGACCTTCTCTTCGATCGCCTTGCTGGCCTGTACGCCCGGCTTCAGTGCGATGTAGACCTCCGGCACGCGGCCTCGGAGTTCGTCGACGACGGGCACGACGGCGGCCTCAGCGACCTCGTCGACCGTCAGGCACGCCGACTCGAGCTCCTTGGTACCAAGCCGGTGACCCGCGACGTTGATGACGTCGTCGATCCGGCCCAGAATACGGTAGTAGCCGTCCGCGGATTGCATCGCGCCATCACCTGCGAAGTACGGCCAGTCCCGCCAGTCCTTGCTGTTGGGATTCTTGTTGTACTTCTCGAAATACTGGCGTTTGAACCTCTCCGCGTCGCCCCAAATCGTAGTCATGAGGCCGGGCCAGGGGTTCCGGATGCAGATATTCCCGGCTTTGTTGGAGCCCGCCGGGAGCTCGTTCCCGTTCTCGTCGAAGATCACGGGGTGGATTCCCGGAGAGCCGGGGCCGCAGCTCCCGGGCTTCATCTTGTCGAGCGCGGGCTTCGTAGTGCAGAGGAACCCGCCGTTCTCGGTCTGCCACCAAGTATCGGTGATCGAGGCTTTTCGCTTGCCGACCGTGTCGTAGTACCAGTGCCAGGCCGCCGGTTCAATCGGCTCACCGACCGTGGTCATGGTTTTGAAGTTCGTGCGGTAGTTTTTCGCCCCGTCCGGGCCCAGCTTGCGCAACATGCGGATCGCGGTGGGCGAAGTGTGGAAGATGTTGACCCCGAGGCGTTCCGCGATACGCCATGGTCGGTAGGCGTCAGGGAATGTAGGCACTCCCTCGTAGATCACGCTGGTCGCCGCGAGGGCTAGTGGACCGTAGACGATGTACGAATGCCCTGTGATCCAACCGATGTCGGCCATGCACCAGTAAACATCCGTCGGATGGATGTCCTGGATCCATTTTGAGGTACCGGTGACATAGGCCAGATAGCCGCCGGTGCTGTGCTGACAGCCCTTGGGCCGGCCCGTCGTGCCGCTCGTATACATCAGGAAGAGCGGAGCCTCGGCCGGCATCGATACCGGGGGCACGAGCTTGCCTCGGTAATCTTTGAGGACGTCGTGGATGAGGACGTCACGCCCCGGAACGAGGGGCTTCTCGGTCGACACCTTCCCTTTGATCCGCTGCCAGATGAGGACCTTGTCAATCTTCTGACCCTCCTTCTCGGACATCTCGCAGGCGAGGTCGGCCGCCGCCTTGTGGTCGACCAACTTTCCGCTGCGATAGTACGCGTCCATGTAGATCATCACACGGCTCTGGGAGTCTGCGGCTCGCCGACCGGCCGCCTCGCCGCTGAACCCGCCGAAGACGACCGAATGGATGATGCCCAGTCGAGCGCAGGCGAGCATGGTGATCGGAAGTTCCGCGACCATCGGCATGTGAATGGTCACTCGGTCTCCCGTCTTCAGCCCGGCATAATCCCGGAGGAGGACGGCGAACTCGTTTACCCGAGCGTACAGTTCGTTGTACGTGAGGGCGACCGGCTCTTCGTTCTCAGGTTCGCCGACGAAGAGAATGGCCGTTTTGTTGCCGTACTTCTCGAGATGTCGGTCGACACAGTTGTAGCAAACGTTGAGCTTGCCTCCCACGAACCACTTGAAGTACGGTGCGTTGCTCGTGTCGAGCGTGGTCGTCCAGTACTTATCCCACGTCAACAGGTCAGCCCACTCTCGGAAGCACTCGGGGAAATGTTCGAGCGAGAACCGCTCGGTCACCCCGGGGTCGGTGAGATTGGCCTGGCCGATGAACTTCGCATTCGGATAGAGGTAATCCTCCTCCTTCCAGTGTACTGCGATTTCAGCTTCCGACAGCTCTGTCTTAGTTTCTTTCTCGGCAGCTTGCGACGGGGGGGGCACCATCTTGTTCCCTCGCGTGCGGCACCGTAGCAAGGTATTTACGCTTTCTTCGGGCGCCTCGCCGCCGGGAGAATCGGGCTGATTCCGACGTCCGATGCGACGTCCGGGCATGCCCAATCGGGTCGTTCTCCCGCGAGCTTCGGCCCGTCGAATCCTTAATGGCCCCTCGATTGATGTCGTGGCCCTCGGAGCTTCATGCCGGGAACGGGTCATACGACCGTGCGACCCGAGAAGACGGTGCATCTGAGGATCGACCCGAATGACGAATCGACCACCCTCGAAGACGTCCTCAGCCGCATCTCCGAACTCCAGCGGAAGCACCCCGACCGCGAGGTCTTCTTCGACGGCGATGAATACGCGATCTGCTCCCGGCCGAAAAGAACTCGCGCCGCCGCCATCCACTGACCAGCCGACACTCGGGCACCCGCTCTTCGTTCTCAACCTCAAGGCGTATCCCCAGCACTTGGGCGCGGGCGCCGTGCGGACGGCCCAACTTCTCGAGCGACTCGGCCGGGAGGCCGGGGTCGCCACCGCGATCGCACCTCCCGTCCCGGACCTGGCCCACGTTGCGCGTGCCGTGACCATTCCCGTGCTTTCCCAGCATGTCGACGCCGGAGAGGCGGGTGCGAGGACGGGCTATTTCCCGGTAGAGGCCATCGCCGCGGCGGGGGCGCGAGGGAGTCTCGTGAATCACTCCGAGCACCCGATGGCGACACCGGACATCGAGGATGCGGTCCGCCGCCTTTCGAACCACCGGCTCGTTGCGGTCGTCTGCGCGGCGGATGTTCCGACGGCGCGCCGCCTCGCGGAAACGCGCGCCCCCTATTTGGCGGTCGAACCCCCCGAACTCATCGGGGGAGACCGCGCAGTTTCGACGGCCCGACCCGAGATCGTCTCGGGCACCGTTAGGGCCGTACACTCGGTGGCCCCCGAAACCCGGGTCCTTTGCGGAGCGGGCGTCCACGATCGACGTGACGTCGCCCGCGCTCTCGAATTGGGTGCGGACGGGGTGCTCGTCGCCAGCGCGGTCACTCGAGCCGCCGACGTGGAGCGCGCCATCCGAGAGCTGCTCGCGGGCTACTGAATCGCCGGTCGGTGACCCACAAGGTCAATCGAGGCCGGCGAGTTCATCTGCCCGCTCCGTCTCGCGGGAACGCGTCGGCGAGCGACGCCGTGGGACTACCTCGATGACGGCCACCAAAACTTCCGGCACCCCTCGTCGCCATGGCCGCCCGAAAGCGGCTCCCCGGGGCACGTCGCGACGCGGTCGGGGCCGACCCCGGACTCGCCGGGAACCCCGGGGCCACGCCGATGCCTCGGAAATCCACGATCGCACGGATTCGGCTCCCTCCCGTCGAACGATGGCGACCACTTCGAAGGCCCGAACCTCCCCGCTCCCGTTCGGAGGGGCCTCCCGTCCCCTTCACATCCTCATGGTGGGTTGGGAGTTTCCCCCGAATCATACGGGTGGTCTCGGAGTCCACTGCTTCGAGCTCTGTCAGGAATTGACCCATCTCGGCCACCGGGTGACGTTCCTCAGCCCGTTTGTCGGACCTTTTACTCCGGTAGAGGGAGTGACGTTCCGTCACCCGGGGGAGAAGACCGGCGGTGTCGCCCCCGAATTCCCCCCGGCCTACTGGGCAGGGGGAACCCCGGATAGTCCGTTTACCGACTCTATCGACGGCTACAACTCCTGGGTATCGAAGCTGACCACGACGGACGCCTTCGACGTGGTCCACGCCCATGACTGGTTCGGGACCGTGGGGGCGAGCTCGCTCGCGAAGCGCCTTGGGCTCCCGCTCGTGATGACGGTCCACTCCACGGAGTATGATCGGTCCCTCGGACATCCCTGGGACCACATTCTGCATCGAGAAGAACTGGGGATCGAGTCGGCCACGCGGGTGATCGCCGTGAGCCGACATCTTCGCCAACAGCTCATCGACCGATACCGCGCTGACGCGGGAAAGGTGGCGGTGATCTACAATGCCGTCCGCCCGAGCGAACGCTTGGAGCGGATCGATCCGGAAAAGAGGATCGTCCTCTACGTGGGCCGGCTCGCCGCGATGAAAGGGGTCGACACCTTCCTGCGGGCCGCCGCCCGGGTGGTGCCGTCCTTCCCCGACGTCCTGTTTGTGATCGCGGGTGAAGGACCCGAGTACGAGCGACTGATCGCGCTCTCCGCCCACCTCGGCATCGGGGACCGGGTCATGTTCCTAGGAAAGGTGAGCGAAGAGGAACGAGAGATTCTCCTGGCCGGCAGCTCCGTGTTCGTGCTTCCGTCGGTGGTCGAGCCGTTCGGGATTGCCGCCCTCGAGGCGATGGCGGCCGGGGTTCCGACCATCGTATCGAAAACCAGTGGGGTGGCCGAAATGAGCCGGGGGACGACCTTTCGGGTGGATTTCTGGGACGTCGACGAGTTCGCGAGCCGGATCTCCGAACTGCTCGAGTACCCGACCTTGCGGGCCACGATGGGCGACCAGGGTCGCTGGGCGGCGCTGCGCGAAGGTTGGCCCGAGCGCGCCCGCGAGACGCTGGTCGTCTACCTGGAGGCGATGCGTGCGGCGGGGGTGCGACCCTGAAGGTCGTGCTCTACCTCCATCTCCATCAGCCCTGGCGACTCGGTCGGTTCCGGTTCCTCGACCTGGGCTCGGGGCGTCCGTATTTTGACGTCGACCGTAACCTCTCCATCTTCAAGGGGATCGCCCAGCGCTCGTACCGGCCCGCGCTCGACCGGCTCCACCGAGCGCTCGATGACTTCCCCGAGTTCCGGTTCAGTCTCTCCCTGACCGGGACGTTCCTCGAGCAGGCTCGACTGGCGGCCCCCGATGTGATCGACCGGTTGCGGTCCTTGTACCGGACGGGTCGGGTTTCCTTGCTCTCGGAGACCTACTACCATTCCCTCGCGTTCCTGGTTCCGCCGCCCGAGTTGAGCGAAGAGGTGGCGATGCATCGGGAGATGCTCGAGAAGGAGTTCGGCGCCCAGGCGAAGGTGCTCCGAATGACCGAGCTCGCCTACTCGGACGACCTCGCCCGGTTCGCGGAATCGGAACGATTTCTCGGAATGCTGGCCGAGGGCTGGGAAGGCGTTCTCCGGGGGGAGCCGGCGACCTACCCGTACTGCGCGGCCCCGGCCCCCACGGTCATGCTGCTCCTTCGACATTACCCGTTGAGCGACGACGTCGGGTTCCGATTCTCCTCTTCGGGGTGGAGCGAGTACCCGCTGACCGCGGACAAGTACGCCCGCTGGCTCGCGTCGACGCCGGGAGAGATCGTGGGCCTCTTCATGGATTTTGAGACCTTCGGCGAGCATCACCAAGCTCGGACCGGGATCCTCGAGTTCCTGAGCGCGCTTCCCGGAGAGGTCCGACGCCACCCGCACCTGGGCTGGGCTACCGTCGAGGAAGCGATCGAGCTCCCGCCCCGAGCTCCCCTATCGGTGCCGTATACTATGAGCTGGGCCGACCAGAACCGGGACTTGGGTGCCTGGCTCGGAAACGACCTTCAGCGTTCGGCATTCGAGGCGGCGAAGAAAGTCGGCGTGCTCGCGCGCCGCACCGAGGACCCCGCGATCCTGACCGACTGGCGTCGGCTGCTCACCTCCGACCATTTCTACTACATGTACGTGAGCGGCCACGGCGCCGACCAGGGCGTGCACGAATACTTCTCGAGCTACGAAAGCCCGTACGACGCTTACGCGAATTACATGAACGCGCTCACCGACCTGCGTCGACGAGCCCTCGACCGGCTTGGGGTCCCGATCCTGAAGTGATTTCGAGACGCCATTCGGCACGGCGGGTCGAACCGAACCGTTAAAGCGCTCCCTGCCCCCGGAGCTTCCCCGGATGGGGAAGGCTCAGCGGACGGATTTCCGGCGGGAGGGTCCCGCCGAATGATCACCCAGGTGACCGGCAACGGTCGGCTCTTATTGACCGTCAACGAGAACGGCGACTGGAACGAGCTGTTCTACCCGTTCCCCGGACAGTTCCAGCAGCTGCGCGAGGCCCGCCTCGGGGTGTTCGACGTTTCGGGCTCCAAATTCACC
This sequence comes from uncultured Thermoplasmata archaeon, assembly GCA_963730815.1. Lineage (GTDB taxonomy): Archaea > Thermoplasmatota > Thermoplasmata > Lutacidiplasmatales > UBA184 > Lutacidiplasma. Next base: position 52,199 of record CAVSTD010000006.1, read on the forward strand.
TGGCTTCGTCGGGGGAACGGATTCGAGATCCGCCAAATGCCCTACGGCGCGGGCCATCTTCCGGAGTCGGTCTGGAAGGGCCACGGACTCACGATCTCCGTTCGGGACCATGTGCACCCGAACCATGACCTCGTTGCGCGGGTTTTCCGGGTGCGCGCCGACTCCCCTCGGTCGGTGCGTCTGTTCGCCTACCATGCCTTCCAGATCGCGGAATCGATGTACCAGGACACGGCGTTCGTGGACGCGGCGGTGCCTTCCCTCGTGCATTACAAACGGGGGTACTTCTTCGAGTTCTTCGCCGACCCCCAATACACGCGCGCCGTGTGCGGCGAACACACGCTCAAGGGACTGCAGGGGACCTACGTGGACGCGGAGGACGGCCGGCTCGAGGGCCGGCCGGTCGCGCACGGAGCGGCCGACAGCGTCATGGAGTGGGACATCGAGGCCGGCCCCGACCGGGAGGTCGAGATCCGGCTGTTCCTGGCGGCCGGGCGCAGTCTTCCGGCGGTGCATCAGGTCCGCGACTACGTCCGTCAAGGGGGGTCCGCGCGGTTCGTCCGGGAATCCGAGGCGTTCTGGGAGACGTGGGTCCAACGGCGACTTCCGCACCCTCCCGAAGAGCTGAGCGAGCTGGCGCGCGACGTCTACCGAGCGAGCGTGCTGCTCCTGCGCCACTCCACCGGCCCGAACGGGGCGATCATCGCGTCCCCCGACACGCGTTCGCTGGTGGCCGCCGGGGACACCTACAACTACTGTTGGTGGAGGGACGGCGGCTACGTTTCGAAGGCGATGGACGAGGCCGGCCTGTACGAGAACGCGACGCGGTTCCTCAAGTTCGCCCACCAATGCCAAAATCCGGACGGTTCCTTCTTCCACCGACACTACCCGGACGGAGCGATCGGCAGCACTTGGCACCCCCCGCCGTTCCTGCAGATCGACCAGACGGCGACGGTCATCTCCGCCGCGTGGCACCATTTCAAGCGCGGCGCGGACCCGGACGTTCTGCTCGACCTCTGGCCCTTGGTGAAAGGCGCCGCGAACTTCCTGACCACTTTCCGCGACACCGAGACCGGCCTGCCCGCCGCGAGTTTCGACCTTTGGGAGGAGCGGCTCGGCATTCATGCCTACTCGGTCGCGGCCGTCATGCACGCCCTCGAGCGCGCCGCACGGATCGCGGTCGAGATCGGAAAGGACCCCACGGCCTGGAAGACCGCCGCGACCGAAATCTCTCGGGTCGCGGGAGAACGTTTCTGGGACCCCGAAGGAAAGCGCATCCTTCGCTCCCTCTCGCCCCGCGACGATCGCCTGGACGCTTCGATCCTGCTCGCGCTCAAGCTGGGGTTCATCCCGTGGACCGACCCGAGGACCCGCGGAATCGTAGACGGGATCGAGGCGAGACTTTGGGCTCCGGGCATCGGGGGCCTCTCGCGCTACGAGGGCGACAAGTACTACGGTCACGAGAATCCCTGGATCGTCTGCACCCTTTGGCTCGCCGAGGCCCGCCTGCGCCTCGGGGACCGAGGGCGTTGTCGAGAGCTGATCGAATGGGCCGCGGCGCACGCCACCCCCACCCGCCTGCTCCCCGAGCAGATCGACCGGACGAGCGGAGAACCCAAGAGCGCGACGCCGCTCACCTGGTCGCATTCGACGTTCGTGGACGTCGTCCACAAGTATGCCGAGTCGGAAAACGGGGGCAAGCTCGCCGAAGAGTAGGCCGCGGGCGGCCGGCGTTCGCGAGGAACTGGTCCTCGGGATCGACCTCGGCGCGACCAAGGTGGTCAGTGCTCTGATCGCCGCCGACGGGACCATCGTCCGCCACAGCGGTCGTCACCTCCACGCGAACGACGGCCCGGGGGGAGTGATCCGGACACTGGCGCGCAGCGTCGAAACCCTTCTCGAAGGCTCGGAAAGCATTCGCCCTCGATCGGTGGGTGTCGCGGTGGCCGCCCAGGTCGATGCGCGGACCGGGACCGTCATCCACGCGCCGAATCTCGGGTGGCGAGACGTTCCGCTCGCCCGGCGCGTTTCCGAGGAGCTCGGCGGGACCCGGGTGGTCGTGTTGAACGACGCCCGGGCAGCGACGCTCGCCGAGTGGCGTTTCGGAGCCGGTCGGGGCGCCTCCGACCTCTTCTGCATGTTCATCGGGACGGGGGTAGGAGGGTCGGCCGTGATCGGAGGTCGACTCCTTGAGGGAGGCAGCAACGCCCTCGGCGAAGTGGGCCACATGACGGTCGTGGTGGGCGGACGGAAATGCCACTGCCCGAACTGGGGCTGTCTCGAAGCGTACGTGGGGGGGTGGGCCATCGCCGAGCGCGCGCAGGAGGCGGTCCGTTCCGACCCCCTGGGGGGAGGCCCGCTCGTTGCCCGAGCCGGGGCTCCGGAATCGATCACCGCACAGACCGTCTTTCAGCTCTATCGGGCCGGGGACGCGCTGGCGGGTCGTCTCGTGCGGGAGACCGAGAGATTCCTCGCCGACGGCGCCGTCGGGATCGTCAACGCGTTCAATCCGGCCCTCTTGGTCTTGGGCGGGGGCGTCGTCGCGGGCATGCCGGAGTTCGTGCCCGTGGTGGAAGCCGCGATCCGAGCCCGCTGTCAACCGCCCGCGGCGGTCGCCCGCGTGGTCGTGGCGAGCTTCGGGGAGAACGCTCCCCTCGTCGGCGCCGGCGAGGCCGCCCGACACGGTCCGTCGGGTCACATCGTAGGCTGAGGGCCGGTCACCCGACGAGGGACGGAATTCCGGAAAGACGAGAACACTCCTCGAACAATTGTCGTGCCTTCGCGACGTCGCGGGAGGCCACGCTCCCGGCTCGGAGCTTTCGGTCGGAATAGTAACCTCCCGTCACGGACGCGAGGTCCGGAGCGCTGGCCACGTAGATCGGCGTATCCGCGCCCCGAACCACGCTGCGGCCAAAGAGACGCCCGAGGACCCGCATCGCGAAGGCCGTCCCGCCTCCGTTATTCAAACCGAAGCCCGAACGAACAAAGCCGGGATGGACGGCGTTCACGACCACATCGCGCCCGTGCAGGCGACGAGCGAATTCCCGCGTCAACCAGACCAGCTCGAGCTTGGAGCTTCCGTAGACCGTGAAGCCCGCGTACCTTCGTGCGGATTGCAAGTCCGAGAAGTCGACCCGGGCGTTTCGATGCGCCGCCGAGGCTACGTTCACGACGCGGGCTGGAGCACTCGCGATCAACCGCGGAGCCAGCAAGGTCGTGAGCACGTACGGTGCCAGAACATTTAGGGCGAACGTCCTCTCGAGCCCGTCCGGGGTCACCTCCCGCCGGCGAAGGAACGCTCCCGCGTTGTTGAGGAGGATGTGAACGGCGGGGTATCGGTCGAGAAGAGTCGCGGCCAGTTCTCGCATGTCGGCGAGCACCGCGAGGTCGTCGACGCGCAGTGATTCGACGTGCGGATTGCCGCTCTCCTGGGAAAGCTCGGCCGCCACCCGCGAGGCGCGGTCGGCGCCCCGACCGACCACGACCGTGGTCGCCCCGGTGCGGGCGAGGCCCCGGGCGACCTCCTTGCCAATCCCCGAAGTGGCGCCCGTGACCACGGCGACGCGCCCCGAGAGACCCAGTCTCGTCGTTCCTGCCATGGGTTCTCCCTCTTAGGTCACGATTCGGAATCCGTCGCGAACGGCCCCACCGACTTCCTACGAGAGTCGATACTCACGCCGTCGAGAGTCGTGGAGGGAGATCGCCTCTTGCACCAGGCCCTGACGCCGCAGCGACTCGAGCGCGCTCTGCACCGTACGCCTCGGCAACCGTGACATGTGCGCGAGCTGAGTCTGGTCGAGGCCGCGGTAAGTCTCGAGCAAGAAGTAGAGGAATTTGGCCGCCGGCGGCCCCCGGACGCTCTTGGTGTGCCGGATCGTCCCGAACGTCTCCCCGCGCAGGCCGAGCCTCTCCGAGGCGAGCGGAGCGACCGAATTGAGCGCCACGTTCCCGAGATTCACGTCGGCTCCGAGCTCGCGGAGCAACTGCACCTGCTGGGATTCCATCGGAGCCTCGAAGATGAGCTCGTCCGCGGGGCTCTCGGCAAGGATCGATCGCACCCAATCCCACTTGATCCCACCGTCCGAGTCGTAGATACCGACTCCCCGCCCCGATTCGCGACTTTCGATGATGACCTGGCGGGGTTTCAGCGCTCGCGCCCGGGCGATCTGGGTGTTGGTCTCCTTGAGTGAAAGTTGGTGCTGGGTGTCCTTCTTGCCGACCTCGACGTAGAATTGGAGACCCGCGCTTCGGACCTGCTCGGCGAGACCATCGATCTGGGTCTGGGAGAGCTCGATGACCCCGCTCGACACCTCGATGATGTCGAACTTGAGCTCGCGGGCCTCCTCGATCATCTGAGGGACCCGGTCGTGGACGACCGCGTATTCGAGGAGAGTTCCGCCGGTGGAGACCTCGATCGAAACGTCGTGATAGAGACGGATCCGATCGCGAAGCTTCTCCCGAGGGAGCAACAGGGGCAGCCCCCATCCGATCTTCGCGACGTCGAAGTACGGGGCCAGATACCCGAGGTCCTCGGCGGTCAGGTGGCCGAGGCGGTCGAGCACGTGGGTGACGCCCCGCGGGCGAGGGCGATCGACCTTCGGGGAGGTCGCCGAGAAAAAGGCCGCCTTGGCACGGACCTGAGCAGAACTGGGGGACATTTGCCTCACTCCTACGCAGATATTGTATGTATATGAGCCAACTAGGAGTAAGAGGGAGAGGGTCGAACCGGCAGCGCCCTTCGGGGATCACGCGATACCGGCGATCGGCCGGCCCTGAACCCAATCGGGGGCGGGCACGCCGAAGAGGCGGTACACCGTTGGGGCGACGTCCCGGATCTGTTGTATTCCGAGGTCTCGGCGTTTCCGGTTCCGTGGGTCGAAGTGTGCAATGACTCCATCGAACGAGTGGACCGCGTCGTCCGGCCCCGTGTCGTTCTCGTCGAGGAAGAGGTGTCCGTGGCCTACCGAACCCGCCGACCTCCAGCGAGCCTCGCCGAAGTACGCCATCAGGTCGGGAGGGTCGCCGCGGACCTCCTGGTAAACTTCCTGAGGCGAGAACAGGCGCACCCCTAGTGGACTGCCCGAAGGGGTTTTCACCCGGCTCAGGTCGGCCCGCAGTCGAGCGACCAGAGATTCTCGTTCTGCCGGCGAAACAATGCCTTGGAGCTCGCGGCCTCGCTCGTTAACGAAGAGTCGAGCGTAGTAGCCGCCCGCGCCCCAGACCTGAGTGCGGGACCAGTCGATTTCCGCCTTCTCGATGGCTATTCCCGCGGCGGGGGCAGGGGTCTTCAACGCCAGGTATCCGTTCTGGATCAACCACTCATTCACGCAAAAACAACCGTCCATGGGCTGGCTGCCGTGGTCGGAAACAACGAGCACGTCCACCTCGGGGCCGAGGTCATCGAGAAAGATGCCGACCTCCTTGTCCAGGAGACGATAGAATTCGGATGCGACCGGTTCGAGGTTCGAGGCCTCGGGATGCTTGGGGTGGTTCGCGTCGAAATACTTCCAAAACGCGTGGTGAATTCGGTCCGGGCCAATATCGTGAACGACGAAAAGGTCCCAGGGCTCTTTCTTCCACAGTTGGCGCGCGACCCGCCATCGACGCTGCGTCATCTCGAGAATCTCTCGACCCACCTTTGCCCGATCGTCGACTCGGAAGGTGACGTCAAAGAACGGTCCGCCGCTGACCTTCTCGAGTTCGGGCCTCAGACTGGCCGGAGTTACCCAGTCGGTCGAGCCCTCGGGGGTGAGGAAGTCCCCGACCGCGATGCCGTTCAGTGTAGGAGGTGGGAACCCCGGAGGCATTCCCATGACCACGACTCTTCGCCCGAGTCTCGAGAGGGTCTGCCAGACCATCGGCCGAAGTGCGGTCGAGGAGTCCGGAATGTACATCCGGTCGTACGACCCTTGTCGGCGGTGTCGGAACCCGTAAAGACCCAACGACCCGGGATCCACCCCCGAGAACATCACCGCCCACGCGGGAACCGTGATCGGAGGGTCACACGTTCGTAGGGTCCCAGCCGCCGACTCAGAAAGCAGTCGTTGAAGGCGCGGCGTAACCGATGCGAACCGTCGGTAGAGAAGGTCCGGGGAAACCGAATCCAGTCCGAGGACGACCAGTCGGCGCCGAGGCCCGCTCACGCCGCGGGGGACCGACCTGAATTCAAAGCCCTTGTGCTCTCGGCGTTCCCGCGGTCACGGCTCCAGAACCTCCCTTCATTCTGCGCATCGTCTCCCTCGAAGATCCCAGGTCAACCGGGGCGAACACCTTCTCCCGAGTTACGTACCGGCGGCCGCCACTCGAGGATCGGATAGAGCCAGAAAGTTCGTTCCCATCGAGGGACCTGTTAAGTACAACATATGAGTATGCATATGTATGCCTTCTCGGAATATCGCCGTGCAGAAGACCGTGTACGATGCGCTGATGCAGGAAAAGAGGGCGGGGGAGAGTTTCACCTCGGTCCTGCGTCGTCTCCTCGACCAGCGAGGGGGTCTTGAGGAGCTGTCGGGGAGCTGGGGCACAGGGGACCGGCGATCACGTGACTGGCTCCGAGGGCTACGGGCCGGCGGGCGGAGGGCGAGATGAAGGCGTTCGACACGTCGGTCCTTCTGGCTCTCCTCGAGGGGGACCGCTCTGCGAAGGACCTGACTCGAAAACTGAAGGGAGTAGAAATCGCCACTACCGAGGTGAATCTTCTCGAGCTGGTCTACCTCGCCGGACGAGGTCCCGCGCGTACCCGGGGCCGCCGCCGGGCGGCGCTCGACTGCCTTCGAAGGAAACTGACCGTCCTTCCGATCGACTTCCGGGCTACGTCGGAGGCCGAGCGGCGGGTCCTGAAGGGCGAAGCCCCGTCCTCCCCCCTTCTAGCAGGTATGCTCGGCGCATTGGAGACGGGAGGGTGCGACGAGCTGTTCACGACAGATCCACAGGATTGTGGAGGGCGCTGGCGGTTCAAAGTCACCCGATTCAGCCGACACAACCCTAAGTAATGTATTATCCGTTCTAACAGATAATTGTGGCATAATTGACGTTACACATCTCCAAACTCCTCTTGAGAACGTCGGAAAAGGCCCTAGGAACGATCTTTGACCCTGCTCGCGCATGGAACACAGGCTCCGGGCCCTAACTGTCCCTCCTATCTATCTCCTTAACAATGGAATATCTGTTACGTGTATACAGCTACTCAACGTGGCATTATCGCTAATCGGGGCGGTTCAGGGTACTCGACCCGCCTCCCATTTCTCGAGGGAGCGGCGTATAACACGAGTTATACGAACCAGAAGGAACAAGCCTAGAGGCGCATGAACCCCGCCAAACGGGGGGAAAGGGTTGGGCGCCCGGCCCTCGTTGGAACTACTGGGTCGGAGGGGGCGACACCGGGGCGGTGGGCGTAGAAACTGCGGCCACCGGCTGCGGGGGCTCCTTCTGTGCTCGAGCGAGGACAATCATGCCGACCAGAAATAGCACGAACGCCACGATCGCGAGGTACCAGCCGATTCCCGGACCCCAGGTCAAAGTCCCGCCGGGGATTCCCATGCTGCTTGAGTTCCCCGAGCCAAAGAAGGACGACCAGGGCCCCGTTCCGCTGTGACCCGGAGTGTCCTGCCCGATGGCGGTCGGGAGGGCCACGGCAAACATGGCTACGGCCGCGATCGCCACAATCAATGCCACGATGGCCAAAGTTCTGGCGGGTCCCGCGCGTCGAGCGTTCTTCCCTGATGCGAAGCCGAGGATGGCGCCGATTAATCCGAGGACGAAACCCACGATGATGAGAAAGAAGCCCGCCTCGGCGATATTGCCAGTATTGTTCAGCTTGTCGGTGGTGTAGGACGTCTGAGACGGGCACTGGGCTCCCGAGGGTAGGCCGCTGCAGCTGTACTGGATCGTGCCGTTCGTAGATGGAAGACCCGGATAGGCATTCAGGGTGACATTGATCCCAGAAGACGATACCTGCTCCATGTACCACGGCGTGAAGAGCGCCACAATCATCAGAATCGCTGCCACCAGGACAATTGCCGCTCCGACCATCCTCCCGCGTTTCGTCATCTTGGGACCCGGGTAGGGAGACTCAGCTCCTCCATTAAGAACGTTCGACTGTTCTTCTTGCGAGGATCCGCGTTTCGGGCCACCCTCGTACGGAGCGGGACTCTGCCGCCAATGATATTGCTATACTATGCATTGGTAGACACGTTACTTCATCCCATAAGTAATGACCCCCGAAACTCCGAGAGGGAGTGATCTTCTGCGGACGGTCCGGTCCGTAGCCCTCTAGGTCGAAGGTAATCTCCCACGCGCGGGAGGACGGGCACGACCGATTCGTCCGCCGATCGCCGAACGCAGGACCATGTATATGCATATGTATATGTAAATGTTGGAATGAGAGGAGGACGCGATTTTACTGCTGGGGCAACGATCGGCCAAGAGTGTGTACCTAGACCGCTCTCGGGCGACCCCGTCTCTGGCCAGTGTGCGGATGCTCGAACGCGGCGGTGAATGCTAGTCGAGTGTGGACGTTCGTCGACCCGGGACCATCCTGAGCCGCCAGTCTTGGCATCTGAATTGCTCGGGGGCGGTCAAGTGCACGGTCCTGCTCGCTTCCAAAGTGGGAGGGCTTTTACGATGGACCGGCTACTGACTACCGAGAGGTCCCGAGTTCCTCGGAACGATGCGCTCATGATGGCAGCGAACGGGAAGAAGATCTGGATGGACGGGCGCCTCGTCGACTTCGCCGATGCCCACGTCCATGTGCTGAACCACACCCTGCACTACGGGGTGGGAGTCTTCGAGGGGATCCGGGCCTATGCGACCTCTCGGGGCCCGGCGGTATTCCGCCTCAAGGAGCACGTCGAACGCCTGATCACGTCCGCCAAGTTCTACCACATGGCGATCCCGTACTCTGCAGCGGAGATCGGGCGGGCCGTACTCGAGACCCAAGCTGCGAACGAGATCCTGCCGTCCTACATCCGCCCTCTCGTGTACCGAGGGGAGCCGGCCCTCGGCGTCAAGAACCTCAAAGGCAAGGTGTCGCTCGCGATTGCCGCGATCCCCGCGAAGAAGTACTTGGGGGATGGCTCGGAGGCGGGCGTTCGAGCCAAGATCTCGCCCTTCCGAAAGCCCCCCTCGGAGGCGATTCCCTCCTTTGCCAAAGCGGCGGGAAACTACATCAATAGCTATCTCGCGGGCGCCGACGCGACGAAGGACGGCTACGAGGAGGCAATCCTACTCGATGCTCGCGGCTACGTGGCCGAGGGTACGGGAGAGAACATCTTCCTCGTTCGCAAGGGGACGGTCTACACACCGGGACTCGAGTCGGACATCCTTCTCGGCATCACTCGGGACTCCGTCCTCCGTATCGCCTCGGACCTGGGCTACCCGGTCGTCCAGAAGCAGCTCTCGGTGAACGAGCTCCTCTCGGCGGACGAGGCGTTTTTCACCGGAACGTACGCAGAGATCGCACCGATCCAGGAGGTTGGGCATTATTCGATCGGGGAGAAGGCGCCCGGACCGATCACGCGCGACATTATGGGAGTCTTCTTCCGAGCGATCAAAGGTGAAGCCCCCGAGTACTCGGAGTGGCTGGCCCTAGTGCCACCGATGTCGAAAGTGGTGCCTACGGCGCGTCGGTAGGGGTTCTCGTTCGTTTCAGGCGTCGTCGTCTTCGGGCGGTGGCGGCGGGGCCCCCGGAGGGTGCGAACAGGAGTGGCTGTGAGGGTCCGGTCGCCACACTAGCTCGATGCGGATGCCTTCAGGACCCCTCAAAAAGAGGGAGCGGGAATCTTCCCGCTCCTTCTCTCCCGTGATGACCACTCGCGCGCGGCCCACTCGGCTGCGAAGACCCGTCCACTCGCTCACTCGCAGGGCGATGTGGTCGAGGCCGCCGAACGTCTCCCCGTCCTTGGCATCCCGAAGACCCAGCACCTGGTCTCCGAACAACAGAAACGTGTGGTCCGTGCCCTCGCCGATCACGTCCATGCCGAGTTGTTCGACAAAGAACCTCTTCGCTTTGGCCCGGTCGTGGACCCGGACGTCGACGTGGTCGAATCCAAGGAGACCAAATTCTCGGGGCGCAGGACGGCTCGGCACATCCGCCCGACAAACGCGCGCCGCTATAGCCACTCGGTCCGGCCGGGGCGCTGCTCAACAACGGGCTGGACACGGAGAAACAGCCGACATGATGGTTTATCCCTGCCCACGGCTTTGATAGGGTGCGAATGGGTGAACTCTCCGACGCCGAGAGCCATCTGTACCACACGGTGGCCCGGTTGGCGCAACGAGGTCCCTTCGTCGAGGTCCTAGCGCAGGCCGCACGGGGTCTATCGGTCCACTACGACGGGCATTCCACCAGCTTCCATGCTCCCGCGCTGCTTCGCGGGGCCGTCTTTCGAGCGTGGACCCGCACCGGTTGGACCGAAGCGTCGGTATCGGGCCTAGATCCGGAATCGCTGCGTTTCGCAGAGGGAGCTGTGGAACGCGTTTTGACCCACCGCCCCGCCCACGATAGCCCTCCCGGGGTCTCCTCGACCGCCCGACTCGAGAAGATGACCGCGACCCCGCGGCCCATCCGAGATATGGGAGAACAGGAGATGCTCAGTCTCGCTCGGGACGCCTTCTCGTGGACCGCCGGAATCCCGGAGATCCGCGAGACCGAGGTCCAGATCAGCTGGCGGGACGACGAGCGGATGTACTTGAACTCCGCCGGCGCCCGCTGTTACCAGGGAATCTGCCGTGTGCGCGGAGGAGCGTTTGCGGTGGCGATGGAGAACGGCCGGGTCGAATCGGACCGGTTCATCCACGGGGGAGTTGGTGGCCGTGAGATCTTGGAAGGACTGACCCCCGAGGCCGTCCGGAAGGCCGCGGAAAGCGCGCGCGACATGCTTCACGCTCGCGCTCCGCCGGCCGGCAAGCTGACGGTTTTGTTGGCCCCGAGCGTGACCGGGTATTTCGCCCACGAATCGTTCGGGCATGGCGCCGAAGCGGACCAGTTCGTCCGGGACCGATCGTATCTCAAGCCTCTCCAAGGCCAAACCGTGGGCCCCGAGATCTTGACCATCGTGGATAACGGAGCCTACCCAGGGGCGTGGAGCGAGATCTATTGCGACGACGAGGGCCACCCCGCCCAGCGGACGGTCCTGGTCGACCGGGGGCGGTTCACGGGCGCCCTGCACGACCGGGACACCGCCGCGGCTCTGGGCGCCCTGCCGACCGGGAACACCCGCCGTTCGGACTTCCTGAGCCGTTCCTTCGTCCGGATGACCAACACCTACGTGGAGCCGGGGGAGAGCTCCTTCGAGGAGCTCGTGGAGGAGGCTCGGAACGGGGTCCTTCTCGATTCCGGGACCGCAGGTCTCGAAGACCCCCAGGGCGGCCAGATTCAGATCAAAGCGCGTATGGGACACCTGATCGAGAACGGGACAGTGACCGACCTAGTGAGCTCGATGGCGCTCTCCGGCCAGATCCTCGATTTCCTGGGGTCGATCCGGGGCGTAAGCGGGCCCAAGGATTTCGCCCTCGATACCGGGAGCTGCGGCAAAGGAAGAACCGACTTCCTCCCGAACTCCGCGGGCGGCCCCTACCTCCTTGCTACCGCGGTGGTTGGTCGGGCATGAGCCTCTCTCGGCCTGGTGACGCGGCCGCCGTCCGGGTCGGCGACCGGTTAGCGGGCCAAGAACCCTGGGAGGTCTTTGGCGAACGCATCCGTCGTTACGAGATCCACCTGACCGGCGAAAAAATCGAGATGACTCGAGGCCCCATCGCACTCGAGGGGTACGGTATTCGTCTTTTCCGCAAACGAGACAATCTCTTCGGGATCGGCTGCCAAGCGTCCAACGACTTTACCGACGAGGGGGTCCGCGCCGCCGCGGAAGACGCGGAACGGATTGCGCGATATTCGTCCTTCCCCGAAGCCCGCTTCGAGCTCCCGACGGGCCACGGGGCGACGGGAGGCATCGTGGAGGTCCTCGACCGCGGATTGTGGGAGTATCCGGTGGATTCCCTGGACGAATACGTGGCAGCACTTCGCGCCGCGTTCGAGGGTCGAAAACCGGCGACCCTGAGCTTCGGCTCCGTACGCGTCACCCTTTCGGAGATCTCGATCTGCAATTCCAGTGGGTTGCGTACGGGCTATGGCCACACCTCCGTGGACGTGGAGCTCGGGGTCAAGGCGTCCGGAGGACCGGAGGGGGCGGTCCCTCAAGAGTATTGGGTGAACGACTCGGACCGACGGCTTCGGCCGGCCGCCCTCGGAGACCGAGTCGCCGAATGGAGCCGATTCGCCGAGGATGTTCGGCGGGGAAAACCCCCGCCGACCGGCGAGATGGCGGTGGTGGTTCCTCCGCCCGTGCTCGCCGGAATTCTTCCCACGGTATTCGGCGGCCGATTCACAGGGTCGGCCCGGCTGCGGCAGGTGGCCCCCGTCGCAGGAATGAAGTTGGGGAGTGAACTCGTTACCATCCATGACGACGGACGGATCCCCTGGGCTCCGACATCCTCCCCCGTCGACGATGAAGGGGTGCCTCAGCGCCGGCGCACGCTCCTCGACCACGGCGCCGTTTCGGAGATTCTCTACGACTCGTTGACCGCCGGGACCTTCGATACGAAATCGACCGGAAACGGCTTTCGCGGCTTTACCTCGGGCGCCCGGAACTGGTACCGGTTCCTTCAGCCTCCCACCGTCTCGGCTTCCACCATTGCCATAGAACCCGGCCAGGGGGGCACGGATGCCGAACTGATCGAAGCGGCTCAGGACGGCATCTGGATCCAACAGATCGGTTGGTCTTCCCCGGACCCCCTGACCGGGGCCTTTGGGGGGGAGATTCGGCTCGCTTACCGGATCCGGAACGGAAAGCTCGCGGAATCGATCCGCGGAGGGACTCTGGGAGGAATCGCACTGGCCCCGGAGGGCTCTCCATCGCTCATGACGAGGCTCGAGGCAGTAGGGTCGAAGGCAGCCATCGCGGAATCGGTCCTGTCGCCACCCGTCCTGGTCCGGCCCCTTACCGTGGCCGGGGGATAACGGGCCCTTCAGGGGGCCTTGGCGACGGGCAGCGAAAGTAGAATCGTGCGACAAGAGGCGCACCGTTGGCCGGGCAGGTTTGCGGAGTACGTTCCGCCGAAGCCCGTACCGACAAGGACCTCGAGACCCTTGGGGCGGAACCGGGTCGAAGTGGCCTGCTGCGACCAGAACAATCCGGAGCCGTTGGAGGTGGCTACGAACCCGTCCTCGAGGGGTCCTCCGCACACTGCGCACTTCGAATTTGGCATTCTGACTACCCCGACGGCGTCCACGGGACCGGGGTATCTTTCTTTTGCGCTTGAGTTCAAGAAGCCAGGCTCTTGGTCGACCCGGCGGAATCGGGCGACGAAAAAAGGCGACCCCCGCAGGGCCGGGTACCCTGCGGGGGCCAGATCATCGTGATTTCAGTTAGATGCGGAGAGGATGATCATCGCTCTTCCTCCAAGAGACGGACTTCGGGGCGGTGTCCGCCCGACCGGTACTGAGGGATCAGCCAGTTGGGCCATCCCGAGAGGGCGAAGGAATGATTCGGAGGGGGCGGGGCCACCGCGAGAAGAAGCTCGCGGGAGTTGAGCTGGGCGCGGTCCTGGTCGTTCGTCTCACTCGGCATCCGGGGTCGCTCGGCGCGCAACATTAGAGCACCTCTCCAAGGTCCATCGGGGGGAGCCAAGGAATGCCCAATGCCCGGCCACGAACGCGGTCCATGTCGGATCGAGGGTTGGGGACTCCCCCGGGAAAGACGGGGAGCTCGGCCTCACGGATTCGACGGGCCGCGGGGACTCGGATCGGAGGGTCGACGGGCGGATTCGGGATGCTGACCACGGGGAAACTGCCGACGACGACCAGAGGGCACTCGCGAGGAGATCGGTGCTTGAATCCGAACTGGCGGTCGGTGTGAACTTGCCCGCAGGAAGGGCAAACATCCGACACCTCGAGCATCGCTCCGATGCCTCCGAGGTAGGCGCCGCTTTCCTGGGTTCGGCTCATGGTGATGACTGGTTGGTCGAATGCGTACTTAAACGTAGGCTGTTATTTTGTACAAAATAATTCTAAGTATAGGGTAGACACATAGGGAGCGTCAGATGGGAGCTCAGACCTACCTCCCGATCGAGATCCTCGACTATGTGGACACCCACGTGGCCCCGCAGGAGTCTCCCTTTGGGATCAGCCAGCGAGAACTGGCGAAGGCCCTGGGTTACCACCCCTGTTCCATGTCCCGCCCACTCGCCTCGTTAGTCGGGGATGGCTTCCTCACTAAGAATCGAGGGCTGGTCAGGGAGGGCGTTAGGAAGCAGCTTACTTACCGAATCACAGAACCCGGCCGGACCCGGCTTCGGCGCGAGACTCGCGAGGTCCCCCTTCTTTCGGGGGATATCCCCCCTCCCCCTCACCCGTTCCTCGGCCGCAAGGACGAGCTCGCCGAACTCGCCAGCTTCGCCCGAAGCAGCGGTATCACATTTCTCGACGGCCCCCCCGGAATGGGCAAGACAGCCCTAATCAGCCGACACCTCCGAAGCGTCAAGCGGGGACGGGTCCCCTTTTGGTTTACCGTCCGCCCTGCGAGCTCCCCTCGGCAGTTCGTCGGGTCACTCACTCATGCCCTCTCAAACCTCGGGGCTCAGCAGCTCTCGTACTACTCTCAACTTCCACGGGCACCGGTGGCACGAGAAGTGGCCGACCTTGTTGCCCGTTCGTTGGGAGATCGATCCCTAGCAGCGGTGATCGACGATGTGCAAATGGCAGGTCCCGACATGAAGGAGTTTCTCGCTTCTTTCACCCATTACCTCGCAGGTCGCGGCGACCACCTGTTCTACCTCGTGAGCCAGGTCGAGCCCGCTTTCGAAGTAAAAGGGGTCAACGCTCACCATCTTTCCATCGGTGGTCTTGACCGGGTAGCAGCCCACGATTTGACCGACCGAAAGGGTGGATTGGCCGACCGTTTCGAGAGCGTATACCAGTCCACGTTGGGGTCTCCTCTCCTCCTCGAACTGGCCGTTTCGAACCCCGACGTCGAGGCGGACGCGGTGACACTTCCCACGGCCGTTGTCGCACGCCTTTCGATCGACGATATCCGGGCCGTATTGCCGGTCGCGCTCGCTAACGAACCCATTCCGATGGCATTCGCGAGCGATTTAGAAGGCACTCCTGCGGAGCGGTTGATGGAGTTGGCGAGGATGGGAGTCCTTCACCGCACACTCCAGGGCCGGGTCGAGGTTCTCCAGGTGGTCAAAACGGCGTTACTCGCCCGCGCAGCTGCACCAGACGTACGAGAGGCTCACTCCCGGCTCGCCCAGTTCTACTCCCGGAGTCATCGGCCCGACGCCGTCCGTGAGCGGTTCCTTCACCTCGTTGAGGGGGAGTCCTGGAAGGCCGCCGCACAACTTCTCAGCCTGCAGGAGTCCACGCTCCTCAGGCTCGGGTATTCCGAAACATTGCGCAACGCTTTGAGACATCTCTCGAACGTGCTACCTCGGGGCCAGAATCGGGCTCACGTGCTTCAGGTGGAGGCTACTCTGTTGCGACTGCACTCGGACTACTCCGACGCGATTTCGACGTTTCGTCGAGCAATCTCGGAATCGGGCCGCGAGCCTCGAACGACGGGGGAGTGTCTCCTCTCGATCGCGGAGCTCTTCATTCGGCTGCATCAGATTGAGGAGGCCCGGAAGGAATACGAGGCCGCGCGCCTGATCGGCCCCATCAGTCGTAGACTTCAAGCGTTCCTTCTGCTGACCGAAGCTCGCCTGGCTCAAGCGGGCGGGGAGGACCGTGTCGCGCAGACCCTTTTCGAAGAGGCCTTTGACCTTTGCCGGAAAGGTACGGGCCCGGGACCTCGCGCTAGAGAGTGTAGCGGGATGGTCGCGTCTCGCGGAAATACACAGCGGCCCTGAGGGCACACCAAGGCTGATCGCGGACGCACTTCCGGAGGCGCGCCTCGCCGGGCGGATGGACATTGCATTCAATCTCCAAATCGTCAGAGCGAGAGCGTATGCGCGACTTGGTCAATATGAACAAGCCGAAGTAGAGATGCGAACGATTCGGTCTGAAGCGGAGGCACTCGGCTACATGAGCCAGTTGACCTACGCGCTGAGTGGGCTCGCCTCTTTGGCCAGTGATGTAGGCCGGTGGGCCGAGGCCGTCGATTATGCCAAGCAGGCCAGTGTCCTTGCGGAGCGGCTTGGTAATGATTTCGTTCTAGGCCACAGTCTGGCTCTTCTATGCGCTACTAAGAATCGACAAGCTCTGGCGAGCGGGGACCCGACGTCCTCGCTCGTGGAGGATGCGATTGCTGATGGAGAACGGAGCTTGGAGGTCTTAGGCAAAATGCCGCCATCCGATTCGCTCGCGTTGGCAAACGGTTACTTGGCCGAAGCGTACGTCGGACGGCGAGACGGCAACAAGGCTGCCCTCTATTACAATCGGGCAATTGGACTAGCCGAGGAGCTACAACTCCCGTGGATCAAAGAGAAGCTACTAGCGGAGGTCAGACCGAAGGTCTTCCCTGCTGAGGGGAGCTAGCGATTATCCGCAGCCAAGAACCTGAACAAAGTTCAGGTTCTGGGCGATCCGGGGGTCCTACCCCCGGGACCAGCTACAGCTGGTCGCGGGGGAGCGGGGGCACACAGGGCAGGTAGGCGTGCATTTGCTGGGGTTCACCTCCAACAAACGTCCGGAATTCAGCGGTATTTAATCACCCCGATTTCCTATCGGTAGAATGGGCTAGATATACCGCCCGTATAGATGCGCGTGCATACGCATCAGGAATAGTTTCCTGTACCGTTGGTAGAACTCAGATCTCCGGCGGGTTCTTCGGCGGTAGCGGGCGGAAAAGAGCACCCTTTCTCATTCGGTGAATGACCTTCACATCATCCACATCGTAGCGTGTTTCGGCCCATGGGTCCGCAATGTTGGAGTATCCCCGAACCTCCCAGAAACCCGGCGTATCGTCCCGGGCGAACCTCAATCCCCGTAACCACTTTGCTGACTTGTAAAAGTATCGCTTCGGGACCAGCGCCCGGACGGGACCTCCGTGCTCCTGGGGGAGCGGGACCCCCTCCACCGAGTGGGCCAGGAGCACGTCGTCCTCCCGAAGCGCTTCGTAGGGCAGTGAGGTCGTGAACCCCTGTTCGCACTCCATGATGACGAATCGCACGTTGGCTCGGGGCGATACGGCGTCGACGATGGCCGTGAACGGCACGCCCTTCCATCGCATGCCCAATTTTGTCCAACTCGTAACACAATGAATATCGCAGGTGACCTCGCGTTGCGGCAGGGCCAGGAATTGAGCATAGTTGAGGCTCATCGGGCGTTCGACCTCGCCGTGGAGGGAGAGGCTCCAGGTCTGAGGGGTCAGCTCGGTAGGGATGCTCCCGGCGTGCAGTACGGGCCATCCGTTCGTCAGGATCTGGCCCGGAGGCATCCGGGGCATTTTCCCCGTCTCTGGACCTGCTGCTTTGTCGGTCGCCACACGACTACCGTCGGACCTTTCGGATTCGGACTTCGTCGTCCGTCCAATCGAAGCGCAGTCGGGGGCGTCCTTGCCAGCGCTTGCGGCGGTCCCAGAGCGCTCCGACGAGGAGCGGCAACCCGATCGACGCTTCGACATGCGCCATCGACCGCGTCGCGGTCCGAGAGATCTTACCCCAGGACTGGGCCTCGTCGAGGGTGCTCCCCGAAAGCCCGCCCCAGTGGGGCACGTCCGTGGTGATCTGGAGGGCGTAGAAGTGGCCCTCGCCCTCGCGACCGAAGGCGTAGTTGGCCATCACGATACCGTCGTTGATCCAATTCTTGGGTGTGCCTCCCCCGATATAGATGACGCCGGTCCGGGGCGACTGCGACAGGATCTGGACGAGCTCGTAGTTGTCTCGAACGGCGTCGAGGATGAACCGGTCCTTACGTCGACGGTTCGCCTGGTACTGCAGGGTCAACCCGATGCCGATCGAACTATCGATCAAGGCAGGTGAGAACACCGGCACGCCGCGGCGGGCCGCGGTCGCGAGGATCGACTCCGGGTCGGGGAAGCGCGAACCGAGGAACCCGAGGAGTTCCCGGGAAGACGCCGGACGACGGGGGAACTCATCGGTGATGCGTCCGATGACCCGGTCCGTGTCCTCGAACTTGAGCTCGTCCACGTACGTGTCGTATATCCGGTCGAGATAGAGGTCGCGCAGTCGAAGGTCGTCCGCGTCGGGACTCCCCATCCAGTGTCGGCCTCCCACGGATTGATAGAGGTCTTGATAGAGCACGGCCCCGGTCGAGACGACCACGTCCACGAGCCCCCAGTCGACGAGGTCACGCAGGACTTTTCGGAGGCCCGCGGCGATCAAAGGACCTGAAAGGCCGAGGAAGATCGTGGGCCGCTTCGGGTCACGAAGCGCGTTCTCCCAGACCTCGAGACAGCGACCCAGGTTCCGAGCCTGAATCGACGAGGTCTGAAACTGCTCGAGTAGGTCACCGAGCCCTCGTACTCGCGTGACGTCCACCGAACGGACCGGTTTCTTCAGGAACTCCCGCCGCCGGGACGACATCGAGGGCGACACGGGCGTCCGAACCCGGTCCGCCACTTAAACGCTCTCTGGCGGGGTCGAGTCGGGTCCGGTGTTCGGCTGGGAGAGTGTTAAATCCTACGCGGAGGAATCGTGTGCGAGGGTACCGGGTGCCTTCCACCCCGTCGCCGGTTCTCCGCGCAATCCAAGGCCTCGCGGAGAATTCCGGCCGAACCATCGTGGTCGCGGGACCGCCCCTGAGCGGAAAGTCCGCTGTCCTCGAGGAGCTCCGGGGGATCCTCAAAGCCCAGGGAGCACGAGTCGTCGAGCTCCGGGGCAGCTATCGAGGGCGTTCGATCCCCTACGGAGGATTGGACGGCCTCCGACCCGAGACCCTGCCCCTCACTAGCCCGACGACCAGCGCGGGTGACGAAGCTCCGGGCGAGGACGCAGCCGACAGTGAGCTCCCCCTCGGCACCCCGCCCGTAGTCCCATACTTTTCAGAGCGGCTCCCTCGGAGCCGGCGGAGCCGAGGGGAGCGCCCTCGGACGTCGTTCCTAGGTCAGCCCCTCCGAGGTCGCTCGGCGAACGAAGGGGATCCCGACGCGTACTGGCGGGAACTGTTGCCGGAGTTTCGGGGAGAGGGCCGCCACGCGGTGGCGATCCTCGTCGAGGATGGCTCCCTTTTCGACACGGAGAGCCGTGACTTTATCGTCTCGCTTTCGCAGCGGGCTCGCCTCCGCCCGCTACTGATCGCTCTTGCGCTCGATACGACCGTCCCCGGTTACGTGACCTGGGAAGAAGCGTTCCTGGGTCGAGGGGATGTGGATTGGGTCCGGTTTTCGGCCGCGGCGCCCGACCCGCGGGAGGCCCACCGTTTGAAGGCCGTCTGGGACGACCTCCCTTCGGTCACCCAGCGGGTCGCGGGGTACGTCGCACTGCTCGGAGGATCGACCGGGGAGGTCGTTCTATCCCGCGTGGCCCGCTTGAACTTCCCTCAACTCGCGGAGGGATTGCTCCCGGCCACAGGGGTGGGGCTGCTCAAGGTCCAGGACGGACGCGTGACGATCCCGCATCTCGCCTGGATACCCCTCACCGTGGACCTACTGCCCGAAGCGCAGCGAAAGGGAATGCACCTCGAGATCGCCAACGCGCTCGCGGCGCTTTCGGCCGAACCGAACCTCGCGCGTCGGATCGAGGTCGCGCGACACTATCTCTCCTGGTATCCCGGCCCGATGGCGCTTCGGCACTTGCTCGAGGCGGCCGAGTTGGCCCTCGAGTTCTCTGCGTTCGACACCGCTGAGGAGCTCCTCTCGGAAGCGATCGGCTGTCTCAATGCGTTGCCCCCGACCGAACGCGACCCGCTCGAACCCGAGCTGCGGCTTCTCCGAGCCGAAGCCTTGTTCGCGGCCGGCCGCGTAGGCGAAGCCGAAGTGGACGTTCGCGAGGGTGTCGAAGGAGCCCTTCGCGCGACCGTCGCTCCGGGAACGCTCGCCGAATGGGTGGAGCCGTTGATCCTCGCGATGCGGGTCGTGGGACCCCGACCGTCGCTCTCGACCACGCTCATGGAACTCGCGGAACGCTGCCACGACGCGGAGATGATCGAGCTCGAGGTCCTGTTCGAGGCGATGATCGCTGAGTTCCATTACGAGCGGAATCTCCCCGATAAGGCTCGCGAGGAATCGCATCGGGCCGCGCGCCTCGCCCGGCAGCTTCCGGACGGCCACCTCCAGGCGGTCGCGCTGCTCGCGGTAGGGCTCTCTCGAATCGAAGGGTCCCCCGAAGAACAGGAGCTTGCCGGGAAGTTCCTTCGGGCCGCGAGAACCCTTCTGGGCCGCGCCCGGCGTTGGGAACTCGATTACCTTGCCGAAGACCTCGAGGCGCGACTCCTGGAATCCCAAGGTGAATCGACTCGGTCGAGAGAACTGCGGGAACGCAGCCTACCGGGGGTGCAGCGCGCGAAACTTACCGCGGTCGAACTCTATCATCAGCTTGGGATCGCGGAGATCCTTCTCAATCGCGGGAGCACTAAGGGAGTGGACGGCCCACTCGGCCGGGCCCGAGCGATCGTCGAGCGACTGCACTTGATCCCTCCTTCTCCGGGCCTCCTTCGCCTCTGGATGCTCGAAGCACGCCTTCTCGCCCTCAACGACTCCCTGGACCCCGCCCGCGACCGCTGGGAGGCGATCGCCGAGGAGCCGGCTTCCGATGCCATCCCTCGGCTGCGGGTGGAAGCGATCGTGCGGCTCGCCTTGATGGCGTACTCCGTCCGTCGGAACGATGACGGAGAGGAATTGGTCCAACGTCTCACGGAACCCGAGATTCGGTCCGCGACCCCTCCCGGCTGGGAAAAATGGACCGGGGAGATCGGTCAACGAGCCGGGCAGAGCGACCACGGTGGCTCGCCGTTGCCTCCGGCCCTACCCGGAAAGGACCGGACCCAGAAGTCCGAGCGCGGGGAACGTCCCCGGCGCTAGACCGAGAAAGATCGTCACTGCGCCCACCACGAGGAGGACCACGACCACCACGCGGTGAAGAAGCCGCGGGTCGAGACGCGCGCCAAGGTGGGACCCGAGGTAGGCGCTCCACGCCGCGACCAGGGCGAGCGCGAGGGAGCCCGCAACCAGTACGATCAACCAACCGAAGTCGGAAACGAAGACGATCTCGAAGATCATCGTAGTGTCGCCGATCTCGAGGAGAAAGATCGTGGCGAACGCCGCCAGCAAGGCGGAGCGTGGGGTTCGGGGGAGCCGATCGGGGTCCTCCGACTCGGGGTGAAAGTAGAGCCAGCCGGCATACCCGATCAGAAAGATCCCGCCCGCGACCCGAAGCAGGCCGATCCGGCTCGGACCGAGGACGTCTCCCAGGGCGGTCCCGGCCGTTACCGCGATCGTCGTCGTGACCACGAACGCGCTCGCCCCTCCCACCCAAGACCGAAACGGATGCGACCGGGCCGCGAGCGCGATGAGAGCGAAACTCGTTCGGTCGAAGACCTCGAGGACCGCGATGACCCCGAATACGACCGCGAACCCGCCAATCCACCCGAAGTCCACGCGCGCGCTCCTCGGCCTAGGCGAGGTGGTTGAGGAAGCTCTCCACGCGTCGCTCGCAGTACGAGCACGTGAGGACGACCGGGCGCCGTTGCGTGACCTCGAACTCGCTCTCCACCGGCTCAGGTTGGTTGGTGATGCAGTTCGGGTTCGGGCACTTCAGAACTCCGACGATGCGGTCCGGCAGGTCGACCGACCGCTTCTCCTGGACCTTGAAGTCCCGGATGATCGAGATGGTGGCTTGCGGAGTGATGAGCGCGATCGCGTTCACCTTCCGGGGAGAGAGTTCCATGTTCTCGACCTTGACGATGTCCTTCCAACCGAGCTTGCCCGACCGCACCCGGATCGCGACACTGACCGTCGAGTCTTTGTCGAGCGACTGGATGTTGATGATGCGCAGCACGTCGAGCGCAAGCCCGCTCGCGATATGGTCGATGACCGTCCCGTTCTTGATCGGGGTGATCTTGAGCCCCCGGACCACGGTCTAACCTCCCTTCTTGGTCCCGCCCAGCACGGCGTTGAGGAGGGCCATCCGCACCGGGACGGCGAGGAACGCCTGGCGGAAGTAGACGGCGTGCGGAGTACCGTCCACCTCGGGAGAGATCTCCCCGGCTCGAGGGAGCGGATGCATCACGATCAGGCGGGGCTTTGCTTCCTTGAGGACGTCGGCATCGATCCGATAGGAACCCGCGACCTTCCGGTAATCGGACTCGTCGGTAAACCGCTCCTTCTGGATGCGGGTCACGTAGAGGACGTCCGAGTCCCGGACCGCTTTGTGAAGGTCGGGCTCCACCGAGACCTTCGCTCCCATGTGCTCGAGACGTTCGACCACTTCATCGGGAAGTCCGAGACTCGCCGGAGAAGTGAGCACGATCTCGCTCCCGAACACCGCGAGGGCGTGGGCGAGCGAGTGCACCGTTCGACCGTACTTCAGGTCCCCGAGCAGCACTACCCTGAGTCCGGTGAGAGTGTCGAACGACTCCTGCATGGTCGCCAGGTCCAGCAAAGTCTGAGTAGGGTGTTGACCGGCTCCATCGCCCGCGTTGATCACCGGGCGGTCCGACGCGCGCGCCGCCAGCCGCGCCGCCCCCTCGTTCGGGTGCCGGATCACAATCGCCTCGCCGTACCCTGAGAGCATGCGAATGGTGTCGTAGAGGCTCTCTCCTTTGCGCATCGAGGAGGCCCCGGCGTCGGCGATCGTGACACACGACCCGCCGAGCCGCTGGACCGCCGCCTCGAACGAGAGTCGAGTCCGGGTGGAGGGTTCGAAGAAAGCCATGGCGACGATCTTGTTCTCCAGCGGATGCATCACCTTCGTCCCCTCGGCATAAGGGACCATCTTTCGGGCGGAGGTGAGCAGCTCCTCGATCTCCTCGCGGGAAAGGTCCCGGATGGAGATCACGTCGCGGCCGTGCAGCGACATTTGGCGTGGAAGACGAGCCCACGGTTTAAGCCATTCTGTCGCCCGGGCCGTATGCCCCTGCTTGACCTGGGAGCAAAGTCCCGGGCCCACTGCCGGGCGAGGGGGAGCTTCGATCTACCTTCCCCAAGATTTCGAGTGATTCGCTGCTTGGGTAGTGATTCCTCAGGCAGTGGGCTTTGACGGATGAGTCTCGGGATGGGCCGGTGGCTTACCCGAATGCGACGGGCCGGGACGAACGACCAAAACGGGACAATGGGCCGCGTTCACAAGTCCCGTGGACACGCTACCGAGCAATAGTCGGCGGCTCCTCGACAACCCCCGCGAGCCCACCACGATGAGGTCTTGGGGGTTGCGCGAAAGGTAGTCGAGGAGGGAATCCAGCACTTCCCCCCGGAGGGTCACGGGTTCCACTTTGCGCGCTCCGTGCGCGAGGGCGCGCTCACGCAACTCCTCGAGGATCGTCGTGAGAGTACGGCCATCTTCTCCGATGGGCACCAGCGCTTCGAGCCGGGCGACCTCCTCGCCGCCGGAGTAGGGACGCACGACCGCGATCGTCAGGATCGATTGGAAGCGCCCCGCAATCTCGCTTGCCAGCTGCACGGCCCGACGCGAATGCGGGGAGCCATCAAAGCCGACCAGGATCCGTTCGAACATACTGACCTCGGAGGACGGTGTAACCGGCCGAGTTTTACCTCGGCCGGGCCAGGTCGTGGTAGTAAGCCCCGTTCCGTTTCAGGCAGCATTCGACTGCGCGCTCTCCTCGACGGTCACGGAAACGCTTCATCCCGTCCGTCAGGGCTTGCTCCCGGGGAGTCGGCCGTTTCACCATATCCCGATGGATTCTCCGACGCGACGCCATCACCGTACCACCGGACTGTGTCGTTTCTGCTCCGGAGCTCAGACTCTCGCCTGTCGGGTTCCCACCCGACCCCGTGTTTCCCGGAGCGGGGACTTTCCTCAGCGGCCGGCCGTTGCCGGCACGGACCACCGTCAGCTGCCCTCCACCTCCTGGCGTTCCGGCGAGTGGTCGGGGGACCAAAAAGCCTCCGATGGTCCCGGGTGTTGCCTCCAGACGTCGGCGAAACTTCCGGTCGCTGAGTTCGGGAAACTGGAGCGGTCCGAACCCCGGACATGGCTCGGGAAAACGAGAGCTCGGATCCGGGCGGAGCGGCTCCGTGCAGGGGGATGCGAAGACCGTGTGCTCGACCGGACGGGACCAGAGGGCGCCCCTTAACCCTGCGCTTGGCTCGAGCGAAGACCGAATAACCCGTGCGAGGTCCCCCGGTCGATGCCCGGACCGATCCGAACGGAAAGC
>CAVSTD010000007.1:0-19703 GCA_963730815.1 uncultured Thermoplasmata archaeon
ATAGTGCCGAGTAGAGCTCGTGACGAAATGTCCGGCGTGTCGGGTCGGGTTTGGCCGAGGCGATTATGCCGCGCTCGCCGATCACATGGTGGACCGGGCCGAGGAGAGCGACTCCGACCACGTCCGGTGGCTCAATCAGAATCTGACTCGTGAGAAGACCGAAGCGAAATCCCTGTTGCCGAGTCTGGAGGCCTACTTCGACCTCGGTTCCAGGACCTTGACCGCTTGGGTCAAGGCGCGATTCATCGCGAAGTTCTTCGGGAAGGCACCGCACCCATTTGTGACGGCCCTGCAGCATCCGTCCCGAGCCACTCTGCTTGGTTACACCGTCGAGCACCAGCACTTCCTTCGCCAGTGGGTGCGTTCGTGCGCGTACATCATGGCCCGGACCGACCGCTCCGAGGTCGTCCAGTACGAGCTCGACAACCTGTCCACCGAATACGGGGGTTACGGCCCCGAGCGGCCGTCGCACTACGAACTCCTGCTTCGAATGGGGGAGAGCCTCGGGGTCGACCGTTCGAGGGTCCTCTCCATACCCCCCTTGGCCGCCACCCGCCGGGCCATCGAGGAGTGGAACGAGATAGCCACCCGGGAGCATTGGGTCTCGGCGCTCACCGCCATGCACAGCCTGGAGCTGATCGCCAATCGCAATCTGGTCGAGGACGGCGCGTCGGTGCATTACTTCGATCCGGCGATCCTCGCGGGCAACGCGATCACTCCCGCGGCCCAGGGGTTCCTGCGCGAGGGGTACGAGGCGGATGTGGGGCACTCGGACGAGGCGCTCGCCCTCGCGAGCCGGTTCGCGGGCGAGCTCGACCTCGTCGAAGAGGTCCAGTCCGTATTTCTGCGCTCGATCGACCTTTTCGACGATTACCTGGTCGCGCGGCTGGAACGCGCGGGCGAATTTGAAGCGTAACTACGACGGCTGCGCCATCTGCAATTCGACCTGGGGCAGCGTCTGGACGGAGGTCGAGGGCGAGAGACTGTTCTTCTGCTGCGAAATCTGTGTCGTGCAGTACCGATCCCTGCTCGAGAGAGTCAAACACGCCACCGGCTGGAGCCAGATCGACGCGATCGATATCTCGGGGGATCGACGGGGCCGTGCCTGCGAAGTCACCTCGGGCCCTGCGCGCGCGCGGTTCCTCTTCGCGTTCAATTCGGAAGGAAAGATCCTCCGATTTCAACAGGCTCCAGCGCTGACATCGGGTTGAAAGCGCATCCAGAATACGAGGTTGGCGGGTCGACCCCTCTCGATCGGGGCCGGAAGGCGTTGCTCGCCGGCGATACCCACCGCGTGTGAGCTACGTTCTTATGGCCGATTCGAGGTCTTCTCCCCATGTCCGCGAACCCAGGACCCGAGACGAACTCTGTCCGTTCCCGCGACTTCGACTTCTTCCGGAGCATCCGGCTTCGGGTCTTGGCCTCGATTGCGGCGAGTGTCGGGTGGCTCAGTCTGACTCTGCTCTACTTGGCCTTCTGGGCGCACGGCTACAGCTGGATTCAGAGCATTGTGATCGTAGTGGTATCGATCTTGATCTTGGCGGCGGTCCTGCTCGGGAGCTGGATCTCCTTCGGATTGCGGTTCGTGGGTCGCTGGACCGACTGAGCTCGGCCCTGCCGGGCCGCGCTCGCTTCAGCGTCGGGCCCGGTTTCCGCCGAGGGGGACCTGACGTCGGCGGGCCGCGATCCTCTTCTGGCGGGCGAGATGGTGTCGCTTTTTTCCGGCCGCCGAGGGCCGCTTTCTAGGTTTCACGGTCATCGAGGGGTCCTTTCGGTGCAGCAAGCCGTGCCACTCCGTCAGACATCATAACGCCGAGGGGTGGGAAAGGGGAGCGAAGTTCCGGCTATGCTACTCGGCCCTCCTGATCGGCCGAGTGAGAAGGTTGATGAGTGTGCGGACCTCCCGGCCAGTCGATGTCCCTTTCCAAGGCCGAGCGAGAATTTCACCGAAAGACGGGGGCCCGTTGCTTCAACCAAGCATGGGAGCTCTTGGAGAAGAAGCGACGCAACCCTGAGGAAGACCGGCGCTTGCTCACCCTGGTCCACGCCTCCCGATTCCATTGGGGCCTCGTGGGCCAAGCTCGGGAGCGCGCGGTGGCCGATTGGCAGGTTTCGCGAGCGTATGCGGCGGTCCACGAACCGCACCTTTCGCTCTTATTCGCTCGCTCCTCCCTCGAACTCTGCGAGACGAACCACCTCTCCGAGTTTCTTTGCACGGCGTACGAGGCCATGGCCAGGGCGTTCGCGGCGGCCCGTGAGCCCCGGTCGGCCCGAAAATACCTCCAAAAGGCCCGTGCTCAATTGGAGGCGTCCTCGGTGGACGATGAGGATCGGAAGGTCTTCCTGGGCCAGATTCGAGAAACGGAGAAGCTGATTCGCCGGAATTAGTTTCCGACCTCGCGCCCGCGGGGATCGGACGCTTTCGAGACTACCCTTCTTATCCCGGGAGCGCGCGTCGTCCCGAACGGAGACCGTGAACGACCCGGGACCCTACTATCGACCCCAGGGGGTGGGCGGTCCTCCACCGAGCCGGATCCGATGGTTCCCGATCGTCATCGGGCTCGTTTTCGCCGGGGCCGCCGTCGTGATCCTTCTGGTGTTGCTCTACCCAGGCTCCTTTGGGATCGCCTCGCCTTCCTATCCCTACCGGTACGGGCTCTTCGGGGGCGTGTTCTTCCTCTTCTTCATTCTGATCGTGCTCTTCTTCATCGTACGCGTCGCGTTCTGGAGCACGCGCGTGACCCGCTACGGTCGACGTTCCGGCGCGAACCACCCGGACGGAGGGTACGGACCGAACCGACCTGTGATGGTCGCGCGGATGCGTTATGCACGGGGCGAGATCACGCGCGAGCAGTACGACCAGATCATCCAGGACCTTGGCCGCAGGCCCGGTTCCCCGTAACCCCAACCCGGTTCGGGGGTCCTGGCGGACGACGCTTTCGTTCAGGAGAAGCCGGCAATTCTTGCCCGGCGGACCGCCTCCGCCGCCCCCTGGGTCCAGGGTTCTCCGTGCCCCGGCAGGATGAGCTCGGCAGTCAGGCCCTCGACCTTCGAAAGGGAGTCCAGGGCCTGTCGACTATCGCGATTGAGCCCGCGAGGCATGATCTGTGGGCCGCGCCGACCGGTGAGAGGGTTCCGGGTAACGAGCGCGTCCCCGGTGAAAAGGATCCGACGCTGCGGCAGGACGAGCGCGGCCATCCCCGGGGTGTGGCCGGGAACATGGACCGCTTGAGGGTGGCCGGGGACTTCGATGGTCTGGCCGTCCGAGAACGAGGAGACCTCGAGAATGGGGACGATGTTCACGCCACCATGCCCGAGTAGGCCGAAGAGCGTTCGCCACGCCTCGGCATGTCGAAGATACGGCCCGAGGGGAGCTTCGTTCTTCCCTTGCTTCGCTCCTTTCGCGACGAGGGCATCGGCCCCATCCACCCAGACCGCGGCGTTCACCTCCGACCGCGCCCGTTCCGCGAAACCCGTGTGGTCCGAATGCGCGTGCGTGATCAGGATCGCCGCGAGGTCCCGAGGGGTTCGGCCCAGAGCGGCCACTCCTCGGGAGAACAGGTTCCAGTCGCCGGCGACTCCTGCGTCGATGAGGATGAACTTCTCCTCTTCCTCGACGAGGTAGAAGTTCGAAATCCCGTGAGTGAATCGGTGAACGTCGGGGGCAACCTGCATCTTCCCACTCCGCGGGTCGGATTCGATCCCTGACGACCCGGAGGCGGTACTTACGGTTTCGCGGACGGCACGATTCCCGAACCCCCCTCCCGTTGAGGCACCGGTTCGAAAGGCGGATATCGTGGGTCCGAATGCGCCCCGTCATGCGCCGGCGATGCCTCCCCCTCTCCGAGTGTCGGGACGACCCCGGTGCTCGAGGTCGCGGCCGTGACTGAACCGGCTCCGCCGGACGTGGTACCCGAAAGGTCCACGGTGACCAGCCTCCTCTGGAGATTCGAGGTCAATCGAAAGGGGTTCGACGACCCGCGCTTGGAATGGCGCCGACTGTTCGCCGAGGTCTTCGGGACCTTTTTCCTCGTCGCGGTCGCCGCCGGTGCGGCCGTGGTCTCGGCGACAAGCCATGGCGCGGTGGGGAGGGTCGAAGCGGTCGTGGCCCCCGGCCTCATGGTGATGGCGATCATCCTGTTCATGGGCGCCGTGTCGGGAGCCCACCTCAATCCGGCGGTGAGCATCGCCTTCGCCGCTCGAGGGGACTTTCCCTGGAAGCGGGTGCCCGGGTACATCGCCGCCCAACTCCTGGGCGCGACGATCGCGTGTGCGTTCCTCTGGGCGGTGTTCGGCAATGTGGGGATGCTGGGAGCCTCCGAGCCCGGACCGGGAATCTCGGACCTCCAAGCGTTGGTCATGGAGCTCGTGCTAACCCTCGGGCTCGTCAGCGTCATCCTCGGCACGGCTTCGAAGGCCCAGAACGTGGGCCCGATCGCGGCCCTGGCCGTGGGGGGCTACATCGCGCTCGCGGGGCTGTGGGCGAGTCCGATCAGCGGCGCCTCGATGAACCCTGCTCGTTCGTTCGGCCCCGACCTCTTGATCGGCAACTTCGCTCACTACTGGGTCTTCTTGGTCGGCCCGCTCGCAGGGGCGCTATTGGCCGTCGGAGTGGCGTACATCCTACGGGGTCCCGGGGGCGACCTGCCCGCGATCCAAGCGGCCCAGGGCCGGCTGGAGGAGTTCTTCCCCCTTTCCCCGAAAGACGGACCTCCGAAAGGTCCAACCGACGCCGACCGTTCGGACGGTTCCCCATCCCGCCGGGGGCCTTAGCCGGACGGTTCGGTTTCATTGGGAGCCGAATCGGCCGGCCGTGAAGCCGATCGGGGTGTCGCGTATCGCAGGGAATCCCGCTGGACCAGCCCGCCGGAACCCGTCGATCGGACCGCACGGTGAAACCAACGGGCCGAGAGTGCCTGAGCCGCTCGAACCCCCACGTAGATGCAGAACGCGATGGTGACGATGAAGAAACTCACGGGATACGGTTCATACCACGCGATGAACAGCCCCGCCCAAGAGGCGAAGAGCGCCACCAGGACCGACACCACTACCGCGGTCAGCGGTCGCTTGGTCAATCGAACAGCAATCGCGGCAGGGGTCACCATCATCGCGAAGATCAAGAGCACCCCGATGACCTGGACCGCGATCGAGATGGCGACGGCGAGGAGGAGCATGAAGGTCAGGTTCAGGAACCGCATGGGCAGTCCCTTGGCATCCGCCACGTCCTCGTCGAGCGAGGCGAACAGCAGAGGCCGGTAGACGAGGACCAGCACCGCGAGCACGACGAGACTCGCCTCGAGCGTGAACAGCACCGAGCTATCGCTAATGCCCAATACCTCTCCGAACAGGATCGAATAAGCCTCGGTAGCGTAACCCGTATAGAGGCTGAGGAACAACAGCCCCACGCCGAGCGAGAAGGCCAGCACGGTCCCGATCTCCACATCTCGATTGGTAGCTCGGGTACCGAGCAAGGACATTCCTGTGCCGGCGGACATGGTGAACAAGAGCAAGCCGTAGACCGGGTTGACCCCAAACAGTACGGCCCCGGCCGCGCCCGAGAATCCGACATGACCCAGCGCGTGGGTGGCGAAGGCGGCGCGACGGAGGACGACAAAGTAACCGATGATTCCGGCGACGATCGCAATGATGGTCGCCGCCTCGAAGGCGTTGCGCATGAAGTTGTACTGCCACATGTCGCGCAGGTCGGTGACGAGGTTCCAGCTGAAGGGCGGTACGCCGCCGCTCATTCGTGCTCATCCCCATGGCCTTCTTCGCCGCCGACGATCACGATGTTGTTCCGAGAATCCCGGAGAACCTCAACGGGCACGCCGTAGAGGGCTGTGAGGCTCTCCGAGGTCAGGACGGCGGAAGGGGCACCAGTAGCAACCTTGCCGTTCGCGATGTAGATCACCTTGTCCAGACTCTGGATGAGAGGGTTGATGTCGTGGGCCACGAGGAGCGTCGTGACGTTGCGCGCCCGGACCAAGCCGTTGATCGTCTGGACCAGTTCCCGGCTCCTCCGGATGTCCAGGTTGGCGAGCGGCTCATCGAGTAACAGCAGTTCGGGGTTTCCCACGAGCGCCTCGGCCAGGAACACCCGCTGCAACTCCCCGCCGGACATCGCCCCGACGCATTTCCTTCCCAGGTCCGCAGCTCCTGCCGCGGCGAGCGCGGCGGCCGCCGCTTCTTTCTCGGCTCGCAGCGAGAACCCGGGCCCCCATTGGGTCCCCGAGAAGCCCAAACGAACGAGCTTGTCGCTTTCCACATGCGTCTCGTGGTCGATCGTGTGGCGCTGCGGAACATAGCCGATCTTGCGGTTCCCGCGGCGAGGCGACGTGCCGAAAACTCGTATCTCCCCTCGGAAAGGGCGGTGCAGCCCGAGGAGCATTCGGAACAACGTGGTCTTCCCGGCACCGTTCGGACCGATCACGGCAACGAACTCGCCCCGACGGACCTCGAAGGTCGCGTCCTGCCAGACGGTCTTATCGCGGTATCCTACCTCGAGGTGCTCGGCCCGGATTACCTCCGAGACGACCGCGGTCTGATTTAGCGAGACCGTCGTCACACTCCCGTAAGGTCACTGCCCGAGGGCTTTTGCGTTGAGCCCGTTGTAAAGGTCGAGGAGCTCGGATTCCATCCAGACCTGGAATGACACATTCGGAGGCTGGATGGTCTCGGTGACCGCGATCACGGTCACGTTGTTGCTCTGAGCGATCGACTTCATCGAGGAAGTCAGCGGTGTCACCGTCTGCGCGTTGTACACCAGCACGCTTACATTTCCGCTCTCGAGCTGCTGCTGGAATACGACCACGCTCTGGGCGGGAGGGTCGTTGCCTTCGGCGACGGCGTCCATGAACGCTGGGGGCGAGACTAGGTCAAGATTCGTGAAGTTCGCGAGGTAAACAAAGATGCTCTCCGTAGAGGCCACTTCGGTGCCCGCGAAATGGGCCTTGATGGCAGCGGCTTCCCCGTAGAGCTGTCCAAGAGACGCATTTAGGGCCGCATACTGCTGCTGAAAGTACTGAATATCGGCCGGCGAGATCGAGACGAGGTCGGCATACATCTGGTGCACCGTGATGTTGACGTAGTTCGGGTTGTACCAAAAGTGAGGATTGCCCCCGGACGCTACCCCCAACGTGTTCTGCACATTCAGAACCACTTGGCCCGGAGTGTCGCTAGCACCAATGAGCTGCGAGCACCAGCTGTCGTAGCCTTCTCCGTTCTCGATGACCAATTGGGCGTTGGCAATCGCTCGGGCATCGGAGGCGTTGGCCTCGTACTCGTGCGGGTCAGCATTCGGGTCCGAGACGATGCTGGTTACACTGACGTGCGTGCCTCCCAGCTGGGCGATTAAGCTCCCCCAAAAGTTCTCCGCCGCGACCACTTGGATGACCGAGGAGTTGGGTTTCGGCGGGGCGGCGCTCGTGTACACTGCGAGGCCCACCAGCCCGGCTACCAGCGCTACGGCCACGATGATTGCGACCAGTCTCATTCGTTTCTGCAAGTTCGACGCGTCTCCCAGTTCGGTGCGATTCCCGGAACCTCAGTTGGAAGCATGGCACGGAGCGATGGGTTCCCCGTGGGGACAGAGCGGCGGGTGCCCCTCGGCCGCACAAATCTTCTCGACCGTATGGTGACTGAGTGCGAGGTCCACCTCTCTCGCGGCCCGGCAGGTGGCCTCCGGAGAGAGTCCGGCCCGGGAAAACAGGCTCTCGGCAATGCGGTGATGCCGTTGGTATTCTTCGAGGCACGCAAACCCCCGGTTGGTGAGTCGGCTCTTTCCCCGAAAGCGGGAGATTAAGCCGAGTTCTTCGAGAGGGCCCAGATGAGCCAGAGCAGAGGGGGACCGAACCCTAAGTCCGGCGGCGATCTCTTTCAGGCTCGCCCCGCGAGTCTCCTGCTGCCGAGCGGCGATGACGCGAAGCGCCTCCACTTGACGGTGGGTAAGCTGTTGAAGGGCCTCCACGACCAATCCCAGGAATCGACAGTATATATTGGTATCACTAATTATTAGGTGTCAACGAACACTCGCGCCCGGCGGGACCGAAAACAAGAAGCGAAACCCTCATAGCCCCGCGGTTCCCAGAGCATCGGCCACCCTCTTGGGATTGGACGCTCCTCCATGAACCGACAGCCTTCGACCACTTTCATCGTCGTGTTCGCCGCGGGCATCATGTTGTCGAGCCTTCTGGTTCCCTTAAATCAGGGGGCCCCCTCCTCGACCGGTTCCCCCTTTCCAGCGGCCCCGGCGGGGACCCACGTTTCAATACCCACAGCCTCCGACGGTGGCGACAAGGCGACGCACGCGGCAATCCCTGGTGTCGCGGGTTCGATCGCGAACAATTCGACGCTCGGGTGCGACGGGATGTATTGGAGCACGATCGTTTGGTCGAGCTACGACCCGAGCTGGTGCTACGGTCACGACGAACCGACGATCAGTTACATCTCCACCGCGCCGGGGTCGGGCGCCAACGCGAGCTTCCACGTGACCCTGCCGGCAGACGGTGCGACCTATACCCAGGGTGATTTCTACGCCACGATCTGGTTCGGCGGCACCGTTTACGACACCAACAGCCTGGACCACCAGGCATTCCTCGAGTTCCAATTCTACCCCTCCCCGCCGGCGGCCACTGGCTCGGGCAGCGGAACCATCGACTGCAACCCCGACGGGGGATTCGATTACTCGTACACGCCCGGGTCGAACGAGTGGTTTGCCTGCGCCATCGTCTGGCAGATCGACGAGTCCAACGGCGGAGTAGAGGATGCCGCCTATGCCGGACCTCTCGACAGCGGGAGTTCTACCGCGATCCTAGAGATGTCCAGTGGGGACTCGCTGTGGGTCAATTACTCGGGCGAAGCGCAGAGTCCGACGCAGGGCTGGCAAATCTCCGTCAACGACACCACGGCCGGGACCGGAGGGGCCGTGACCTTGGTCAGCGGACACCTCGTCCTGTCACCGTACTACTCGACCGCAGCGACGGGAAACGGTCTCAATTGGGGAGCGAGCGATCCGGGCGCGATCGCATTCGCGTACGAGATCGGGCATGCTCTCAATCCCGCCATCCCGGAAGGCGGCTCGTACGGAGCCTGCTATCCGGGCGACGGTTACTGCGACAGCTACTGGCCGGGTCGATGGGCCCAGGCCGGCCAGATGGACCTTGAACTTCCGTTGATGGGTCGGCCGGGGTCCGTGACCTATCCATCCCAGCTCAAGATCAGTTCCTCACAAGGTGGGGAGTACTGGATCAATTCCTCGACCGATTCCGAATCGACCTGCGCGGGACCTAGCAGTTCGACTTCGGTGGACTGTCTTTACCCGTGGTACCAGGTACCGGAGCGGGTCCTACGGGTTCACGTTCGACACCTCCAACGTCACCAACGCGACCTACAATTATGGGTCCTGGTACCAGTTCCCGGCCACTTTGAACAACGAAGGCCAGTGGAACGGAAGGGTCGTGACCGCCCCGTGGGGGACCCTGAAGCTGACGGTCTCGCCGCTCTCCGCGGCGGTGGAGTTCAACCGGATCGGTCAAGTGAATCGACTGTCGGTCGCTCCGAACGGGACAGCCGGCGGGCAGTTCGAGGAAGGACCCTACTGGTTGAACGTATCGGCCCCCGGTTGTACCAGCGCGACCACGCTCGTCTACATGCTGACGAAAGCGGTCGAGAGTCTCACGGCGGAGCTCAGCTGCAACGGGCAAGCTCCACTGGTCGCCATCGCGAATGGCGCCCCGGTCTCGGGGGACGCGCCTCTCACCGTCGCCTTCACGGGGTCGGAGAGCGGGGGCACTCCGTCCTACACCTACAATTGGACGTACGGGGATGGCACTTCGGGAACGTCGCAGAACCCCTCCCACCTCTACTCCTCGGCCGGGAAGTTCACGGTCCTATTCAACGTGACCGACAGCAAGGGGTACGTCGCCGCCACCAGCCTGCGGATCACGGTCGTTTCGGCTCCTACCGGGAGAGCCTCCGCTAACGTCACTTCCGGACCGGTCAACCTCTCAGTGAGATTCTCGGGTTCGGTCACGGGAGGGACACCGGCGTACTCGTTCTCGTGGAAGTTCGGGGACGGCCAGACGAGCAGCGCCCAGAACCCGATCCACGTCTATCGGACGGTGGGGGTTTTCACGGCCCAGCTCAACGTCACCGATTCGTTGGGCGCCTACTCCCTGAGTTCGGTCACGATCCGCACATCGATCCAGAGCCACTACACCGTCTGGTTCAACGAGAGCGGTCTGCCGACCGGTACCGGTTGGACGGTCTTCGTCAACAACTCGTTGAGCTCGACGACCGCGACGAGTTTGCCCCTTTCGCTGCTGAACGGTTCGTATCCGTACATCGTCGGGGTGGGGAACACCAGCTTCCACCCGGTGTCAGCGAACGGCCATGTGCCGGTTTCGGGTGGGAACGTGGCCGTCGGCGTCCCGTTCGTCCTCACGAATTACACGTTGACCTTCCGTCAGAGTTCCTTGCCGAACGGCCTCTCGTGGTCGGTCGACCTGGGTGGAACGACGAATTCTACCTCCGGGGGCATGGTGAGTTACGAGAGAACCAACGGCACGTACTCGTTCGGAGTTACTGCGCCCTCCGGCTTCGGCGCGAGCCCGAGTTCGGGCCAGATTCCGGTCTCGGGGGCGAATGTGACGATTGACGTCACGTTCGAGCAGCTGAGTTTCCAGGTGGCTTTCGAGGAGCAGGGCCTGCCGTCGGGGAGCAACTGGTCCGTCACGTTCAACAGTCACCTCCAGACCAGTACCGGACGATGGGACAACTTCACTGCACCCGCGGGTAGCTATTCGTACTCGGCGACCTCGCCCGCGGACTACTCGGTCTCCCCGCGAACCGGTCCGATTGACGTCAACATGGCCAATCAGACGGTTCTGCTCACCTTCGCGCCCGTACTCTACGCGGTCACCTTCGTCGAGGCCGGATTGCCCAGCGGGTCTACGTGGAGCCTGCACGTCGGGGCGATCTACGTCAACGGGACGGGCCGGTCCGCCCAGGTCGACCTGTTCAACGGGACGTACAACTATTCGACCTCCGTCTCGCCGGGATACTCCTCGCCCAACGGCACGGGGTCGATTCGAGTGGTCGGGGCGCCGCTGAATCTCTCGATGACCTTCACCAAGCCGTCTTCGTCGTCGAATTTCTTCACCAGCACGACGTTCTACCTCGCGGTCGCGGCGGTCGCGGCCCTGGTCGCGGGAACGGCGATCTATTTTATCGGAGCTCGTCGCCGCCGAAACCCGCCGGGACCCACCTAGGTCGTTATCCTCGAGAAACGATGGGCGCGGCCAGACTCGAATTGCCCGGCAGTTCGAATACCCATCCCAACCACTCCATGGCCAGCCACCTTGGGGAGTGGACGCTCGGGTTCGGTAGAACTTAGGCGGCGGGATTCGATTTCGGGGCGAGGACCCGAGCGGCGAGGGCTCGGACGACCGCTTCTGCGTCGTTCGGCATCGGGACCCGCCGGGTCCTCGATACCGTTCCTCTCGGCGAACTCCCGAACCACCACGTCGAGGTCGTAAAGGACCTCGAGGTGGTCGAACACGAAGCCGAACGAGGCCACGAGCTGATGCCTCGCCCCGCGCCGCCGCCAATCGAGCATTACGTCGACGATGTCGGGCCCGAGCCAGGGCTCGGTCGTGTTGCCCGCGCTCTGAAAGGTGAACGACCAGCGTTCGAGTCGAGCCCGGCGGGCGATCGCGTCGGAGGTCTCGTGCAGGATCTCGGGGTACGGGTCCCCGCGGTCCCGCATCCGCTGGGGCAAGCTGTGGGCCGAGAGCAGGACCGCTCCGCTCGGATCGGAGCTCGCCAAAAGCTCGGAACGGATCGCGTCGCTCCAGTAGCCGATCCAGTTCGGGTCGAGATGCCAATCCAACCGAACGTCTGCGTCGATTGGTGAGGGAGCGGCGCGGATTCCTTCGGCGACACCCTCCTGATACGGCTCGCTGATCCAGGTCGACGCATACGGGGAGAGAGGGACAGCGACGAGATGCCGGAATCCCTTGCGGGCGGCCTCGGGAATCACGTCCCGAAGCGCCGGGTGCCCGTGCTTCACGCCCAGGAATACGGGCGGACCGCGACCGTCCCGAGCGAGCCGGTGCTCGAGCTTCCCCCGCAACGAGGCAAGGATCCGGTTCTGCGGGGATCCACCGATTCGCTCGTAGCGGCGGATGTATTCGGCGACCATCGACGCGGGGGGAGGCCGCCCGTGGAGCACATCCGCGAGATACGAAGGTAGGTCCTCGGCGCCGTTCGGACTGCCGTAGCCCATCAACAGGACGGCCGTGGATTCTCCGAAACGGTCCGGGATCATCCTGGTCCTCGAACCCTTCCCTCCGCGTGCACGTACTCTACGAGCTCGCGAACCCGGTCCGGGTCGGTCGTGGGGAGAACGCCGTGACCCAAATTGAAGACGTGGGCTCGGGCGGTGGGCACTTCGTCGAGTACCCTCCGAGCTTCTCGGAGCATGGCCTCCGGGGTTCCGAGCAGAGCCCCCGGGTCGAGATTGCCTTGAAGGGCCAGTCCCGGCCCGATGCGGGCCCGAACCCGGCCCAACGGTTCGCGCCAATCCACCGACAGGGCATCGGCCCCGGTGCGGGCCATGAGTTCGACCAGGTGGGACGATCCCGCGGAGAAGTAGATCGTCGGTCGACGAAGGGCTCGCAGCTCTTCAAAGATGGTGCGGAGCGGTTCTAGGAGATGGCGTTCGAACACCCCCGGGGTGACCGCGCCGGCCCACGTGTCGAACACTTGCAGGGCCGCCGCGCCGCTCTCGACTTGGAGTCGGAGGTAATCGACCGTCATGGTCGCGAGGCGAGCGATGAGCCGGTCGAAAGTCGCGGGCTCGGAATAGAGGAGCCGTTTGGTCTCGACATACTCCCGGGAGGGACCTCCTTCAATCAGGTACGCAGCGAGCGTGAACGGCCCGCCGGCGAACCCGATGATGGGGCGTTCCGCCTCGAGCTCGAGGAATCGCTCAATCGCTTTTCCGACGAACGGCACGGACGTCCGAGCGTCAAACGACGTAAGCCTTTCGACATCTTCCCGGGACCGGATCGGGTGCGGTATGACCGGACCGACGCCCGGATCGATCGAGAAGGGGATCCCC
Source organism: uncultured Thermoplasmata archaeon (assembly GCA_963730815.1). Classification (GTDB taxonomy): domain Archaea; phylum Thermoplasmatota; class Thermoplasmata; order Lutacidiplasmatales; family UBA184; genus Lutacidiplasma. Next base: position 13,121 of record CAVSTD010000007.1, read on the forward strand.
ATTCCAAGGAATGGCAACGAGATGTCCGCGAAGACCACTCCCGCGTCGACATCGTAGCGTCGCACCGGTTCCAGCGTCACTTCGGCGGCGAGCTCGGGATCACGGGCGATATCGAGGATCGCTCGGGTCTCCCGAAGTTTACGGTACCCCGGCAAGTGGCGACCCGCCTGACGCATTAACCAGATCGGGGTCGTGTCGGTCTCTTCCCCTCGGAGGGCCCGTACCAGACGATCCCGTCTCATCGCCCTGCCTTCCGAGCCGCTCGGAACCCTGAGCGCAGGGCCGTTTCGGCCCGGTCGAGGTCGCGGGGCCGAATCGCGGTCGATACAAACGTAGTTTCGAGGGCCGACGGCGGCAGGTACACGCCGCCGTCCAGGGCGGCGTGGAAGAAACGGGCGTATCGGGCCCGGTCGGACCGCTCGGCCCCGCGGTCGTCGAGTATCGGCCCCGACGCGAAGAAGAGCCCCAGCATCGAGCCGACCCGTTGAAGAGTGAATTCTCGGACCCGCTCCTCCTCGGCCAGGCGCACGAGCCTCTCCTCGAGCAAGGCCCCGGTTCGCTCCAAGCCCCGGTACACCCCGGGGGTCAGCCGGTCGAGCATCGCCCGACCGGCCGCCATCGCGAGCGGGTGGCCCGAAAGGGTCCCCGCTTGGTAGACCGGGCCGAGCGGCGCGACGGTCTCCATCACCTCCCGACGCCCCCCGTAGACTCCCACCGGCAAGCCGCCTCCCACGACCTTGCCGAGCGTCACGAGGTCGGCCGTCAGGCCGAGGGATTCGTGGACCGTTCCGCGACGGAGGCGAAAACCCGTGATCACTTCGTCCGCGATGACCAGGGCGCCGTACCGGTGCGCGAGCGCGCCCACCGCCTCGAGAAAGCCCGGGCGAGGCGGGACGACGCCCATGTTACCCGCCACCGGCTCGATCACGACCGCGGCGATCGACGGCCCGAGGCGTTCGAACAGCTCAGCGAGCCCGTCGGGGTCGTTGTACCGTCCGACGAGCGTCTCTCGCACAATCGCGGGAGGAACTCCGGCGGAATCCGGCAGTGAATGAGTCGCTACACCCGATCCCGCACGAGCGAGGAGCCCGTCGGAATGCCCGTGGTATCCCCCGGCGAATTTCACCACCTTCGTACGGCGGGTGAACCCGCGAGCGACCCGAACGGCGCTCATGACGGCCTCGGTGCCGGAACTCACGAACCGAAGTCGTTCGAGCGCGGGGGCGGCACGGCGAATCTCCTCGGCGAGTTCGTGTTCGAGCGGTGAGGGGGCGCCGAACGTGAGCCCCCGGAGCGCGGTCCGTCGGACGGCCGCGACCACCGTGGGGGGCGCGTTCCCGAGGAGGTTCGCCCCCCAGGAGCTGATGAGGTCCAAGTAGTGTCGCCCGTCGACGTCGATGAGGTACGCGCCCCGGCCGCGGGCGAAGAAAACGGGGGACCCGCCGACCGCCCGGAACGACCGAACCGGACTATCAACTCCGCCCACGAGGACTCGGGATGCGCGATGCCAGAGGTCGCGCGAGCGGGACCCTGGCGACTGAGGGCTCACGGGAGGCCGTCCGCCAGGTCGAGCATGCGACGCGGGGAGGCCAGAACGCAGGTGAAGATCGGGGTCTCGAGAGCCGTGTACCGGCTGGCCTCCGTAGAACGCAGGTCGCTGACCAGGTCGAGGAACTCGGCGGGCGCTGCGGTCTCGAACGCGAGGATGAACTCCATGTCGTCGAGCCCGAAGGAGTACCCCGTATGGATCCGGACCTTCGGATACTTGTGACCGATCCGGAAGTGTTCGCCCATGATCCGTCGCCGCTCCTCGAACGAGAGCGCGTACCATTCCCGTTTCTTCACGAACGGGTAAACGAACAAGTACGGCAGGTCGTAAGGCCGACGCCGCGTCTCCGACCCTTCTCCCTCGTGGCCGTGCTCTCCGAGGTACGCCGACCGCTTGGCCATTCCGAGGTACGAGTACGGCGTGTCGAGGTAGCCCCCGAACGGGGTGCCCAAGAGGCGCGAGTGCAACTCCTGAAGGGAGCCGAGCTCGGTTCCGATCGACCAGACCAACATCTCGGTGCCGGCCTTCAAACCGGTGAGAGCGTACGTCCGCACCAGGACCCCGTCGGGGGGATGGTTCAGGACGTGAGCGAAACGGGCCTTACCTTCGTCTCGCGTCGGGGTGGGGAGTCGCCTCCATTCGGGGTGAACATGGAAGAACGTGTACTTCACGAAGTCCCGTGGCCCGTCGGTTTCTTCCGTCTCGGCGGACCCCGGCTGCGGCTCCTCTTCCGTCATCGTGGTTCGCGGGACCAGCGCGCGACATCCCGGGCAAAGTACGTGATGATGAAGTCGGCGCCGGCGCGACGGATGGCGCCCAGAGTCTCCTCCACGGCCGCCCGTTCCTCTACCACCCCGCTCGTAGCGGCCGCTTTGAGCGTCGCGTACTCGCCGCTGACTTGGTAGGCGGCGAGCGGGAGCAAGAATCGATCTCGGGCCCGAGCGAGGAGGTCTAAGCTCGTCAGCGCCGGTTTCACCATCAGCAGGTCGGCGCCCTCGGCCGTGTCGCGCTCCATCTCGCGGAGCGCCTCGCGCGCGTTCCGAAAGTCCATCTGGTAGCCGCGCCGGTCGCCGAACGTCGGCGTCGACTGCTCCGCGTCCCGGAACGGCCCGTAAAACGCGGAGGCATGTTTTGACGAGTACGCGAGGATGGCGGTCCCCTCCTGCCCCGCGCGGTCGAGCGCCGCCCGGATCGTTGCCACCTGCCCATCCATCATCGCGCTGGGTGCGACCACGTCAGCGCCCGCGTTCGCATGGGCGACCGCTACCCGGCCGAGTCTATCGCACGACTCGTCGTTTGCGACGGCGCCATGGCGGACAACTCCACAGTGACCGTGGGAGGTGTACGCGCATAGGCAGACGTCCGTCAGGACGACGAGGCTCGGGACGGCGCGCTTGATCGCGCGCACGGCCTCGGGGACCACCCCGTCGGGGGTCCAGGCATCGCTTCCCTCAGCGTCCTTCGTTCGAGCCACCCCGAACAGCAGCAGCGAACGGATGCCTTCCCCCTCCAGCTCGCGCACGAGGTCGGGGATGTCACGAATCGTGTACCGCAGGACTCCCGGCATCGAGGGAATCGGCTCGGGGCCGCCGCGGCCCGGTCGAACGAAGAGCGGGTAGATGAGCCGACGAAGCTCCACATCGGTCTCCGCGACCCAGTCCCGCAGGGCGGCCGTCCGTCGCAGTCGACGAAGGCGGGTCGGGAGCACGGGCGCGGGGGGTGAGCGGGACGCGACCATCCTACGACCGGGCATTACGAAGCTCCCGCAGCAGGTGACGGGTAAATCGTTGTGCGGTGGTCGACGGCGCTACGGAAACGTGACGGAATCCGTGGCCGCGTGCGGCCCTCCGAGAACGCTCACCAAGGACCACCAAGCGGGCGGTCCGGGATAGCCGAGAGAACGTCGTCCGACCCAACCGACTCCGAAGGTTCGATAGGCCGGAGGGGCTCGTCACGACGAGGAGAGCCGCCCGAGAAAGACCTCGACGTGCTCGGTCCGTCAGGCGGGGAGGCGTCTCGAGCCGATAGACCACTAGATCGACGACTCGGTGCCCTTGGCTCCGCAGCATGCGCGCGAGCTGGGGACCGGCGACGTCGGAACGAAAGTAGACGACTCGCCGAGTAGGCATCCGACGGAGCGACGATGCGATCGCCAAAATGCCGACGGTTCGAGGTCGATGGACCCGACGGATCCCGACCCTCCGAAGGGCCTGTGCGGTTCCGGGTCCGACCGCCCAGAACTCGAGAGTTGCGGGAAGGGGGCCGCCAGCCCGACGCCACGGTCGGACCCCGGCTGCCACGGCGGCCCGGCTCGTGACGAGCACGGTGTCCGGTTTCGGGGAGCCGGCGAGCCGCTTGAGCCAGACGGTCGGGTCGACGGGCCGGGGCCGCGACGACATGAGCCGGACCAGGCGAACTCCGGCCCGCCGGAGGATCGAGTCGATCCCCCCGAGGGTGCCGGGCACGGAGACCAGCACGATCGTGGGAGATGAGCGCGAATTCATGTCGGGCCTACTGACGGGAGGCGGCGAAGAGGTCGAGCGCGCCGTGGTCGAGCATCTCCTTGCCCAACCTCGACGCGATTCCTTCGGCGTCGGACGCCGGACCGCGTCGAGCCCTTCGAAGGCTCACTCGACCATCGGGCGTCAGCACCTCCCCCGCGAGCGAGATCGTTTGCTTCCTAAGCGTCGCGAGTGCGCCGAGCGGGACCCGGCAGTCGCCTCCCAGCACGGCGGCAAACGCTCGTTCCGCGTTGACGCAAGCGTGGGTCGCCGCGTGGTCGATCCGGCGAACGAACGAGGCGAGGTTGGAGTCAGCGGCTCGCGCCACGACCGCGAGCGCTCCCTGGGCTGGAGCCGGCAAGAAGGTTGTCGAGGGGAGGATGCGGTCGATTTCGGCGGTCCGCTCGAGACGGGAGATCCCCGCCACGGCAAGGATTGCCGCATCGATTGCGCCGCTCTGGACCAGGTCGATCCGTGTGTCGACGTTGCCTCGAATCTCGACCACGTTGAGGTCCGACCTCCAGCGAAGGAGCTGGGCGCGCCGCCGAAGACTGCTCGAGCCGACTCGAGCGCCCCGAGGAAGCCGCGCGGCTCGATGCGGCGGAGCCACGACGAGACAGTCGCGTGGGTCGGCCCGGCGGGGGCAGGCCAGGAGTTCGAACCGGCGATCCAGTTCGACCGGGAGGTCCTTCGCGCTGTGCACCGCGAGATCGACCTCCCCCCGGAGCAGCGCGCGATCGATCGTGTCCGTGAAGTCCGGAGAGCTCCCGACGGACCGGTCCCGGTCGCCGCTTGTGTCGACCGGGATGGGTTCGAATCGCACGCCTGGCGCGGCTCGCGCGAGGCGGGTGAGGACCCAATCGGTCTGAGCTCGTGCCAGCCGGCTCCGCCGGGTTCCGACCCGGAAGCGTTCTGTCACGGGTCGGCGGAACGGGGGCGCAACAGTTCGATGGCGAACCGACGCTGGAGGTCTCCGTCGGGACCCGGCGGCAGGGACCGGATCCGTTCGGTGGGGGAGGCCAAGAGGCGGTTGACGAGTCGTTGCGTGAGGCGCTCGATCGCGACCTGCTGCTCAGGGTCGAGTTTCCCGAGGAAGGAGCCTGCGTGCGCCAGTTCGGAGCGCCGCAGTTCCTCCGCCGCGCGTCTGAACGCATCGATCCACGGCTCTAGCAGCAGTCTCTCGAGGCGGTCGGAGAACTGACTGGCGAGCTCCTCCACCCGGATGTCGTGGGCGTCCTCCGAGGAAGAATTTCCCGAGAGCGCGTGCAGTTCCTCGAGGTCGACGAGCCGTACGTTCGACAGTTCTCGAGCGTTCGGGTCGATGTTGCGCGGCATGCCGAGGTCCACCAAGACGAGCGGCCGGTCTCGAGGGAGGTCGACGGCGCGAAGACCATGGTTTCCGAACTTGGCGGCCGTGACGATCGCGTCCGAAATCGCGAGCTCGTCCGATCAGCCGGTCGAGCGGCACCGCGCGCGCGCCGTGGGCACGCAGGAACTCTTGCTCGGGGGATTTCTGATGGAAGACAAGGGTCACTCTCACGGCCGAGGAGAGGCACTCCGCGACCTGGCGGCCCACGATGCCGGACCCGACCACGAGCACGCGGGGGAGAGGGTGACCCACCAAGTCGAGCAACCGCGACGCCGCGATCGACGCGATCGAACGTGAGGCCTCTGGAGATGGGCCCACCTCGTCCGCGGCCACGGCCGCTTCGACGAACAGTTCACGAAGGACGGGTCGTGGATGACGGCTCTCGATCGACGAGACCGCCGAACGGACCTGCTGGCGCACCTCGGCCTCTCCGACAGCCAGCGACTCTCGCCCAGCCGCCACACGAAAGAGATGGCGTACCAAGTCCCGCCCCTCCCGAGGCTTCCATGACCGTTCTGCCCCGGGAAGAGCCTCGCGCCATCGGTCGCGTTCCCCGGGATACCGTGCGAGGAAAAGCAGCTCAACCCGGTGGCAGGTAGAAAGGAGGGCCACTTCTTCAGTACCGGGAAAGCGGGTGAACCACGCCCGGACTTGAGTTCGGGTAACGGATTTCGCGACGAACTCTAGGGCATCGATCGAGGCGGTATCGAGGCTGAATTCGAGCCCGAACAGGGAGAGAGGCGCCGCCAGCGTGGCGACGGAATCGACGGGTTCTGGGGAGATGAGGATTCCCGAGGATAGGCTCTCGTCTGTTCTGGGTGTGGAGGACACGACGGACTCCCCGGGCCGGTCCTCGAATCGCGGAAGGACTTTATCAATCGGGTACGAACCGATTTTGACTTCCCGTCGGTTCCCGGTGCCCTCTTGCGTGCGGCAACGCCGACCCCCCGCCGACCACCCACTGGTTGGGAGCAGGCGGACACGAAACCGACACGCGACCGCCAACCCTGAAGGTCGCCGTTTGCCCGGTCTGCCAGGATATCGAGGGAAGGCGTGGCGTCGATCGTCGGATCGAAGAACGCGGAGCGTGAGCGCTACTAGATTCGCATTGTCGCGCGGTTCGAATCTGTCGTCCGACACACGCCTTCGGTAAAGTGTCGGTCA